>NZ_BAABAT010000001.1:107321-801359 GCF_039537565.1 Dactylosporangium darangshiense
GCACCGGGCACCGGGCACCGGGCACCGGGCACCGGGCACCGGGCACCGGGCACCGGGCACCGGGCACCGGGCACCGGGCACCGGGCACCGGGCACCGGGCACCGGGCACCGGGCACCGGGCACCGGGCACCGGGCAGAGTATCGTTCCGTGCGCCGGAAGTTGAACCCTCGAGCGGTCTGAACATCCCTCCGACCTGCTAATTTGCGACATGCCGCCGGATCGCGGCGAACACGTCGCAGACGTCGCGCCTTCCGATACCGGCCGCGGCGTGACCGGCCATCGCCCGAACCGGCCTCGACGTTCGACTCGCATCGAGGCGGTACCGATGCGCGGGAGTCTGAGCGCACCGAGTACCGATCCGCCGCTCACCGGTGAGCTGACCGGCGACGCGACGTCCAGGCAAACCGGCCACGCCAACGCGCCAACCGTCCGGTTCGCCAAGGGTCTGGGCGGCCTACCGGTCTTGGCACCGGGCGCGCCGTCCCGGTTCATCACCGCGGCCGTACGGCCCCTAGACCACACAAGTCGCAGGCCAAATCGATGCACGTGGAGCAGTTGGAACCCTAGGCCGCCGTCGGTTGCATGGTTGTCCCCGACGATGCTGAAGCCGCCCAAGCGCGATCAACCCAACGGCGCCAGACAACTGACTTGCCCAACCGGCCAACTGACCCAACCAAGCCGTTGCCCTGCCGGCAGCCCGTTGGCGCCAACGATACGGCCGATGGTTGGACGCCCAACTGCCACGCGATCATGGTGATCATCGGTCGACTTACCGACCAACGAGTTGGGCCCGAAGGGTCCCGGCCCGACCAACGAGTTGGGCTCGTTGGATTCCTGCCCAACCAACGAGTTGGGCCCGAACGGTCCCGGCCCGACCAACGAGTTGGGCTCGTTGGATTCCTGCCCAACCAACGAGTTGGGCCCGTTGGGTAGGCACCCGGCGACTGGTGACGAAAGTCGCCGATGGTTGGGCCATGTGTAGGTGAGAGGTCGTCACCAGGACGGCCGACTGTTCGGAGGCACCGATGACCGTCATCAACTCAGATCGCGTGCTCGCTGCACGGGCCTTCATCACCGACCGCGATGTGTGCCTGCTCGAGTGGCTGCATGATCACCAGGTCCTGACCATCGAGCAGATCACCGCGGCGCTGTACGACGCGCGCAAGACCGCGACGGACCGGCTGCTGCGGCTGTACCGGCTCGGTATCCTCGAGCGGTTCCAACACACCACGCCCGGCCGCCGCACCCTCTACTACGTGCTCGGCCTGCTTGGCGCGGAGATCGTCGCGGCGCTCCGCGGGGACCCGACGCCGCGAGCGGCGGAGGTCGTCGCGCGGCAGCGGCGGATCGCCATGAGCCCCCATCTGGCCCACTTGCGCGGCGTCAACCAGTTCTTCATCGACTTGATCGCCCATGCGCGCCACACGCCAGACGCCGGCGTGATGCGGTGGTGGTCAGAGCGGCAGTGTGCTGAACCGTTGCGGTTCGGCTCGGTGAGCATGCACCGGGTTCGCGCCGACGGCCACGGTATCTACGCCGAGGGCCAGCGGCGGATCGCGTTCTTCCTCGAGTACGACCGGGGCACTGAGTCGGTGCCCCTGCTGCTGGACAAGCTGAAGCGGTACGAGCAGTTGACCGCTCAGGGAGGACCGGCATGGCCGGTGCTGTTCTTCCTGCCGGACCGTGCCCGTGAACGCCAGCTGCACCAGCAGCTGGGTCGTGGGCTCGTCGCCACACCGGTTGCGACTGCCACCCGTGAAGCGCTGCGCACCGAGCGCTGTGTCGCTGACGGCATCTGGCTGCCTGTCGGCATGCAGGAACGGCCGTACCGACTAATCGAACTCGACACGTTCAGTGATCCAGCTGACGACGCGGCACTAGCTCGGCTTGACCGTCGTCCGTTCACACAACGCTGACAAGATCAGCCGATTGTGCGGTGCGCATTACTGTCGATCGGATGTCTGAACGGTCGCCGATGCTCTCTGGCGGCCGCCGGCACGTCGATGTACCGCCAGCGCCTGGTGTCGCTCGGTGCGTTGGGTGATCGTCCTAACGAACAGGCGCCAGCTCAGCTGGGCCGGCGCCCGGCACCGGAGCGTCAGCCGGTGCGCTGTTCCCGGTGGCGGCGGCGAGGTCCTGGCGGTCGGCACGGCAGCGCGACAGGTCGGCAAAGTGTCGCCAGAGGTCGGTGCTGTGATCGCGGAAGGCCGGCCGGTGGCAGGCCTCGCCATCGCAGCCGGGTACGTCGAGCGCGAACAGCAAGTCGGGCCGGGCGGCGAGCTTGCGGGCCAGTGCGGCGAGGTCGGCATCGGATGCGGCGGGCAGGATCGCGATTCTGGTCATGGGCTGCCTACCGGTGGGCGCGCGTTAGCGATCAGGATGTGATCGGCGGCCATGGGCGCACTGTGGGCGGCGCAGTGAGCCGCGACGCCGCCCGGGTTGAGCGGTTGCCTTGCGTCGGGACGGGGCCAAACCCGCAGCTGTGCACGGGCTCGGCCGTGCTCGTCGGGCACGACGTGGACGGTGACGGCGGCGACATCGGGGTGGGCCGCGGCGACGCGGCGTAGCACGCTGCCGCGCAGGCGCTGCCCGGTCGGGCTCAGGTAGTGCTCGGTGGGTTCGATGCGGTGCACGGTGAGGCTGTCGTTGCTGGTCAGGGTGCCGATGTCGCCGCTGGTCCGCCATGCCTGTGGCGGTGGGCATGGTTGGTCGGCGCGGTGTGCCACGGCGGTACAGCCGGTGCTGGTGGCCTCGATAAGTCCCGCGACGCCGGGCGGCGTCGGGCGGCCGGCGGGGTCGACGGTGCGGAACCGCATGCCGGGCAGTGCGGTCAACGCCGCGGGGACGGCACCGATCGTGGCGATGGCACCGTCGTAGGCGGGTGCGTGGTACCAGCTGGTGACTGTGACGTCAGCGGCGGCAGCGAATTTGGTCAAGTGGCCGACGGTCCCGGCGACGTCGGCGGGGACGACGACGCGTCGCAGCGCGCGGGTGGCCACGCCGAGCCGGCCGGGCGGCTGTTCGCGGTCATGCAGCAGGGCTTTGATCTGGCCGGGGGCAAGCACGGCCCAGCCGGCGCGGGTCTCGGCCGCGGTGTGCAGCCAGCTGTCAGGGTGGAAGTCGGGCTCGAGGACGACGGTGCCGGCGGCGAGGAGTTGCCGGATGACGATCTCGAAGATCGCGGCGGCATGCAGCGGCGCGGCGATCAACGCGGTGCCGCCGGCGCTGAGGCCCATCGCGTCACGCACGCGCGGTGTGGTGGGCGATTCGCCACCGGCTACCCAGATGTGCCGGCCGCCGTAGGCGGTGTGCAGGTGAGCACGCCACGGCCGACACCAGTGCGCCGCGCAGGCGCTGTGGCCGATCACCTCATCGAGGGCCTTGGCCCGGGTGCCGAGCGGGATGGGCAGCGGGACGGCGTCGCACAGCCACACCGCGAGCGCCTCGACGATCGTGCTGACCGTCGGCTGCGCCACGATCGGCACGATCCGAGCGGCGGGCGGCATGGCGGCCACCCGCCGGTAGGCGAGCGTCCACAATTGCCCGAACGTGACGGCCCGGTCTCGGTCATATACCGCGATCCGGTTCGCGTCGTCCTTGGCCAGCTGCCCGAACCGGTCGGCGATCGCCTGCGTGGCGGATGAAAGGGCGATTGCTGCGCTCATCGGCGACTCCAGCGTTCGAACGAGGAACGGGTGTTGTAACCGGGTCTTGCCGACCGGTCGCTGGCGGCGTGGTCCGAGCTCGCTGCTGGTGCGACCGCAAGGTTTGTGACCCAACGGTGTGGTCGTCGATGCTGGTCTGAGGTCTGCCACTCCGGGTGCAGTGCTGTTGCCGGGAGTAGGTCGAGGAAGACAGGCCGTCGCCGTGGGGGATGTAACGGCGTCAGTTGGTGCTGCTGTGCTGCCGAGGTCGTTCGATCGGCGTGGTTGCGGGACATCGCGTGGTCCTCGGTGTTGGCGAAACCTGGTGTGGTGGATTGCGTGGGTGGGCCGCCCGCGCCGTGCGGAGCTGCGAGGTGCACACGGCGCGGGCGACCCGGCGGGACCTGGGCGGCTTCCCATCCGAATCCCGGATTGGATGGTTGGCGCGCCGCCGCTGGCCCACCGATGAGGCGCCGTCGCGGGCGGACGCCTTGGGTTGGGCGCGTTCCGGACTCGCCCAAAGCCCTGGTCGCACCGATGCACGCCGGCCGGACGCCGGCCGTGGTGGCTAGCAACGATTGACGGGCGTAGGTGGGCGGTGCATCGGGTACAGCGCCACGTCGTCGCCGAGCGGGACCGGTCGCAGCAGCTGGAAGCCGTGCCTGCGGTAGAGCGCCACGTTGCGTTCCCCGGTGGCCTCCAGGTACGCGACCCGGCCGGCGGCGTCGAGCCGGGCGAGCCGATGCTGGAGCAGGCGGGAGCCGATGCCCTGCCCCTGGTGTTTCGGGGGTACGGCGAGGTAGGCGAGGTACTCGTGCGGCCCGACCGGGTGGTGGGCATCCATCGCAGCGTCCAGCGCCTCGAAGCGGTGGGTGCGTGGGTGGCAGCAGGTGGCCAGCCGCCGCGGGTAGTCGGGGATGGGCAGGCTGAACCGGGTCTGGTTCGCGGCCCAGATCGCCACGCCGCGGAACGCGTCGTACACCTCGATCCGGACGTTCGGCTGGGCAACGAACCCGTCCAGCACCAGCGCGAAGTACCCACCGTAGATCGCGGCGCGTTCATCCGGGTCCGGGACCAGCCACTCGGCCAGATCCCCATCGTGGAACGCCTCCGCCAAGGCGGCGGCGAGCAGGGCCTGATCCGCAGCCCCCGCGATCCACACCTCCGGCTGCCCGCTCACCGGCGCCACCCCCGTGCCGTCTGCCCAGCTCGGGCGGAGCCCTCCAGGCCAAGGGTGTCTACCGGGCCTGGCGGGGGCCCGGATGGGCCGAAGCCCTCGGCGTCCGGGCTGCCTTTGCCGATCGCGGCGTACGCGTCCGGGCGGGCCGCACGCAAGTAGAGCGCGCGGGCCACGCCGAGGAGCGCGACGACGACGAAACTGGCCGGCAGCGCGTACCGCCACACCGAGGTGGCCGGCATGCCGAGCAGCTCGTCGAAATGCTGGACGGTCAGGACCGAGATGCCCGTCAGCAGCACGAGCGCCAGCCCTGGTGCGATCGTTCCTGTCCAGATTCCCACGGGACTGTGGCGGCGGGTGACTGTGCCGAAGTACCGCAGCACCGCGCCCGAGGTGACGGTCATCAGCAGCAGGACGCCGAAGCCGCCGAGCACCGTGCCGCAGAAGAACAGAATCAGGAACGGGTCCCAGCCCTGCACCGCAAACAGCACCAGCACCGCCCCCGCGAGCATCGTCTGGGTGAGTGAGCCCCACACGGGCGCGTTGGCGCGGTTGAACCGGCCCAGCCACCGCGGCAGCACACCCTCGCGGCCGAGGGCGAAGGCGTAGCGGGCCGAGGTGTTGTGGAAGCTCAACAGGGCGGCGAACAGGCTGGTGCAGTACAGCAGGTGCCCGGCGTCCATCCACGCCTGACCGAGATACGGCTGGGCGAGGATGAACGGCAGCTCCGAGGTGTTGTCCTTGGCCAGGGCGATGACCTTGTCCGGTCCGGCGGCGTCGGCCATCGCCCACGAGCCGAACGCGTACACCAGCATCGCCACGACCAGGGTGATGTAGACCGCTCGGGGCACGGTCCTGCGGGCGTTGCGAGCCTCCTCCGAGTACACCGGGGCGGACTCGAACCCGACGAAACCGGCGATCGCCGTGCATGAAAGGATGCCGAACCCGGCGAACGACAACCCGGACCAGGACAGGCTGTCGAACGTGGTAACGCCACCGGCCGGGTGCGCGGCGTGCACGACGGCGAACACCAGCACCACCACGAGCTCGCAGGCCAGCAGGAACGCCAGGATCCAGCCCGACAGCTCGACTCGGAGCAGCCCAAGGATCGCCACCAGCACCCACGCGCCACCGGCGAGCAGCCACCAGGCGACGTCGATGTGGTGCGTGGCGAGAAATAGATGCAGGCCGGCACCGATGCCGCCGTACAGGCCGATCTGCATGGCGTTGTAGCCCTCCAGCGCCGCCATGGCCGCGGCGACGCCGGGGATGCGGCCAAGCCCGGCAGTGATGTAGCTGTAGAACGCGCCGGCGTTGACGATGCGCCGGGACATGGCCACATACCCGACCGAGAACAGCGCGAGGACGGCGGCGACGGCGACATAGGCCAGGGGCATCTGGATGACGCCGGTGACCGCCCAGCCGCCGGTGGCGCCGCCGAACACCACCGTTGCCGGCGCCACGGCGGCGAACGCCGCCGCGATCAATCGGCCCAGGCCGAGGCCGGTGCGTTCCAGTGAGGCCAGGACGTTGCTGGGCCGGCCTCGCTGTACCGGCGCCGGGAACGGTGCGGACATGCGTACTCCTTCATCACGTGGTTGGTGCAGTGCAGGGAGTGTTGGGTCAGCGGCCGGCCATGACGGCTGAACCGACGATCGCGGCGGTATGCGCGAACAGCTGGTGATACGGACGACCTGCGCTGGCGATCACCGCGTCGAGGTAGCTCTCGGTGCTTCGGCCGCTGCCCTCGAGGGCCCGGTGGTGCAGTCCAATCGCCTTCGCCAGGCCTGCCAGGACGGCGTCGGACTCGGTGAACGGTCGACCTTCCCGCAGGAACACGTGCAGCCGTGCGGCCGGCCATCCGGCGACATTCGGGTCCACCGGGCGGTAGGTGATCCGGGAGCGGCCCAGCAGTCTGCGGTCCCCGACCTTGACGACGAGCCGTTGCCGCAGCATCCGCTCAGCTACCGCCTCGTACGAGGTCTGCGTCAAATGCCGCAGCCAGACCTGCACTGGCAGCGGCTCCTCGCCGGTGAGCCGATCCAGCACCTGGTGCGTCAGCGCGTCCCGGGGCGGGTACGCAGTGATCGGCACGACGTTGTCGTGGTGGATCCCGATGCGCTCCTCCAGCAGCAGCTCGGCCAACAGGGCCGCGGCCAGACCGATCGCCACCACCCGATGTGGCGCCAGTGGCTGACCGGTGTGCTCGTTGTGACTCAACATCCAGAAGTCGGTCGCCGCGAGGGCCGGCGGCGGCCGGTACGCGTGCGTCATCGCAGCTCCAAACCGCTGCCGCGGGAATCGCCGAGCTCCCGCGGGGTCGAATGAGATGTGGTGTGGCGCCGAGGCGGGCGGGTTCTTGCGGACCGGCCCTCGGGAGGCTGAGGATCGGTTCGACGCCGCGCCCGCCCCGGGCCGGCTCAGATGGATCGCCGTGCCTCTGTCGGTTGAGGACGGGGTCGGCAACATTCGCAATCACCAGTCGACCAATTACGGACGGAACTGGGAATGATCGACGGCCGTGAACACTGGGAACGCTGGGAACGTCGCATGAACTCAGTGAACCCGGCTTGGAGCAGCTCGCGCGTGAGCGCAGGGCCAGCACAATGAGTCGGTGCGGGTACTGGTGCTTGGCGGCTCATGGTTCGTCGGCAGGGTCGTCGTCGAGGAAGCGGCCGGACGCGGTCACGATGTGACGGTGTTCAACCGGGGCGTCACTGCGGCACGGCTTCCCGCCGGCGTCCGTCGGGTCGTCGGTGACCGCGAGTCGGCGGCCGATGTCCGCTCGCTCGCCCGGTCCGGCCCTTGGGACGTGGTCGTCGACGTGAGCGGGAATGTTCCGGCCGTAGTCGGACAGTCCGCTCGCGTCCTCGCCGACGTCGCAGAACGCTCCGCATTCATATCGACGATCTCGGCATACCGGGAATGGCCGCACGCCCCCGTCGATGAGGACTCACCGCTATGGGACGCCGACCCGGACCACGATCCAGGCACGCGCCGCTGGGATCCGGATGCCTACGGTCCACTGAAGGTCGGCTGCGAGATTGCCTGGCACGAAGCAGTCGGGCCGCAGCGGCTGCTCGTGCTTCGGCCACACGTGGTGCTGGGCCGCTACGAGTACGTCGGACGGTTGCCGTGGTGGCTTAAACGGATGCGGCGAGGTGGACAGGTCTTGGCCCCTGCCCCGGATCGGGCGGTCCAGCCGGTCGATGTCAGGGACCTTGCGCAGTTCCTGCTCGATCGCATCGAACAAGGCGACGGGGGGTTCTTCAACGTCGCGCCTAGGCCGGAGGCGACCGCTTACAGCGCGATGCTGCACGCCTGCATGTCGGTCACCGCCGCATCCGCCGAACGCCCGGCCGAGCTGATCTGGGTCGACGAGGGTTGGCTCGTGAGCCAAGGGGTCGCGCAATGGACGGAATTGCCGCTGTGGCGCAACGCGGCGGCTCCATGGGCCATGAACGTCGAGCGCGCGCACGCTGCCGGTCTACAGTGCCGGCCGATCGCGGAGACGGTGGATGACACCTGGGCGTGGCTGCGCGACGGTGGGCGCGCCGTCGACCATGAGCGCTTCGCCGAACACGGCATCGCAGCGGAGAAGGAGGCGGCGATAGTCAGGCGGTGGCTTGCGCGGCTCGACCGTGTAGGCGAGGTGAGCTGGCCAGCGCCTTTGCGAACGCCCGATTGATCAGCGGGTCGCGTCCAGAGACATAGCGTGCCGTTGGCTCGTACCCACTGCTGATGAACAAGCTGAGAGCGGCCGTGTTGCGGACACCGGTTTCCAGGATGGCGCGGCGGGCGCCGCTCTTGATTGCCGTGCTTTCCAGAAAGCGGAGCAACGCATGGCCGACGCCTCGCCCACGCGCTACAGGAAGGAGATACGTCTTCTTGATCTCGACCGTGGCGGTCTTGCGGTCGTACCACCGGTAGCCACCACATCCCACCGGTAGGTCGCGCCTGTACGCCACGATGAAGATCCCGTTCGGCACGGCGTAGTCATCGTGCTCAAGGTCGACCGACTCGGCGAAGCCGTACCGGCCGAATTGTTCTTTATAGAAGGCGTCCAGCAGATGTGCGGCGTCGGGATGGTCGACCGTGCGCTCGACGAAGGTGATCTCACCGGCCGACTCGACGCAGGCGTCCGGTGTAGAGAGATCGCTCGTCATGCAGTCGATAATGCCCCATCGAACTGCGGTAGGAACTCCGCGACGACCGGCGAGCGTGATCTGCGCGCCAAAGCGGGTCGAAGTTGACGCAGGTAGTTGCGCCCGCGCGGAGATTGCACGAGCGGTAGTAGCCCGATTCCGATCCTCAGTGCGCCGACAGCCTCACTCAGGTCGCCGCGCCGCAGGTGTGCCTGCGCCAGGAAGGTCGTATGAAGCAGCCCTGAACGCGCGTATGCAGGGCCGGCTGCCTCCAGCGGCGAGGTCATGTCGGCCACCGATTCGGTGAGCAGCCCGATTCCTTCGGATAGCAGTCGGTTACGGCTGGCGGTGGTCTGTTCGGCGAGTACGACCAGGCCCTGGCCGGCCTCCGCAGCCAGTTGCATCGGGTTGAGGTAGTACAGGAACGACGGCCCGTCCTGCGCTCGGCTGCGATCCAGGAGCTCGGCGGCCTGATCGGCGCACCGCCGGAATCGGGCCAGATCACCGTCGGCGGCTGCAGCCGTCGCTTCCCGGCCGAGCAGTCGTGCCCGCAGGACCGGATCGGCGGTGCGGCATTCCGCAGCTGCGGCTTCGGCGAGCCGTACGGCTTGCGAGCCGTGCCCGGCGAACGCAGAAACGTAGCTGAGCATCCCGATTGCGTTCGCGGCCCGGTCCCTAGCGTCGAGCGCCCGACACACACCGATGCTGAGCAACAGATAGCGCTCGGCGGAGCCGTACCGGCTCGAGTCGAAATGCAGCCAGCCGAGGAGCTGCGCAAGATCGGCAACGATCGCCAGGAGCCTGCGGCCAGTCGCCAGGTTGTAGTTGGCGTACTCAACAAGGTCCATGACGTTGCGCAGCTCAGCGGTGACGTACCGAAGGCTCAGGGCGCCGCCGCCGTGCCGATCATCCAACCGACGCAATCCGGCGACATGCGCTTCGATCAGGTCGACCTGCTCGGCGAGCACATGCTCATGACCCGCCCGATTCCGCGCGACCAGGACCGCACCACGCAACTGATCCAGAACTGCGGCGGTGAGATCGGCACCCGAAGCCTCCTCGATGGGACTACGCGGTGTCGTGGAGGTCGTGGCCAGCTGACTGAGCTCTCGGACGAGGTCGTCGAGATGTGAGACGGAATCCAGTCCGGTCGCGGCCGATCGTCGACTCTGTGCCGGTCCATGGCTCGGCCACAGTTGTTCGACGGTGACGGTAAAGCCGAGCCGGTCGGTCAGTACCGCGGCGGCGACATCGGGGATCGGCGGACGAGGCCGGAACCCGCGCCGAACCCAGGAGTAGCCGGCCGTCGGGTCCAACCGCAGACGTTCCCGGCCCTGACTGGACAGACGCGCGTTGATCGCGTTCACGAGTTGGCGCGGTCCCCACTCGGCCAACCGCAGGAGGTCGGCCAGTGCGGCAGGGGTGTCACTCATTGGCGCCTCCCCATCCATCGCTTCAATCGCACGGTAGCCGAACAGCGACAGACACGGCGGACCCAATTCGCCGGCGCACTGAAGTTCACGACGTTCACGGGCTGGTGTCCACAGTTCTCAACATTCACCGTCCGCCACACTGCCCCGGTGCGCCGCCCACTGCTGGACTCGGTTGAGGATGAAGGGCGGCATCGATATGGCGAGGAGTCGAACCCTCGAACGACATCTGTCCGATGACGGATACGGGCTGATGATCCGAGCGCTCAACGAACTGCACTACGCAGGCGAGACCAGCTTCTACAGCACCGCCTCGTTGCGGCCGTGCGAGAAGCATTTGTTCGACCGGTATGGTCATGACGCGCGGATCTTGGATGTCGGATGCGGCGCCGGCCGAGTCACGAAGGCAATCACCGAACGCGGCGGCCGGATCACTGGCGTGGACATCAACCCAACCGCGATCGACGTCGCTCGCCAGACATGCCAAGACGCTGACTTCGTCTGCGCCAGCATGACCGACCTTCCATTGCCTGATGCGAGCTTCGACCAGGTGTGGTGCCTGCGCTTCTCGTTCAATGCCTTGCCAACGGTCGTTGAGCGGATAAACACCTTGGCGGAGCTGTGGCGAGTCTGCGCGCCGGGCGGCTCCATGTTCGTCGAGGTGTTCAACTGGCACCACCGGGGCCGGTTCGGGCTGGTCCGGATCGCGAACCTGCTCGACCAGTACGCGCGGGTTCTGCGCTGGCACGGCGAGGGCAAACAACGGTCAGCGCCGATCCCGGCGCGGGACATCCTCTACCTCGCCAACAAAGCCGAAGGCGCCGCGCCCGGTTTCGCTCACCTCACTACGGTCCGCGAGATGCAACAGCTCGGCGCTGCGGCCAAGCTGGACCGGTATGCCACGGTCATCAGCGAGGAGTCGCTGTTGGCGGGCACGCGAACACCAATACGACCACGCCACAGTGGCTACTCGATGTGGCTCGCGGCCACCAAGCCGGGTGGACTGTCATGAGGCTGCTACGTATAGGTGACCTCGCGGTCGAGCTGCACGTCGACCACCTCACCAGGCGCATCGTCGGCGACTTCGTAGGCTGCATCACGGACGAAACCGTCGGTTCGGCCTCCGGCTATCACTTCTTCGTGACTGCCGGCGATCGAGCCCGGCTCGTTCTCAACCTTGGCGGTAAGACCATGTCGCTCGTCCTTCCGGTTGGACGAGCCGTGCATGAACAGGCCACCACTGAGATCGGCTTGCTGCAAGCGCTCGCTCGGGGTATCGCCTTCATGGAGACCGCCAACCGCCAGGCCGAAACGTCGACCGTCCTGCTGCACGGCAGTGCCTTCGCGATCGCCGCCGACCATGCGATTGCCGTACTCGACGGTGGCCTCGGCCAAGGTAAGACCTCACTCGCGATGGGCCTCGCTGCGCGATACGGGCAGTTGATCGTGGACGAGTTCATGTTCGCGGCGATCTCTGGACCTCACGTCACCGTGCTGGCCGCACCACAGTTGCCGTGGCATGTCCGCCCGGATATGGCGACACACGTGTTGAACGGCAGGGACCACCGCCGGCTGTTGTTCGAGGCGGACCTTCACGAGATGGCTGGTACGGCAGCCGAGGCTGTCCCCTTGTGGCTAATCCTGCTCCCGGATCGGGCTTTACCGCCCGGGGAAACCCTGTACGTCCCACCGAATGCGGCGCGCGAGCTGCTGCGTTGCGCCGTCACCGACCATGCGCGCAAGCTCGCGAACCCCTGCCTTGATCATGTCTCGATCTTCGAGTCGCAGGAGCAAATTGCCACCGCGGATGGCACACCTCTACACGCCCGATCTACCGCGCCCGCGCGCGACACTGAACGCGTGCTCGACGCGCTCGTGACGGTCCCCGCGATTCGGGTCGGTATCGGTGGCCCGGCCGACCTGCCGGTCAGTGTCACCGCAGCCGGCAATCGCTTCACGGAACTGCTGGCATGGCACCAGGCTTGATCCTCCTGGCCGGTACCAGCGAGTCAGGCAAAAGCAGCGCCGGAAGCTACTTTGCGCAGGAACACCACGCCCACCGCATCAAGATTCGTACGCTCCTCGCGGACCTGACCAGCGGTCGACCAGCCACCCACGAGGGTGTGCCGATGCGTGAAGGCTTCGACCATCGGGAGTTCCTGACAGTCGTACGGCGGTTGCGCGAATCCGGCGATCCGCAGGTGCTGGTCATCGAGAGCTTCATCGATGCGGACCTCGCCGATGCGACAAGACGATCCTGGGTCGCGCCGGCTCGCATAGTCTTCATCACGGCGACTCACGCCAACCGCATCGCCAGACTGACCGCGAATGCCGGTATCAGCCCGGAGGAAGCCGCAGCCGCCATCGATCGCAAGGATGCCCGGAAACGAGTCGTTGAACAGTGGCAGCAATGGCGGTCGCTCGCGGACGACTGGATCGACAACGACGGCGACATTCCCGGCTTCCTGGCCGAACTCGACGCAGTCCTCATCAGGTTGAACGACCAACACGATCGAGTGAAGGGATGACGTGATGCGCCAGTACGCCTCCGCCGGGGCGATCGTCGTAACCACCGACCTGCGGCAGCCACGCACCCTCCTGCTGGACCAAGTTCGGGCCACCGGCGAGCGGCAGACGGTCGCGGCGAAAGGCCGATTGGAGCCCGGCGAGGCGCCGCTGGTTGCTGCCTTCCGCGAGGTCGCCGAGGAAGCCGGCCTCCACGACGTCATCTACGCGGGGTACCTCGGCCAGCAGGCATACCGCTTCACCGACAACGACGGCACGTCCGCCGCGAAGACCGTCGACTGGTTTCTCTTCGCTGCCGACGGGTCTACCGCGCTCGTCCGCGGCGAGGAGGGATTCACCGCCGCGCGCTGGATCGACCTCGACGCCGCCGGCGACGAGGCCAGCCACGCTGGATTCGCCGAATACCTCCGCCGCGCCGCGAACGTCGTCGCGTGGCGCCAACTTCGGCCGTTGCCGTTCAGCACCGTGCTGAACGAAGTGATCCGAGACGTCGCCGGCCAGGCCGCAGTGATATTCGCCGAGCAGCCAGGCGCGGGGATCGGTGTGTGCGGCTCAGCGGCTCGCGGCGACTACGTCGAAGGTTGGAGCGATATCGACCTGATCGGCTGGGGCTTAACCGAAGGCTCACCGCTCATCGCCGGGCTCGCGGACATGGTCGAGCAGATCAACGCTCGGCATGGTGTTCGCGTGTCGCTCCACGTTGCCGATGAGCACGGGCGCGATCTCCGGTCAGCGGGGCATGTGTACGACATGAAGCTGCGAGCAGCGCTGCACCGCGTCGGCACCGATATCCCCGTGATCGCCGGCACAAACCCTGGGACCGCCTTCGAGGCCGTCGACCTGCATTCCGGCCTGGAATTGCTGCACGAACATGCCACTCACGGCAACACCGAGTGGAACAGCGGGAACGATCGGGACCGGCGGCTGCTGTCGGTCGCGTGCAGCGCGGCCCGCGCCATCGTCGCCAACGAGGATCCGGATGGTTCGCTGCGCCTGCCAGACGTGGTCCGTGTACTGGACCGCGGCTGGCCGGGAAGCCAACTCGGCGCCCTGCTCGGCGAGTACGACGCGTTCCGACGCTTGGCTGCCGAGCCAGCCGATACTGCGGCGCAGCTCGCCAAGCGGGTACTCGAGGCCCTCGCCGAGATCATCATCTTCACCGGATCGCACCGCGGGGCAACCAATTCTCCGTCCAGGTGAGGTGCAGCATGCCGGCGGTATTCGTCGACGGCGTTGACGGCGCTGGAAAGACCACCATGATCCGAGAACTTGCGCAGTCCCTCCCAACGGTCCACATCGCCGACCCGCTCTGGCGTTACCTCCCCGCAGTCACGGTTCCCACCGACTTCGCCGCCTGGGTCACAAGCACCTCGGCGGCTGAGGTGGCCACCGCGCTCATCGACGCTTACATCCATCGGTTGGACGACATTCGGTGGCGCCTCGAATCGACCGGCCCCGACACGGTGGTCCTCGTTGACCGAGGACCACGGACGATCGCCGCGTCTGCCCTTGCCCACGTCACCACTCGTGACTCACCTGACACCACTCCGGACTTAGGTCCCGCACTCAAGCGTTTGCGGAACGCGCTTCGCGAGGTTGTGCACTCCGACGACTGCATCACGGTCGAACTACGAGTCACGCGCTATCAAGCCATCCTGCACCGCCTCAGCAACAACGAGCGCGCCGATCCACGGTACCTTCGCTACCTCAGCGCCTTTCTGCAGCAGTTCAAGGCTGAACCTCCATGGCCAGGCACCCGGGCGATCGCGCTCGATGCCACTGCGGATCTCGCGGCCAACGCAAGCTCCCTCCAGGCGAACCTCAGCGCTTGGATTGGCGGCGTTACGCGTGGCTCTTCTGGCGGATGGGCCTGCTGCACCGTTAGGTGACAGTTTCGGTCACGCGGCCTCATTGGCCGGTGGGGTCATGATGGTCTCGTACTCGATAGGGGTCAACCGGGCCAGGGATCGTTGGCGTCGGCGGCGGTGGTAGGTCCGTTCGATCCAGGTCACGATCGCCGTCCTCAGCTGCTGCCGCGTCGACCAAGCTCGGCGGTCGAGGACGTTGTTCTGCAGCAGGCCGAAGAACGATTCCATGGCGGCGTTGTCGCCAGCGGCGCCGACCCTGCCCATCGATCCGATCATGTGATGCTGGTGCAGGGCGCGGATGAACTTTCGGCTGCGAAATTGCGACCCGCGGTCGGTGTGCAGCACGCAGCCGGCCACGTCACCGCGCCGGGCGGCGGCGTTGTGCACCGCGTTGACGGCCAGCCTCGATTTCATGCGTGAGTCGATGGAGTAGCCGACGATCCGGTGGGACCACACGTCCTTGATCGCGCACAGGTAGAGCTTGCCCTCGCCGGTGCGGTGCTCGGTGATGTCGGCCAGCCACAACCGATTCGGCCCGTCGGCACTGAAAACGCGGCGCACGAGATCGTCGTGCACCGGCGGGCCGGCCTTGCCGCCCTTGCCCCGCCGCTTCTTCTTGCTGAACGCGCTCCACCAGCCCATGCCGGAGCAGATCTTCCATGCGGTGCGCTCGGTCATCGGTTGTCCGGCCGCGCGGGCCTCGTCGGCCAGGAACCGGTAGCCGAACTCCGGGTCATCGCGGTGGGCGTCGAACAACGCGTCGGCCCGGTACGCCTCGGCCAATTCAGCATCAGTGACCGGGTGGGCAAGCCACCGGTAGTAGGGCTGTCGAGCGATGTTCAGGACCCGGCACGTCACCGCGACGGGAATCCCGTCGGCGGCGAGCTCGTTCACGAGCGGGTAGAGCCTTTTCCCGGTAGGTTCGCCTGCGACAGATACGCCGCGGCCCGGCGCAGGACTTCGTTCTCTTGCTCCAGCAACTTGATCCGCTTACGGGCCTCACGCAGCTCGACAGACTCAGTCCTGCTCACCCCGGGCGCGGCGCCTTCGTCGATGTCGGCCTGACGCAGCCACTTGAACAACGTCATCGGGTGGACCCCGAAGTCCTTGGCGATCTGCTCGACCGTCACACCCGGATCACGGTCACGGGCGACCCGCACGACATCATCGCGGAACTCACGGGGGTAGGGCTTGGGCACAGCAACATCCTTCCAGCCCGCCATCACGGCAAGCCATCTCAGATGTCACCTATCGGTGCAGCAGACCCGGCCTCCGCTCGAGAATTGAAATCTGGCGATGGCCGCCGCCGGCTCGGCGGTAACCCACATAGAGGATTCCTAGGTAGGTTACATCGCCCTTCACGAGACGCCCTTGCGGTCCTCGACCGCACCCCTTGTTCAGCGCTGCGAGACGGTCCGTCAGGCGGCTGAGCGGAATTGCTCGTATCGTTCCTCGAGTCGGCTGCGATCGGGATGGTCGCGGCGGGAGCGTGGCAGGAAGATGACGGAGCCGTGCATCTCTTGCAGGCCGTGGCGGAGCATCGGCCCGTCGATCTCGGCGAGGATGTCCTCGCGGATCTCGACAACGCGATCGGGCCGGATGCCGAGGATGTTCGCGTCGTAGGCGGCGTGGTGGATTTTGCACATGGCCAGGCCGTTGGGCACGACCGGGTCGCCGTGCTCGTGGTAGTCGGGCAGGATGTGCGCGGCGTCGAGCAGCGTGGCGTGGGCGAGGTGGCAGAGCGCGCATCGGGACTCGTAGGCACGCAGCACCTTGGGCCGGAACATCACCTGGTGGAGCCGCTGCTTCGTAAGCCGACGGGTGTAGCGGCGCTCCAGCATGGCCTCGTCGCCGTCGCCAGCCCAGTGCGAGTACTCGCTGAGATCGACGGCGAACTCGTGGGAAGCCGGGTCCTCCTCGACCAGATACACCGGGTAAATGGCCTCGTAGACGCCGCGAGTCACGGGCGCGAAATAGGCCAGCGGCAACCGCCGCACCATCGCCTCGCGCAATGCGCGGTTGTCGGGATGGGCGGCGTCGGTGCCGCGCCACTTGTACCGCAGGCTGCCATCCGGACCGAATTGGTCCTCGTAGGGAGCCTCAGCGCCGGGCGGCGTGTAGGTGGTGCGGATGGTCAGCGCGGCGGACAGGATCGCGGGCTTGCGGATGCCAGGCTGGACGACCAGCCGCATTGGTGCGCCGTCGAACGTGAACGAGTTGATGACGTCTGACGGCGCGCCATCCGGGTGTTTCGCGCTGACCTGGTCCAGGTGGCGGAACATCGCCAGGCGAACGCGCGTTTCGACATCATCGGCTGGCATCACGGAACGTTTATAGCCGAATGATGATCGCCGGGGAAGCACTTACAGGCATCAGACGGGTGGCATCGGGCCCCACCAGAGCCGAATCCGGACGTCGTGCTCGAGGCCGGGATCGAGTTAGTGGTGGAGGCTGAGGAGCATCACCATGTCCCGTCCCGAACCGCCGCCGCTGCCACGCTGGTTGTGCTGGTCCGTTAGCGACAACTGCGGCTGGATCACGCACGCCCGTCACCTCGCCCGCCGCGCAACACCGGTGGAAGAAACGGCACCCGACTCTCGGCTCTCCGGGTCCACGTTCGAGCTGTGCACCGTGCTGGATCCCGCCGAGCCTTGCCCTATCCGCATCTGCTCGACGCCTTGCCGTCGTTCGAGGCGATCTGGACCGCTTGGCGCACACGCTTCGAGCCCCCGTGCGGTGATCCCGCAGCGGAGTTCGGTCGTTGGACCGACAGTCGTCGGCCCCGCCGGTATGGCTGCGCGCCGCCAGCAGCAACCTGACCCAACTCATGCTCATGCGGTACCACTTCGCCGACACCGCCGAAGCGAACAGAGCCATGCTGACTGTCTGGAACTCCCGCGTCCATTCGTTCAACGCCGCCGACGAATCGCAGGGGCCGAGGGCCCACCGTTCCGGGCGTTCCGGCGCGTGCATACTGCCGGACCTCGAGAGACGCTTCGACAACTCGGACCGGTGCGCGTCACCGACATGCCGTTCCGCGGCAGCCAACGCATGGGTGACCTGGTCGCCGCACCAGCATGATCGAGATCAAGACCGGACGCATGCAGGACGAGCAGCTGGCCTGGCCGGCACCGTGCTGCAAACCGTCAAAGCCGCCTTGCTCGCCGAGGCCGAGGGATACAACGCAGCGATGTCGCGGTCTACCTGGCCAGGTATAGCCTCGTCATCCGAACACCGCTGCAGGAAATAGGAAACTGGCCAACGACCTAACCGGTGGCCTGGCCAACCTCGCCGATGCACGCCACGCCCTGACCCACGACGACCCACCATGGCCTCCCAACGCCCGCGGCCCTCACCACCGAGGGCGCCTCGACCTGATGCACGAGCCCCTTTCGGATGGACTTTCCGGTATCAACGTCCAGGGGCTCCGGCCGCCGGGACGACCGGTACCGGGTCCGAGATCAGTACGGTGGGCGGACGGTCCGACGGCCATCAACACGAGGGCAGCTATGGCTTCAGCGGCGGAGATCGACGACGAACAGCAGCACTTCGACCGTGCCGCCGAGGCCCGCGAGCACGCCAAGTCGGCCGCCGGCGATGCCGCGAATGCCGCCGCCCACGCCGCGGCCGCCGCGCAGCTCGCCAAATACGCCAACCAGCACCAGGACGCGCTCGGCGCCACCGGCAGCGCCGTCGCGCACGGCCGGATCGACGAGGCCGGTGAGGACCCGCTCTACATCGGCAAACACCTGATCCGTGACCACCGGCGCCAAGAGATCCTGGTCATCGGCTGGCAGGCGCCGGCGGCTCAGCGCTACTACCGGGCAACGCACGCCGACCCACGTGGGCTGACCCGCAAACGGACCTTCCACTGCACAGGCAACACGATCGACGACTTCACCGACGTAGTCTTCACGGCGGCGGCACCGGACAGGCCGCAGGGGCCCGACGGGGCGCTGCTCCGCGCGCTCGCCGAGGGCCGCACCGGCAGCATGCGCGACATCGTCGCCACGATCCAGGCCGCGCAGTACGAGGTCATCGAGGCTCCCCTGGATACGGTCCTGGTCATCGAGGGCGGCCCGGGCACCGGCAAGACTGCCGTGGCGTTGCACCGGGTCTCTTGGCTGCTGGTCAATCACCCTGACCAGTTGCGCACCTCCGGGGTGCTCGTCGTCGGGCCGCACCCCACGTTCACCCGGTACATCAGCACCGTCCTGCCCGGCCTCGGCGAGCGGGACGTAGTGCAGCGGGACATCACACAGCTCGGCCCGCCAGTCAGCCGCGGCCGGCCCGAATCGGTGCCATTGAGTCGGATCAAGGGCCAAGCGCGCATGGCCGGGCTTCTCGCCCGCGCGCTGCAGCAGCGCCTCGGCCGGCCCGAGCCAGCCGAACGGCTGCAGATCGACGGCCGGTTTGTCACACTCCCCGGCGCGGACATCGGCGCGGTCGTCGCTGAACTGCGCGACGGACCCGGCCCCTACGCGCAGCGCCGCACGCAGTTGCGGGCCGTCCTTACCGGGCTGCTCGAGCGGCGCGGCGTCACAGCCGTGCCGGCCCGCCAGCGGTCCGTCGACAATCTGCTCGAGCGGCTCTGGCCCCAGTTGAGCCCGCCGGCGCTCCTGCGCGACCTGCTCGGCTCCCGAGATCGGCTGCGGGCGGCGGCCGGCGACGAGTTCACCGCCGCGGAGATCGCCCAACTGCGCCGGCGCGGTGCCGACCGGCTATCTGAACAGATCTGGAGCCGGGACGACCTGCCCCTCCTCGACGAGGCCGACTTCCTCATCAACGGAAGCCCGGCCGAGCGGTACGGGCATGTCGTCGTTGACGAGGCGCAGGACCTGTCGCCGATGCAGCTGCGGTCAATCGCCCGGCGGAGCGCCACCGGGTCGCTCACCGTGCTCGGCGACCTGGCCCAATCGACGGGGCCGTGGGCCCGCGACAGCTGGGACGACGTGACCGCGCATTTGCCGGGCACGCATCCTCGCACCATCGCGCAGCTGCGCTACGGCTACCGGGTGCCGCGGCAGGTGTACGAGTTCGCGGCGCTGCTCTTACCGATCGCCGCGCCGCTGACTGCGCCGACCGAGGTCGTCCGGGATGGGCCGCGGCCCGGCATCCACCGCGTCGAGGCGGCGGACCGGGCCGGGCGGGCGGTCGCCATCGCCCAGGCGCACGTGGCCGAGCGGCGGTTCGTCGGCATCATCTGCCCACCGACGTGCCGCCCCGACGTCGAGGCCGCCCTGGCGGCCAACGACGTTGCCTGGAGCAGCGCCGACCGCGGCGAACTCGGCAACGCGATCAACCTGGTCAGCCCGCAGGAGTCGAAGGGCCTCGAGTTCGACGCCGTTGTGGTCGTCGAGCCGGAGGACATCGTGGCCGGCGACGAGCACGGCCACCGGATGCTCTACGTCGCGTTCACCCGGACCGTCGGCCACCTCGACGTAGTCTGCGTCGGGGAGCCGCTGCCGATGCACGTCGCCGCACTTGCACCGGCCGGCGGCGAGCCGCCGGCACCAACCGTTCCCAGCTTGGGACCAGACGCCCTGGCGCGGCTTGCGGGCGAGGTCGCCGAGCGCGTGCGCCGGCAGAGTCCGTCGGACCAGTGGGACGAGGTGCTGCGCGAGGCGGCGAAGTTGCTGCGCGACTGAATAGGCTACGCCTGGCGCAGGATGGCGTCGTGGGCGAGGCGGTGGCCGACCTTATGCTCGACGATCAGGTCCCGGATCTGGAGGATCGTGTTGCTTGCCCGCACGTGAACGTTCAACTCCTTCGCCAGTTGCAGGAGCTGGGCCTTCTTCAGCTTGAGGTCGTCCAGGTAACGCGCCGCCGACTGCCGGTCGCCGAGGCTGCGCAGATCGGCGTCGACCTGTTCGGCATTGATCGCCAGTGCGACCGGCTCCGCCTTCCGCGCGGGACCGCCGCTGATGCGGGCGCCCTTCGGTACGACCATGAGCCGGGAGTTCCCGGCCAGGAGCGCGTCGTACTCGTCCTTCTTCAGCTTCTTCAGGAACTCCCCGATCTGCTGCAGCATGTCGTACGTGCGGTCGGTCGGCACGGTCACCCGACGCTCCTCAAATCCCGATCTTGGCTATGAATTCGCTGGTCAACTGCGTCAGGTCGTATTCGACGTTCTCGGTGGTGTGCGCAGCGAGCACGGCAGGGATGCCGAGCTCGCCGGTATCTGCGAAGACATTCTTACTTTCCCGCAGGCCCTGCTGAAACAGCGGTACCTCGGTCTGCCCGGTTCTCTCGATGTAGCCGCGCAGCTTCGTCATCAGCCCCGACCCCGCGTATTGGATCATGGTAAAAACCACGCCGAGGATCTCCGGATTGATGCTCGCGTCCGGGTCCGGCCCGGCGACCCCGTTGTACTGCTCGACCAACTGGGTCAGGCGGCGGCGCAGATATGTGATACCGAGCGTCGACAGGTAGTCGGCCTTCGCTGGAACCAGGATGTGCTCGCTCGCGACGACCGCCGTCCGGGTCACCATGTTGAAGTTGGGCGGACAGTCGATGAGCACCACGTCGTACTCGGCGAACTCGTCGTCGGCGAGCGCGTCGGCGAGCATCCGGTGGACCTTGAGGTAGTCGGGGTTGAACGTCTGGTACCGCGAGCCGCCCAGTCCCGCGGCGAGGTCGAGTTCGACGTCGACCAGACCGAGGTCGGACGCGATCAGGTCGAGTCGCCCGCCCCGATCGCCGAGCCGCGCGTTGATCCGCGGTGGCGTGGTCACCATGTCCCGCAGCGGCTTCTGCGACTGCGACCAGTTGAACGAGTCGTACCAGTGCAGAACCGTCTTTGCCGGGCGCAGTTGCGCATCCCACTCATCGGCCGCGTAGAACGAGAACGTCAGGCTCGCCTGCGGGTCGAGGTCGATGAGCAGCACCCGGCGGCCGCGATTGGCAAGGTCGGCCCCCAGGTTGGCTGTCACCGTCGTCTTGCCCACGCCGCCCTTGTAGTTGAGCACTGAGATGACGTTCACTCACCCACCCCGACAACGCCGCCAGTCCCGACAATGCTGAGAGCCTGTCACAGCCCGGCGGCGATCGACTCCTCCGAAGGCAGGAGGCTATTCCGGCCCGCCAGGGCCCCGCCAGCCGGAGTCCCATTCGCAACCTCGGCGACGAGGCGCGCCGAGCGATCGAGGAGCAGTTCCTCGGACGTACACGTCGGTCCTGCCGCAAGGGGCCCGGGACGCCGCCGAGGTAACGGCTGCGCTGGTACCCAGGCGGCGATAGACGCGCACACCTGCTGGACCCAAGTCCCGCCGGCTGACCTATGAGCAGCTGGCGCACGGATCCAGCGTGCCCGGCCTATGTGAGAACTACTGCGTCGGCGTGCCGGCCGTCGCCGCAGGATCCGAGATACCGCAGACATAGGGGCGTTCCGCAGAGGCTTGGCCCCAGCTCCGCTACTACTCGTGGTTTTTCAGCCACGCATTGAGGCACTCCGGTGGGCCCGGTAGCGGTTCTGTAGGAAGTCGGCGACTCGCTGGATATCACGTGGAGTGTTCTGGACATCGTTCCATTTCCGGACGACGCCATCGCCGAAGGTCCACTCCCCCTCGGTCCACCGGCAGTCGTCGGCAATCAGCTTGAGATCCGCGGCGAACTCCTCAGCGTCGGGGATACCCTCGTTCTCGTCGCGAGTGTGGCTGATGGCGTCCATCAGGTAGCCCATGCTGATGATGCCGGCGCCGTGCATGAGTCGAGACTTCCTGGGCGGCTTGTTCCAGGCTTCGGGGAAGGTCTGCTCGACCGCCGACCAGAAGTTGTACAGCAGCGTGAGCATCTCACCGGCGTTGGGCAGAGCCTGGTCGTTGCGGAACCGGTAGAGCGCGCCGTCGGACAGGCTGTTCTCGAGCATGCGCAGCACCGAGTTGTCTTTGATGTGACCGGTGGGGTTAGTGGGTGTCTGGATCATCCGGTGCAGTGGCGAGCGCACGGCGTCGAAATTGAGCCGCTCGAGCAGCGTCGCAGGGAGTTGGCGCACGCGCAGTGGCGTAGGCAGCGCGCCCGAGGCACCAGGTAGCAGCTCGTGGATCAGACCCTTCGGCAACGCCTTGGTGGAGTTGACCAGGATGAACTGGGAACGCTGGTCAGCGGTGTCGTTCGCGATGAAAGCACTGATGCTAATCGGGAACGCTTCGACGTTGGCCTCACGGATGGCGGCGCAGCGCTGCTGGCCGTCAACGATGAAGCCGGGACGATCATGCTCTGGGCCATTGGTGAGCGGGATGACGAGGGTTCCACTCTCGACGTAGTCGGGACCGGCCTCGTCGGCTGGTGCCGGCTCGAAGCGGACGCGGTTGTCGAAAGCGATCACAATCGCGTTGGGCAGCAGCGGGCTGGCGTCGGTCTCGATGTACCGGCGGATGGCGGCCACGTGTGCAAGTACCTCAGGCCGCTGATAGCCGTGGAGTTGGGTCTCTCCGTCACGGCGGATCCGCGAGACCGTGGCGATCTGGGGCACCAGCTTGCCGTCCATCGCAAAGGTGTAGAGACTGCGGCCTGGCCCCTGCTGGATCTTCAGCGCGGGCAGCCGCAGTTTCTTCGCGGTCGTGGACGAGGTGTCAGTCCCGGTCTTGGTCACGCGGAGTTCCCTCCTTGCTGGCACGCAGCCGCTGTTCGAACACGTACAGGTTGTGGAAGCCGCGCCGCTTGTTGCGTTCGGCTCCTCTGAAGATCACGATCTCGATGCCGAGCGCCTTACATAGGTCGCAGGAGCAGTCTCGCCAGGGTCGAGCCGTCAGAGTTTCACGATACTGGCTGCTGCGATCGGACCTACCGTCCCAAATGGCGCTGTAGTCAGCAAGCGCTTCAACGACCAACTCGACATCGACCTTGTCGTCGTCATATTGGCGCAGCAGTGACAACGCTGCCCGTTCGAGCTTCAATGCCTGGGCCTGGCTGACCTCGCCGGAGCGGATACGGGCTTTGAGCTTGGCGTTGCCGTCGACCTGGGGCACCCGTAATGCGACGTAGTTGCGGTCCGGGGCGTGGTAGTTGTCGCGATCGTCCTTGAAGGCTTGTCGGAACGGCGCGGTGCTATCGAAACTGGTGACGCCGTGCTTGGTGAATGTCGGAACGTCTTCGCATCGACTGATCCCGAGCAGGTGTAGTTGGGTGGTTGCGGCACGGACGTCGTCGACGCCGGCAAGGCAGGCAAGGATCTCGTGAGTCTTGAGTGGGACCATGCCGCCGAGTGCGATCCGCCTGTAGCCGATCCGTTGCAACGCGGCTACGGCATCGGCATAGGACCGCGGACTCCAGCCCTGTGCAACGCCGAGCGGTGTGAAGCCGACACGTCGGGCCTTGCATCGCTGCCAGAACTGTTCGGCAAGCTCGAGGGTGATCTCTTGCCGGCGACGCCATTCAGCGGCCCGCTCGTCATCGCGGGGCACCGTGGGCTCGTACTGGAAGATCACGTGGTCGACGGCGATGCCGTAGTGAAATCCGCATCCGTCGTAGAAATCGATGACGTCATCGACGCTGTAGGGCGGGTACTCCTCGGCAACGTAGGAGAACGCACCGCAGTCGCCCATGATCTTGAGGGGTGTGTGACCGTGATTGAGCCGGAAGAAGCGCTGGGCTCCCTCGCGGTAGAGGCGGTGTCGTTGCGCGACGGTGTACTTGCCGGCGCTGCCCGCTTGGCCGTCGACGATGGCTTTGGAAACCAGAATCCCGTCGAACGGTGCTTCGGTGAGGACCTCGTGGGCATACTGTTCGTCGCGCTGGCGCACCCGGAACGGGTCACGCTCTTCGGTGATGAAGTCGAAGCTTGGGTCAACCTGATCTTGGCTGTCCGGGAAGAAGAACTTCATGTCAGCTCCGCCCGCGCGTTGAGGTAGAGGCGGATCAGATGACTGGACAACTCTTGGATGTGGCGAGGCACGCTCTCGATCTCGTTCCAGCGCAAGCCCAGATCGTTCCACGTGCCGCTGGTCCAGCGGCAGTGGGGGGCGATGAGGGCGAGGTGTTGGCGGATAGTTTCGGGTGCGTTGGGCGTTCGCGGGTCAACGATCCCGAGTACTCGGTCCATCAGGCGGCCCATGGACCTAATACCAGCACTGTGCATGAGCCGGCTCTTGCTGGCCGGTTTGCCCCACGCATCCGGGAAGACGTCACGCACTGCCGCCCAGTAGGTGAACAACGCGTGCAAGATGCCGTCGAAGTCCGTCTCGTTGCGGCGCATGTCCCGGTATGGGAAGAGGCAACCTGATGACGATGTGAGGCTCTCGCTGATCATGTCCACCACGACGGTATCGGTGATGACGGCGCGGGATGCTCGATCCTTCGTCGTGGATGCCCGTTTGATCAGCCCGTACATGGGGGACGCTTTGTCGTTGTTGAGCACGTCGCACAGTGCCGACGGGGCCTTGCGCATGGCAAGGCGTGGTGGCAATGGGCTGTCGACCTCCGGCAGCAACTCCGTGACCAGGCCACGCGGCAACGGGCGGGTGTTGTTGACCCGCAGGAACTGGTCGCGCTGGAGGTTGACGCTATCGGCAACGAAGGCAGTTACGGGCACTGGGTAGTCGCGTCGCTGGGTGCGGGCCAGCGCGATGGCTCGTTGCTGGCCGTCGACGATCCAGGCCGGCTTGGGTTTGCCGGGCTGCGGCAGCGGGATGGTCAGGTTGCCGGCTGTGGCGAGCCCGTCGCCCGCGCCAGGTCCGCGGCTGGACCGGAACTTGGCACGGGATGACAACGCGAGGATGATCGGATTCGGAAAGATCGCATCGCCATTGTTGAGGTAGTCGATGATCTCTTCGATGTGCCGACGTACCTCGGGGCGCTGGTAGCCGATGAGGTTGCCCGCCTCATCCCGGCTGACCCGAGAGATGTCGGCAACGTCCAGGATCTCATCGGCCCGTAGGGCGAACAGGAACAGCGGATACCTGCCCGCTTGATCGATCTGCAGCGCTCGACGGGTGAGTTCCTTCATTGTGGCCGCAGCGGGCATCAACTCCTCACCTCGGCGGCAACCTCGGCGAAGAGCACTCCGAACCGGGCCTGCTCACAGGATTGTCCCGACTGGCGCAGCTGACGTAGCAGGCGTGTCGCCGATCCTGGTCCGGTGGTTAGGCGGCTGCGAATGTAGCTGCGGACGTCATCGTCGGTAAGCCGCCGCCCGCCGAGCCGGCGGCTGCGGTCCGGCGGTGCGTTTGATGTCTCTTGTTCAGCGAGCTTGCGCAGCGTTGCGCGAGACAGATCGTTCGTTGCGGCTGCCAGCAGGCGAGCGGCGGCTCGTACGTTCAGGGCTTGTAGGCTTCCGCCCACCACAGGCCGCAGGCTCGCGGTTACCGGCACGATCAGGTCTTCAATCTCAGCACAGCGGCCCGGCGGGCCGATGACCATCAACTGGTCCTGGTCATTGAGGCAGTCAACTGCCCGTCGTAGGTCATCGGCGCAGGCGCGCATGTACGCCTCCGAGAGCACCGCGATGATGACCGCGCCGGGCTCACGACGTGCCAGGTCGGTGAAGGACCGCGGCTGTGCCGGTTCTGGATCGCGCCATGCGGTGAGACGGTTCCACCACGCTCGCATCTCGGCAGGGGTAGAGCCGACCGAGTCTGGCTCTCCCGCGGCAAAGGTGGCAGTGTACGGTGCGATGGCGCTGTCGGCTGCTATGAAGCCGTAGCCTGCGGAGCAGATCCACAGCGAACCAGGGCCCGGCAGGTGCGTGGGGAGTTGTCGTGCAACGTTCCAGTGCTCGCCGGCGTACAACTTGCGGGCGAGCACACGGCTAACCGTCGTTGCGGACAGGCGTTCAGTCCAGGTGTTGAAGCGTTGATCGGGGCGCTGCTGGCGGAGATGGCCCAGACGCAAATCATCGGAGATCGCGCTGGTCTTACGGTTGGAGCACGTGACTATGACGTGGATCGGCGGGTAGACAACCGCATCGTCGCTAGCCATCACACTGGCCTGGCGGTTGTCACGCTCGACCAGCCCAGCCGCGCATAGGCCGCGTGGTTGTGGATGCTTTCATCGTTCATGACATACACACGAAACTCGGTGACACGGGAGTCGCCGCGGAGCGCTTGTGCGACGTTGCGGGCCATGTCCTCGACGAACACGGGGTTGTCATAGCCTGCCATCGTCACGTGACGTTCATCGGGACGCTTCAGCAGCGCGTAGACGGGCGATGAGGCAGCGGACTCGGCGACCTCGATGAGATCGTCGAACCACAGATGCACAGGCTCTGCCGGCCTCGCTTCGATCGTGATGTAGCCGCGCTGGTTGTGCGCACCGCGGTCGCTGATGGCCTTGCTGCACGGGCACACACTGGTGACCGGCACCCGCGTCTTCAGCGTCAGGGCAGAACCGATACCGGCGGCACGGGCGTCGAGCGCACATCCGTACTCGGTGAAGGACCGCATGCCGGTCACGGGGGCGGACCGTTCAAGAAAGTACGGAAAGTCGAGACGGACCTGCGCACTGGTGCTGCCCATGCGCACCCGCAGATCTTCAGCGAGACTTCGAACGGTGTCGGGGCCGAGCTGGTCTCGCCAGGCATGCAGAACCTCGACGAACCGGCTCAGGTGAGCGCCTTTGACATCGGCATCAAGACTCACCGACATGCCAACGGTGGCAACCGTCTCACGTTTAGTGCCTTGTCCGTCCGCGACAAGCAGGGGGTAGCGCAAGCCGTCGATCCCTACTTCGTCCAGCGCTATACCGCGCCCGTCCGGTAGACCCTGCACATCAGCGAGCACTACTGCTCCCCTCGGTACACACACCCCGACGTGCACGTTTCCCGCACCTCGACAGCCGACAACGGTAGTTGGTCGATCAGTCGATCCCAGATCCAGCGAGCAAGCACCTCGCTGGTGGGGTTTTTCAGGCCCGGCACCTCGTTGAGGTAGTAGTGGTCAAGCTGGTCGTGTAGCGGCTGGAACGCCTTCTTGATGTCACCAAAGTCCATCACCCACCCAGTGACCGGATCGACATCCCCGTCGACGTGGACCTCGACTCGGTAGGAGTGCCCGTGTAGGCGTGCGCACTTGTGTCCGGCAGGCACATTCGGCAGCTGATGCGCAGCTTCGAAGGTGAACTCGCGGAAGATCTCCATCAGGCAATTCCTATGTATTTATGTGTTTGAAGGCTCAACCGCCACTGCGGGTGGCTCAGGCAGTACTGCACTGCAGCCGCGGTGTTTGAAGCCTGGTCGGGTCCGTCCATCGGCTGCAACATGAAATGCTTGAAGTCGAGCCCTTCAAAGAACTCTGGCTCCGCACCGACCTGCGGGAAGACGAGCTTCAGGTCGTCGCCGTGGTTGAGGACCAGGTCGGCGCCGGCCTTCGGGCTAACGCACACCCAGTCGAGGCCGGTCGGGGCCGGTCGCGTCCCGTTGGTCTCGACCGCTACCTCGAAACCCTCAGCATGTAGTGCCTCGACGGCAGCATCGTCCAACTGCAGCAGCGGTTCACCGCCAGTGCAGACCACGTAGGGACGGCTTCGGCGATGCGGTTGCCCCTGCCACGCCTTCGCTACGGCCGCAGCAAGGTCTGCGGCAGAACGGAAACGGCCCCCGCCGGGGCCGTCCGTACCGACGAAGTCGGTATCGCAGAACTGACAGATCGCGCGATGCCGATCTTGCTCCCGGCCAGTCCACAGGTTGCAGCTGGTAAACCGGCAAAACACTGCCGGCCGCCCAGCGTGCGTGCCTTCGCCCTGCAACGTGTAGAAGATCTCCTTAACCCGGTACATCCGCGATCACGCCGCAGCAGTGAGAGCCGGGTCAGTAAGGCCCAACTCAGCGAATCCGCGTCCACGCAGCAAGCAGGAGTCGCAGGTGCCGCACGCGCGACCATCGACGGGGTCGTAGCAACTGTGGGTCAAAGCGTAGTCCACACCCAACGCCAGGCCGCGACGGATGGTCTCGGCCTTCGTCAGTTCGATCAGCGGCGTGTGGATCTTCAGCCGCTGCCGTCCCTCGACTCCGGCCTTGGTCGCAAGGTTGGCCATCTGCTCGTAAGCGGCGATGTACTCCGGGCGGCAGTCTGGGTAGCCGCTGTAGTCCAGCGCGTTGACACCGATGAAGACATCAGATGCGTCGAGCGTCTCAGCCCAGGCGAGTGCGAACGACAAAAAGATCGTGTTGCGTGCAGGGACGTAGGTGATTGGAATGTCTGCGCCCAACTCGTCCGCACTGGCGTGGTGCGGCACGGCGAGGGCATCGTCAGTGAGCGCTGAACCACCGAAGACCCGCAGGTCGATGTCTGCCACCACGTGGCGGGCCGCGCCGATCGCCTTGGCAACCCGGTCAGCGGCGTCGAGTTCAACGGTGTGCCGCTGGCCGTAGCGGAAGCTCAGTGCGTAGGTTTCGTACCCTTCGTGGACCGCAATGGCCAACACCGTCGCCGAGTCCAGTCCGCCGCTGAGTAGGACGACCGCCTTACGATTCGCCGTCGACATGTGCCGCCTTCCCTCCGCTCCTACCGAAACTGCACAACCGTGGTTTGGCAGGTAGTTGCAGTTTCGGGCGTTGATCGTTGTCAGCTTACCCATCCGAAAGCAGCAAGGGAAACCGGCGTGCGAGGCACAGCACACCCAGCATGCCCACCCTAAACCTGCACTACCCAGCGCAACGATGCACTCCGCTGACCGTAACGCGATCCACCGGGTCGACCGACGAGGGCGAAACTGCGTCCCTCCCGCACGGCGTCGCGCTGCAGTTTGAGCGAGGACTAACCTCAGCAGCCGCGTTGACGGCCCCCACGACAAGGAACCGAGCCGCATGGACACCATCGACGACGGTGCGCCCAGGACGCCGCAGACAGGCACCCGCCATGGCGGAGAACGACCGCCCTGAGGCACCGAACCGCTCGCGCCGACCGGCTGACACGAACGCGGCGACGCCGCGGCATCGACGACTGGAAGGCGTCCGCCAGCCCTCCAGGCCTATCGTCGGAATCCGGAACGATTCGTCCATTTAGACGACAGAGATCATCCTGCAGGCTCACCGGTTCGGTTCGTTTAGCGGTACAGAGGATCCCCGTCTGGCCAATACCGTCCTCGTATGCCCGCATCGTTGCCAGCATGTGTCAGTCGTCGGCCAGTCCATGGATTCCAGGTCGGTCCTTCGAAGTGGGATGGACTCAGCGGCGACGGTGATCTCTTGGCAGCTGTGGGCCAACTCAGGGCTGAGCCGGTGTCGTTCCAGCGTGTGACAGGCCGATAGAGCGACCGTGGCAAGCAAGAACAACGGGGACGCTCGACAGCACCCCGCGCGTGTGCCATCAGCGAACCCGTCGGGCTTCGCGCCTGGCCAGTTCGTGCAACACCCGCGCGTGCCGGGGATCGTCAAGATCGGCGCTCGAACCGGCGACCGACTGGAGGTCGAGGCGTTCGAGTCGGTTGCCGAGCCGGTGGCTGCGACCTGGTCGCTGCCCGCCGACCAGTGCCGGCTCGTCAGATTGCCGGTTGAGACGCGGGTGTACTGGCGGGATCTTGGAACCGGCACGTGGCATGCCGGCCGGGTGGTCGGCGGCGGGCCGGACGACTATGGCGTCCGTTTCCCCAATCGAAAGTTTGCCGCACTGATCCCGAGCGGCGAATTGTGGGTGCGCTGGCATCGACCGGTGCGCTCACCGATCGAGGTGCTGGCCACCGGGGCAAATGAATCGCCGTACTACCGTGACGCACGCCTGCCGATGCTGCGAAGCCTGCTGGCCCAGCGCGCCGCCGCGGCGAACTTCTCGGCGTTACTGTCCTCAGCCATCGAAATTTACCCACATCAAATTGATGCGGCCTTGACTGTGCTCACCGACCCGGTGCAGCGCTACCTGTTGGCCGACGAGGTGGGCCTCGGCAAGACGATCGAGGCCGGGCTCGTGATCCGGCAACACCTCATCGACCATCCCACCGCCCGGATCGCCATTCTGGCTCCGGACATTCTGCGCCGGCAATGGAGCAGCGAACTACGCTCCAAGTTCTTCACCGAGGACTTCCGGCAGGCGGAGATCCGGATCGGTCAGCACGAAACGCCGGAGTCGTGGGTCAACTACCACGGGTTCGACCTGGTCGTCATCGACGAGGTGCACAACCTTACCCGGACCGGCAATCCCCACGACGAGCCGTATCCGCAATTGGCCGCACTCGCCCGTGCCGTCCCTCGGCTGATTCTGCTGTCGGCGACCCCGGGCACTGCCCGTCCGGAACTGCACCTGAGCCTGCTGCACCTGCTCGATCACCACCTGTACCGGTGGGAGGATCTGCCACAGTTCCGGCAGCGCTTCGCCGACCGGCGTCGACTCGCCAACGCGGTGCACGGGCTTAACGCCAATCTGGAAATGCTCCTGCCGGATGTGCTGTCGGATATAGCGGAGTTGATCCCCGACGACGCCGCCTTCGCGCAACTCGCTCACGACCTCCGGCAGTTTCTCACTGAGGACGACGAACTGCACGACGAAGCCGACCGACCGCGATTGGCCGCCGCCATCGAAGTGCTGCGTGCACACATCAGCGAGACGTACCGGCTGCACCGGCGAATGATCCGGCACCGCCGGTCGCACGTCTTGCGAGCGCGCGACGAGGATCTACTACCGTTCGAGGTCAGAGGCCGCAGCCACCCCGCCGAGGTGGTCTTGGGCGGCCAGCGGGTCGACCTGGCTCACCAGGCGTTGCTGGGCTGGCAGCAAGGCGTGGCGCAATGGCTGCTCGATCATGACGATCGGCAGGCTCGGGAGTTCGGTCAGGTGTTGGCGGTACTGGCTAGCCGGGTCGACGAACTGTCCGACGACCTGCCCGACGCACTGCGCTGGCGGCTTGATGGGGACGCGGCCGCAGCCGACCGTGCCGGCCTCTCGGTGAGCGAGCGAAAACTGTTGCGGAACACGGCACCGCTGCCACTGGAACGCCAAACGTTGACCGAGCTGGTTAACACATTGGGCACGGCCACGCCGCGCCTCAACGGCCTGGCCCAGGCGATCAAAGGCGCGCGACGGCCTGTGGTGTTCTGCGGGTCGGGCCAAATGGCCGACAACCTCGCGGCGGTACTAGCCCGGCGCACGCGATGGACGGTGCTGCGACACACCCGATCCCGTCCTGCCGCCGAGGTCACGCAGGATTTGGATCACTGGCGAAATGGCGGGGCCATCCTGCTGGTCGACGACAGCGGCGAGGACGGGGTCAACCTGCAGGACGCTGATGTCGTCATCCACCTGCGACTGCCGTGGTCACCAAACCGGCTCGAACAGCGGCTGGGTCGGGTGGACCGGTTCGCCGGCTACTTCGGAGCACAGGGCGAGCCGGCAACTCAGTATTGCGACACCGGCGGTAGCGCCGATGAGTCGTTCTCGGCGGCGTGGTGTGAACTGTTGGTACGGGCGTTTGGCGCGTTCGACGGCTCGTTGTCGGCGCTGCAGGACATCCTTGACGAACTGCAGGCACAGGCTTGGGAGGTGGCCCTGCGCGACGGGCCCACCGCAATGACCGCGTTGGCCGACAAGATCTCCACGGCGCTCGGGCAGGAGCGCCGGGAGATCGAGGCGATGGATGCGCTTGAGTCGATCCACGACGCCACGTTGGGGCTGCGTATGGCCAGAAAAATCAACCAACTTGAGCAGCAATGGACGCGACACGAGGGCGCCCTTCGCGCATTGATCAACTCCAGCGGCGGTGGCCTGCGGTTGACGATCGAGCCTCCCACGGGACCGGTGGCCACGATCGGATTCGACCACCGAAATCCGCCGTTGATCTCCCCGGTGGTCCTGGCCCAGGAGGCTGTCGGACTTCCGCGCGAGAGCATGACTGGGACCTTTAACCGCAATGTCAGCCTGCGCGAGCGCGGTGTTCGACTGTTCCGCGTCGGCAACCCATTGATTGAACTGCTCGCTGCTGTGATGGCGATCGACGACCGGGGGCAGGCTTCCGCACTCTGGCGGCCCGGCCGGTCCGAGGAGTCGGTGTACTTCGGATTCGACGTCGTAGTGGAGGCCGATTTGGAGGCTGCGCTCACCCATCCCCAGACTGGCGCGGAGTCTCGCTACGCGATCAGGCGCCAGGCTGACCTGCTGCTGCCACCGTTCATCGATCGGGTATGGCTAGATGCAGCGGGCGCACAGGTCACCGACGAGGCCCTGCTGAGTTGGTTGAACGCTCCCTATTCCAATCAACGCGACGTCAACCTCAACCCCGATCGCATCACCCCACTGCTGGACAGTTTCGGCGGTGTTGAGCGCTTCGCCGCCGCCGCGCGGCTTGCCGAGGCCACCGCGCGAGACCTGGTCACGCAGGGCGAGCGTCTCCGCAAACGGACCGCCGCGGCGCACGATGATGGCAGCCGGACGCTGGCCATCCAACGGGCGCAAGCGCTAGCTCGACAGGCGGCCGGTCGATTGCTGTCAGACACCGAGGATTACGTCACCAATATTGAGTTGAGCGGACTGCTTATCGACGGCCTGCGCAGGCCGAAGGTCCGCGTGGTAGCGGCGGCGTGTGTCGCTGGCGGTGACCTGTGGGGGCTCGGTCATGTCCCTCGATAACTGGATGACCGCCCAGTCGATCTGGCGGGCATGGCCACATGGGCACGCCGATATCCCGGCTGACGGCACGTGCCGCCGGTTGCGCGATGCGCTGACTGGACTCGCCCGCGGCGCGGCACAGTGGCGGGACGTCGCTGCACTAACCCGCCAGGTGCTCCTGGAGCATCAGGCCCGGACCAATGTCCAGGAGGCGTTGATCGTGCCGCTGGATCCGACGCTGCCGGATGCCCGGCAGTGGGAGTCGGCGCGCTGCGCGACGCTACCCACCACGCGCGGGCTGCGGATCAGCGCCAAGCCGTGGGCGCCTTCGGACGATGAGACGGCCGAGGCCGACCTGCGCCAGGTCTACGCCGGCGAGTCACGCCGGGTCCTGACCGTACCAGCGGATCCGTTCTGGACCGAGGCGCTGGGACAGCAGTTCACCCACTACACCTCCCATGGGCAGCGCCAGGCCGCCCGTACCGTCGCCACGGCGCCGCCGGGCGCGACTGTCATCGCCTGCCTGCCGACGGGCCAGGGAAAGACCGAAGTCGCGTGGGCCAGCGTGTTACCCGCGACGCGACAGGGCGGCGTGGCGATCATGGTGGTGCCCACCGTGGTCCTCGCCCTCGACATGGAGCGGCGACTCCGCCAGCACTTGCATGACTGCGGTGACGCCGCGGGAGCTGCCCGCACATACGCCTACACCGGCGGACTGGACGACGCGACGAAGGAGGCGATCCGCCGCGATATCCGCGCCGCCGAACAACGCATCGTAATCGCTGCTCCCGAGGCGCTGATGACCGGTCTGAACAGCGCACTGGACGCTGCGGCGGCGGCCGGCCACCTGACCCATCTCGTCATCGACGAAGCGCACATCGTCGAACAGTGGGGCAACGATTTCCGGCCCGAGTTCCGGGCGATCGCCGCCAAGCGTCGCTCCTGGCTCGAGCAGGCGCCGCCCGGTCGGCAGGTGGTGACCGTGGCGATGAGTGCCACGCTCACCGCGACACAGGTGCAAACGCTCGCCAGTACCTTCGGTGGTCCCGGACCAGTGGAGTTGGTATGGGCATCGCACACCCGACCCGAACCGATATACCTGATTGACGAGTTCGGCGACCGGGATGACCGGGATGCGGCGGTACTGGAGGCAGTCGGCGCCCTACCCCGGCCGCTGATCCTCTACACCACGACCCGCGAGGACGCTGAACAGTGGTGCAACCGACTTGGCCAAGTGGGCTTCGGCCGCATTACCCGCCTGACCGGGGAGTCCACCGAACCGGAGCGCCGCGCGGTGATCGCGGGGTGGCGCGGCGAGGACACCACTGGAGCGCCGGCCGCCACACGGTTCGACATCGTCGTAGGCACCTCGGCGTTCGGGCTGGGCGTGGACATGCCCAGCGTACGGACCATCGTGCACGCCTGCTTGCCGGAGACCATCGATCGGTACTACCAGGAGGTGGGGCGCGGAGGCCGCGACGGCCGCCCATGCGTGGCGTACCTGGCAACGGCGCCCGGCGACCTGAACCTGGCCGAGCGGATCAATCGTATGGTCCTGATCGGCGACGACCGGGGCTGGCTGCGATGGCAAGCCATGCGCGCCAAGGCGCGGTGGCTGCCGGACAGCAGGCTGGAAATCGACCTGGTGCAACTGCCGCCGCACCTGCGTGACGAGTCAGCCCGGAACATCCAATGGAACGTCAGGCTGCTCAACCTGATGGAGCGGGCACAGCTAATCCGCCAGGAGGCACCCGCCCGCCGGTTGAATCAGAGCGAGGAAGCCTCGCCGACAAGCAGCCACCCGGTGGTGCGGGTCGTCGCCGAACTGGATGGCCGGCTCAACGACCCGGCGTACTTCGAGCAGGCCTTCAACGCCCAGCGGCAACTGGTACAGGAACAGCAGCGTAGCGCGCTGCGCCAACTGTCGAGGTTGGTAAACGGGGGTCGTTGCGTCGCTGACATCTTGGCCGAGTACTACGGCGTGCGTTGGGACGGCGGGTCGCTGCCGACCGCACGCTTCTGCCGCAGTTGCCCCTACTGCCGCCGAACCACACGAACCGCGGGCGCTAGCGGCCTACGCCGGCGCGGGGCAGAGCCGCGGCCCGACTGCGCTCATTGGCCCGAACCGCCTGACCCGCTCGCCGGGTACAGGGGCGGTAGTTCGATGCTGAGTATCGCGTGGTCGCAGCGTTCCCATTTCGACGATCTGGTGCCCGATCTGATCGAAGCACTAGCCCGTCGTGGTTACGTCGTGGTAGGCGGGCCGGGCTTGTCCCCTGCGGTGGTACGCCGGGCGCAGCGTCGAGCCGCACCGAACCCGATCGTCGTCGACGGCGACGCCAGCATGCTTGGCACATACGCGGGCCCGCTGCTTTGGCTGGTGAAGGACCCCCAGGCGCCGCTGTCATCGGCGCTGACCGAGCGGCTGACCGGTCCCGAACCGACCTATCTCGTACATCCGGTTGATCTGCTCGATCCGCACCGGCCTGATACGCCGCTGCGGTACATGAACAAGTCCGTTTCACTCGATATCTTGGTAAGGGATTCCGGATGGTAGCGCTGCTCAACGTCGAATCGTCGCTGCCGCGGCCGCTGTGGGCGCTGGTCCGCCACCTCGCCGGCCAACCCCGCAAGCGCCAGCGATTGGCCGAGGCCGAGGCCGTTCTCAGCCCTTCGGGCCTCCTCGCAGAGGTAGACAAGCAGCGGACGTTTGACCGAGCGGTGGGCACCGCCGAGGAATTCGGTCTGGTTGAACGCACCGAGGAAACCCTCGCGCTGTCCGCCGAGGCGCAGGCGGTTGATGGTGAGGACCTTGACGCTTTCTACGACCTCCTGCGCCATCGGGTGATCACCCGGGTCGGCGCCGAGACACTGGCGAACGACCCGTCGCAGACCCAAGGCAAAGACCTGCTGCGCTCGCTGTGCTGGTTTCTAACACTGGACAGCCAACTGACGCGGGTAACGGCAAGGACCTTTGGCAACGAGCAGCACAACGTGCTGGCCGAGGATCTCGGTAATCCGCTGCGGAACATGGCGCGATGGAATGGCTTCACCTACTGGGCACCCGCGCTAGGGTTTGCGGACGAGCCACTGCTGCCATACACCGGAGCACGAGCTCTGGTACCCGACTGCAGCCGATCGGTGCGACGCGAAGTGCGGCGGCAATGGCGACCGGGCACCGAGTTGAGCGCCCGCGACTTCATCGACGGGCTGCTGGAGGCGCTGCCGGTGCTGCCCGGCGGCCAGTTCAGCCGGGCGTTGGCCCTCAATCCGGGTCCGCTCGATGTGAGCGCCTCACTGTCCTTCGCGCTGCAACGGGGACGCGAAGAAAAATGGTTGAAGTTGCGCGCGCCATCGGATGCCGCTGGCGGTGTCCAGTTCAGCGACCCGAGCGCCGCCGGCGGAGTCGGCCGGTTCACCCACGTCGAGATCGGAGCGACAGACTATGTCTGACCTGCGGGAACGGGTCTGCTGGGAGGTCGCAACGGCGATCGCCACGTTGAGCACCGAAGCGGTCAGCCCGTCGACCTCGGTGTTCCTGGCCACCCACGTACCGCTGCGGATCCGCCGACGCGACCCGCAGTTGCGTACCGACGTGGTCGGCACGGCGGTTACCCAGGAAGAGGTCCTGCGCGATTTCCTGGGCCGTTCGCTGGGCAACGGCGTGCTCCTCATGCCGGTCATCGGCGAGTCAGGCACCGGTAAGTCGCAGTTGGTGCGTTGGGTGTTCGAACGCACCCGGCGGCAGCCAGCCGGCAATCGCGTGGTAATTCACGTGCCTAAGGCGAGCACCAGCCTGCGCGCCCTGGTGCGGATTCTGCTGGACCGCGAGGACATCGTTAGCGAGAAGCTGAACCAACTGCGCCGGCAGGTCGATGACCTGGCCAGTGGCATGGACGAGTCGGCGCTGCAGCGGCACCTGCTATTCGCGCTTGCCGAAGCGGTCGCCGCGGCCGACCCCGGCACCGACCGGAACCGCCGAGCGTTGGTCGGCCCCGCGAAGCTGGCGATGGTGCTGCGCGACGTCCACGTCGGCGGCTACCTGACGCAGGAAGGCGCGTTGATCCCCCGGCTGGCCACCAGCCTGCTGCACGATCGGGGTGACGGTGAATCGGACCGGCCAACGCAGTTCACCCCGGACGACTTGCCGCACATCGCCGACGTCGACGCCGCCGCCGCTGACGTGCGGGAACTGCTCACGCTGATCATGAGCCGGCCGCTGCTGCAAAAGGCCGCCGCCGACCTGATCACCGAAAACCTCTCCACCGCGGTACAGCAGGTGTTCAAACTCGGCGGCCGGCTGCAGGACGCCATGCTGACCATCCGCGAGGAGTACCACAAGCAGGGCAAAGAGATCGTTCTGCTGATCGAGGACTTCGCGGTGATTCAGGGACTGCAGCGCGACCTGCTCGAGGCGCTGATCGAGGCGGGGGTGCGCGACGGCCGGCAGGTGCTGGCCCCGGTTCGCACCCTGATGGCGGTCACCACCGGCTACTACGGCAACCTCGCCGAAACGGTGGTGACGCGGGTGCAGGCGGCCACCCCGTATGTCTACGATCTCGACGCCCGGTTCGACCCGGATCGCGAGGGTCCCGAATACACGACGGACTTCGTCGGCCGGTACCTCAACGCCGCTCGCATCGGCGCGGACAAACTGGACGAGGCCGGCGTCGCCGACAACGCTCTCGTACCCAACGCCTGCACCGATTGCGAGTTCCGCATTTCTTGCCACGAGGCATTCGGCGTCTCCGAGCTTGGCCACGGCCTATTTCCCTTCAATTGGCCAGCGTTGCGCCGCGCCGTCAGGAGCACCGCCGGCAAGGACGACAAGTTCAACCCGCGCCGGATCATCGGCCGGGTCATCCGGCCGGTGCTGGAGGACGCTGAGTCACTGGCCACCGGGCAGTTTCCTGGCCCGCGGTTCCGCGAGCACTTTCCGCTGGCTCATGGTGAGGCGCCGCTGTCGCCGACGGTCAAGGTGAACATCGAAGACCTCGATCCGGTGGACAGCGAACGGCGGGCGCTGCTACTGGAGTTTTGGGGCGACGCCCCGCCGGAACTGCTCAACTTGGAGCCGGGGATTCACGAAGCGTTCGCGATCAGAACGCTTTCCACCGCGCAGGCCGCTCACAATGCTCCGCCACTTGAACGCCCACCCGCCGAGCCGGGCGGTGCCACGCCGCGGGCCCCGCAACCGGCACCAGTCGCCGATCCGCGGGACAAGTGGACTGGCTCATTGCGGGCCATGGTCGAGGATGTTGCCGAGTGGGAGACGGGGCGCCGCCTGCTCCCACAGAACACCGCCGCGACGATCCGACGCATCATCAGTACGGCGGTGCTCAACCGGTGCGATTGGAGCACACCGCTGATGGCCGAGCCGAGCGCGGACGTCAAACGCGCGGCGTGGCCTGTCAAGTCGAGTGTCGTGTCCATTGAGGCCGCCGAGGCTGAGGCGCAGAACGCCGGAGCACCGATCCGCTTCGATCGCGATGCACGCACCGCGGTGTTCTTCCGCCAACTGCTCACCCTGGAACAAGGGGCCGATGACCCCGGTAACACCGCCGCGCTGCCTCAACTGGCCCGAATCGCCGATCGCCACCGAGGCGATCTCATCGGGGCAGTGCTGCGGAACCGGTCCGCGGAGGACGAGCACCTGATCGCGGGTCTGAGGGCGTCGCTGCTCGGAGCGTCCCTGGCCGGACTGGCCTGGCCCGGCATGAGCGACGCCGCGTTGATGACCGTGGCCTTCGACGACGGTGCGACGTGGAGCCTGTCCGACGCCGCACTACGCACCGCTCGCTGGGTAGAGGCCTACGAGAAGCACCGGACCCACCGACGCGCATTGGTGGTCGAACTCCGGAATCTGTTGGGAGTTGCGCAGGGCTCCACCGGCGCTGTCCGTGTTCTGGACGCCAGCCGGGCGCTGCCACTGGTGCGACAGGCAGCCGCACAGTGGGCCTGGGAACCGGATAGGGCTGCGGCGCCCTGGTACAAGGACGCCGCAGCCCTACTCCGCAATTTCGACACGTTGGTAGAAAACCAACTTAAGACGCTGCGGGAGCAGCGCGACCAACTCATCGGATGGCTACCGGCAGGTGTCAGCGTTGCCGACACGCTCAACGCCGTCGAGCAGGCGTTCCAGGAGGCGGCGAAGGTGGGACTGCTGCCCGGTGGCGAAATGCGGCAGACCTTTCCGGCCCTTCTGACGCAAATGAAGGCCGGCGACTGGCGAAGCGTTGAGCAACTGCGCCGCGACCTGGAACGAGTGGAGTCGGCCGAGGACGGCCAATGGCGACAGGCGTACATCACCGCGGCCGCCCGTAACCGTGGTGCCGACCTGGGACGATTGATCGAGTTTCTGCGCTCCTGCGACGCCTGGTTGACCACCGGTCTGGAAGACGCTCGCATGCGCACTGGCGGTCTGGGCGAGGACCTGGCCGAGCAGGTACGCCAGGTCCGCACCGAGTGGGAACAGATCGTGGCGAACCCGGAACTGGGAGGGGAATCCCATGAGTAACCAGTCCGTTCGGGACAAAGCCCTGCTGTTGGCCTCTGAGGCTCGCCGGATCGAAGTGGGTCAGCAGGAAACCGCCACCGCAGTGGCCGTGAGCACCCGGGTCAACACACTGCGGGACAAGCTGGAAGGGCTGCGGACCACGCTGCAGGCCGCGCGTCGCCTGAACGCGCACGGCGGGGACATCTCACTCGACAATGTCAATGAGGGCCTGGATCGCTTCCGTCAACGCGCCGGCGGCGGGCTGCCCTCCAAGCCAGCCCTCGACAGCGCGGCCCGCACCGTCGACGGGGTGGAATCTCGGCTACGGCAGGCATTGAGGGAGGCATGGCGGGCTTGGTGTGAGCAGCGCATGGCGGAACTGCGGCGGGACCGGTTGGTGATGCTCTCGGTCCGTGAGGCTGCTGCCGCCGAGCAAGCCCTGGCCGACCTGGACAAGCTGCGCCGCGGTGACGTGCGGGCGGCGGCCATCCAGCAGTTTGTGATCAGCCACCGAGAACTGCGTGCCGAACTCGACAACGCCCCGGATCCGGACCCGGAGGTGCTGGAGTTGCTGGAGCGTCTGCGGGTCGGGACCACGCTGGACAAGCTGACGCCAGCCGACCTGCAGTTGTTGTACGACCGGCAACTCGCCAGCACTGTCGAGGTCCGGCGGAGGGCGACGTGATCGACGATCGGCGGTTCCTGTCCGGGGTCATCGACGACCTGGAGGATCTGGAACTGCCGCTGCTCAGCTGGGGAGTGACCAGCGGAGTCATCGCCCGTGACGAGGTGCTGGCCGCGATCGAGGAGCGCCTGCTCGACTCTGACGCGCCTGACGTGCTCGCCGATGAGGTGCTGGAGGAGTTGGAACAACGCGGCCTGGTACTCGAGGTTCCCCGGTCCTCCCCTCGCAGTTACCGAACCCGGCTGGCTGAGACGGTGCGTCTCACGGCCGCGTTGCGTCAAATGTTCCCCACCGGTAACCGGACCGGCCGCTGGTGGGATCCGGCACCGCGGTTGGTCGCCGACTATCGCCTGCATGTGGCCCGGCGTCGCTATCCGCGTCGGGACATCCCAGCCGAGTCTGTGGTCGAGGCGCTGTCGTCGCTGGACGAGCACGGTCTGGACGAACGTCAGAAGGCCGTGGTCCGGGCGCTGCTCGGCGGACGTGAGCTGGCCCGGTTCCAGGTCGAGGCCAGTACCGCCGTCCGCCGCTACCTTGCCGCCGGTGTCGGCCGGGCGGTCATCGTCGGCGCGGGCACCGGCAGTGGCAAGACGTTGGCGTTCTACCTGCCGGCGCTGCTGGCGATGGCCGACCATGCCCACGCCGGCGGCAGCGGCGTGCACACCCTGGCGCTTTACCCGCGTAACGAACTGCTGCGCGACCAACTGCGCGAGGCGGTGGCGAACCTCGCCGCTGTGAACGAGGCGCAGCGCGCGCACGGTGGCCGGTCGCTACGCATCGGCGTCTTGTATGGCGACACCCTGCACCAGGCCGACGATCGGCGGCTGAGTCACGACCCCAGCGGAGCGTGGCGCCGGCGCGGCGGCGATGCCGTCTGCCCATACCTGAAATGCCCGACATGCCGTGGCAGCCTGGTCTGGGCTGAAGTTGACCGCACCGCAGCGACGCCACGAGAGCACCTACGCTGCGCCGACCAGCGCTGCGCCCAGCCGGTCATCACTCATCTGATCCTCACCCGGAACGGCCTGCACCGCGATCCACCGGACCTGCTGTTCACCACCACCGAGATGCTCAACCTCAGCAGCACTGACCCGCGACAGGCCCCGCTGCTGGGCTGGACCGGCCGGAAGGTGCCCAAGCTGGTACTACTGGACGAGGCGCACACGTACGGTGGAATGCACGGCGCCCAGGTCGCGCTGCTGCTCCGACGATGGCGCAGCGGCCTGGGCCGCCAGGCGGTCATCGTGGGCCTGAGCGCAACGCTGCGCGACGCCACCGACTTCCTCAGCGACCTCACCGGCATCGACCGTCATGACGTCGACTACCTCACGCCCAGGCCATCCGACCTGGAAGAAGAGGGCCGGGAGTACGCGATGGCGCTACGAGTCGACCCGGTGTCGCGGGTGAGCCCGCTGTCGACGACCATCCAGGCTGCGATGCTGCACGCGCGCACGCTCGACGTGCGTGGCGCCGAACTGCTACACGGGTCACGCGGGTTCGTGTTCACCGACGACCTAGACGTGACCAACCGCCTGTTCAATGACCTCGCCCATGCCGAGGGCGCCCGATTGCCGGGGCGGGGCCGACCGCAGGTACTGGCCGGGCTCCGTTCGGCCAACGGCGCCACTCACGACCAATACGTCGACGGCCAGTCCTGGGAGCTGGTGCACCGCATCGGACGGCACCTCGATCCGCAGGCGATGACGCACGGCTTGCGGGTAACCCGTACGTCTTCTCAGGACGGCGGAGTAGACCAGGACGCCGACCTGGTGGTGGCCACCGCGTCGCTCGAGGTCGGTGTGGACGACGACCGCGTCGGCCTGGTCATCCAGCACAAAGCCCCGCGCGACGCCGCGTCGTTTCTACAACGGCGGGGTCGGGCCGGTCGGCGCCGCCTCACCCGTCCCTGGACGGTAGTGACGCTGTCGGACTTCGGCCGTGACCGGCTCACCTACCAGGCATACGACCAACTGTTCGCGCCGGAACTGCCAGCCCGGCGGCTGCCGGTGGGCAACCGGTTCGTGGTGAAGATCCAGGCTGCCCTGGCGATGCTGGACTGGGTCAGCCGGCGAACGCAATGCGACGCCCGAAGGGTGATCCGGGCCCCGGAGCCGAAGGCGCGCGACCCGTATTCCGGCACCGAGGCGGTAATCAAGCAACTGCGGGTACTGCTGGAGGAGGCCAGCGTGCAGGCCGACCTGGCCAACTGGTTGCGCCGGTCGCTGGACATCTCTGTCGACGAGGTCACCGCGGTGCTGTGGGAGCCGCCGCGGGCATTGCTGCTCAGTGTCGTCCCGACCATCCTCCGCCGACTGGAGTCGGGGTGGCGCGCGTACACGCCTGAACCGGGAGCACGGGCCGGATCCCTGCTCCCGGAATTCGTGACCCGCACGTTGTTCGATCCGCTCAACGTGCCGGAGGTGTACTTCCGGCTGCCTTTCAACGCCGACGACCAATCCATGTCGATCGAGCGGGCTTTGCGCGAGGCGGTGCCCGGCCGGGTAAGCCGCCGGTACGGTTACCGCAACGCCGACGACCGCACCTGGCTGCCGCTTCCGGACCCGCAGGCCGCTGGGGCCCTCGAAATCTCGTCCTTCACGGCGCAGTACGACGACGAAGGTATGTGGGAGCCAGCCGGAGCGCCGGCGATGCGGGTAATGCGCCCACACCTGATCACGTTGGTGCAACCACCGCCGACCGTACTGGACCAATCCCAGGGCATCCCGGTGTGGGCATCGCAGTTCGTCCCGGACCACCTCTACACGGGCGCCATCCCCCGGCCTTCGAGTTGGCAGGATCGGGTTCTATCGGTGGCGTTCGCCACGAGCGCCGCGGGAAATCCGGTGCAGGTTCGGCGGATGACGACCGGCGCGGCGTGTACCACAGTTACAGGCAACGGCCGTGCCACAACGGTCACCAGCTCTGTGCGGTACCAGCACCGCGGCGAACCTGCCGCGCTGGGCTTCAGTCTCGACGTCGATGCGATCCGCTTCGTCGTGGCGCCGTTGGACCTGCGGAACGAGGCGGTCCTTAAGCATCTGCACTCACCGCAGTGGCGTTCGGCCGCGTTCAAGTCCGCCCTGGCGGTGGATCGGGAACTGGACGACGACGCCAATGCCTTCCAACGCAGGTGGCTGGCCCTGGTGTACACCACTGCCTATGCGTTGTGGCGCACCAGCAACGGCACCGCGGACGCAGAGCAGGCACATCGGGCGCTAGCCGGCGGCCGATGGGCAGCGCACATCGATCAAGTACTCAATGCCATCTACCGCGGCGATGGCAGCGCTACCCCCAGTCGCCTCGTCAACGATCTCGACGATGTGGCACGTCGACCGGCGGTGATCGCCGCCGTAGACCGGCACAGCCGCTTGCTCTGGAGCGACGACGTCGACACGCTAACCGCGGACCTGGCCCAACGCGCCTACCAGGACACCATTGCTGCCGCCATTCTGACCGCCGCGCAGCGGGCCTGCCCACACGCCCAGGACGGTGACCTCATCGTCGATGTCCTCCCGTCGGACGCCGCCGGCGGACCTGCAACGGTATGGCTGAGCGAGACAGCGATCGGCGGCCTCGGCGTCATCAGCCAACTCGTTCCCTATTACCAACAGGACCCACGCCGATTCTGGGCGCTTGTCGACAGCGCGCTGGCGCCCAGCGACTACGAATACCTGCACGACACGCTGACCCAGCTGCTGCGGCACGTGGTGGCAGACCCGCAGAGCGCAGCAGCACAAGCGATGACAGTGCTCCGCGATCCAACCTCCGCCGCAGATGCCGAACGTGCACTGGCCACGCTGCGCCAGGCCTGGACGGCCATCGACGGACACCCCCGCCAGCAGGCGGTGGCGACCCTGTCCACCCGGCTGCTGCGCCAGGGCACCGACGCCAGAACGGACCGGCTGACACTCGATCTGATGCACGCCTGGGACAGCGTGCAGGATCGGTTGGGGATTGAGGTCGACGCCGCTATCTTCGCCTATCTAATCGGTACGGGCGGCATCACCGTCACGGATATCGATGCCCGCCGCTTCGGCGCCGACCAGGTATACAGCCTGCTGTGGCCCCGCGGCGCGGAAGCCAGGGCACAGCAATTGGCCCACTACCAGCCGTACGCGCCACCGACACTGATCGACCGCTTGCTCATACGGGCAGCCCACACCGAGCGCATGCCGCACGTGGACGTCACCGAGTCGCAGTGGCGCGACCGGTACAGCACCGAGATCGCGGCCCACGGTGCGGTGCGACTAGTCGCACCAGTCGACCGGATGACCGACCTGACTGCCGCCATGCGCGCGGTGCCCACGATAGCCGTCGACCATGGGGCGCTGCGTGTATATGGCAACGTCCGTGCTATCGAGCGGGAGGCCGGACAGGTGCGCTGCACGGTCGAAATTCGGGAGTTCGCCCAATGAACGATGAGCGAATCGTCAGGACCAGCGGCAACACTGGGGTGCGGATCGACGGGATTCTGGCCACGGTCTTGCTCGCCGAGTTGATGACGCCCAGCCGCCACCTGTGGCTGGTGTCGCCATGGATCGGCGACGTGGACGTCATCGACAACCGTGCAGCCGCGTACGACAGTGTGTTCGTCGACCCGTCCAGCCGTGTCTATACCTTCGCCGAGGTGCTGGCCCACATTACGCATGGTGGTGGACGGCTCTCGGTGGTGACGCGACCTGACTCGTACAACGACGTTTTCGTCAACCGCCTGCTCCGGCAGGCGGCGCCGACGCGAGCGCAGGTGGTGCAGGCCGAGGATGTGCACGAGAAGACGCTGTGTGGCGATGACTGGCTGATGACCGGCTCGATGAACTTCACGTACCGTGGCATGAGCGTCAACGACGAGATCGTCAGCTATCGTGTCGACCCCGCGATGGCGAGTACCGCTCGGATCGACTTCGCTCGCCGCTTCGACAATGCCGGGTGAGGGCTCCGATGAATGCCGAAACCTTTCTGGACCTGTTCTTCGGTCCTGGCAACACAGCCTGGCCGGCACGGGACCCCAACTCCCCGGCCGCCACGTTTCTTACCGACTACGTCGCCCTGCTCGCCGCTGATAGCGATGCGCCGTACATCCTTCCACGCAACGAACCGGGCAATCCGCGCAAGCATGTCTACGTAATCCCCCGACTCAGTCGACAGGCGACTACCGTTCGAGAATGGCTCAGCGCGTTCGTCGTGCCTAGCCACGCGGCCTTCGTCAGCCGCCCTGAGGCGCTGCGAGCCGGTGACCCAATCGACGATGCGGTGGCCGAGTTCGTAAACCATCGCCGGGCGTACGTCCTGGAACATCCCCAGAACAGTTCCCGGGACGTGTGGGCGGCGCTCAGCCGGATGATTCGGACCATTCATCAGCGGCCAGGCAGCCACTGGAGCGAGCGGATGCCAGTAGGGCGCCTGCTGGCCGAGTTCGACCTGGCGATGGCCGCGGGCGACCACCGCGCCACTGGCGAACTGCTGGGCCAACTGGAGGGCACCGGCCTTAGCGGAACGAACCTCACGTATCTGTCCATTAAGCGGCTGGCCCGACTGGGCAACCACGGTGAGTTGCTACGGCTTCCCGCGCTACGCGACGTGGTCGCCACTCGGCCGCCAGTACCGGTACGTGAGGCGATCCTGGATGCGATCCACTCGACGCTGCTCGCAGAGCCACTGGGCAACAACGACATCGACGCCGCACGGCAGGCTCTGATCAGGGGCGGGGAACTGGTCCCAGCGCTCGCCGTGGGCCCGTTAACCGATTTCGGGGTCGAAGCGCTGACTGTCATCGCGCTGGCGGCCTACGCGGCTGCCGACGCCATGCTTCTGGCACAGTTCCGCGTTGACGAAGTGGCGTGGCGACGGCTCCATGCCGCACGGCCGCACTTGGCGGAGTTAATCGAGCCCTCGGCCGCTGCCGGCGATGAACCCGCTTCCCGAACTGTTGCTGCGGCTGCTGTTGACGGCGCTGCACACGAAACCATAGCCACGGGGGCGGAGCTTGCTACGTCACCTCTGGCGGCCCCTGTCGAGGCTCGTCCGGGATCCTGGGTGGAGCTGATCCAAGCGATCTCCAAGACCGCGGACGTCAGCGCAGTAGTTGCAGAGGAGGCCTGGCGGTCATGGGCGCCAGCGGCCGCCTCGGACACACAACTTGCCGAACTGCTCAACAGCCTCGGCGACGATGGCGCTGAACGTGCGTGGGCAATCGTCGGCGCCTTCGTCGACAGCGACGGTTACCGGCAGCCGGCCAGTCGCACTGCGCATGCGTTCCTGGTCAATGCGTTGAGCTACGGTCGGTTCCGATCCAGCGACATGGCGGGCATCGTGGCCCTGCTAGAGATCACCCTTCGGGGAGGACTGGCGGCCTCGCAATACAGAACGTTGCTCGATGACTTGGGCGCCGAGTGCGATCGGTGGGTAAGCATCGACAGAGCCTCGGTGGCCTTGGACATGTGCGACCTGATCGCCCGCGCTCCGAGCCCGGATCACGAGGCACGGCTGCGACTCGCCCAAGCCCTACTGGGACCGCTGGCTCTCCAACGTGGCCGGCTAGAGCCCGACCAGCTTGAACTGGCTCGAATAATTGACGCTGAATTCGGCCTTGGCCTCACCTGGACGCCGCTCGATGACCAGACGCCGGGCAGCGAGCCGACCAAGACAATGGCGCGGGAGGTGTTGCTCTACTCGCTGGACGAAGGAGCGCTGCGACGCGCCGCGAGTGTCCTTGAGAGGCTCATGCCAAGACTGAACGTGCAACTCAGTAGTGATCACGTCGGGAGTCGCCAACTGAAGCAGTGGGTAAGTCGAGCCGATATTGTCGTGATGGCCACCCGGTGCGCGACACATGCCGCCACAGGTTTCATCAAATCGGCTACACGTCCTGAAACGAAGATTTGTGAGGCCGAGGGCGCCGGTTCTGCATCACTTCTACGTGCTGTGAGCAGTGCGCTCTGAATTTGCCGTTGCGCCGGGACCGCGGCGTCCGAAGCAGTCATTCGCTGCGTTGCGGATGACTGTGCTGCGGCGCCGCTACGGCGTTAGCCTTTGCGGCCTACCACCATGAACGCGGTTATTCATCTGCAAGCCCAAGTCGATCGTCGCAACTGAACAGCACATAATCCGCGCGATGAAGATGGAGTCGTGGTTGACAGAGATACCTGCACCTCGCCGCGACGGCTATGCAGCGGAGCGAGCGATCCGTGATGCGTACGCGGCACGGCTTGAAGAGTTTCGACCGGACGAGAGGGTCTGGAAGACCGAGCACACCTACTACCCGAGTCTCCTTCGTGGCGACCTGCGAACGATCGACAAGCTGAATCGCATCCGCGTCTGGGAGTTCAAGCTCAAGATCGGCTATGACGGCCTGGGTCAGGTCTTGACCTACGTCGCGCTCGCACGCCAGGAACTGAAGTTCGCTCGTCCGGTCCTCGGCGTCCTAGCGGGATATGAGATCAACCCAGAGTTGCTCACAGCAATCGAAGTCCTCAATCTCGGCATCGAGGTCGTGATTCTTCCCGCGACAATGCGCCAGGCCGGGCGCGTGCCGGCCGATACACCGAGCACCGATATCCCTCTGATCCCACGAACGGTCACCGCCTCGCCGGCTAACGTGCCGGTAGCCCGAGAGGAAGACAATTGACCACCCCGCTCATTCCCCGCTCCAAGTATATCCCGACCACAGACATCCCACAGGACGTTGACTTCTCCGGCATGAGGATCGTGCGCTGCCAGACGGATCCGCAAGCGTTGGCGAGTTACTCAGCCAGTCGTTACGAGTTCCAGACTGAACTCGACAAGCGTCACATCATCCAGGGTGCGGTGCTGGCGCTGAAAGGTAGCCATCCACATTACCGGATCACCACGATGATGCATCCGAGTCTCAGCCAGTTCACGGAGATCGTTCGCTACGACCCATCCGACCCGCCGGTCGAGGACTTCGAGGCGATGGGTATGAACGAGGCACACGAGCAGACGCAGCAAGACTTTAAGGGCGCAAAGAAGGAGAACCTGGCGAACTTCCGCCAGTACATCCTGGAGGCCGTTCGGGGCGACCGCCGAGCCTACCTGCCGCCGATCAGTGGCTGGCAATCAAGTTCCGAGTTCGCCGATGCAATCTTCGTGGCTTTCGACGAGAGCAACCCCCGTGCGTTGTACGGCACCTTGTTTCTACCGAAGAAGCCGGTCATGCAGTCAGACGGGCAGACCCAGACCGCGGCGTTGTTCCAAGCCTCGAAGACAGGTCTTGCGATCAAGGCCGGTGCTCGGGACTCGTTCTGCGTCACGTTGGAGATCGAACTCAACGTGACGACGGAGCAGGCCGGCCAAAGCTTTGCCGACCGCAACGGTCGCGGGTCGAAAAAGAACAAGAACCTGGTCGCGCAACTGGACAACTCCTCCGCGTTGGCACAGTTGCGGCGGCGGGCGCTTGAAGGGACAATCTTCGCTGGACGACTCGCCGATGGCCGCACCGGCGGTGCCACCGAGACAGCTACGAAGGTGATCGTCGACCTGTCGACGATGGAGCAGATGCTGCTCAACGTGGTCTCCCGCGGCAGCCGCAAGCCCGAGCACATCAAGCACTACCACGTCGATGTCTTCCTGCCGTACTGCCGGGAGTTCATCATGCTCCTGCAAGATGTCTTCGGTCCGGAGTGGCTGCCCGACACCCCACGCGGGCAGGAACCGTTCCGGCGGATCTACATCCATGGTTGGGCGTTCGCTCTCAAGGCCCTGGCGCTTGCCTACTACGACTGCCGCAAGGACAAACTGAGCGCACTGGCTGGCGCAATCGCTGCCAATCCACGGGAAGAGCACGCGACCGTCGCAGAGGCGGAGCAAGCCTACCGCGAAAAAGCGGACGCCCTGGAATTCGAGAAGCCGCGCATCCCCTATTCAGAGTTCAACGACCGCATCCGCGTGATCGAGTGGCGACGGTACCGCAAGCACTGGATCGACATCACCGGGTACAAGGTTGACAGCCACGGCAAGAAGAAGACGCGCGTCATCAAGGATCCGTCCAGCCCCGATGGCACCCGGACCATTGTCGAGGGCAAAGCGGAGAACACCGCCGCGACGATCAACAGCGTCGTCAACAAGATCCTCTCCGACAACTGGAAAGAATTGACCTCGGAGGTCGACGCGCGCGTCTAGACAGCATCGAAGGGTTCGAGCCTTGTCCCCCTACTTATAGCTCGGGCCGAATGGGGGCGGAGCCCCTTCTCATGCCACCGGCCGTTTTGGAGCTCTGTCCCCATTTGACCCACAGACGGTGCCACCACGGCGCGCCGACCAGAAACGGAGAACTACCCTCGTGCTTGAACGACCACCCCTCGCCGCCGCCGTGTTCTTCGAACTGGTGGACGCAGTCCTGGCCAGCGAGAAGGTCGGCAGGCGTCCACTGGTGGCGGATGGACCCCAACAGCGGATCGTGACCGTGCAACCGGACGACCGTGTCATGCAGATTCTTGCCGGGCCTGGCTCCGGCAAGACTGAGATGCTCGTCTGGCGCATTCTCTACGAACTGCTGGTAATCGGCAGCCCCGCCGAGACTTTGCTCGTCACCACGTTCACCCGCAAGGCCGCTACCGAACTTGAGGTACGGCTGGTCGAGCGGTGTGACCTGCTGCTGGAGGAAGCTACTACGCGAGGTCTGAATATCGCGGACCCTCACGTACATGACGTTCGGCTCGGCACGCTGCATGCTCTGTGCGACGCGTTGATGCGTGAATTCGACACCAGCTACATGACGGCCGGCACGCGTCTGGTCGACGAGCACGAGACCACCGTGCGGATGGCTCGAGAGTTGCGCTTCAAGCTCGGACGTGCACGCGCACAGACAACCGATCCTCTCAATCTAGCCTGCAACACACCAGCTGTCTCTGCGCTCTTCCAGCCGCCGTGGGAGTCGGGCAACTGGCCGAGCACTGAAATTCAGCGGGTCGAACTTCTGCGCGCGGTTCTAGCGCAACACACCGAGACGTGGATTCCACGGTGCGCCGCGCGCAACGACCGCAACGGCATCGAGTACAGTTCCGGCGCGGCTACCGGCATCACCGAGGCGTTCAAAGCACTGCATCGCCGTTGGGTCAGTTATCTCGACGACAACGCAATCATGGATTTCACGACCATCCAGCAGCGGTTCCTAGAACGGCAACACACGGTTGTGCCCGAACTGCGGCACGTATTCGTCGATGAGTTCCAGGACACGAACCCGGTGCAGTTCGCGATCCATGTGGGGTGGCTTGCCGGTCCAAGTACCAGACTGACGGTCGTAGGCGACGACGACCAGAGCGTCTACCGATTCCGCGGCTCTGATATTGCCTGTTTCCAGGGCCTGGAAGCAGAGTGCCAGCGATCGGGGCTCAGCTTCCGCCAAGAGAAGCTGGAAGAGAATCATCGGAGCACTGCCACCATTGTCGAGTTCAGCGAGTCCTTCCGCCGTGGCAGCGTCCTGGCAGCACTCAGCATGCCGAAGAGCATCCGGCCGGCGAGCCAGGCCAACGTCGGCTCCCCAGTGCGGCTGCTCACCGGGCCATGGTCCTCACTAGCCCGCGTTTCCGCCGCCGAACTCGCTGCCATCCGCGGGTCCGAGGACGCTGCGCTGATGCCGGACGCCGCCGTACTCATGTTCTCTACCTCCGAGAAGTCACCGCGGAACGCCATGTCCCCGGGGCTGGAGATGCGCACCGCGCTGGAAGCCGCTGGCATGCGTGCCTTCAACGCCCGGAACAAGACAGCCGGCGGAGCCGGCAGCCCGGTTCACGACCTGCTTGCTCTCATCAGCTATCTCATCGATCCGGTGACCAGGACCGTCGTGCCGGGCAGTACCCGTGCTGTCGAGGTCTTCGCCACTGGTGACGCGTCCCGCCGCCCGTTCGCAATCTCAGCCGAACCCCAATTCGGTTCCCCCGCTCACGCAGGATTCCAGAAACGGTTCCGCAAAGCCAAGGGCGGAAGCCTCGCCACACCAGCCACCGACCGTGCCGGCATCCTGAACTTTGTGGACGAGGTCCGAGCACGGCTTGTCCAAGCTAGCTCCGCGCCAGTAGACCGCCGGCGACTGACCGTGGCCGCTTTCGTTGCGCGCCTGCTTAGTTTCGACTACTTCCGCAATTGCGGATACACCCCGCAATTGTTTCGGCAGGCGCTGTTCACCTCGCTCCTGGAAGCTAACGTTGCGCCGACGCGACGCACGATGAGCAGCCTCGACGATCCGATGCGGCCGACGGTCAACGCCAAGGGCAAGATCGAGTGGCCGAAGCAGTACTGGGACTTGCTGCGCGTCATGGGAACGATGCTTGAAGCAACCATGCTCGACGACGCGGAGGTTGACGCTTTCAGCGAGAACGCCATCGCGATGCTCACCTTCCACCAGGCCAAAGGCCTCGAGTTCGACCACGTCTACGTCGCCTCCACCGGCCGCGCGATCAACCCCGCAAATGTTCTGCGTACTCAACTGTTCTCGGGTGTGCCGGTGTCCTACTCAGTGACGAACGGGCAGGTCGACACCCGGGACGCCGAAGTACTGCGCCTGTCTGCTGCCGATCGGGAGCGGGAAGTCTACGTCGCGTTGACCCGCGCGCGTCGCGCGCTGACCGTCTTACACGACCCGACCCACCCGCGAAACGATGTCAGCCAACTCAACCCAGCGGTCGCCGCGATCTTCGATCAGATTCCCGCAGAACAACATCCTCTCGATGCGACTGTAACTGTTAAGAACTTTCTCCTTCGATGAGTGGAGCGCTTCAGTGACCGACCTGATCGAGGTCAGCTACACCGGGGATCTGTTGGCTCACCGGCGATGCAGGCGCGCATGGGCGTTCGAAAAGCACGTTGGTGTGCACCCCTACGAGCAGGTGCAAGCAATGGAAGGCTTCATGATTCATCACGCCATGCAGTGGCTGACTGACCGGCATCGCGCGACCGGCGCACATGCCGATGTCGCTTCGCTCACCGCGCAACTGAACTCGTATTTCCTCGTACTGTGGTCCCGCGGCATCCGCACCACGTTCGCGAGCAAGCAGGAAACGGTCGACCGCGTAACGCGCCACCTGTACGACGTGGAGGCCGACGCGCCGCACCCCGAAGTCCTGGCCGCCGTCGAAGGAGCACAGCACGAGGAATATCCGCTGCGCAGCGTACGCAAGGTAGTACCAGAACTGTACGGAGGGAAGTCCAAGATTCTGCTCACTGGCATCCTGGACGTTGTCATCCAGCAGAAGAACACGCTGACCTATCCATTGCAGTGGCGCTGGACCGATAAGGCGGCCATGTTGGGCGAGGTGATCGATGTCCCCGATCAGGCTGCGGTCGGCGACACGGAAATCTGGGACTATAAGGGCACCAGGCTGCGGCAAAACCGCTCACGCGACGACTACGTGCGCCAGGTTGTCACCTACGCCGGACTGCTGCAGGACCGCATTGGCCTGCCCCGCCGCTGCGTGTTGTTCTTCACCAACGAGAAGCCGGGCTCGGGACGTCGTTTGCTGTCCATTCCGATCGACCAAGAGGTCATTGACGCCAGTTTCGCATGGACGCTGGAGCAGGTCCGTGAACTGCGGAACACGGTGCTGCAGATTCAGCAGGATCCGCTGTCGATCGACGGCGGCGACCTGACGAAGCAGCACCTGCCGATGGCGCAACGCGTCGATCAAGATCTGAAGGCACAGTGCACTGCGTGCGGTCAGCGATTCGACTGCGACGCCTATCGGGCGTTTCTTACCGCGGGTGGAGCAGATCCCAATGACATAGACCGGCTTAACGTCAATAAGAACTGATCCGACGATGCAGGCGAAGCCGATAATTGTCCAAAACCAGACGAAAAAAGATGTTTTTGGGCAGCACCGCTTCTGAGGCCTGGTTTGCACTGCGCGTGTGGTAGCGCGTGAGCGCAGCGAGGACCCGTCGCGATCAACCAAGAGATCGCCGCTTCCCGCGTTCGCGAGCTCGCAACTCTCCGCCAGCTGGCGATCAACATGTCAACATGCGTTCATTTCTCGTCTGGTTCCGTCCGCGATCCCAGGTCACAGGATCGTTGGTGAGGCGGTCCGGCGCGGTTTGCTCTCGTTGCTGTCAGCTATTGCTGTCAATCGAGGCTCGACAGAGCGGTGGCTCGTCGCGAGTATGCCGCTGTCGCCCGCGCAGCCGACGTTCGCGGCGACGGTACTGGCCGGCGTAGGAGCGTTGGGCATTGTCGAGGCTTGGGCGGCGGAGTCCTTCATCGCCTCGTAGTACGAGACCTCGGCCGGATCGGCATCCTCATCGACCAGGCGCCCGAATGGTTCGGCCTCCCTGCTCAGAGGTGGCCGGTTGGCTCACCGCTCGCGCCAGAGATCACCGGTCGGGTCCCCGTCATGCATGAATCGCATCCTATCGGTGAGTACACAGAGTTCTATTAGTCCGCAAATAGCAACCTTGTGCGCCACGTTGCGACGCCCGAGTCTGTGTGCATGGCAACCTTTGAGCGCGTGTGGCGCAACATCCAGGCTCATGCCGGCGAGGAGTTCCGCACCAAGACAGGTCTCCCGTTTCGGTACACGGTGGTCGGAACGTCGATCGTGCCGGATCGCACCGGCTATCCGCTCCACGTGAGCCAGGTGCGGCGCGCTGTCGACCGATGGCCAGTCAGCGGGCCGGGGAAGCTCAACGACATCGTTCGCGGTCCGTCATATCTCTACGCCCTACTCGCCGACGAACGGATCATGGCCGGCAGCCGGTGATTCCCTTTCACGCCGGCCGATGTCGGCGCTTGCGCCGCCAGCAGGCCGAGCGCGAGCGGCGCATCTCGAACAGCCGGCCCCTCCCCAACCCGTCGCGGAGTCTCCCCGTATGCCGTCGGCCACTCTCCGGGGAGCTGGGCGGCGCCGGCCGTGCCAGGCTCGCCGAAGGCGACCGCGCAGCGGCTCGGCCTGGCGCGAGCGGCGCCGTTCTGCTCGGCTCGACCTGGCAGACGGTGCGGGGAGCGGAGCGACCTCCCCGGAGCCAGAGGTCCCGCCGGAGGCAAAGAGCGCAACTCCACGCGGAGGGCGAGGCCGCGGGAGCTACGGCTGGGACCACGACGGACGTCGCGGTAGCGCAAAGAATCAACGGCCTACCGCGATAAGGCGACCGGCTGGCCGACAGACCCGGCCAGCGCCGCGCGCCCAGCGCGGCGCCCTTGAAGCGCGCCGTTCCGCTTCCGGCAATCGTCGCGGCGGCATCGACCGCGCAGCGGTCGGCACAGGACGAGGAGCGACGCAAGCTCGGTGCTCGCTGGCCGGATCTCGGCTACGTGTTCACCACGCCGGTCGGGACACCGATCGACCCGAGGAACTGCACCCGGGTCGTGCAGGCGGGAGTGCGTGGCGGCAGGTCTTCCGGCAATCCGGCTGCATGACCTCCGGCACGGCTGCGTCTCGGTGCTCCTGGCCCTCGGAGTGCCGCCGCGCACCGTCATTGCGATCGTCGGGCACAGCACCTTGGAAATGACCATGAACGTCTACGGACACGTGACGCTCGGATGACCAGCGCGCGGCCCTCGATTAGTTCGGCGGCGTCGCCACCCTGCAGCTGTACGACGGTCAACCGCGGCATCAGGACGATCAGCCGAACGAGTGGCACCACGCTGGCCTCGCGTTCGGCGGCGGTCGGCTTCCGGTTGATGTACCAGGGGTAGGCATTCCACGGGTGATGTCAGACGGTGTGACACCGACCTCGGCGAAGGCGAGGCACTGCTGTTCGGCGGTCGGATCGTCGTTCTCCATGCAGAGGAAGCCCGAGCCGGTGCCCTCATGCGTCGCCGGACCCGGGTCACGCAGGATCGAGACCACCCAGGCGTCCACGCCGCCGGGCGCTGGCGCGACCTATGGCATCCAGCCGCGGCCGCCGAGCTCGCGCAGCTTGTCACCAGCTCATTGATCGGCCTGACGTGCGGGGAAAGCCGGCCGCGGTGCTGCTGCTCGCGGTACGCCGCGTCAGCCATCCGTCGCACCACGGCGCCTCCATTCCGAACTAACTACGCCACACATCGACTGTTGCCGAAGCTGTGGCCGGTGTTCAATGCGAAGCCGTGTCAACGTCCCCGCGTGATCCGTCACGGCCTTCTGGGATGAGGACACTAAATTCGCGCCGGGCTTCCGCGATGAGGCTCACCGTGACGCATGCGAGCCGGTGCCTTCCCGTGAAGTGCCCTGGCCGGTGTGCTGGGCCGGTGGCCGCTACGGTTCGGCAGGCGGCGGCTGTAGTGCGGTCCAGAGCGACCGGGCGGCTGGTGTTCTCGTTGGTGCCGCGTGCGGGGACGCGCTGGGCGTGCCGTACGAGTTTCAGCCGCCGCTTGCGGCCGGTCACCAGCCCGAGATGTGCGGCGGCGGGCTCGGCCCGTACGCCCCCGTTGAGTACAGCGACGACACCCAGATGGCGGTATGTATCGCGGAGGTGTCCGCTTCCGGGGCGGATCTGCGCAGCAGTGACAGTCTTGATCGGATCGCCGCCAACTTCCTGCGCTGGAGACGCGAGGGCGCCAGCGACATCGGGGCGCAGACCCGCCAGGTCCTCGGCGCGGTGTCGCACCCGGACGGAGCGGGGCTCGCCGCGGCGATGCGGGACGCGGCCACGGATCTGCACCGACGAACCGGCCGCAGCGCCGGTAACGGTTCGCTGATGCGCACCGCGCCGGTCGCGCTGGCCTACCTCGGCCGGCCGGACGCGCTCGCCGAAGCCGCCCGCGCGGTCAGTGAGCTGACCAACCACGACGTACTGGCCGGCGACGCGTGCGTGCTGTGGTGCTCCGGTATCCGCCGCGCGATCATCGATGCAACGTTCGACGGGGTACGCGAGGGCCTGGACCTGGTGCCCGCGCAACGCCGCGACCAATGGTCGAACTGGTTGACCGAGGCGGAGTCCAAGGCGCCGGAGCAGTTCCGTCCCAACGGGTTCGTAGTCCCCGCCCTGCAGGCCGCTTGGTCGGCGATCACGCACACCGCCGTTCCCGACCACGATCCCGCCCGCGGCAGTTTCGCCTGCCAGCATCTGCAACACGCCCTCACCGCAGCGGTATGCGCCGGCGACGACACCGACACGGTCGCGGCGATCGCCGGAGCGCTGCTCGGCGCCCGCTGGGGTAGTTCCGCGGTGCCCCTGGCCTGGCAGCGCGTCGTTCACGGCTGGCCGACGCTGCGCGCGGCGGACCTGATCCGCCTGGCCGTGCTGACGGCTCAAGGCGGCCAGACCGACTCCACCGGCTGGCCGGGCTGCGCCCGCGCGCCACGCCAGCCGGTCGGGCCGTTGCTGCTGGCGCACCCGCACGACCCCGGGGTGATCCTCGGCAACCTCCGCACCGACGCGGCCGCGGCACACGCCAGTGCGGTGGTCTCCCTGTGCCGGGTCGGCTGTGACGACTTCGGCGACGTGGCGGCCGCCAACCGGGTCTCGGCGTGGCTGGTCGACCAGCCCGGCGCCAACGCGCACCCGCACTTCGTCGTCGACCAGGCCGCCCGGTTGGTCGCCCAGCTCCGTGCAGAAGGCCGCGTTGTGCTGCTGCACTGTGCCGCCGGCCAGAGCCGCACGCCGGCGGTCGCCGCCCGCTACACCACCCTGACCACCGACACACCAGCACCGACCGCGCTGAGCGAACTGCGCCAGCTACTCGGCACACACGGCTGGACACTCAACCCGGAACTGCGGCAGGTCGTCGAGGAGCTGTAGCCGGGCCACGCTGCGGCTCCCGGCAGCCGGTTCGCTGTCGGTCGCGGCACGGTGGCTGTGCAAATCCTGTGGCGGTCGAGTCAACGCTGCTGCGCGTCTTCCAGCCCGGCCGGAAGAGGCATCGCGCCAGCGCGAGCTTCATCGATGTTACTTTGCTGGCAGAGATGGCGCCGGTCAGCGGCTCTTCTCGACGAGATGAGCTGACCAGCTCTGGGAGTGACCAGGCGCAGTCAGGCCGCAAGGACGAACTGGTGCTTGGCGTTGAGGACGGCCAGGTGCAGCAACCGGTCGTCGGTGGCGACACCGCGGGCCGACACGAGATCGTCGTCGGCGTGCACCGCCAAGGCCTCGCCAGCCGCGTCGGCCACGCGCAGCGGCGCGGCGGCTACCCGTTGCACGAACGCACGCGCCCGGGCTCCGAGGGTGGGCTTCGGCGGCGCGAGGCGGGCGTCGAGGGCGACTGCCGACAACAGCGCATCCCACTGCTCGGCCAGCGTCTGAGGGTCGTCGAAGACCTCCAACAGCACCGGGTGACCGGCCGCGCCGATGAGCACGCCCCGCTGCCCGAACATCGGCCGCACTGCGGCCAGGACGTGCACCAACTCGGCGTCGAGGCGCTTCTGCAACTGCACCAGCGACGACGTTTCCGAGCCACCCAGCTCGCGCTCGTACCGGTGCACCCGCTGCCACACGTCGCCCTGGTCGATCCCGGTGTCCGGTGCTTCGGTGGGCAGCGGCTCCACCCGAAGTCCGCGCAATGCGCCCCGCACCGCCAGCGGCGCGCGGTACCGGGCCAGCTGCTGGCCGTGGCCGCCCGACCAGCGGTGCTGCTCGACGCAGGCCACCTCGACATCTTCGCGCGTCTGCGCGTCGACGAACATGCTGCGAGTGACCACCCGGTGCTGCCATCCGCCGTCGAGCAGCGCACCCTCCAGCAGCAGGACCGGTGTGGTACCGGCGTTGGTGACGCGCAGCCGTCCGACCGTCGGGTCGTCCAGCTCGTCGATGCGGGCGTCGGCGGGCAGTGACGTGCGATAGGCGACCGGAGCGATCGGGGCGTCGGTCCAGATCGGGAAGACGGTCAGCGGCCCGGCCTGGGTCGGGGCGCCCAGGTGCAGAGCGGGCATCAGGTTCATCGACAACCTCCAGTTTGGTACTTATCTCGCAATGAGCGCTAAACTAGCAAGACTTTTCGCGGTAGGCAAGATAACCTTGGCGGCATGACGAACCGGCAACCCGCAGCCGCCGCCCAGGGCCCGCACTGGCGCGACAGCCAGGGCCGGCGGCTCATCGACTACCCCCGACCGTCGCTCACCGTCGACGTCGCGCTGCTGACGGTGGCACCAGACCCGGATCGCCTGTCGGTCCTGCTCGTGCGCCGCGATGAGCCCCTCGACGGCAAGCACTGGTCCTTGCCCGGCACGTTCGTCCACGAACGCGAGCGGCTGGCCGAGGCGGTGTTGCGGCTTCTGCGCGACAAATGCGCCATCGTCGGGCTCGAACCGCGCCAACTGCACGTCTTCGACGACCCCAACCGAGACCCGCGAGGCTGGGTCATCTCGGTCGCACACACCGGCTCCGTCCCCTACGACAGGATCAGCGAACAGGTCGCCCTGCGAGCCGACCTGCACCTCGCACCGGTCGCACCACCGAACGGACCGCACCTGCCGCTGCCCGACGGGCAGACCGCGCTGCCCGCCGACCACGAAGAGATCCTCGCCCGGGCCGTCGCCGACCTTCGCGGTCGCTACAACGGCGCCGCCGACCCCCTCTGGCTACTGGATGACCGATTCACGATCCGCCAACTGCAACGCATCCACGACGCGATCAACGGCCACATCAGCCACAAGGACGCCTTCCGTCGCTTCGCCGACGACAAGATCGAGCCCACCGAACACATCGACCGCAGCGGACCGGGCCGGCCCGCGCAACTGTACCGACGCAAGAACACCAGCACCGGCGCCACCAGTCACGCACCCACCGGCCAACCCAGCTACTCCCTACAGGACCTCCTCGCCGCAGTCGCGGAGTACGCCGAGACCGTCGACCGGGTCACCATCCACGGCTACGCGTCATGGGCGCGATCCACCGGCCGCCCCAGTGAAGCGCTGGTCCGGCGCCGACTCGCCGGCGAACTGGGCGGCTGGTCCGACATCGTCCGAGCCGCAACCAGCGCTCCACGTCCGCAGAGTTAGCCTCTCCGGCTCTCGCTGCTGTTGTGTGCAGCTCTACCGGACAGCGGCGGCGGTGATCGGAGCGGTTCCGCTGGCTGCGTTGACAATCTGCTCGAATACCTGCGGGTCGGTGGTGTTGGCGCCGATCCGCACGGTCTTCCGGGCGCCATGGAAGTCACTGGAACCGGTCACGACCAGACCGAACTCGAGAGCTGCTGCGCGTACCGCTTCCCGTGCGGCGTCGGCATGCTCGGGGTGATCAGCTTCGAGGCCAAAGAGTCCTTCCTTCGCCAGTTCGGCCAGGACCTCATGGGGTACCTCCCGGTCCTTGCGACGCGGATGGGCGAGGACCGCCACCCCACCCGCGTCACGGACCAGCCGCAACGCGACGAAGACATCCATGGCCTGCTTGGGCACGTAATACCGCTCGCCGAGCCACTGAGGCTCGAACGCCTCCTGCACCGATCCCACCCGGCCCCCGTCGACGAGCGCCTGAGCGATGTGTGGGCGACCGACCGTATCGCCGGCGGCGAGCTCGCGTACTTCGTCCCACGTGACATCGACGCCGCCGGCCCGCAACAGTTCGACCACGGCCTGTGCCCGGTGCGCCAGACCGTCGCGCACGCGGGTCATCTCGGCAGTGAGGGCCGCGTCTGTCGGATCGAACAGATACGCCAGCATGTGCATCCCCAACCGCTGCCCGCCATCGTTCCAGCGGCAAGACAACTCGGCACCTGGCACCAGCGTCCGGCCAACCGGCAGGGCGGCGGCCGCCTCCGCCCAACCGGTGGTCGTGTCGTGGTCGGTCAGCGCGACCACGTCCAGTGCGGCAGCAGCAGCCATCACCATCACCTCGGCCGGAGTTGCGGTACCGTCGCTGACCGTTGAATGGGCATGCAGGTCGATACGCATAGCCACGGACTGTACTGGGAAAACACCGTGACCGCGTCGGCCTATCGCACCAACTCAGCGAGGCATTTCGATCGTTCCCGGTCTCTTCGAGGGCAGCTGGGACTGTGCGTCACCCTCATGCGTCCTGGCCGTTGTCCTCCCGGACGGCTGACCCATGAAGTGGGGGATGTCGACCCGGAAACGATTCGATGATGCTCACGAAGGCGTTTCCGTCCGGCTCTGCTGCAGTCCTCACGGGAGCGTTGCGACGTGACGGAGACTGCATGCGACACCTCTCTGGTCAGCTCGGCCACCGCGCGCCACACCGCATCGGCCGAGGTCCGCGGGAGAAGGCTCTCCCGACCCAGGATCGGCTCTGACAAGTACCACGATGCCCGGTAGACAACTCCGACGTCGCCACCTCGACGTGTTCGCAGCTGCCGTCAGGGTCCGCCAACTTATGGACGAACAGGCCAACGGTCGGGTCGTCGGTCTTGATCACGAAGGGTTCGGAGCGGTGTTCTCCTGCTTGCGGATGGCGGTTCGGGCGAACTCCTCGGCGGCCGCGTCACCGACCTACGACAACGTGGTCGCGGTGTAGCTGATCGCCTTCGCCGGGTCGTACCGGTGGTGGTGCTCAGGATGTTCCGGCGTGGCGAGGGTGCCCACCAGGCGGGCCACCCGCTGCAAGGCGCCTCGGGTCTCCGCCTCGGCGCCCGTCCGTGTCCACCCATTGCGCGGTCGAGCCGGACGAGGGTAGTCAGCACCGCTTCGACGTCCACCGCGTTGCCAGGGCGGTGTGCCGGTACCAGCAGTGCCAGCGGCGCGCTGGGCTCGTCAAGAAGCTCGCCTGAGGCTGTTACGTCGCCAACCGACGATCTCCGTCTGAATCGCAAGTAGTCGCTCGTACCAGAGTGGCCACATGAGTTCAAGGTCGTCGAAGTCAACATCTTTGCCGTTGAGGAGGCTCACCCCCTGACCAACCCGAGCGTCCCAGAAACATACGTCTCTTCCCGTAGCGAACCGGATCCGGAAATAGTCCAAGCCCCAGCCGGCAACGTCGGCGTACGTAACGAGTCGAGCCAGGGCCGCCCGTGCAGCCTCGGTGGTGAGCCCAGCAACCGGCGACGCCAGTTCGAGGACGTGAACGTATTCCTCCCGAGCTTCACGCCCGCCGGGCGTGGAGCGTCTTACTTTCGTCTGCTCCCATCGCGCCGCCGTGGGTGGCAGATCCCACGGTGCGAGAACCTCCGTAGTCGCATCGTGATCCGTGGAGGGCGCAGCCAGCCAGCGAAGATTCGCTAGCAATGCGGCAGCCTGCGTCGGGTCCGGTGCGGCTGCGGCAACGACCCGGGACTCGAAGTTAAAGATCGGGTCAACCAGCAGATATTGGACCTGGTGCCGAAGCGCAATTGCAAGTTCCTCGTCCACGTCATACTCAGCAAGGTCGGACAGCGCGCCGACCACCGTCCGGCGCGTCTGGGTCTCGATCAGGATCTGATCCGCGGCGTGGCGTTCGTCGCCTTGCAGGGATGCGAGCAGTCCAGTTTCCGTGCCTGTCCCCCACAACAGAGTCCAGACGGCGAGCTGCGCCTCGACCGCGTAGCGCAGATCGACCGCGTGCTTCTGGAGCAGTTGCCGCAGCAGATGGTTGAAGATGACCGCGTTCTGCACTGCAATGATCGGGCCAAGCGCATCCTGGAACTGCGGATCACGCACTGCAGCTGCTAGACGGGCGACAAAGCGGTTGAAGGCTCGTCGCGTCCGAGCAGAGACGCTCAGACGGCGCCGGTCCAGCTCATCGGGAGGCTCGTCGTCGCCATCGCCGTGCTCCTGGGTCTCGGTGGCGGTCTGCGCGCTCTCGTGACCCAGTTCGACCTCGCCGACGACGTCGTCGCTGTCGGCTTCACCGTTGGTGACCAACTGTGTGCCGAAATCGCTGAGGCGTGCCGCGATTGACGCCAGAACGACCTGCACGTCGGTCGGCGGCAGCGACAATTTTCGGCCGAAGTGGTGGTAGCCGGCGTACCTGGGATGTCGACGTATCCGCTCCCAGTCGAGATCCACCCACCGAAGGGCGGGCTGCTCGTCACCATCGATTGGGTGGACTGGATCAGTCGGTCGTGCGACCTTCCATGCGCTGATCGGGTCGAAGATGAGTGTTTGTTCGAGCTGCTGCAGCAGCTCGAACAGTTCGCTGTCAGTGCCCGGTAGCGTCCCTGACTGAGCCAGCAACGTGTTCTGGCTGGCACGGCCCAGCCGGCCTTTCAGCGTCTCCGTGTGGTAGGGCCAGGTAGGCCTAGGCTCGTGCACCTGGCCGTCATGGACGACGCCGACCTCCAGCGGGCCGCCGCCTGCTACCTGATCAAGATCTGTTCCGTTGAGGTCGAGGCGAATGGTTTTACCATCGGCGTGCACGGCGAGCGGGGTCAGCGGTGTCCCGTCGGGTCCTATGAGAGTGAGCCCCGCCGTGTCGACCTGCCGGTCGAAGACCAGGGTGAGCGACCCGCGGGCGATCTCGCTCCAAAGCAGGACCGGCACATCAACTGGTGGCTGCGCTTCCGCGGTGGTGTCGTACGACAGATCGAGCGCGGCGATGTCGGCGATCGGGGAAAGAGTCAGCGGACGGTACACCGCGTCGAAGCCGCCTCGTGGGCGGGTCTCGATGACGCCGAGCTCAAGGTTGCCGCCGTTCGCCGTGAGCAGGAGTGCTGATCTGGACAGGTTCGCCGATCCGGTGAGCATCACCTCGCGATCCGCACCAACGGCATGAATGAATTTCGCGTGCAGAAACGTCCTAGGCGCGTCCGTCACCGTGGCCTGCAGGAACGACACGTCGAGTCGTGGCCGCGTCACCGCTGTACGCAGCGCCTCGATATCGACTGAGGTATCGCGGGTGAGCAAGACTCGTAGTCGACGCGGACGCAACCGGTCGAGCAGGCTGGCAAGCGCCTGTGCTTCGGGGTCGAAGAACGGGGCGTGCACAGTGAGGGTCTGTACGGGCCAGGTGACGGCCTCGGCGATTGCGTCGACCAGCGGTGTGTCGAGGTTGTGTCGCACCAGCGGCGCAGTCGAGGGCTGTTCGGCCAGCCACGGTGTCTCGGCCCATACCTGGTGCAGCAGTTCGACAGCGGGCGGGTCGATCCACTCACGGCTGATGATGCCATCGATGAGGAACCTGACGGCGGCGAACTGCCCAAGGTGTTCAGGTGCGCCGTCTGCGTACGCGTAGACGTGCCACAATTCGCCGGAGCTGGCGTAGCCGTCCTGGCTGAGGTTTCCAGAGCCGATCAGTAACAGGCCATCCGTCTTCGTGGTGAGGAGCGCCACCTTCGCATGTGCGGCTCGTGCGTTGCGGACGGGCGCGGCCAGGTAGGTTCGGTTGGCGTTCGCGAGGCGTTGCCCGGTCTCCGCTGCTCTGGTGAACGTCTCGGCCAGCCGGCGGTCGTCGGCGAGGATCAACCGCTGGGGTACCCGGCCCAGTTGCCGCAACAGGTGTGTCTCGAAGAAGCCCAGATTCGCGGAGTAGGTCAAGATGACTAGGCTTGTCCAGTCACCCTGAATCAGCTCGGGCACCGGCAATGCGGAACTCGGCTCGGCGCCGCCGCGACCGCGGCGATTCATTGCTGCTCCTGCTGCAGATAGGTCATCGCGGCACGCTCCAGCGCGCCGTTTGGCAGGTCGCCCCGCTCGAGCAGTTTCTTCCCCGCGGCGGTGAGCTTACGTTCGGGTTGTGCCAGGGATGTGACGAGGTTCAACTCATGGGCGGCCGTGCGCAACGCGACGAACCGGCTGTCGTTGAACCCGACGGGTGTCTCTTGGTTGAAGAACCGCAGCCTGTCGCCGACACGCCGGAAGCGGAACGTATCGTCGGGAAGCTTGGCCGACGCGACGCGTTCGTGCTGCGTGATCACGAAGTCAGAAAGAATCCAGCGGGCAACGGCGGCCAGGGTCTGGCCGGCCAACAGCTGCTTGTGTAGCAGGGCAAAGAACCTGGCCATTCCGATCCGCCGCGCGTCGCCTTCGCTGAGTAGGTCCGAATCTCTCTGGAGGTCCGCGATGCGGCCCGGCGTGCCGACACGGCGGTACAGCAGCAGCAAGACGGCGAGCATCGCCACGAGCGCTTCGCCGTCATCCACGGTGTTGCGGCACCAGTCGTACAACGCGTGTTCGTCGAGTGAGTCATGCCGGGGCCACACCTCGTCGACGCCCGGTGCTACATCAACGTGATCGGCGAGCCACTGGCCAAACTCCTGCGCCGGTGTCGCGGCGTTGATCCCGGGATCGGATAGGCCCAGCTGAGCGGCGAACTCGTTGGTGTCGAGCGCGTCCGTTACCAGCGCCCACACATCGTTGAGTGGAACGGTTACGAGCCCGTCGTCGGACAGTTCGAGACCGCTGCGAGCCAGCCATGCCCAGAGCCGGTTGAACGCGAAGGCGAAGTACTCGCGTGCCTGGTACAGCCGCCACCGCCGCGCGAACGCTACGGTTCCATTGTGGGGGGCGTAGCGGTCGTCGCCGAGTGCGCGGAAGTAGATCAGTTGCCGGAATCGGTCTTCGGTGAGGGCATCGGCTTGCGCCGTGCGGCAGACGTCAAGCAGGAAGCGGAGTGTGGCTCGTCGCTGTTCGGCCTGTTGGGGCTCACCGCCGTGTAGGAACAGGTCCTGCAGCAGCGGCACGTCGAGGGCGGCGGCACGTAGTTGGCACAGGCAGCCAGCTGCAGCGAACTCGACGAGGACCTCGCGCGGCACCGGCGCATCCAGCTGATGCAGGTGCTCGCGATAGAAGCGGGTGCCGCTGATGGCATTGCGGTAGGCGTCCGCGACTGCCCGCCCCTCAGGGGTGAGCGCGTCGAACGCGACCCCGTTGGCCGGGTCCGCGATCACAACGAGGCCGGTGGATTCCATGACGGAGCGGTAGTACAGTCCGTATCCGCCGAGAGGTTCCTTGATGTAGTCGAAGCCAGGATCGAATTCCTCGTCATGCTCAGCTGGCCCGGCGGTGCGCCGCGATCCGACGACGTTGCCGGTGAGGGTCGCGTGCTCGGGTGCTTCGCAGACTTGACAGGCGAACGCGAACAGCGCTTCCCGCGGCCGGTAGAAGTCCCGGAATGCCACCTTGGTGCGCGGCGACTCGCGCGCCCAGAACTCGTCGAGCACGAAGGCGTAGAACGACCAGTACCGCGGGTGGATCGTGAGCACGTTGATGCCCGGCGATAGCCGGGGAAGGATTCGGTCTGAGCTGACCGACCCCAGCCCGAGGTGGTCCTGGCCGGCGCGGGGCGGAAAGGCTTGGGCGCCCCAGACCGGTCCTGTATTCTCCCAGCCCCAGTTCTTGGCCAGCTCCCGCTTATCACTCATGCACGTCGCCCGTAGGTCCGCTCGTGTCGTCGTCACCCACGCCAGTGCACCCATGCCCAGCGTGACCGGCGCGGTGGCGCATCCAGATCACGACGTCGAGGATCCGCAATGCGCTGATCTCGTCGGACAGACCCGCCTCGTCACGAAGCTCCGCTAGCCGGTGCGCGAGCACGCCACCCTGCTCCCGAAGCTTGCAGTCCAGCCATGGCCAGAAGCCAGTCGACGTGCCGTAGGCGCAGCTCACGATCTCGTCGTACACAGGGATGACTCGCGGACGCTTACGAGCGAGCAACTTTCCCGCGGTAACCCAGCCCACCCCGTCGCACTCCTTCAAGAGGTGCCACGCCTTGTCTGCTGGGCTGTCATCGGCAACATGCTGACCGGCGCCGTCATCACCGAGGCAAACGTCAGTCGGAATCGTGCTCAATGCCGCGCTGATGGCCCGTCCAAGGCTCCCTTCAAGCAGGGCGAGAGAGACCGGCGGCGGCACCTGCACGTTGAGCATCTCGACCGCGATCAGATCATCCGCGGTGATGACGTCCCGAACCTTGGCATGATCCCCACCACCACTCAGCCGGTCGAAGCGGCCCCCTGTAAACGGCGGCACCTCGCACGACGGCAGCCCAACGGCGAAGTACCGCTGCAGGTCCGGCACGGATCGCGGATCATTCAGAATTCTCAGCAACCTCGCGAGAGAGATGCCCTGCCTATACACCATCTGTCCCCTACATGTTTGAGTCGTTAAAAGCTCCACGGCGGATCGCCTCGAGGTGACCTCGCTGGTGCTTAGGTCCTCGGACTTCCACCGTCGGTCGCTCTGGTGGTCTGCGGAACATCCGGGCTAAGTACCGCTACCTTCACCGCCTCACCAGCGGCCGAGCGAGGGGTAGGCGCGGGCGAGGCGGCGGCGCGCACGCGTCAACTGTCGAGCTCGTCGCCGCTCGCAAGGTCGGCGTCGTCGACCTCGGTCGGAATAAGGTATTCGCCTATCTGTTTGGCCAGGTGCAGCGGCCAAGGCAGTGTTGTGGGGCTGTTCACGTAGGGTGCGGCCCAGCGCAGTTCGTGCGCGAGCGTCGCCCAGTGCCGCGGATCGTCGCCGTGCTGGATACCCGCGACGGTCAACTCGATGAACTGCGGGTTCCACACGTCCGCCTTGGGGTTCGGTGGTTTGGTCTCTCCGGCGCGGTTGAGCCAGGGCGTGATCTTCGATGCTCCATGGATGGTGTTTCCCGCGGTGACCGGCTTGCTGCCGGTACTGCCGAACATCCTGTGACCGTCGATGGCCCAGACTCCTTGCGAGTGACCGGACTGCTCGTCGTTGACGGCATAGCACTCGGGCGTCTCGTTGTCCACGTCGGTACGGATCCGGACGTGTCGCAACCCCTGGAAGCGGCCGATGGGCGTTGACGTACCGGTGCCGAAGCCGAGCGTGTCCATGACGAGATTGGTGTTCGCGATGAAGCTCCAGCCGGCGCGGAGGTTCTGCGCGTGCGTGAGCAGCAGGGTGTCGGGGTATTCGCCGACGACCTCACGGATCGCCTGTTCCACGAAGCGGGTGATCTCCTGAGGAGCGCGGCGCTGGTTCGCGAAGACGTGCTGGCGTCCGATCGTGAGCAGTCCGCGGTGCAGTGGCGTCCATTCCACGTCAGGGGTGCGAACCATGATGGTGTGGCCGGTCGGGTCGATGAAGACCGCGACCGGGACCTGGCGGGTGGTGCCCCAGACGTCGCCTTCGTTCTGTCGGATTACCCAGAGGCCGAGGATCGCGGGCCGGCGCGCGATGGTACCGGGCTTGGGGTTGGGTAGCGGTGCCGCGCGGACGCCGAGCTGGCGGAGCAGGTCGTTGACGGCGCTGATGGCTCGCTGCCGGTTGGGGTCGGCGGGTTCGCTTCCGTCTTTGCGTGTCCGCGGCGGTCGGGTCGGCGTGACGACGGGGGTGAGGAACTGCGATAGTCGTCCGGTACGCAGCAGGCCGTGCCGGATCGCGAACTTCGGGTCCATGGCTCGTCGTGGTCCCTTGTACGTGTCCAGGCCACCGATCTCCACAATCGCGATCGTGGGATGTTCGGCCGCCGGTAGCGCTGTCTGGATGCGTTCGGCGCGATCAGTAACCGCCTGCTCCCTGCGCTGGGTGCGGCTTGTGACGTCCCGGTCGGGCTCGAGGTCAGCGGTGATCTCGGGGAGCGCCAGCAGCCGCAGGTGAACAGCGAGTTTGTCGGTGGCCACGATCCGAGGTGCGTCCCGCAGCTCCGCGAGGGTGGGCATCACTACGCCGAGGCGAGCGGTGAGCGCGTCGAGGGTGTGCTGCGTGGACTGCTCGCCGGTGAACAGTTCGATGTCGAGCCTGCCACCGGTGAGGTTGGCGGCTTCCGTGCACAGCCTCACCGGATCCGGGTCAGGCGTGTTGGTGCGCGTCGTGGTGTAGACGGGCGCGTTGGTCCTGGCCAGTGGAGGAGTCAGGGTCAGGTGGGGCGCAAGGATCTGTTCGGCCCAGTCCAGGACGGGCGCACGATCGGTCAGTGACAGGCCCGCGCTGACCTGTTCCCGCTTGAGCATGCCGGTGCGATACACGAGCGCAGCCGCGTCGCCGTCGCGGTGCAACCAATCGAGGGGGTTGGCCCGCAGCTGCCGCGGGTCGGGCAGGCGCGCGAGACACCCGGTTTCGGCGAGGAGGCGAGCCAGCTTGTCGTCCCAGCGGGCTCCCCAGTCGGGTTTGCCGTCAGCCCTGGTGCCAAGCCGGGCGAGCTCGATCTTGGCTTTGGTGAAATGGCGGGAGTTGGAAAGTCCGGGAAGGTAGGGCAGTGTCGGGGCCAGGAAGACGTTGTGCCCGTGCTGCATCGACAGCGATCCGAATTCTGGCATCCATCGCCGGGTTCCGACATGCAGGTACAGGTTGAGGTCGTTGCTGAATGGATGGGTCTGGGCCGTGATCCGGGTGGTGACGGAGAACGGCGCGCCGCTGTCGGTGCCGAATGGCGGCCAGGACATGATCTCCGCGCCGGTGTCGGTGGGGCAGCGCCGAAACTGTGCGATAAGTGTGTCGCCGTAAGGGCAGCCGGCAGTGGGCTGAGTGAGGATTGCGGCGGCTTCCATGGGGAGCAGCCGGAACGCTAGCGCTCGGCTGTCCTTGTCGGCAAGGTCGAGCGAGATCTCACGCCACACGAGGTCGTCAGCGCGGATCGCGGTGAGTGTCTGGTCGATCACTTGCTGCGGGGCCTCGTGGGCTCGGATCCAGGCGGCGATGACGGTGAACAGCGCCCGCGGCGGAACGGGGTGGTAGCTGTAGAGCCAGTCCTCGTCGCCGGCCTCAACGCTCACCTTGCGAGCCACGACGAGCAGGTCGGGCACCAGCGCGGTGAGGGCGCTGTTGAGGGCGGTGATGGCGATGCGTACCGGCTCACCGTTGGTGCGACGGGTGGCGGCAGCACTGAGTGCCCGCAGCGCCGGCTTCCAGGTCGCCGGGAAGCGCAGCAGTCGATAGGTGCGGCGCATCACGGTGTCGGCTGTGAGGCGGAACGCGCCGACCCGCATGTGGTCGTAGGTGGGCATTTACAGGTCTCCCATCAGGGACAGTGCTTGCCGCAGAGGTTGGTAGAGCGCCTTGACGAGGTGCCGGTCGTCGTCCGTGCACTCCGGTTGGAAGTAGGGGTCGAGCACCTCTCGCAGGCCGAGGAGCAGGCTCGTGCCAGCTACATCGGAAACGCCGTCGATACGCTGCGCCGTCCTCGGAGCGAAGGCAGCGTCGCAGAAGTACACCTTCGCGGCTTGGCCACCACGGACCAGGCGTCCGATGACTTGCCAGATGGTGACGAGTTGGGTCCAGGTCAGCGAACGGCGCTCGTCGTCGTCGAGCTGGCTGTACGCGACGCGGCTGTGCAGCAGCGCCCGCCAGCGTCGCTGCGCCGCCCGGCGGCGCTCCCTGCCGGCCTCGTCCAGCGCCTCCGGACCGGGTTCACCGGCCGAGCCCCGCGCACGTTCGGCGATCTGTCGTTGGGCGTACTGGTTGATGCGTTGGGTGACATAGGTGAGGTCATCGGGACGCGGATGGGGGCGGACGAGGAAGAACGCCGCCCCGATCGCTGCCACGCCGTCGTCGTTGAGGATGTTGTGACCTCGTTCGATGGCCAGCATCGGCGTGACCAGGATCCATGCTCCGGTCGCTGCGAACGTGGCCACGTCGGCACGCCGGATGCATTGCGGACCGTCCCAGTCGGTGGCGAACTCATCGTCGGGCACCAGGTAGCGCACGTTGTCACTCCAGGCGGTGCGCCGCCGGACGAGCGCCTCAGCGACGTACTTCGCTTCGCGGTAGCTGCCGACCAGCAGCATGATCCGTTGACGACCGTCCGGCAGGGCGGCGTGCTCCTTCTCCAGTAGGCTCCGTCCGGTCGGACCGGGCTTGGCCAGGGCGGTGACCATCTGCTGCAGTGCCACGTCGCGCTCCGGGCCCCACTTGCCGGACACCGAGATGGGCTTGTCGTTGGCAGTGAACGGCCGGAACTCCACCGTCGTCTTCGCGATCTGATCGAGGTCCTTCTGGTGGGGCCGGAGGATTCCGCCGACCTCGACATCGACGTGGTAGCGCGGCGACGTCCCGGCCCAGCTCGTACCGGACAGGAGCATGACGTTGGGACCGCTGCCGTCGGCTGGGAACAGGTTGGGCAGGTTAACCAGTAGCGAACGGCCGACCCCGGAGTACCGGAAGAACCGGAACTCCCCCATCTGCCCATCGCCGGACCGGCGATCGTGCTCGACGTACTGGAAGCCCAGCACGTTGCCCATCGGCGACTCGGGCACCACTGGGGTCAGGTCCCGCGGCGGTTGCCGCAGCTCCGCGACCGGAAGATCATGAAGGTCGAGATCGGCGGCCACCAGCGGCCACAGTCGCAGCATCTGATTGAGCCGGCTGGCGATGATCGCCACCATGAGCGCGAATTCCAGCCTACTGGCACTGGCGTCGATGTCCACTGGCGTGGCGCGGCGGCCGGACCCGAGATCGTGTTCGGTAAATCCTGTCAGCCAGTTACGAACGCGCGCCTGGCGCTGGTCCTCGTCGGTGTCGGCGATGACGGAGGCGGCCAGGCCGGCGAGTTCGTCGGCGACCGGGTCGCCAGTGCCGCCGGCCGGAGAGTCCACGAACGCATCGAAGATCCGGCGCAGCTCCAGATAGCACGCGTCACGGTCCCAGCCCTCACGTGGGCGCCGACCCGAAACGGGCGCGAAGCCGGCCCAATCCTCCGCCAACTGCTGGAACAACGTCCATTCGGTGAAGTAGTCGCCGTCGACCCACTTGCGCAGCACGCCACGAGGACGACGCCGGTCCAGCTGCAGCAGGTGGTAGGCGATGTCCGCGGCGGCCCGCGCGGCGTTGAGGGCAAGGTTGAAGACCCGAACATGGGAAAGTCGCGTGGGTGCCCGGTCCAGCGCGCGAAGCTGGGCCCCGAATCGGATGTCGATTTCGTCGATCCAGGCGTCGTCGCTGGAGCCCAGCAAGGTCTGCCCGGTGGCGAACATCGCGTCGAGGTTGGCCTGCACCTGATCGGCCTCATCGACCAGGATCAGGTCGCTGCGCCGCCAAGCCGCCTCCAGGTAGCGCAGCGTTTCGGCGTTGAGGTGGTTCGGCACCTTGGTGTACACCAGGCTCCACGGGGTGGCCACCCACACGGGTGCCTCGACGAGTCGGCGGGCCGGTTCGTGCCGCTGGCAGGCATGCCACACCGGGCACGCCAGTGCACGACCCGTCTGCCTGTCCGGCGATGCACGGTCCTGCGGGACCAAGGTCTCGCATGGCGCGTGACGCAGGTCGAGCGGCTGGGCGACCTCGCTGAGGGCATCCAGCATGCATGCGGTGCTCATCAGCTCGAAGACACCGGTTGAGGCCGGGACGATCCGCCCGTCCGTCGGCGGATGCAGCCGGTGCAGCCGCTCGACGTGACGTCGCCGGTTCGACTGTCCCATCGCCGGTGCAGCCGCCACGCTGTACCAGCCGAGTTGCTCGACCGTCCGCAACGATGAGGTGTTGTCCCCGACCACGATGGTCACCCGCAGTCCGTGGCGGGCGGCCCACACGGTCAGCACGGTGACGAGCGTCGACTTCCCGGCGCTCACCATGCCGACCAGGTGCAGCATGCGGTCGATGGTCAGCACGTCGCAGTCGCCGAAGGTGCTGTCCCGGCGACGTACTTGCAGGGTAACCCCGTCGACTCGGGCGACCCAGTCGTTGTTCCGACCAGCATGAAGGTCCTGCTCGTCCATAAACGCCGCCGTCTCCCGCAGGTCCGCCCAGGCAACCACGACCGGCTGACGGCCTCGGACCGTCAGGTCGTGCCCAGGCCCGCGGGCCGGCACCGGCATCCAGCCCGGCAGCCGCACGCCACGCTGGCTCCGTCCGGCAGCAAAGACGTAGTCGTTGGCCGGCTCGGCGCTTCGCAACGGATTAGTCGCGAACGGCAGCGGCTGAGTGAGAACCCGCTCGAAGGTGTCCCACCGCTGCGGGGCGACTCGGCAGGGGAGTCGCCGTGTCGTGCCATCAGCCGGATCAATCTCATAGCCACGGACGTGCTCCGGCAACGCGGCGTAGGCACGGAGCGCCTCGGCCCACTGGTACGGGCTGTGTGAACGCCACAGCAGGTGCCGAGCGTTGGCGATCCGTATCTGGGCCGAGTCTTCGGCGTCTGGCAGCACCTGCCACAACGTCGGGTAGCCGTCCAGCAACGCCCACGCCCCGTGGGCGGACTGGCCGCGCGCGACGGTCTCCAGCAGGTAGAGACTCAGCTCGGTGTCCAGAACCTGCGCGATCGACGGCTCGCCATCGGCAGGCTCGTGGTGCGCGGTGATGTCCTTGACCAGTTGGGCCCGCCACGCGCTGGTCTCCCTCACGACTCCTCCTTCAGGCGCCGCTTGACCTCGCCGCTGAACTCCCGCTCGGACATTGCCGTGACCCGCCCACCCGGACCCAGCGACGGCAGGGCACGGACGAGTTGGCGGAGGTACCCAGGACGGGCGCGGCACTGTTCATCGGCGATCACGATGAAGGCTCGGGACGCGTCCGACGGCGGGTGGAACGGACGCGCCGCCAAACGGGCCGCAAGCCGGGTCGGACTCGCCCACGCTTTGACATCCACCGCCCATACGTCGGTGGAGAAGACCGCCAGATCGCAGGCGTCGAATCGCGGCCACAGCTCAATCGGCACTCCCGCCGCACGGAGACTGTCGGCGATGCGCAGTTCGGCCCGCCCGGGTGCGGCGATGAACGTCCGCAGCTCACGACCGATCCAGAGCACACCCTCGACGGCCGGAAGCTCAGTCCACGGTTTCCCAGGGTCAGGGCAGGCCGGATCGACACACATCCGCTGCGGCATATCCTCCGCCGGCGTCCTCAGATTGCCGCAGCCGCCGCAGACCTGCGCCACTCCGCCGAGCAACGCCTCAGGCGGCGCCTCTCGGTACGCTGCCCGCAGCTGAGCCGACAGCAACGCCAGCTCCGGCCGGTGAAGCTGCTCAGCCAGATCCAGCTCGGACATGGCGGGCCGACGTATCAACAGCTCCCGGAACGCAACGTAGGCGTCCTCGCGATCGTTGGCCCGACATACGTCCATCACGTCACCGATCAGGGCGTTCTCGCGCAGCTCGCCTTCGACGTCGCCCCGGAGACGACCGAGCTCCTCGCACGCCACGCTTGGGTAGCCGAAAGCCAGCAACGCCTCGTCGACGTCCAACCGCGGAACGTCGAGCCCGATCGGCCAATCGGCCAACGGTCGGCGCGCCCAGCGCAGCAGATCCATCACGCTGCCTGGCGGGGTCACGCCCTGGACCTGGCACATCAGCGTCAGCCGGTCGAGCGCCCGCTGAAGATTGGACGGGTACGGCAGGCGGATCGGCTCACCGACCCGGCACAGGTCGGCATACTCGATCAGCCCGGCGGCAAGCTGGTGGACAAAGGTGATCTCCCAGTCTTCGGGCCACGGGTGTTGATCCGTGTCCATGAGCTCGTCCTCTTCTCGCGGCGAAACATCGACGTGCGACGGCGTTATCGTGCCTCTTGGGCACGACAGAAACGTCACGTATATGCGCCATTCGGGGTGATGTGATGCGTCTGGATCACATCACCCATCAACGTCGCGCCCCATATAACAACTGACGGCAGGCTCGGCAGCGACAAGAGCCAATGATAAGGATGATTGTCAGGTGCGACGCTTGCGATCTGATAACTGGAGTTATCAGATTGCAGCGTTGTTGCACGGCGGCGCCTTCGCTACGGTGATCAGGCGCGAGATCCGCAGGCGGAGAGGGGGCGACCACCATGCAGTCAGCAGTCACGTTGGCGCAGATCGCCCGATATGCGCAGGTGCGCCGCCCCAGCGTCAGCAACTGGCGGCGCCGACACGCTGACTTCCCGCCGCCGACTGGTGGGACGCGAGCGCAACCATTGTTCGACGCCGAACAAGTCGCCCAGTGGCTCGACCAACGACCAGCACTGGTCCGCGGCGCCGAACCAGCGACGTACGGCGACGTTTTCCGTGCAGGACTGCGCGCTGGCGACGCCGGCAACGGCGCGGAACTGGACGGGGACACCGTGGCGCACCTCGGTCTCGAACTCGTCGCGCTGCGGGTCGCTCACCAGGGGCCCCTGCCTACCGACCGGCGAGTCCTCGCGGACCTATGCACAGCGACCGAGACCGCGTACCCCGACCTCGCCGGACTGTTCGACCATGTACAAGCTGGAGACCACGACGTTCGTCCGCTTCTCGCCGATGTGGAGCGCTTGGTGTCCGAGGTCGGCGCGCCGGGTGCCGCCGAGGAGATCCTGGCGACGGCCCGCCGCCGCGGCTGGTCAGGCAGGCTTGGCGAAACCGCGCCCGAGATCTGCGACCTGGTTACGGGCATTGCCGGGGAGTTGCTTGGTAAGCCGTCCGACCCCGCCATCGCAGATCTCACGGCCGGACCTGGCCGCCTCCTGACGACGTTGTCGGCCGCCATCGGACCACGAGCGATCCATTACGCCGAAACAGATCCGGCCATGGCGAAGGTGCTGCGACTACGGCTGTTCTGCCACGGCCATCGCAACCTCGTGCCGCACCCGGACGGTGAGGCGACCACCGACTTCGCCGGTGCCGATGTCGCATTCGTAGACCCACCGTTTCAGCCGGGCGAGCATGAGCAACGCGATGAGCACCCACTGTCCTGGGCGGCGCGGGTGGTGGAGTGCCTCAGCGGCGATGGCATCGGCTTCGCGGTTGTACCCGAATGGACCCTGACCCGTGCCGCCATCGCACGCCGGCTGCCGGTCACCTGGACCCGGGAGCAGCTGATCCGGCGCGGGTGCGTCCGCGCGATCATTCAACTGCCACGGCACCTGCACCCATTCAACACCGGCGCCGACCTCGCGCTGCTGGTGCTGAACGCCGACGACGGCGACAGCACCCGGCAGGTGGTCATGTGCAACGCCGCAGCGATCCGGACGCGGTCAGACCAACCGTGGGTACAGCGGACCACAGACATGGTCTGCCGGCCGACGAGCGCCCGCGAGGCCGAACTATGCCGCACGTTCCCAGTCGCGAACCTCGTCGGCCGGCGCTCGCTGCTCCCGGCACACCTCCTGACGCCCGAGTCGACAGCGCCCGACGATTACCTCCTGGGAACGATCCGGGCACGAGAGTCGGCGATTTCGACATTCGCGACGAGCACCGACGGCCTGCCGGTTCTGCAACGGATCGCGGTTACGACCCGGACCGCCGGCACCAGTCGCCGAACCGTCGGCGAACTCCTGCGAGGTGGCCAGCTCATCCGCCTGCCCGGCCACCGCATCCCCGCTGGCGACCTCGGCGACAACGGCCAACGGGTCCTCGGCCGAGAAGAACTACTCGGGTTGGTACCGATTGGGCAGCGCCGTATCGACGTCGTGAACCTCGGCAAGTACAGCGCGGCGGCCATCACCGAACCTGGCGACGTGGTCATCATGGCTGGCGAGCGCCTGCAGGTCATGGTCGACGAGACCGGCGGCAGCGTGCTCCTCACCCCAGTCCAGGGCCTGCGCATCCCTGGCTATGTCAAACATTCTTCGGTGTACCGGGATGAGCCCCAACGAGCATGGATCGGCCCCCACGCACTGGCGGCCTTGCTCGGCGCGGCACGCAACGCAGCCCGAACCGGCACGCGTGTCCGCAGCACCAACCTGCAGCAGTTGGACATCCCGGTGCTGACTTCCGCCGAATACGATCACCTCGACGAAACGGCCTTGCTGTTGACGGAACTGGCCGAGCAGGCCCGCCGACAGGCGGCGGCATTGGACCTGGTAAGGCAGCAGCTCGCGACTAGCCTCGCCGCCGGAGCGTTGAGCCTGCGACTGAAACCAAGCACCACCACCCCGAACACCCGAGGAGACGACAGCCGTGCCACCACGCCAGCGTAAGAACGTCGAACCACAATCAGCCGATCTGAAAGACACCCTGTGGAAGGCGGCCGACAAGCTGCGCGGCAGCATGGACGCCGCCGAGTACAAGCACTTCGTCCTCGGCCTGATCTTCCTCAAGTACACCTCCGATGCCTTCGACGAACGTCGCACCCAGATCGAAGCCGAACTGGCGACCGAGGGCATCCCCGAGGCCAACCGTGCCAGCCTGTTGGAGGACCGGGACGAGTACACCGGTCGCGGCATCTTCTGGGTGCCGCCGGCCGCGCGCTGGGAGTCGTTAGCACACCGCGCCAAGACCGGCGCCGGCGAGACCAGCATCGGTCAACTGCTCGACAGCGCCATGAAGGCCGTCGGTGACGCCAACCCAGATCTGAAGGGCGCGCTCCCTCAGGGCCTCTTCAATGGCCGCGGCGTTGACGAGCGCCGCTTGGGCGAACTCGTCGACCTCATCCATAAACTCGGCTTCCTCAACCAGTTCAACCCCGACGGCACCCGCCGCAAGGCCCGAGACGTGCTCGGCGAGGTCTACGAGTACTGCCTGGAGAAGTTCGCGCTCGCCGAAGGCCGCCGCGGCGGCGAATACTTCACCCCGAAGAGCATTGTCAAGCTCATCGTCGAAATCCTCGAACCCCAGCCCGGCGAGCGCGTCTACGACCCCGCCTGCGGCTCGGGCGGCATGTTCGTCCAGGCCGAGAAGTTCATCGAAAGCCACGGCGGCAACGCCTTCGACATCTCCGTCTTCGGCCAGGAGCTCAACCAGAACACCTGGCGCCTGGCGAAGATGAACCTCGCCATCCACGGCATCGAAGCCAACCTCAGCACCCGCTGGGCCGACAGCTTCCACGAGGACCAGCACCCCGACCTACGCGCCGACGTGGTCATGGCTAATCCGCCGTTCAACATCTCCGACTGGGGCGGCGAGCGGCTGGTTATGGACCCCCGTTGGGAGTACGGCGTACCGCCGGTCGGCAACGCCAACTACGCGTGGCTTCAGCACATGGCTCATAAGCTCGCCCCCAAAAGTCGGGCCGGCATCGTGCTTGCCAATGGCTCTATGGCCAGCAAGCAATCCGGCGAGGGCGACATCCGACGCGCCATGATCGAAGGTGACCTGGTCGCCTGCATGGTCGCGCTGCCTGGTCAGCTCTTTCGATCCACCCAAATCCCGGCCTGCCTGTGGTTCCTCGCCCGTGACAAGAGTCCGCAAGGAGCGAAACGGCTCGTGGACCGTACCAACCAGGTCCTCTTTGTCGACGCCCGCAACATGGGCGTCATGGTTAACCGCACCGAGCGCGAGCTCACCGACGACGATATCCGCAAAATCAGAGCCACTTATCGCGCCTGGCGCGGCACCGACAAGACCATCGAGTACGCCGACATGCCCGGATTCTGCAAGTCAGCGAACCTGGACGAGATTCGTGAGCACGATTTTGTGCTTACTCCGGGACGGTACGTGGGAGCGGCCGAGGTCGAGTCCAACGATGACGAACCGATCGAGGAGAAGATCGCCCGTCTGGCCAAGGAACTCTACGCCGAGTTCGAGGAAGGCCGACGGCTGGAGCAGGCTGTTAAAACGAACCTGGAGAGACTGGGCTATGGTAACTAGCACAACCGGATCTAGTGCGCTACATATCCCAATGCTCCGTAATAGCCTACCCACCGGTTGGAGGTGGGCACGTCTCGACGATCTATGTGATGGTGTTTACGACTGTCCGCACTCAACACCCAAGCTCACCAACACTGGGCCATATGTTGTCCGCACTCAAGATATCGTCAGCGGCGTTTTCCGCACAGACCGAGCTGCGCGCGTCTCGGATGAAACATATCTAGAAAGAACCAGACGCGTGACCCCAACTCGAGGGGATTTGCTCTACAGTCGTGAAGGAACCTACTTCGGCATTGCAGCCGAGGTCCCACAGAGCACCCGCGTCTGCCTCGGCCAGAGAATGGTGTTGATTCGACCGAATTCCGAAACGCTTGACTTTCGGTTTCTGCGCCACTGGCTCAATTCACCTTTGATGGCCAGGCATATAAGCGGATTTAGGGACGGCTCTGTTGCGGAGCGACTCAACCTACCCACGATTCGGTCCCTGCCTGTCCTAGTTCCACCGATACTTGAGCAACACGCAATCGCTGAGGCACTGGGGACGCTGGACGACAAGATCGCAGTCAATGAGCGGATCGCCGCGACCTCGCGAGCACTAGGAATTGCCCAGTTTGACGCTGCCTGCGCGGCAGGATCGCGAAATGTGACAATTGGTTCCATCAGCTCGATGCTGCTCCGAGGCGGGGCACCAAGCTACACCGAGGATCCGGCGCAAACTACCGTGATCAACCAGAAGTGCATCCGCGGCGGCCGCGTTGACCTTGGCCCGGCACGTAAAACCGTCACTGCAAAAGTGCGATTGGACCGCATATTGCAGAAGGGCGACATGCTCGTGAATTCAACGGGCGTTGGAACACTCGGTCGGGTTGCCGTTTGGACACATGACATAACCGCCACGTGCGACTCGCACGTCACCATTGTGCGCCCCAATCCAGCCGCAATCCCTGTCATGGTTGGTGCGTACGCAATTCTGGCAGCCCAACCCGAGATTGAGCTACTCGGCGAAGGCAGTACGGGCCAGACGGAGCTGGGTCGAACGAAATTAGAGCAGCTTCCGGTTCAAGTCCCAGTCATTGAAGCTTGCGAAGCATTGGCCTCACAACTTTATAGGCTTGAGGAAAGGAGCAAGGCCGCCCTAGATGAAAATCAGACGCTCACCGAACTTCGGGACACTCTGCTCCCCCAGCTAATCTCGGGCGAGCTGCGGGTCGAGGAGAAGAACAGTTCGGCCTGAACGCGGTGTAATCTCTGCCCGCCCACATTCACGACTCCTGCCAGTCCTGCACCGCCTCGATAGAGGAGCCGGCGATGAATCCGTCAAATGATCCGATCTTTCCGCACGACGAGTCCGAGGCTCAGTGGGAGCTCGAGGTCAAAGAGCAGCTCGGCGACTGGTGGGTGCCGATGACCGGCGCCGAACTCGCGCCCACCCGCAAGGGCGACGGCGCTCGCCGGTTGTGGTCGGACTTGGTCTTGTACGACCGGCTTCGGGAGTCGATCGCCCGGGTCAATCCGCAGTTGCCTGCCGACGCCCTGGACGAAGTCGTCAACGAGTTCGAAAAGCGCACCTCGGCGGACGCGTTCACCGAGCGGTACCGAATCCACAGGCTCATCACACGCGGGGTGAAGGTCGCCTACGCCGATCCGGTCTCCGGCGAGAACCGGACGGACACCGCGTGGGTGATCGACTTCGTCGACCCATACACGAATGATCTCATCGCGGCAAATCAGGTAACCGTTAAGGACGATAAGCACAAGCGGCGCCTGGACTTGGTCACTTACGTGAACGGTCTGCCGTTGGCGGTGTTCGAGCTGAAGAAGGCCAGCGCCGCCGACGGCACGCGTGAAGCCTATGACCAGCTCATGACCTACCGGCGGGAGTTCGGCGCGACCGCGCTGGCGGTGCCGGTCTTCGCGGTTGCCACCGACGGCATTACCGCGCGGTTCGGCACGCTGTTCACGCCGTGGGAGCACATGGCGCCGTGGGATGTCGACGATGACGGCAAGCCGGTCGACGTCGCTGACGGCCGCGCGTTGGAGGTGCTGCTGGACGGCGCGTTCGAGCCACGCCGGTTCCTGGACCTGCTGACCAACTTCACCGCGTTCTCCCGGGAACGCGGCGGCGGCATCGACACCGTGCGGCTGGCGAAAGCACACCAGATGTACGCCGTGAACAAGGCGGTCGACAAGACGATCACCGCGGTCGGCGGCGACGGAAAGATCGGCGTGGTGTGGCATACCCAGGGCTCGGGCAAGAGCATGGAGATGGCGTACTACTCCGCCAAGGTGATGAAGGAACCGGCGCTGCGCAACCCGACGATCGTCGTGCTCACCGACCGGATCGACCTGGACAGCCAACTGTTTCTCACCTTCGCCGCCAGCGATCTGCTGCCGGAGACGCCGGTGCAGGCGGAGACAAAGGAACAGCTGATGCGGATGCTTGACCGCCCGTCGGGCGGGATCATCTTCACCACGCTACAGAAGTTCAACCGTTCCAAGGCGGACAGGGAAGCGCAGGTGGACTTTCCGCTGTTGTCCCGGCGCCGCAACGTGCTGGTAGTCGTCGACGAAGCGCACCGCAGCCATTACGACTTCCTCGACGGCTACGCGAAGAATCTGCACGACGCGCTGCCGCACGCAGCGTTCATCGCCTTCACCGGCACGCCGATCTCCAGTTCGGAGGCGAACACCCGCGCCGTCTTCGGTGACTACATCGACATCTACGACCTGACCCGTGCTGTCCGTGATGGTGCCACCGTCCGGGTGTACTACGAGAACCGGCACCTCCCGGTCCACCTGCCCGATGACGTCGACCCGATCGAGTTGGACGAGGAGGCCGAGGACCTCACGGTCGACCTCGACGAGGAGGAGGCCAAGCGCCTGCGGCGGAGGTTCGCGCAGTACGAGGATGTCGTCGGTCACGAGGACCGGCTGGCGAAGCTCGCGGCTGACATCGTCACGCACTGGGAAGAACGCCGCACCGAGATGGTCAAGCTGACCGGTAGGCCGGGTAAGGGAATGATCGTCTGTTACTCGCGGAAGATCGCCGCGAACCTGTACAAGGAAATCATCGCCCTGCGCCCGGACTGGGACAGGGACCCCGACGATGACGCCAGCGGCCTGATCAAGGTGGCCTACACCGGTTCCGCGAAGGACCAGGCGCCGATCGCCGAGCATGTCCGGTCGACGGGCGCGATCAAGAAGATCCAGCAACGCGCCACCGACGGCGACGACCCGTTGGAGCTGGTGATCGTGCAGTCGCTGTGGCTGACCGGCTTTGACTCGCCGCCGCTGCACACGATGTACCTGGACAAGCCCATGCGCGGCGCGGCGCTGATGCAGGCCCTGGCCCGGGTCAACCGGCGCTGGGGCGAGAAGCCCAGTGGCCTGGTGGTCGACTACCTCGGCATCGCCGACAGCCTCACCACTGCGCTGGCCGAATACACCAACACCGACTTCGACGAGAAGCCCATCGGCAAGGACATCAGCGCCGCCGTCGACATCGTGGTCGAGCTGCACGGGGTCATCGCCACGCAGTTGCACGGCATCAACTGGCGGGCCAAGCGTGACTCCGGACGCCATCGTGCCTTCTATCACGCGGCGCTCGACGTCGTGGACTACCTGCGCGCAGCTGAACCCGACCTCGAGGAGGGCCGGCCGACGCTCGCCGAGCGGTACACCGACGCGGCCCGCAAACTGGCCCGCGCGTTCAGCAACTGTCCGCGTGAAGAACGCCTCCGCCCACTGCGCGCTGACCTGGAGTTCTTCGAGGCGGTACGGCTGTATCTGGCCAAACTGCGTGCGGAGGAGCGCGCCGAGCGCGGCCTGGCCACGGCCGCGGACGTCGAGTTGGCCATCAGGCAGCTCACCGCGAGCGCGATCGCGGTCGATGAGGTCGTCGACATCTACGAGGCCGCGGGCATCCAGCGGCCGGACCTGTCGCATCTGGACGAGGACTTCATCCGCCGGCTTCGGGAGAGCCAGCGCCCGAACCTGGCCATCGAGGCGCTGCGCCGGGCTATCGAACGCGAGGTCCGCGCGGCCCACCCGCACAACGTGGTCGCCCAGGAAGGCTTCACCGAGAAGCTGCTGAAGACCATGCAGCGGTACACCTCAGGCGCCTTGACCGCGGCTGAAATCATCGCCGCGCTGGTCGACCTCGCCAAGGAGGTGTCCGCCGACCGCGGCAAGGCCGCCGAAATGGGCCTGACCGAGGACGAGTACGCCTTCTACACTGCCGTCGCGCAGAACCAGTCCGCGAAGGACCTCCTCGGAGACGCGGTACTTGGGCAGATCGCGAAGAGTCTCGTTGCAGCGCTTCAGGACCTGCCGGTCGACTGGTGGATCCGTGAACAGGCCCAGGCCCTGGTCCGCACCAGAATCAAGCGGCTGCTGGCCCTGCATGGTTATCCGCCCGACGCCAGCCCCGAGGCCGTCGAGCTCGTGTTGCGCCAGACCCGCACGTATGTGGAAGACCAGACGTAGTTCGACTTCGGACATGTATCGACGACTGACGGGACGAGCTAGGTAAGTCCAGACTCCGCAGTTACCACTTCACAGCCTCTTGCAGGAGGTACGGCAGGGCAAGCTGCAACTGCCGGACTTCCAGCGTGAGTACAAGTGGGGCGACGACCGGATCCGTTCGCTGCTGTCCACGCTGACATTGGGCCACCCGATGGGGGTGCTGATGATGCTGCTGACCGGCAACGATCGGGTGCGCTTCAAGCCCAAGGCGCTTGCGGGTGTGACCGCCGCCGAGACCGCCATACCCCAGCATCTGCTGCTCGATGGGCAGCAGCGTATGACGTCGCTGTTCCAGGCGCTCGGTCCGGGCGCTCGGTTCCGGGCGGCCGGTGGCGACCACCGACGCCCCGGCAAGCGGCTCTCCCGCTGGTACTACATGGACATCGCAAGGCGCTGGGTGACCCGGTGAACCGCGACGAGGCGATCGTCTCCGTGCCCGAGGACCGAGTGGTGCGTTCGGACTTCGGACGCACCATCGACCTGGACCTGCGCACGGCTGCGAACGAGCAGGCGGCCGGCATGTATCCGCTGTCCATCGCGTTCGACCGGGCCCGGTCCATGGAGTGGCTTCTGCAGTTCGCCGCTGCGGGCGCGGACCGGATGGTGGCGGTGCAACGGCTCACCGCCGAGATTCTCACCCGATGGGCGCGTACCTCATCCCGGCGATCGTCCTCGGCAAGGACACGACCAAAGAGGCCGTTTGCACGGTCTTCGAGAAGGTCAACTCGGGCGGGCTGCCACTCGACGTGTTCGAACTGCTGACCGCGACCTTCGCCGGCGACGCCGCGTACTTCGCCGAGCACGGCAACGACTTCCGCCTCAACGACGACTGGAAGACCACCAAGGCCCAGCTCGACCGTCACCTCGTGCTGCGGAGCCTGCGGTCCAGCGACTTCCTGCAGGCGGTCTGCCTGCTCACCACGTTGGAACGCCGTCAACAGGCCGACGCCGGCGGCGCAGCCGACCTCTCGGCGATCAGCGCCCGCCGTGCGGACATCCTCAAGCTGAACCTGAGCGACTATCTCAAATGGGCTCTCAAGATCCGTGAGGGTCTGGAATGGGCAGCGGGCTTCCTCTCGCGGGAGATGGTGTTCACCGACCGGGACCTGCCCTACCGCGCCCAACTCGTGCCGCTCGCGGTGTTGCGGGCCATCATGGGCGACTCGATCGTCGTCATCACCGTCAACCGACGCGTGCGTCAGTGGTACTGGTGCGGGGTGCTCGGGGAACTGTACGGCGGCGCCGCGGAGACGCGCTTCGCCCGTGACGTGGAGCAGGTGCCAGCCTGGGCGTCCGGCACCAGCACGATGGTCCCGGACACCGTCGCGCGAGCCGGGTTCCGCGAAAGCCGGCTGTTGTCACTCAAGACGCGCAACAGCTCCGCGTACAAGGGTCTCTACGCCCTGATGATCCGCAACGGGGCGTGCGACGGGAAGTACGCGAACGTGATTAGCCAAGCGACATTCGTCCCGCTCAAGATCGACATCCATCACGTGTTTCCGAAGGCGTGGTGCCTCAAGGCGGGCATCGCGTCGACCCGACGGGAGAGCATCGTCAACAAGACGCCCATCTCCTACGAGACCAACCGTTCGATCGGCGGGCGATCACCGGCGTTGTACCTCGCCAAGCTGGAGAAGGACACCGGGCTGCTGCCGGCCGAGTTGGACTCGATTCTCGCCGGCCACCACATCGACGCAGTGCCCCTGCGGAAGGTCGACTTCGACGCGTTCCTCACGCAGCGGATGGCGGCGATCGTGACCCTGATCGAGGAGGCGATGGGCCAGCACGTCGTCCGGGAACTGTCCAACCCCGACACCACTGGGGCCGTCGACGTCGAGGGGCCGGACAGCTTCGAGGTTGAGCTGGACGAACTCGAGGAAGTGGACGAGGACGCCGACGGCAAAGCTGCCTGACCCGTCCGTAGCGACTACGGCTGTGCATCAACGCTCCCCCGCGTCCCGCCCATGAGGAGTCAGGTGGACACCCTGGCGAGGAAATCCGCCAGAACAACGGTACTTTGACGCCGCGTGGTGACGCGGATGACGCCCAGACCGGCTAACTCGCACCGGTCCGCAAGCCCGGTGTCGCAGCGATTCGTTGATCTGCCAGCGGACGAAGCGGCTGCGCGCCTCCGCGGAACTGTCGCACCGAACCTGTGGACACCCGTGCTCGTCCGAGCGGGCGAACTCCTGGCTGGCAGGAACGGCGACGACAACCGATAACGATGGTTATCATTTCGAAAACTCCACCAACCCCGGATGCGATGGTCTGATGAGTAGACCTCCGCTGCTACCGCGAACGTCGGAGGCAGCGACGCACCCACCCATCCCCGGCTAACCACCGGGAACCTGGCGGGTGCGTCCGACTCACCGGGCCGTCGACCCGCAGCGACGCCACCAGCGCCGAGCGAATCACGTCGGCAGTTCGGCTGGCCGTCCGCGATGGCCAGCCGAACACCGAGCCGGCCCGGCATCTTCGCTTCCCTCGGAGATCGCCCGTGACCACCGAAAAGACCCTGTCCGAACTGCTCTTTGACCGAGTTACCGCCCCTTGCGTACCTGAGGGTGTCGCCCGGCTGGTGCTCGCCGCTTACACGAGCGAAGCAGCACTCCGCGCCGCCGCGAACGGTGCGTCCGACGAGTGGACCCTCGACCAGCCCCAACCCTCCAACCGCACCGAGCACCTCTATCTCTCCTCGATCGCGGTGGCCGGCTTCCGTGGCGTCGGGCCGAAAGCGACCCTGCCCCTGGACGCCCGATCCGGACTCACGCTGATTGTGGGACGCAACGGCTGCGGCAAGTCCAGCTTCGCCGAGGCGCTCGAACTCGCGCTCACCGGCGACAGCATCCGCTGGGCTGAACGCAACGGCGCGGTCTGGCGGGAAGGCTGGCGCAACCTGCACACCCCGGACCCGTGCAGCATCGAGATCTCGTTGCGAGCCGACGGGCAGGCCGACCCGATCCGGGTCGCCCGCCGCTGGCCGGATCCACGGGCAGGCTTGGACCAAGCGGTCTGCACCGTCGACCGGGGACGGCGGATCGCCGCGACCCCGGCCGAGCTCGGCTGGGACACGCCGCTGGGCACCTACCGGCCGTTCCTTACCGCCGCTGATTTCGGCCGGTTGCTGACCAGCCGTCCCAGCGAACTGCACGACGCGCTGCGCGCCATCCTCGGCCTGGACCCGCTCACCGAGACCGGTAAGCGACTCGCGGCGTTGGCCAAGGAGTACATGGAACGAGAGAAGTCGCTGCGGGACGACCGGACCAGGCTCTGCGCCGAACTCGCCACCAGCGGCGACGAGCGATGCCAGCAGGCGGCAGCCGTGCTCGCCGGTCGAAAGCTGGACGCCGCGGTCCTCGATGCAGTGGACGCTGTGCTGGCCTTGCCAACCGATGATGTGCCCGGTGGAGACGGAGACGCGTGTCGGCGGCTGCTGCAGGTGCAGCTCCCCGACGCCGCCGCGGTCGGCCGGCTTGCCGAAGAACTGCGGCAGGCCGGCGCAGCCGCCGTCGACCAGGCCACGGTGATCGCCGAGGCCTCCGACCGGGTCGCGCGCCTGCTGCAGTTGGCGCTCGCCCACCATGCAGAGACCGGCGACGCCACATGCCCGGTCTGCGAGACCGGCACGTTGGGCCCCGAGTGGCGGGCCGCCGCCACCGAAAGGGCGGCGGCGGCGCGCGAGCAGGCCGCGTCAGCGCGGGCCGCGACCGACCGCCTGGCGGATGCGCGCGCCGCCGCCCGCCGGTTGCTGACTTCGATCCCGATCCGGGAGGTACCTGCCCTCGACCTGACCCGGCTCCAGGCCGCCCAGGCCGCCTGGGCAGCGGTGCCGGATGATGCTGGACTGCTGGCCGACCACCTCGGCACGACGTTCCCGCCGCTGCTGGCGGCCCTGGAGGAGGCGCAGGGCGACGCCGTCGAGTGGCTTCGGCAGCGCCACGACACTTGGCGGCAGACCGCGGCCCGGCTGCAGGCCTGGCTGGATGCCGCCCGGGTCGTCTTCGCCGAGCAGTCGGTGACCCGCGAACTCAAGCAGGCGCAGGTCTGGCTGCGCGACGATCTCACCGACCTGTGCAACGCGCGACTTGCTCCGTTCGCTCTCAAGTCGCAAGAGATTTGGGCGCGGCTCCGCCAGCAGAGCAACGTCGCGCTCGACGCGATCCGCCTCGCTGGCTCGGGGACCGTTACGCAACGACGGGTGCAGTTCGATGTCAGCGTCGACGGCGCTGAGGGCGCGGCGGCGCTCGCCGTGATGAGCCAGGGTGAGCTGCAGGCCCTGGCCATGGCTGTGTTCCTGCCCCGAGCGTGCGGCGAGGAAAGCCCGTTCCGGTTCGTCGTCATCGACGACCCCGTCCAGAGCATGGACCCGTCCAAGGTGGATGGTCTGGCCCAGGTATTGGATGAACTGGCCGCCGACCGTCAGGTCGTCGTCTTCACCCACGACAACCGCCTGCCGGAGGCGGTCCGCCGCCTCGACATCGACGCGACCATCTGGGAGGTCCACCGGCGCAACGGCTCCGTCGTCACGGTGGAGCCTTCCACGGACCCGGTCGCTCGGCACCTCGATGACGCGTGGGCCATGGCCCGCACCGATGATCTGACCGAGCAGGTCCGCGGCCCGGTGGTGGCGGGGCTGTGCCGCTCGGCGGTCGAGGCCCGCTGCCAGGACCTGGTTCGTCGCCGCCGGATCGGTCGTGGCCAACCGCACGCCGACGTCGAGCGGCTTCTCGACGGACACGGCCCGATGCGTCTGCTTGCCCTGGCGCTCTTCGACGACCCGGACCGTGGCAGCGAGGTCTTCGCACGGCTGAACCGTCAGCTCGGCCCATGGGCTGCCGATGTTGTGCGCTCGGTCAAAGAGGGCACGCACGGCCGGTACCGCGGCGATCTCACCCGGATGATCAGCGACACCCGGCGACTGCTAAAGGAGGTGGCGACGTGAACCCGGACCCGCTCACATACCTCGATGCCAGCGACCGGCTGCTGGGCGGCTCGTCACGCGCCGCCGGGCCCGCCATGGGTGGCAGCGCGCGCGGCTGTGCGTGGCTGCTGCGGATCGCTCTGGAGTGCGCGATCGACGAGTACTGGCGACAAGCCAACCCGCCTGTGGAGGGCTGCCGCTCCCGGCGTGCCCAGTTTCTGTTGCTGCGCCGGTACGTCGGCGCCGTCACGGCTCGACGCGTGCGGTGCGCCTGGACCGAGCTGTCGCGTGCTGGGCACCACCACTGTTTCGACCTGGCGCCGTCGGCGGGCCAACTGGCCGCCCTCACCCAGGAGGTCGCCTCGCTAGTGTCGACCCTGGCGACCGCGACCGGCCCGTCCGAACAGAGGAGTACGACATGACAGGCGGTCGACGAGTTGACATAGGCAACGGTCGGGTGGAGGCCGCACGGCAATCGATGCCGGCTACGTGATAATCGCCTCGGCCGCGTCCGCCGCTCCGAGCTGGCTCGGTCAGCCGCTTGATGTCGCCCAGCCGGGATGTGCCATGGTCAGGTGCCCGCATGTCGCCGGGAATGGAACCGCGAGCTCGGCGGCTTGGGTCTCAGTTGCGTCGGCCAGCGTCGTGAGGGCTGCTTCGGTCGGTAGCGGCTGCGCATACACGTGACGCAGTACCGTCAACGCGAGTCCGATTCGGACCTGGGTGTTAGCTTCGCTCTTCGGCTCGTCGGCGAACATGGCCAGGCCACCACCTTGCGTCCGACGCTGTGCCGCTGTGCCTGGGCAAACTTTCCGCATCTTCGCCAGCGTCACCGTCGACGGCGTGTCCTTCCCTCACGCCCCCATGCAGTCACCTGAGCACAAGGCCGTGCCAACTGTCGCCGTGATAAATGGAGTTATCAAATCTCGCTGCCTCAAAGCTGACAAGCAGTCTTATCAAGGCAAGAAGTCGTTGCCTGCACCAGTTCTCGCTGTGATGGATCACGTCGCTGGCGGACCGGCGGCAAACCCCTGAGCGAAAGCGAGCACGTAGATGCGGAAGATCCATTTGGCGGGCCTGGCAGCTCTCACCGTCTTCTCGCTGGCCTGCGGCGCCGGCTCCGGTAACACGGGCTCGTCCGTGACTGGCGGCGACGGCAAGTCGGTCGAGGCGGCGGCCCCGCAGGAGAGCACGGCCGTTGCAAAGGTCGGCCAGACCGTCACCCTCACCCGCGATGGGCTCGGTGACAAGACGGTCGTTGACGTGACTGTGACGAACGCCCAGCAGAGCACCAAGGAGCCGGGCGACTACGGGAGCAAGCCCGAGCACGGTGTGTTCCTGGCGCTCGACGTGACGGTGGTCTGCAAGGAGGGCACGTACGACGCCAACCCGTTCAACTTCAAGTTCGTCGCCAAGGACGGCACTGTCTCGGAGGGTGCGTTCGCCTCCGGGTTCAAGCCGGCGCTGCACGCTACGGACCTGTCCGCCGGTCAGAAGGTCGCTGGAAAGATTGTCTTCGATGTGCCGCAGGCGGCCATTGCCGGCGGCCGCATCCAGATCGATGGCATCGGCCTCGACTACGACAAGCCGGCCGCGTACTGGGCCCTGTGAACCACCGCTGAGCCGCGCTACCGGTGATCGCACTGTCAGTGCGATCACCGCCTCCTCCTGGTCTTCATCACGGCGAGGACCAGCGCTCAAGGTTTGCGTAGCGTGTGGTCAGCAGGCCTGCGGGACAGGCACCTCCGTGCTCTGTCTCGTTCACCGCGCCCCCGCACGCTGGACGGGCGTCCTCCCAGAGCACATGGGTGCTTCATCGAGGAGGCCATCCAAGCGCGCATCCGCCGAGGATCGGTCCGGTTATCGCGGTGCTGCCAGTCCGCCCCCGAGGCAAGCTCATCGCTCCTTACCCGCCCGTGCTCACAGGAGACCCAATGCGACCGGACGAGTTCCTGAACGAACTGCACCTACTGCCTGTCGTCCTCCGCCAGCGCGCGGAAAGCCTCCAGCCGTACCTGAGGCTCAACCGTTGCCAGCCATGCCGGCAGATCAACGACGCGGTCCACCTCGCACTGATCGCCGCACGCTATGACGAACTCACCTCGGCGGCGCTGCAACTCGACGCCGCGGAGCAACTCGCTCAGGAACACGACAAGGGTCCAGCTGATGGCTGCCGGGCAAGCGGACGCCACGACGATGCAGGCCCCGGTCGCGGCGTGATCGCCCAGTGGTCACACGCAACCACCGACCTGACGGCCGCGACCGATGCGAGCTGGAAAGCCAGGAACGGAGGAATCGCCTACGTCATCAGCGACGGGCGCTTCGGCCTCCGCGGCCGGGGCAGCGACCATACTGACCCCACCGGCCCGTCACGCGTGCTGATCAACGAACTGCGTGCCGTCGAGTACCTGCTGTCCGGATTCACCACGCCGCCGAATCATCTCACCGTCCTCGTGGACAACACCACCGCGCTGTCCTACCTGCGTCGGTGGCAGCGAGGGGACACCTCCGCGATGCCGGCCGGATACGACCTTCGCCCACGCACGACCGGCGCCCCGCCAACACTCGTCCGCCTCGCCGCCCAGGTGACGCGCCTGCCCGGTGTGACGTTCCAACACGTCAAGGGACATACGGGTCATCCACTCAACGAAGCCGCCGATGCCCTATCATCTATGGCCCGCCGCCGGCTGCTCGAGCAGTTCGACCTGCATAGTCGGGCGCGGGACCTCGTCGACGCGTTCCTCCGCGACTGGCACGCCATCAAGGTCGCGGCCTGAGCCCGCGGCGATCGAAAATTCGGACGCCGGGTCGTGGATTTCATCCAGCCGGATATGCATCGGCGAGCGTCGGCTCAGCCGCCTGTTCGGCGAAGGGCACGCTGGTCGGCGCCGGAACCCCGTCCCGCGAGGGTTAGTGCGTCACCCGACTCGGCGGCTCCCGGCGCTACGGAACGCACGGCACAAGAGATAATCAGTCCATACCTCGCGGGGCTTTCCCTCCCGACACTTCAGGAGCCGACGATGGACGACGAGATTGAGCTGATCAGTGACGGCGATGGCCTGGCGGTCATCGGGAACCCGACGGCTGTCGAGCGCTTCCTCGACTCGGTGGGACTGCTGTCATTGTCGAAGGAGCTCGGATTGGACAGGCTCGGATCTGTCCTCGGCGCCGGGGCTGGAGTCATACAGGCAGCCTCCGAGATTGCCGCCAACTCAGGTCGGTACGTGAAGCTGACCAAGGAGTCCGCGCAGCTTGTCAATGAGTTCGGGCTGATGAAGACCAAGACGCGAGGCGTCAGCCATGCGATGTTGGGGAAACCGGGCTCGATTAGTAAGTGGCTCCAGATCGAGAACGGGCCAGGATCGCTTGTAACCAACCCGGCGCTTCTTTCTGGTGCCGCGGGGATCATGGCGCAGTTCGCGAGGCAGCATGAGATGAACGAGATCACCGAGCTTCTCACCACGATCGACGAGAAGCTCGACGACGTACGCCGCGCGCAGAGGGACGCCGTGCTGGCGAAGATGGACGGGGTCGCCTCCGCCATCAAGGAGGCCATGACCATCCGGGAGCATGTGGGCCGGGTCTCCGAGGTCGCGTGGTCGAAGGTGCAGGCCACGTCCGTGACGATCGCAGACACCCAGGCGTACGCGTTGCGTCAACTCGACGCACTCGCGGAGAAAATGGAGAGCAAGACCAAGGTCGGTGATCTCGCCAAGACGGCCAAGAAAATAGAGCGCGAGGTTGGGGTGTGGCTCGCTGTTCTGGCTCGTTGCTTCCAACTACAGGATGAGATTGCAGTCCTGGAACTCGACCGGGTGCTGGACGCATCTCCGGCTGATCTGAACGGGCATCGCCTCGCGCTGAGCGTTGCCCGGCAGGACCGGCGGGAACTCATCTTACGGAAGACCAAGTACCTGATGGACCGCATGGATGCGGCTGCTGGTACCGCCAACTCGAACGTGCTGCTGCACGCCACCACGTCCCGGGCTGTGGTGGACTCTATCAACCATGTCGGCATCGCCGTCGATGACTTCCACGGCCCACTCGGAATCGAGTCCGGTCGAGATTCATTGAAGGCGACCCGATGGTGGGACGCCGCTCGCGATCCGAGGCAGTTGAAGAACGCGGGCGCGGAGGCGGGGCGCATAGCGCTCGTAGGAGCATTCGGGGTGGGCCTGACGGCCGCGTCGGTCGTGGTGGCGAAGAAGGCGACGAAGAGCGGTGAATGAGCGTGGGTCATCAGCCGTGCGGGCTTCCCAGCCACTAGTTGAGTCCCTGCGTCTCTAAACCGCCTCATCTCAGGTGCAACACGTCTTTCAATAGAGAAGCCCGAATAGTCTGTATGGAATCGACGGACGCGGCTGGCGGGTCGGACCGGGAGGGCCGCCAAGAAGAGCCCCTGCACACGGCGGGCGGTGCCGGTGCATCTGACCGAGCGGCTGGTCGAAGACTCCTACGTCTCGCTCACGATCAGTGAAGCCGACTACCGCGACCTCGCCGCGAGAGTGGACGCGGCGTTCGACAAGCGATCCGTCGGACGCGACCAAGAGCTGGCCGACCTGACCTCGAACCCGGGCACGGCTGGAAGCGGAGAGCGACAAGCTGCTCGCCGTGCACTTCGCCGACGCCATCGACCTGCGGACGTTGAAGCGACACCAAGACCGCGTCAGAGCGGGGCTAGCGGACATCGACCGCCGCCTTGCGGCGCACGACGAGCACCACATCGGCGGGCGCGCGTTCCACGCAGTCTGCGGCTGCTCACTGACGGGCGTGGCCCGAACCCACCCAAACCTGCCGCAACGTCGCGTGATGCGGCACCGGCACCTCCAAGCCGAACCGTTCCGCGACGTACTGGCGGATCAGCCCGGTCCCGCGTCGTCATGGAGATCCGGGACCGGTGCCCGGTCTCGGCGTGCACCGCCCGGATCGCCTCCGCCACACGCTCGTCAACGCTCGGATGCCCACCGCTGGCGCGGACCAGCCGCCGGTCGATCAGCCCCGCCGTCACGTCTCGGCGCCACGCCGGCGCCATCCGCTTGCTCACGCGCCCAACCCGAGCAACGTGGTCAGCGGCCCGATCGTGCGTAACTCCGCGAACCTTCGCCCGGCGCCGCTCGCCCCAGCGTCGTGGACGCCGGGTCATAGCCCGTGCGTGGCTCACCTAGCTCGGCCCGCAGCATGCCCCGGTCTCGACCTCCCAGCAGATAAGCCTCGCGCAGCAGCACTAAGAACTCCTAACAGAATGATCAAGCTACGAGTCGTCAGTAGCAGATGATCGCGCAGGCCAGGCTCATGAACGCTTCGTGCATGTCGTCGCGGACTTCCCACCGCACCCGCAGCCGACGGAACCAGTGCAGCAGTGCCACGGTCTGCTCGACCACCCACCGATGCAACGGCAGAGTGCCGTGCTCATCGACGTGCTGCAGGAGCGTGCGGCCGGGCACGTACTCCATCGCCAGCCAGGACGTTCGGCGTAGGGATCAGCGTCCAAGAAGCGGGCGACCCGGTTGGTCCCAATCACCGTGCGGGCGATGAGCGCCTCGCGCTCGAAACGGGCTCTCGTGCTCGCGTCGAGGCGGTCGCCGCGGATGACCTTGACCGCCACCGGCGAGCCCGCCGGAGAATACGCGAGAAAGACTTCTCCCATGCCGCCAGCACCGAGTCGCCGAGCCACCGCAAAGCGACCGATTTGGGCCGGACTGTCATCCACGGGTCCTTACCTCGCCTTTCGCCTGGGCGACTCGTTGACTCACTGGCGACAGTCTGCCCGATTCACGCCCCTTGTTACGCCCCCGCAACAGTAAGTGCCCTGCCTCGCCTCGGAGTTACCGCATCTCATCAGTGCCGGGCGTGGCTTCGCGCTGCCTCACTCGGTCTTGGCGTAAATGAGCTCGCGATATGCCCGTACGACTGCCTCTACCTGGCCGGCCAGCAGCTCAGTCTGTTCCCCAGCGCCAATCGCGTGGGACGCGTCGTCGCGCAGCACCTCGTCGACGGCGCGCAGACGATCAGCGACACGTCGTTCAGCGATGAAGGCCTCGCCCACTTCAGCCGCCGCACGAAGTTGGGCACTCTTCATCTCCACCTCAGCGTCGAGCTCAGCCAGTAGCTTCCTTGCCTGAGCCTGTTTCGCGACAAGATCGCGGAATACGGAGCTGAAGGACGGCAGAGCAGCCTTGTCCTGCACCGTAAGCGAGGCCAGCGCCTTCCGAACCGCCTGACGACGTTCGAGCCGCTGTGCAAGGTCCCACAGCCCGTCCGTGAGCAGCGGGCCGACCTCTTGCTCGTCGATCAATCCCCGTAGCTCCGGCCATGTCGACGCGGCGCGTTCCGCTGTGGGCAGAATATGGAGAAATGTTCCGCCCTCCTTACTCGCATCGAGAAACACGTGGTCGCCGGGGTGCCGGCGCGCATATCTGGCATCAACGAACGCCGACGCGGAGGAAGGCGGCAGCGCACCACCGATAGCGATCGCAAATGCGACCACGAAGAGCACCAAGACCCAAGTCCAAGAGCCCATGCACGATGCTACGACCGCGCTCAGCAGGGCCAACGCGGCCAACGGCTTCGACCGCGCGGCGAGAGCGTTCAGTTCACCCCGGAAGCGGTCCGCTACAACGCGATTGGCATCTACTTCCACTACCCCGGCCCATTCCCGCCGGGCACACTTCCGCGACGTGTCCAGCGGCCAGCGGGCCACGATGACCTTCGTCCGGTCGGTCGCCACATAGAGCCGGGGTTTGACCTTGCGCAGAGCCACCGACACATCCCTCGTTCGTCTCCGCACAGACCGTATGCCGATACCACCTGGATCGCATCGGATTACGAGCCGGGATATCGATCAACCGGCGGAGCGCCGCCCAACGAACGTCCGAACTCGGCCGAAGCTGGTTGGTATACGGGCGGCTGGTCGGCCCTCGAGGCATGCATGACAGTCGCTTTCGGCGCGCCATCAAGCAGTCTTGAACACCGTGTCGACGTGCCACGCGAGGAACTCTCGATGCGGGCGGTCAGCTTTCCGCTCCGGAAGCACGATCTGCATGCCACTTCGGGAGTAGAACTCCTCGCCGTTGCCGAAGTCGTCACGCAGTCGAGGGCTGACCAGCAGTCGGTGCTTCGGATCGACGCTGAGATAGCCGCGGTCGAACATGATGTGCACATCGGAGCGCAGCAGCAGGCCGTTGTCGAGCCGGTGTTCCCCGCCTTTCGGCAGCGGCAGGATGTGTGCCGCCTGCAGCACCGGCCGGATCTTCGCACCAGTGATCGCGCAGCGGTGCTGGTAGGCGTCGAGCACGACGCCCTTGAACGCCTGCTGGCCGAGCCGCTGCGGTTGTAGCCGAGGATCGCCGTACACGGGTCCAGCGCGGTGCCACGGTGCGCCGAGATCGATCTCCACGTCGGTGCCGATCAGCCGGTGGAAGAGGTCCACGAAGTAGCCGGCATAGGCGCGCTCGGCGAGGTCATAGCCCTTGCCTTGCACGACGTTCGAAGCGAAGTCCGGCGGCGGCCCGGCGACAAGGTCAGCGTCGAAGAAGCGCGTATCCCGAATGAAAACGCACCCGATGACCGGGTCGTCGCGCGGCGAGATCGGCTCATTCCGGTAGCGACTGATAGCCTCGCGCATCTGTTGCTCGCTGGCAGCACCGTTGCCTTCGCCAAGCAGCTCCCACGCCTCGGAGATCGGCAAGCGTGCGAACCCGCTGAAGAAGCCGCCGCCGACGACGCGGTTGTGCGGATGGTGAGTCTTGAAGAAGAACGGTTCACCGACCTGGAGCGCGCGGAAGCCCTGAGCGCTCGCCGGCCGCCAGAAGTTGACCTCCTGTAGCTGCGGCCGGTCGGCGAGGAACTGGTACCAATTGCCGTCTGTCACCCCGACATAGGCCTTCACGACCAGATAGTTTGCCGCATGGAACCGGTTCGTCCGAGCACGGAAGCGCACAGCGCCCCATGCGGCGAGCCCAGAAGATCACGGCCTGACCCCGAACGGGCAGGTCAGAGGCTTGGTCGGGAGAGCCGACGGGGGGACTTGAACCCCCAACCTTCCGATTACAAGTCGGGTGCGCTGCCAGTTGCGCCACGTCGGCCGGAGAACTGATCGTAGCTGGTCTGGCCACAGGCGCGCTCGGCGGATACGGCTCGCAAAACCTCCCAAAACAGTGCTAAATCGGGCTCATCCCTTGGCATGAGGCGTGGGAGCGCTTACTGTTGCCGGTACTCCGCGCCGGCACCGCCGCTGGGCGGGGCGTACTTCTACTCGGATCGTCCGGCACGTTCCTGCCGGTGGAAGGTGGCTACCCCATGGCTACGGTCACGTACGCGAAGGCCTCCCGGATTTACCCGGGGACCCCGCGGCCCGCAGTTGACCAGCTTGACCTCGAGATCGGTGACGGCGAGTTCCTCGTGCTCGTCGGGCCGTCCGGGTGTGGCAAGTCGACGTCGCTGCGGATGCTCGCTGGGCTTGAGGATGTCGACAGCGGTGACATTCTCATCAACGACCGCAACGTTACGCACCTGCCGCCCAAGGCGCGCGACATCGCGATGGTGTTCCAGAACTACGCGCTGTACCCGCACATGACGGTGTACGAGAACATGGCGTTCGCGCTCAAGCTGCGTAAGACGCCGAAGCACGACATCGACCGTCGGGTGAAGGAAGCGGCCGCGATGCTGCAGCTCGAGGACTACCTCGGGCGGAAGCCGAAGGCGCTCTCCGGTGGTCAGCGTCAGCGTGTTGCCATGGGGCGCGCCATCGTGCGTGAGCCGCAGGTCTTCCTCATGGATGAGCCGCTGTCGAACCTCGACGCGAAGCTGCGTGTGCAGACGCGTTCGCAGATCGCGACGCTGCAGGCCAAGCTCGGCATCACCACCGTGTACGTGACCCACGACCAGGTCGAGGCCATGACGATGGGGCACCGGGTGGCCGTGCTCCTCGACGGCGTGCTGCAGCAGGTCGACTCGCCGCGTGCGCTGTACGACCGGCCGGCGAACGTGTTCGTCGCCGGGTTCATGGGGTCGCCGGCCATGAACATCAAGACCGTGCCGCTGACCGAGCAGGGTGGGCGCTTCGGCGACGTCATCCTGCCGCTGACCCGCGAGCAGATCACGGCCGCGCAGTCGGACGGGGCCAACGGGCGCGTCACCGTCGGGTTCCGGCCCGAGGACACGGACCTGGTCGGGCCGAACGACGGTGGCATCCCGATCGTCGTTGACCTGGTCGAGGAGCTCGGCTCCGACGCCTACGTGCACGGCACCGTGGCCCTCGAGGGCCAGGACGAGCGCTTCGTCGTGCGCGCCGACCCGCGTCGCACGCCGCGGCTGACCGAGATCGTGTACGTCCGGCCGCACGCCAACACGCACCACGCGTTCAACGCCGCGTCCGGTCTTCGGATCTGACCCAAGCAAAACCCGAGCAAAAAAGGCGGCGCCCCGGGTGGGGCGCCGCCTCTTGCTATCAGGCGAAAGACCAGACCTGCAGCTTCGCGCCGGCGATGCAGGCGATCTTCGTGGCGTTCCACGAGCAGCTGGAACTCGAAACCTTGGGCAGGGTACCCAGGGCGACCCGCGAGCCGTCCGAAGACGTGACGCCGACCAGAGCGAGGTCCGCGGCGTACTGCGACGGGGCCTTGGCGAAGAACAGCAGACTGCCATTGGTCACCCGGACCCCGTACGCGTCCTGGTCCTCAGGCTTGAGCAGCTGAGTGCCGTCCTCGCTGTACAACCGGCTGGAATCGCCGCTCGAAACCGCCGTGGCCAGGATCTGCTTGCCCACGGGGACGAGCAGGGCGGTGTTCTTGGCGTCGCGGTGCCACAGCTCCTTCTTGTCGGCGACCGAGAGCATGTGCAGCGTGGTGTCGGAGCCGTCGGAGGCGGCCGAGTCGAGCACGCAGAACCGGCCGGCGCCGCAAGTGGCGATGGACGAGATGCGGTGCTTGTCGTCGCCGGCGTAGAGCTGGTCCGGCTCGCCCTCCTTGCTCAGGTCGTACGCCTTGACCGTGTACTTGTAGCTGGTGCCGTAGACGAACAGCTTGTCGTCGGACATCGCGTACTCGGCGTAACTGTCGCTGGTGTCGTTCCAGCTGCGCACGATCTTGCCGCCGTTCGTGGCGTCGCGGAGGTTGATCTTGCCGCCGTCGATCGAGATGTACTTCGTGCGGGACTTGGTGTCGCGGTTGGTGGGGCCGCCGCCGAAATCGGCCGGGCCACGCAGGTCGGTGGCGTTGACCGGGCCGCGGATGTCCGTCGACTTCTTGTCGTCGTCGACCGACCACTTCCACGTGCCGTCCCACGCGTAGGCATTGGTCTTCTTGCTGGCGCCGGAGTGCACGACCCAGACCGAGTCGAGGAACAGGACACGGTCGTCGGTGGCGAACTCCAGCTGCGCGCGCTCTTTGCCGTTGGAGGTGTTCAGCAGCCGAAGTGTTGGTTTCGCGGTACCGCCGGATCCGATCAGAATCAGCCCGTTCGCGTTCGGCAGGAGTTGCCAGCGGTAGGCGTCGGTGTCGAGGTCGTACGACCACGCCTTCTTCTTGTCGTCGAGGTCGTACGCGACCAGGTGGAACTTCTTGTCGGCGATCCAGCTCGCGTAGGTGCGCGAGCCCAGCGTCGCGGTGACGGGGTAGGTGATCGAGGCGTCCTCGCCGGCCAACGAGAGCTCACCGGCGCTCGACACCGTCTTGAAGTTCACGGCGTTGATCTTGTCGCGGAAGAAGAACCAGTACCCACCCCCGGCGACTAGGGCGAGCACCACGACCGCAGCAACGGCCCCGACAAGCAGCCCGGTCCGACGCCGCCGTACGGGAGCCGGCGGCGGCACGGAAATCGGGGGCGCCGAAACGGGCGCGCCGCCAAAACCGCCCGAAACCGGAGAAATTGGCGCAGTCGGGGGTGAAACTGGCACCCCTGAAACCGGAACAGGCGGATGAGCCGCCGCCGGATAAGCCGCTGTCGGAGGCGCGACGGGAACCGACTCGGTGACGTAACCGACCGGCACGAGCTCGGCCAGAGCGCCTTCAGCCACAGGCAGTTCGGGCTGCTCGAGTACCGTCGGCGCAATCCCCAACTCCGCATGCAGGAGCCGCGCCGCCAAGGGCAGCCGCGACGACCCGCCAACCAGGAACATCCCGGCCAGCTGGTCGGGGCGCAGCCCGGCGGAGTGCACGACGTTGGCCGTCTGCCACACGGCCCGCCGAATGAGCGGCTCGGTAACCCGCTCCAGCTCCTCGCGGGTCAGATGGAGAGCCTGGTCGCGCCCGGGCAAGGTGATGGGGGCGACCGTGGTCCGCGACAGCATCTCCTTGGCCCCGCGCACGTCCTCCCAGAACAACCGCCGATCGCGGCGCTGCGAGGTGGACTGCGGGCGCTGGATGACGGCCCACACGTCGGGCGCGGTCGGCTGGATGACGGTCCCGAGGTGCTCGATGATCGCGGCGTCCACGTCGAGCCCGCCGAGGTCCTCCACACCGCCGGAGGCCACGACGGTGAAGCGGCCGTTGTCGTTGCGCACGACAGCGACGTCCAAGGTGCCGCCGCCGAAGTCGAAGACGGCGAGCGCGGAACCGACGGCGACCGGGCGGCGCAGGACGTCGGCGAAGTAGCGGGCGGCGGCGACGGGCTCGGGGACGAGCCGGACGGGAGGCCAGCCGGCCCGGCGAGCCGCCTCGGCGAGGGTCTCGCGGCGGCGGGCGCCCCAGGCCGCAGGGTGTGTGAGCACCGCGGCCGGCAGGAACCCGACCGCCTCCACGGCGGCGCGGGCCACAGCGGCCAGGATCGCGGCCAGCAGGTCGACGGTGGCGATCTCACGGTCGCCGAGCAGCACGGCAAGCTCGTCGATACGCCGCTTCGGGTTGGGCTCGAAGCGCGACGGGTCGAGCCCGGCCATGCGGTGCGCGTCCCGGCCGACGTGCAGCCGGCCGTGCTCGTCGACGTACACGCCGGAGGGCATGATCGGTGCGCCGTCGACGAGCAGCGGGCGGGTGCGGCCGTCGGGGTGACGAATCACCGCAACGGTGTTGGACGTGCCGAGATCGACCCCGATGGCGAAGCCCTGCTGAGGCTGAGTCACCGGCCCATACTAGGGTCGACCTTCAAGATCTACGCCGTGCGACGACGCGCCACCTCGGCGAGGGTCACGGCGGCGGCCACGGAGGCGTTCAGCGACTCCACTTCGGAGATCATCGGGATGCCGACGCGCAGGTCACAGGTCTGCCCGACCAGCCGGGACAGGCCGCGGCCCTCCGAGCCGACCACGACGACCAGGGGGCCGACGGCGGCCTCCAGCTCGTACAGCGACGTCTCCCCGTCGGCGTCGAGCCCGGCGACGATGAAGCCTTCTTCCTGACACTGCTTCAGCGAGCGGGTCAGGTTGGTCACCTGCGACACCTTGACCCGTGCCGCTGCACCCGCACTGGTACGCCAGGCAGTGGCCGTGATCGCCGCGGAGCGCCGCTCGGTGAGGAAGACCCCGTGCGCGCCGAACGCCGCCGCGGAGCGGATGATCGCGCCCAGGTTGCGCGGGTCGGTGATCCCGTCCAGCGCGATGAGCAGCGGCGCCGGGCTCTCCAGCGACGCGGCGAGCAGGTCCGCGAACGGCTCGTACGCATACGGCGGCACCTGCAGGCCCAGGCCCTGGTGCAGCACGCCGCCGGTCATGCGGTCCAGCTCGTTGCGGCTCACCTCGAGGATCGCGATGCCCCGCTCGGCGGCGCTGCGCACCGCCTCCTTGACGCGCTCGTCCATGTCGATGCCCAGCGCGACGTAGAGCGCCGTGGCCGGCACGTGCGTGCGCAGCGCCTCGACGACGGGGTTACGCCCGACGAGCAGCTCCGGGCCTTCCTTGGGCTGCGCGGACTTGCGGCCCGGCGAGACCCGAGGCGTCGACCTCGACGGCGCCGCCGCGCCGGCCTTCTTCTTCACGCCGAAGGGGCCCTTGCCGGCGGTGCGCTTGGTGCCGGGCTGGCCGATCTTGGGGGCGCGCCCCTCGGCCGCCGCGGCCCGGCGCTCCTTGTCCTGCTTCCAGGCGGTGCGCTGCGGCAGCTCCTCGTCGCCGGAGTACCCCTTGTGCCAGGGCCGCTCGTCGGCGGGCAGGGTGCGGCCGCGCCCGGCCAATGACTGGCGGTTCTTGCCGCCGGAGCCCTTCGCGGCGCCCTTCTTCGAGACGACCCGCTTGCCGCGGCGTTCGGAGTTTCCTGGCATCTTGTTCAGTGCTCCAACGTCCATCGTGGACCGGCCGCGGTGTCCTCCACCACGACGCCGGCCTGCTTGAGCTGGTCGCGCACCGAGTCGGCGGCCGCCCAGTCCTTCCGGGTGCGCGCCGCGGCGCGCTGCTCGAGGGCGAGCGCGACCAGCGAGTCGACCACCTTGGTCAGATCGCCGGCCTCGCTCGAACGCCACTGCGGGTGCAGCGGGTCGACGCCGAGCACGTCGAGCATGGCCCGCACGTCCGCGAGCGCGGTGCGGATCGCGGGCGCGTCGGCGGCGGTGAGCGCCGCGTTGGCGTCGCGCACGGCGTCGTGCACGACGGCGACAGCCCGCGACGTGTTGAGGTCGTCGTCCAGCGCCTCGGCGAAGGCCGCCGGCACCTCGCCGAGCTCGCCTTCCCCAACAAGTTCCGCCGCGCGCAGGACGAAGTTCTCCAGCCGCTGGTACGCCGTGGCGTTCTCCGCCAGCGACTCCGGCGAGTAGTCGATCACCGAGCGGTAGTGCGGCGCGAGGAGGTAGTAGCGGACCTCGACGGGCCGCACGCCGGACTCGACCAGCGCCTCGAGCGTCACGACGTTGCCCACCGACTTGGCCATCTTGGTCCCGCCGAGGTTGAGCAGGGCGTGGTGCACCCAGAAGCGGGCGAAGCCGTGCCCGGCCGCGCGGGACTGCGCGATCTCGTTCTCGTGGTGCGGGAACTGCAGGTCGAGGCCGCCGCCGTGGATGTCGAACTCGGTGCCGAGGTAGCGCCAGCACATGGCGGAGCACTCGATGTGCCAGCCGGGCCGGCCGCGCCCCCACGGCGAGGGCCAGGTGGCGTCGGCGGGTTCGTCGTCCTTCGCGCCCTTCCACAGCGCGAAGTCGCGCGGGTCGCGCTTGGCCCGCGCGGGCCCGTCGGCGGCCGGCTCCATCGCGTCGGGCTTCTGCCCGGACAGCGCGCCGTACTCCGGGTAGGACCGCACGTCGAAGTAGACGTCGCCGCTGCCGTCGACGGCCGGGTAGGCGTGCCCGTCGTCGATGAGCTGCTTGATCAGCTCGTGCATCTCCGGGATGTGCCCGGTGGCGCGCGGCTCGTAGGTCGGCGGCAACACGCCGAGACGCTCGTAGGTCGCCGAGAGGAGCCGCTCGTTGGCGTAGGCGATCGACCAGAACGGCTGCCCGGCCTCGATCGCCTTCTGCAGCACCTTGTCGTCGATGTCGGTGATGTTGCGGATGAACGTCACCGCGTAGCCGGACTTGAGGAACCATCGGCGCAGCACGTCGTAGTTGACGCCGGAGCGCAGGTGCCCGATGTGCGGGCCGGCCTGCACGGTGAGCCCACAGAGGTAGATGCCGACCTGCCCGGGAGTCTTCGGGACGAAGTCCCGGACCGATCGGGAGGCGGTGTCATACAGACGTAGGGTCACACGTGCAAGAGTAGCCGCCGCGGCATCTCCTTTAGCCTGTGCGGGTGGCAACCGAGACGGCGCAGACCCTGGATCGCGGCCTTCGCCTGCTGCACCTGGTCGCCGACTCGCCCGCCGGGCTGACCATGACCGAGGCCGCCGCCCACCTGGGCGTCGGCCGCGCGGTCATATACCGCCTGGCCGCGACGCTGTCCGAGCACGGCATGGTCCGCCGCGACCGGTCCGGGCGCCTGCGCCTGGGCGCGGGCGTGCTGCACCTGGCCCGCCGCGCCCAGCCGCTCGTCGCCGACGCCGCCCTGCCGGCCCTGCGCCGCCTGGCCGAGACGGTGGGCGCCACCGCGCACCTGACCATCGCCGACGGGGGCGAGGCCTTCGCCCTCGCGGTCGTGGAGCCGAGCTGGACGCAATTCCACGTGGCGTACCGCAGCGGATCCCGCCACCCACTGGAGGCCGGCGCCGCGGGCAAGGCGATCCTGGCCGGGCGCCGCGGCGACTACGCCGCCGTCACGACCACCGGCGAACTGCAACAGGGCGCGCACGGCGTCGCGGCCGCCATCGGCGGGGTCGAGGGCCTGGAGGCGAGCGTAGGGGTGGTCGCCCTGACCGAGCTCGACCCGGCCTCCGTCCCGCGCGAGGTCACCTCCGCCGCCGCCGCGATCGCGAAGGCCCTGTCCTAGCGTGCGCAGATACGTTGCGATCGCCGTGCCCCTGCTGGTCGCGGCCCTGCTCGCGGGCCACCGCCTGGTGCCCGACTCCCCCGGGAACCTCGGCAGCCTGCTCGAGGCGTTCCTGCCGTGGCTGGGCCTGGCGGTGCCGGTCCTCTTCGAGCTCGCCGTGTGGCGGCGCAGCGTCCCGGCCATGATCGCCGCGCTGGTGCCGGCCGTGGCGTGGGCGGCCGTGTTCGGCGCGCAGGCGCTGCCGGCGGGCGACGGCCCGGCGGACCTCGTCGTGGTCCAGCACAACGTCAGCGACGAAAATGCCGATCCCGCCGGTACCGCACGAGCGCTCGCATCCGCCCGCCCCGACCTCATCGGGCTGGAGGAGGTCACGCCCGAGGCGCTGCCGTCCTACGACGGTGCGCTCGCCGGCGGGTACCCGTTCCATGCCGTGTACGGGACGGTGGGGCTCTGGTCGCGGTACCACATCATCGAATCGGGACCGATCGACATCAAGCCGTCGGGGCTCGAGGCCGACTGGCGGCGCGGCCTGCGCGCAGTCGTGGCCGCGCCGGGCGGCGAGGTGGTGGTATTCGTCGCGCACCTGCCGTCGGTGCGGCCAGGCCTGCGCGGCTTCAACACCTCGCGCCGCGACGACAGCGCGCGTAAGCTCGGCGCCTTCGTCGCGGCCGAGCCGGCGCGCCGCGTGGTGGTGATCGGCGACCTCAACGCCACCGTCGACGACCGCGGCCTGCGCCCCCTCACCTCGCGGCTGACCTGGTCGCGCTCCGGGTTCGCGTGGAGCTTCCCGGCCCGGGCGCCGGTGGCGCGCATCGACCAGATCATGGCCCGCGGCGCCACGGTCGCCGGCGTGCGGACGCTACCGAAGACCGGCAGCGACCACCTGCCGATCACCGCCCGGATCGCCTTCGCCTAACGCCCCGGCCAGTGGTCGCGCAGGAACGCCAGCTCCGGGCGGTTGGTCGACAGCGGCATCCGCCCCCAGGGACCATCCGCCCGGGCGCGCGGATCGGCACCGGCGGCGACCAGGGCGCGCACGAGATCGACCGGCCCAACTTCGACCGCGGTGTGCAGCGGGGTCTCGCCGCGCTCGTCCCGCGCATCCAGGCGCAGCCCGACGGCGAGCAGGCGCGGCAGGAGGTCGGCGCCAAGCAGCCAGGGCAGCAGATGCAGCAGCGTGCGACCCTGCTCGTCGCGCACATGCGGGTCGAGGCCGCGATCCAGCGCCGCCGCCACGGCCGGCCCGTCACCGCGGCGGACCAGGGCGAGCAGGTCGGCGCGCAGGACGCGCATCGGCCGCGGCATGCGCACCGCCGGGTCGCGCCAGCCGTCGCGGGCCGCGACGCAGCCCTGCAACTGGCCGCCGAGCGCCTTGAGCAGCTTCTCGCGGGTGATCGACATCTGCGTGTGCGCCAGGACGACGGCACCGTCGCGCATGACCACCTCGTGGGTGGCCTGGTCGCAGTGCACGCGGACGCGCTCACGCAGCACCGGCGGGGCCGGTGGCGGCAGGGGCGGCGCCTCGGGGAACAACGCCGCGCGCACGAGCGGATGCGCGCCGTCCGGGTCGGTGAGCTCCGCCGGGCGCCGGGCCAGCTCGTGCGGGATCCGCGGCACCCGCGCCAGCTCGACGCCGAACTCGGCGACCTCGGCCCGGCGGCGCTCCTCGTCGGCCTCCCCGTAGGGCGCGCCGACGACGAGCCGCACCCGCGGCCGGTCCGTGTCGAGGCCGTCAAGCACCAGGCAGCGACCGCGCACGTCGATGCGGGCCAGGCCGCAGTCCTCGTCGACGTCGGCCACCCACTCCGGCCCGTCCCACGCGGCCTCGTCCCACGGCGCCGTGCGGCGGCGCTCGGCGTGGAACGCGCGGACCCGGCGCGCCGCGTCGGCCAGCGTCGTGTGCACGGGCCGCAGCCAGGCCAGCGACCGGCGCACCGCCTCGCCGCGCACCCGGTTGCGCTCGCCGATGGCCAGGTGCGGGTCAAACGCCGCCGGGTCGATCCGCTCGCGCCCCCACCGCGGGTCGAACAGCAGCACCTCGAGCCGGAACCCGGCCGCGCCCCAGGCCGCCGCGGGCCGGCCGCCGTCGTCGAGCCGCACGGCCCGCTCGACCAGCCCCTCCGCCCCTTGGCCGCCCACGAGCGCCTCGGGCAGCCGCTCACCCGCGCGGGTGAAGAACGGCAGCCGATCCACGCCTCCGCATCGGTTCAAAGCTTCTGCTGTACACCGGGAATCCCAGCGATCCCGGAGCAACACGAACGCGTCGTCCCGCCGGCCGGTCGACGTCCCGTCGAGGCGCTCGAAGCGCAGCGTGATGCGCTGCGGCCGGTCCCACCACACCGGCGGCCGCGCGACCAGGGCGTGCCCGTCGGGGAAGAACCCGAGCGGGTAGTGGCGCGCGACCTCCAGCAGCCCGTCCCGGCGCCGCGGCATCCGCCAGCGCAGCAGGTCGGGCACGAGGTGGCGCAGGTCGTCCTCGACCCGGTCGGCGACCTCGGCGCCGTGCACCCGCCGCAGCGCCCGCAGGTCCACCTCGACGTCGACGCCCGCCACCGCGCACGCGCCGCGCCAGTCGCCGGCGAGCCGCCGCGCGGCCGCCCGCTCGAGCATCCAGCCCGGAACCACGAGCGCCCCCTGTTGTCGAGGGCAGTGCCGGCCGGATTCGAACCGGCGTCCTCCCGATCCGCAGTCGGATGCGACGACCTCTGCGCTACGGCCCTGCCGCGCTGGAGTGTATCTTTCACGCCCCACAACGCCTGACCGCTTTTCTGCGCCGTCACGCGTTGACCCTCTCCGAGCCCCCGGTCTAGCTTCCCGTGTCGAAGCGCATCGATACCTCGGAGAAAGGGCGTTCGATCATGCGCAGACGGACTCTCGCCCTCTGCACCGGCGCCGCGATCGCGGTCGCCGCGGTCGGGGCGAACATCGTCACCGCACTCCCGGCGTCGGCCGCCACCGGCTGCCGGGTCTCGTACGCGATCGCCTCGCAATGGCCGGGCGGCTTCGGCGCGAACGTGACGATCACCAACCTCGGCGACCCGATCAGCGCCTGGACGCTGACCTGGTCGTACACGGCCGGCCAGCAGGTCACGCAGGCCTGGAACGCCACGGTGACGCAGAGCGGCGCCCAGGTGACCGCGAAGAACGCCGGGTACAACGGCTCGGTCGCCACCAACGGCACGGCGTCGTTCGGCTTCAACGGCTCATGGAACAACAGCAGCAACCCGGTCCCGTCGTCGTTTGTGCTCAATGGAACGGCGTGCACCGGCACGGTGACGAACTCACCGACCCCGACCCGTTCCGTTACCCCGTCACCCACGTCGTCCTCCGCGAATGGCGTCCCGTCAGACGCCGTGTGGGTGGCCACGGGCGCCTGGGACCAGTGGACGAACAACGGGTACACCATCATCAACGACGTCTGGGGCGGCGGCGCCGGCCCGCAGACGATCTGGGCCCGCACCGGCACCAACTGGGGCGTGGTCGCCGAGCACCCGCGCACCAGCGGCGTGAAGTCCTACCCGCACACCGGCAAGACCTTGAACCGCACGCTGAGCTCCCTGTCGTCGGTCCGCAGCTCCTTCAACGTCACCGTCCCCGCCGACGGCGACTACGAGACCGCGTACGACATCTGGGCGAACAACAACGCGTACGAGGTCATGATCTGGACCAACCAGCACGGCGCGGTCGGCCCGATCGCCGAGTCCTACGACTCCAACGGCGCGGTACCGAGCGCCCGCAATGTCACCGTGGGCGGCCACACCTGGAACGTGTACCGCGGCTCGAACGGCGCGAACGCGGTCTTCTCGTTCGTCCGCACCGCGAACACCACGTCGGGCACGGTGGACGTCCTGGCCGTCATGAACTGGCTGCGCACCAACGCCTGGTGGGGCGACGTGACGGTCGGCCAGATCCAGTTCGGCTTCGAACTGAGCGGCACGGCGGGCCGCTCGAACTTCACCGACAACAGCTTCTCGCTCGACTACGCCTGACCCGATGCTCGGGCGGCCGCCCCCGCCACGGCGGCCGCCCGACCCTACACCGCCTGACCTTCGCGGCGGCGGATCGCGGCGTCGATGAGCACCTCGGCGGCCTGCCGTGCCTGCCTCGCGGCGTCGTTCGTCCCGGAGATGGCCGCCGTCGTCTGCGCCCCTTCGGCGAGGATCGCCAGCTGCGGCGCCAGCGAGGCGGGCGCCCCGGTCTCGGCGACGATCTCGGTCAGGCGCGCCTGGAAGTTCGCTTTGTGCGCGCGCACGATCTCCGCGACCCGTGGTGCGGTCGCGCCCAGTTCGCCGAACGAGTTGATGAACATGCACCCGCGGAAGTCGTCCTGGTCGAACCAGCGGGCCAGCATGTCGTAGATCGCGAGCAGGCTCTGCCGGGGATCGCGTGCGGCGGTCGCGTCCGCGACCAGTGCGTTCCACATGTCGTGCCGGCGGAGCAGGACCTGTTCGACGATGGACTCCTTGGAGGGAAACAGGCGGTAGAGCCGCTTGAGCGAGACACCGGACTCGCTGCGCAGGGTGTCCATGCCGACGGCCTGGATGCCGAGCGTGTAGTACAGCCGGTCCGCCGTCTCCAGCACCTTTGCCCGGACGGCGTCGTCGTCCAGCGCGTGGACCTCTGCGCTCACTATTCCCCTCTTCGCCGGATCCAGCGGTGACACCTCTCACGGTGCGCCGAGAACGGTCGTTATCTAGGCTACCTCATGAATGGAGAACGGCCGTTCTCCAAGATCTTCCGGAGGCAGAGATGCCGTTCATCACCGTCGGTACCGAGAACAGCACCAGCATCGACCTCTACTACGAGGACCACGGAGAAGGTCAGCCGGTCGTCCTCATCCACGGGTACCCGCTCGACGGGCACTCGTGGGAGAAGCAGAGCGCCGCGCTGCTCAAGGCCGGCTACCGCGTCATCACCTACGATCGCCGCGGGTTCGGCCGGTCGAGCCAGCCCACCACCGGCTACGACTACGACACCTTCGCCGCTGACCTGAAGGTCGTGCTCGACACGCTCGACCTCACCGACGTCGTCCTCGTCGGCTTCTCGATGGGCACCGGCGAGGTCGCTCGCTACCTGGGCAACCACGGGTCGCGGCGGATCGCCAAGGCCGCGTTCCTGGCGTCCCTGGAGCCGTTCCTGCTCAAGACCGACGACAACCCGACGGGTGTGCCGCAGGAGATCTTCGACGGCATTCTCGCCGCCGTGACGGCCGACCGGTACGCCTACTTCACGGACTTCTACAAGAACTTCTACAACACCGACGAGAACCTCGGCACCCGGCTGTCCGAGGAGGCGCTGCGCAACAGCTGGAACGTCGCCGCCGGTGCGTCCTGGTTCGCCTCCTCCGCGGCCGTGCCGACCTGGGTGACGGACTTCCGGAGCGACATCCCGAAGGTCGACGTGCCCACGCTCATCCTGCACGGCACGGCGGACAACATCCTGCCGATCGACGCGACGGCCCGCCCCTTCCACAAGCTGTTGCCGGAGGCCGAATACGTCGAGATCACCGGAGCGCCGCACGGCCTGCTGTGGACGCACGCGGAAGAGGTCAACGAGGCCCTGCTCGCCTTCCTCGCGAAGTAGTCAGTAGGCGACGCTGATCCGGCTCCGGGGGTGCCCGGCCGTCTCGAGCTCGTCGACGAACGCGACGGCGTAGTCCTCGGCACTGATGCGGCTGTTGCCTTCGGCGTCGGTCAGCATCGCGTCGCCGTCGACGCGGAAGGTTCCGGTGCGTTCGCCGGGCGCGATGCTCGCGGCCGGGGAGATGTAGGTCCACTCCAGGTCGTCGACCTCACCCAGATTGGCGAGCAGGTCGGCGTGTGCCTGGGATTCGCCCTTGAGTTCGGCCGGGAAGCCGGGCGAGTCCTGCAGGGCCATGCCCGGCGCCACCTGGAGTGAGCCGGCGCCGCCGACGATGACGACACGGCGCACACCGCCGGCGCGGGCGCCGTCGAGCAACGCGTCGTACATGGCGGAGAACGGCGCGCGCGGGTCCGAGCCGTCGCGCGGGGGCACCACTGCCAACGCCACCGCGTCGGCGCCCTCGACCAGGTCGGCGACCCTTTCGGGCGACGTGGCGTCCGCCGCCACCGCGGTCAGCAGCGGGCTGTCGACGGGGGCGTCTCCGGAGCGGGAGACCGCCACGACCTCATGGCCATGGCGTACGGCCTCGGCCGCGATTGGGCTGCCGACCATGCCGGTGGCGCCGAACAACACGATCTTCATGGGACGTGCCCTTCCCGGGCGGCTGGCCGGCAAACCCTCCGCACGGAGCAGATCTACCCCAGGCGACCAGAAGGTGCCGCGGCGGCGCGGTCGATGGCGGCCTGCACCGCGCCGACGCGGTCGGCGAGCAGGCCGACCGCGCCGACCGCCCGGCTCATCGGGTCGTCGTCGGAGCCGCCGAGCGCCCGTGCCCGCAGGTACGCGGACTTGACCTCCGCCCAGCGCGCCGCCTGCTCGGGCGTCATGCGGCCGCGTAGCTCGGCCAGCTTGAGCAGGTTCGCCTCGGCGCCGGCGGTGAGCGTCTGCGCCTCGCCGAGGTAGTGGTCGTCGATGGCGGCCTCCAGCTCGGCGTCGTTCATGACCGGCACGACCCGCTCGGCGAGCTTGTTCATGTTGCGGTACGACCCCTGCAGCAGGAACGGCGGCTCGGTGCGCGACGCGTCGGCCTGCGCCGCGGACGCGATGTAGGCGCGGTTGTTCGCCAGCACCACCTCCTGCACCCGCAGCAGCTTGCGCAGCACGGCCAGCATCTGGTCCACCTCGACCGCCGAGTACGGATGGGCGAGCTGGTCGGGGCGCACGGTGTCGTCGCCGCGGGCGAGGCGGACCAGCAGCTCGACGTCGCCGCGGTCGCGGGTGGACAGCGCAGCCAGCACCGGGTTGGAGGTCAGCGCGTTCTCGATGTAGCTGAGCGCGAACAGCTCGTCCTTGCCGCTCAGCACGTCGCCGAGGTTCCAGACGTCGGCGCGGTTGGCCAGCATGTCCGGGATCCGGAAGCGCCGGCCCGACTCGGTGTACGGGTTGCCGGCCATGCACACGGCGAACCGCTTGCCGCGCAGGTCGTACGTGCGGGTCCGGCCGTTCCAGACGCCCTCCATGCGGCGCTGGGCGTCGCACAGGGAGATGAACTTCTGCAGCAGCTCCGGCGACGTGTGCTGGATGTCGTCGAGGTACAGCAGGACGTTGCTGCCCATCTCGAGCGCAAAGTTGATCTTCTCGACCTCCTGGCGGGCGGTCGCGTTCGGCGCCTCCGCCGGGTCGACCGACGTGACCAGGTGGCCGAGCGACGGGCCGTTCACCTTGACGAACACCAGACCCAGGCGGCTGGCGACGTACTCCATCAACGTCGTCTTGCCGTATCCGGGCGGCGAGATGAGCAGCAGCAGGCCCATCTGATCGGCCCGCTTCGCATCCCCGACCGCGCCCAGCTGGCGGGCCAGGTTGTCGCCGATGAGCGGCAGGTACACCTCGTCGAGCAGCCGGTTGCGCACGAACGCGCTCATCACCTTCGGCTTGTACTCGTCCAGGCGCAGCCGCTGCCGTTCGCGGGCGGCCAGTTCGTTGCGGTGCCGCTGGTACTCGCGGAAGGCCGGGACCCGCTCGAGCCGGAACCGGCGGGTGCGGGCGAGCACCTCGTCGAGGCGGAGCTCCATCCGGCGGCCGGCGATCCGCGGATGGGTGCCGAGCAGGCCCTCGACGGTCGCGGTGAGCGCGGCGGACGAGTCGTAGCGCGGCAGGTCGGCACCGCAGACCACGATCGCCACCGCCTCCTCCACGTCGGCATCGCCTCCGGCGAAGGACGACAGCCACGCGTGGACGAGCTGACGGCGGGCGTCGAGATCCCCGTCGAGCGCGCGCAGGTCCTCGGCCAGCTCCCGGGCGGCGTTGCCGCCAAGGGCGCGCCAGAAGCGGTCGACCAACGTCCGCGCCCCGGCGCTGGTGACGAACCCGGACGGTGCGCCGCTGAGCTCCTCGAACAGGTACTCGCCGGCCAGGTCGGACGACCCGATCGCCGCCTGCAGCTCGGCGCACAGCTGCGCCACCGCATCCGAGGGGCCGAACGCGGTCCGGGCCCGGGCCAGCGACTGCGCCCGCCGGGTCCAGGCCGCCTTGGCCGCGTCGTCGGCGCCGAACGCCCAGAACAGTTGCGCCGCCACCCGGTCGGCAGGCGGGTAGCGCAGCAGGCCGGCGCCGGCGTACAACCGTGTCAGCGCCTCGAGCAGCAGCGCCGCGTCGTGGTCGTGGACCCCCCGCTCGTAGCCCTCGTCGTACCGTTCGTCGGCGAGGCGCCGCACATCGGTCGATCCGGTCGAGAGCGCAAGGCAGGCGAGGTGCTCCGCGCGGTACACCTCGGGCGTCTCCGACACGAGCAGCTGTCCCCAGAACGGGCGCGCCGCCGTGATCTCCGGGTCGTCGACCGGCGCGCGATAGTCGGTCGCCGTCACGGTGAACGCCAGCTCGTCGCCGTGCGGGACGAGCGTGAGGTCGATCGCCTGGGTGTTGACGGCGAACTGATGCCGGCCGAGGCGGATGACGTCGGCCGAGCCGCCGAACAGGTCGAGCCGGTCGCGCAGCATCCGGCCGGCCTCGAGCCGGGCGGTCTTGATCCGGCCCTCGAGCTCCTCGGCGCGGACCTGGTCGCCCAGTTCGCGCAGGTCGTCGGCGACCGCGCGCAGCTTCGCGACCATCGGGTCGGCGGCGAAGTAGGTGTTGACCTGGTCGGGCGAGGTCATCGCGGCGACGCGGCGCTCGATGCTGCCGAGGATCCGCCCCGCGGACTCCACGAGCCGGTCGGTGCGGCGGGCCCGCTCGTCGAGCAGCGCCTGCTTGCGGGACGAGAACGCCTCGTAGACGTCGGTGCGCTGGTCGCCGAGCTGGGCGAGGAAGTCGTCGAACTCGCCGAACCGGGACTCGAGGGTCTCCAGCTGCAGCATGAGCCGGCCCAGCTGCTCGTCGCACCGCTCCGGCGTGTCGGCGACGGCGAGCGCGCCGGTGATCGCCTGGCCGAGCAGCGCGAACTCGGCCGCGAACTCGGCCCGGCCCTCGACGGCGAGCAGCTCGCGGCGGCGGGCGTCGAGGGTGGCGCGGGCGCGGTTGACGCCGCCGAGGACCTCGCCGATCCGGGTCAGGATGCCGACGCGGACGGTGGCGTCGGCGATCTCGAGCGAGCCGACCACCTCCGTGACGATCTGCAGCCCATCGGCCTGCGCGGCCAGCCGTTCGCCCACCGGCGCGGCCTCGGCCACGGTACGCACGGCCTCGGCATCGGCGACGAGGCGCTGCACGTCCGCGTGGTAGCCGGCGAAGGCGTCGTCGCGCTGCAGGAACGTCACCGCCCGCTTGGCCGCCGCGACGAGCTCCTCGCCGAGGCGCTGCTGCAGCGCGGCGATCCGGTCGGTGTCGACATAGCGCAGCTCGCGCAGCGGCACGAGGGAGCCCTGCGCGTTGCGGAGGTCGGCGAGGCGGCGCACCCAGGCGTCGGTGTCGACGGGCGACTCGCCCTGGGAGCGGCGGATGAGCGACTCGATCCGCCCGGCCGCCTCCCCGAGGGTGGTGGCCGCCTGCTCGGTGAGCGCCTGCACCCGTTCGAACTCGGCGAGGACCTGCTCGGCGGTGTTGCGCAGCTCGGCGAGCGGGCTGCGCAGGTCGCCGAGGTCGGGCTCGCCGAGCCAGTGGTAGTGGTCGAACGCGCGGACGCACGCGGCGATGATCGCCTCGAAGACCGCCGTGGCCGGGGCCATCTCGGCGATCATGCGGGCCACCGACAGGCAGTCGGAGATGCCGCGGACCAGGTCGGCGTTGCCCACCCGGTCCAGCGGCCCGGTGCCGATCGGCTGTGCCGCGGCGTAGGTGTCGGACAGGTACGGCGTCTGCCACACCTGCATGGTGTGGACCCGGGTCGGCTCCTCGGACACGGCCCGGAAGACCACCAGCGTCCCGTCGTCGAACAGGGAGTACCCGTGTCCGACGAGCGGGTTCGCGACCGCCTTGCGGATGACGTTGTACGGCAGCAGCAGCGACCGCCCGTCGGCGCGGGCGTGGAAGACGTAGAGCACGTCCTCGCCGTTGGTCGAGCGGATGACGCGCTCGAACTCGAGGTCGGCCACGTCGGTGTCGAAGGTGCGCGCGACGCCGGTGGCCAGGTAGTAGCCGCCCGGGAAGATCAGGCCCTGGTCCTCCGGCAGCCGCTGGCAGCCCTGGCCGATCCCGTCGAGCCGGACGACGGCCTTCGTCCTGGTGTTGAAGACCAGGTACCGGAAGTCCGTCTCCTTGTACGGCCGGATGCGCAGCAGGACCAGCGGGCCGATGCGCGCGTAGCTGACATCGGCGTCGGCGAGGCTCTGCAGCGGCTCGTCGACCGGCTCGCGGTAGACGCCCTCGCCCGTCTCGGTGTTGTTCTCGACCTTGACGGTGAGGTCGCCGCCGACGGTCTCGACGAACACCACGTCCTCGATGGAGATGTGCGGGTGCCGGCCGAGGACGTGGCGCTCCCGGCCGACCGGCGTCCACTCGAAGTCGTGCGACGGCGGGAACACGTGGTCGCGTTCGCCGCGGTTGTCCACATAGGACACCTTACCGGCGGTGTCGACGGTCCAGCGCAGCACCTTGATGTCGTCGGTGCGCGGACCGGTCTGGAAGACCGCGAGGAGCTTGCCGTCGAGCCGGCGCAGCTGCAGCAGGCGGGTGTCGCGGTAGTACTTGTACACCTCGCCGAAGTCGCGCAGCAGCTGCGGGTCGCGCAGGAGCCCGGGCAGGTCGTCCTTGGCCGGTTCGTCGAACCGGAACGCGTCGCCGTCGCGGCTGAACCGGTGCAGCGAGAACACATCGTCGACGGTCGTCTCGGGCTTGAGGCCGATGAAGACGTTGTACCCGAACAGCATCAGCCCGCCGACCGGCACGATGTCCCGCGGGACGCAGTTGTGCTCCGTGCGGATGCGCTCGGTGCCGAGCAGGCGCAGCTCGGTGCCGCCGAACACCTCGGTCCGCCGCGTGTTGAGCGCCTCGGCCCGGCGGGTCAGCTCGGCCGCCTGCCCGGCGAGCCTGTCGCGCAGCACCTCGTAGGTGCCGGCGTCCAGGCTCGCCGTTGCTGTTTCGACGGTCACCGTGCCGCCAGGGCCGCGACCGGCCGATCGGCAATACCGAGCTGGTTGGCCGCCTCGAGCAGCTCACGCAGCTTGTCCCGATCGGCGCCGCCGCGCTGGATCTGCTGTACCAGGAAGGCCGACAGCGTCAGGTTGGACACGTCCGCGGTACTGATCGACCCGATCAGCCGCCCGAGATCCCCGACCAGGTCCCCGCCGCCGCCCAGGTACGAGGAACCAACGGTCTGCACGACATCGGAGTGCTGCACGAACCCGTCGACGCTCTTGCCCAGCGTGATCGACCCGAGCAGCTTGTCGAAGAAGACGGTGTCCCCGCCGACGATGTCGATGTTCGCCTTCGCAAGGCCCGCGGCCAGCACGTGCGCCTGCTGCTCGGCGACCTGCCGGTGCACGTCGATGCCGGCGAGCCGGATCTCCTTCTCCATCTCCAGGCGCAGGCGGTACTCCTCGTGGCCGCGCGACGCCTCGTCCAGCGCGGCGAGCGCGGCGGCCTTCTCGGTGAGACCCTCCGCCTCGCCCTTGAGCTTGTCGCGCAACGCGTCGGCGAGGGCGGTCGCCTTCTCCCGCTCGACCGCGGCCTCGGCGAGCCCGGCCTTCTCGATCGTCTCGGCGTTGGCGACGGCCTTCTCCCGCTCGACGGCCGCCTCGGCCCGGCCCACCTTCTCGATCGCCTCGGCGTTGCGCTCGCGGACCTGCACGTCGGCCAGGCCGGCCGCGGCCGCCTCGGCCTGCACGCCCTCGGCCAGCCGGATCTTGGCGCGGGCCTCCAGCTCGGCGGTCTGCTGCCGGGCCTCGGCGAGCGTCAGCTCCTCGCGGGCCCTGAACTTCGCGGCCTGCTCGGCGGCCTCGGCCGCCTTGATCCCCTTGACCAGGTTCTCCTGCGCTTCGGCCTCGGCCTGGATGACGACCGCCTGGCGGGTGCGCTCGGCCTCCTCGACGACGCGGAGCCGCTTGATCTGCTCCTCCTGCTCGGCGACGGTCCGGTCGACCGCGATCCGCTCCCGGATGACCTCGGCGATGGCCCGCTTCTCGGCCTCGACCTCCTTGTCCTTGGAGATCGTGCTGAGCTCGGTCTCCCGCTGGCGGGCGATGACCTCGAGCATGCGGTCCTTCTCGATACGCTCCGACTCGATCGCGATGACCCGCTCGCGGTTCTTCTCGGCGACGGCGATCTCCCGCCGCTTGTTCTCGTGCTGGACGCCGACCTGCTCGTCGGTGCGGATCTCGGCGGTCTGCGACTTGAGCCGCTCCTCGGCGCGCACGCGGGCGGTCTCCGCCTCCTCGCGCGCCTGCATCGTGGCGACCTCGCGCTCCTGCTTGATCTCCGCCTCGGCCTGCCGGCGCTCCAGCTCGAGGATCGCCTCGCGCGCGTCGACGTCCTGGCGCTTGATCTCCTTCTCCTCGTTGCGCCGGAACTCGTTGGTCCGCACATGCTCGATCGCGGTCAGCTCGGTGATCTTCCTGATGCCCTGCGCGTCGAGGATGTTGGCACTGTCGAGGCTGCCCAGCGGCGTCTGCTCGAGGAAGTCGATCGCGGCGTCCTCGAGGCTGTAGCCGTTGAGATCGGTGCCGATCACCTGGAGGATCTGATCGCGGAACTCGTTGCGCTTGGTGTACAGGTCGACGAAGTCCAGCTGCTTGCCGACGGTCTTGAGCGCCTCGGAGAACTTCGCGTTGAACAGCTCCTGCAGCGTCTCCTGATCGCTGGCGCGGACGGTACCGATCGCCTGTGCGACCTTGATGACATCCTCGACGGTCTTGTTGACCCGCACGAAGAACGTGATCCGGATGTCGGCACGAATATTGTCGCGACAGATCAGCCCTTCCCGCCCGGACCGCTCGATCTCGATCGTCTTCACCGAGATGTCCATGACCTCGGCCTTGTGCAGGACCGGCAGGACAACGGCCCCGGTGAACGTGACGTCGACCTTACGAACCTTGGAAACGATCAGCGCCTTACCCTGTTCGATCTTGCGAAACAGCCGCGTAACGGCCAACAGCGCACCGACCACGATGAGCACGGCCACGCCGAGCAACACGAGAAAGCCAGTGGTAAGAACGGTCATGAAAGCTCCCTCAATCCGGGGGTGGGAACGATCCAGAAGAACTCGCCGTCTCGGTCGTACTCGTAGATCACCGCCGTGCTGCCCGCGGTGAAGGTGTCGGCTCCGGTCTGCCGGACCTGCACGATCGCGCTGGACCCGTCGGCGGCGGTAACCTCGGCCTGCCCGAACGCCTCGGTGACGGTCCCGGTGCGGATCACGCAGGTGCGCCCGACGAAGGCGGTGCGGGAATCCCCGCTCGTCGCCGGGAAAAGCCTCCGCAGCGGTACCACGAGCAGCCGCGCGGCCAGCCAGGCGACGACGAGCGCAACCACCAGCACGACCACGCCCAGCAGCGCACCGTCGACGAGGGTCGCCCCGGCCAAGCTGACGAACCACCCGACCAGCACGACCACCGAAAGCCCGACCGCGACCGGCACGCCACTCAGCCCGACATCGACAACATCGAGCCCGTCGGCGTCCGCGCCACCGAACAGCACGACCAGCCAGTACGCAATGACCACGACGAGCAGGAACGTGAACAGGACGGTAGGGAACTCGAGCACCGCATCGAGAAAATCACCCATCGGCCCGCTTCATCCCCCATCGCTCGCCTGGGGCGATGGTGACAGCCGCCGTCAAGACCCACTGCCCCCGGCAGCCATCTTGGGTGATAGCGCCGTTGAGCCAGCAGCCGACGGTTGGTGCCGCGACGAAGCATCGACACACCCGTTTAGCTCGAGCTATAGATACGGTGTCGTTGGCGTTCGAGTGGAAGCGGAGGGAGGACTCATGACCGAGTTCCACGACTGGCAAGACATTCGCGCCGAGCTGGACGACGGCGACACCGAGGCGCTCGCCGAGGAACGTGCGCGCACCGAAGCGTGGGTCAGCGCCTTCCACCTCGCCGAGGAGCGGAAGCGGCTGGGGTTGACCCAGCGCCAAGTCGCCGACCTCATGGGTGTGACGCCCGGCCGGGTGAGCCAGATCGAAAACGGCGACCTGGACGTCAACGAGGTTGCCACCTTGAGCCGATACGCGCAGGCGCTCGGTGCGCGGATGCGGATCATCTTCGACTACGGCAACGACCTCCGCCAGATCGCCTGATCTTCGCGCGGCCGGCCACGCGCCCCAAGCCGTTCCGACATGGAGAAGGCCGGCCGCCGTGCGGTGGCCGCCCTTACTCGCGGACCTGGGCGTTCACGGTGGGATGCGGGTCGCCGCTGTCCGCGCCCAGGCCCGCCAGCAGGCGCAGCCCGTCGTCGGCGGGGCTGCCGGGGGCCGCGGACAGCACGATCAGCTCCAGGCCCGATTCGTCCGGCAGCGCGAAATTCTCCTGGTGCAGTTCCAGCAGTCCGACCAGCGGGTGCCGGTACGCCTTGCGTCCGTGGGTGCGGGCGTGCACGTCCGCGCGGGCCCAGAGGCGGCGGAAGCGCTCGCTGCCCATCGCCAGCTCGCCGATCAGCGAGGCCAGGCGGGGGTCGTCGGGGTACTTGCCGGCGGCCAGGCGCAGGTGCCCGACCACCTCGAGGGTGCATTTCTCCCAGTCCGCGTACAGGCCGCGGTCGGCCTCCTCGAGGAAGATGTGCCGGGCGGTGTTCAGGCCCGGCATCGGCCGGCCGTAGAGGAGCCCGGCGAGGCGGTTCCCGGCGAGCACGTCCATGCGGTGGTCCAGGATCATCGCGGGCGCGTCGGCGACCAGGTCGAGGACGCGCAGCAGCTCCGGCCGGACCCGCCCGGCCGGCGCCTTCGCACGGCGGCGGCGCTGACGGGCGAGCCGGTACAGGTGCCCGCGTTCGGTCTCGTCGAGGCCGAGGACGCCGGCGAGCGCGTCGAGGACCTGCTCGGAGGGCTGGGTCGCGCGGCCCTGCTCCAGGCGTACGTAGTAGTCGACGCTGACTCCGGACAGGTGCGCGACCTCTTCGCGGCGCAGGCCCTCGACCCGGCGGCGCCGGTCGGTGGGGATGCCGACGGCCGACGGGTCGACCCGGGACCGCCTGGTCCGCAGGAAGCCCGCAAGATCGTCCATGCCTCCAGTATGGCCGCGGTGGCGGCCGTGAAGGTGGTCCTGCCGTTACCAGGAAGTCCCGTCCGATGGAAGCGGCGCCCCTGAACGCCGGGCGCCGCGGCGCCCAGGATCGAAGGCACCCGATCCTAAGGAGTTCCCATGAAGACGCTGATCGTCTACGCCCACCCGGAGCCGAAGTCGCTCAACGGCTCGCTGCGGGACCTCGCGGTGTCCACATTGGAGACTGCGGGGCATGAGGTGCGGGTGAGCGATCTGTACGCGATGCGCTGGAAGGCGGCCGTGGACGCCGCGGACTACGGCCCCGACGCCTCGAGTCCGCTGCGGGTTCCGCGGGACTCGGGGCGGGCCTTCGACGCCGGGACGCTCACCCCGGACGTCCGCGCCGAGCAGGAGAAGCTGCTCTGGGCCGACACGATCATCTTGCAGTTCCCGCTGTGGTGGTACACGATGCCCGCCATCCTCAAGGGCTGGGTGGACCGGGTGTTCACCTATCACTTCGCGTACGGCGTCGGCGAGCACAGCGACACCAGGTACGGCGAGCGGTTCGGCGAAGGCACCCTCGCCGGCAGGAAGGCTCTGCTGTCGGTGACCGTCGGCGGCCCGGAGTCGCACTACGGCGCTCGCGGGATCAACGGCCCGATCGACGACCTGCTCTTCCCGATCCACCACGGCATCCTCTACTACCCGGGCATCGAGGCGCTGCCGCCGTTCGTGCTGTACGGCACCGACCGGATCACCGCCGAGGACTACCCGGACGTCGCCAAGGCCTGGCAGGAGCGCCTGCTCACCCTGGAGTCGACCGAGCCGATCGCGTTCCGGCGGCAGAACTTCGGTGACTACGAGATCCCCTCGCTGCGCCTGAAGGAGGGACTGGAGGTCGCGGGCCGCACGGGTTTCGGCCTCCACGTGCGCGGCTGATACCCCGGCTACGACAGTGGGGGGCGGAGGCGGAACGTGCTGTCGGTGCGGAACTTCGCGGTGCCGTCCGACTGGCGTACCCACAGCTGCTCGCCCTCGCGGTGGATGAAGTACCCGCGATAGTTCGACGACTCCAGCAAAAGGTCTCCGGTGGGGCAGAACGTAGCGTCGCCGCGGAACAGATCGCTGCTCTCGCGGTGGCTCAGGCGCAGGCGCCAGGACGAATGGCGCAGGTACTGGCCGTCGGGTGCCCGGAACGAGTAGCAGCCAGCGTTGGCCAGGCCCGGCACCGCCTCGAACGTTGCCCGGCGCCGCGCGAGTGCGCTGTCGGCGGTGAGGAGCACGCCGAACTGCCCGTCGGTGCCGAGGTAGTGGCCGGGATCGGCGGCGAGCTCCAACGACACCGGGCCGAGATGCAGTGACGAAGACGGCGCGGCCGAGGGAGGGGCCGCAGCAGGAGAGGAAGGAGCCGCAGCGGGAGAGGCCGCGAGCGGTGGCGGCGGCTGCTCGTCGTGCGGCCAGGCCACGACGGCGGTGACCGCGACCCCGGCGACGAGCGCGCCCGCGGCGAGCTTCGCGACCGGCACACCGGACAGCCATCCGGCCTTCGCGGCGCCACCCGCGACCGTCTTGGGCACACTCGAGGCGGCGCCGCCGAAGCCGCAAACGCCGGCGAGCACAGCGGGAACGGGCAGCAGCCCGAAGCCGGTCAGCAGGCGCTCGGTGTCGACCATGCCCTCGGCGGCCCGGGCGCAGGCCACGCAGGAGCGGGTGTGCCGGCCGATCCGCTTGCGCCACAACGGGCTCGGGATGCCGTCCCAGTCGGCGACCACGGTGTCCAGCCAGGGGCAGCGCGGGCGCGCGTCCAGGGCGGCCACGAGCACGCGGGCCTGCTCGAGGCGGTTGCGCATCCGCTGGACCCGCACGCCGGCGTGCGCGACGCTGACCTGCAGCGCGGCGGCGAGCTCGGCGCGGGTCAGCTCCTCGCCGATCTCCAGCCACCACAGGGACCACAGCACGCGCTCGTCCGGGTCCAGCCAGCCGACCGCCCGGCCGACCTGCCGGCGCTGGCCGGACAGCTCGATGCGCAGCGCGGTGAGGTCCTCGAAGTCGCCGGGGTCCGGCAGGTCGTCCAGCGGCGCCCGGCGGCGGGTGGCGGCACTCTCGCGTCGCAGGTATGTGCTGGCCTGCCGGACGGCGATCCGGGCCAGCCAGACCCGGAGGCTGTCCGGGTCGCGCAGCGACGGCAGCTGGCGCAGCGCCCGCAGCATGGACTCCTGGACCACGTCGTCGACGGCGCCCTGGTGCCCGGCGAGCGCGCGGCGCACGATCGTGTACACCAGCGGCAGGTGCGCCGCCACGAGTTCACCGAGCGTTGCTCGGCTGGTCTTCGTCGTTCCCAAATACCATCACCGGCCCGGGTGCCAATCTCGGCCCACCGCGGGGATGCTGTCAAGCAACCTATGGACGCGCCATGCGGTGCAGATCAAGGGCCTCGTCCAGCTGGGCCTCGGTCAGGGTGCCCCGTTCGACGTGGCCGCGCTCGAGGACCACCTCGCGGATGGTGCGGCCCGTGGCCAGGGCCCGCTTGGCGATCGCGGCGGCCTCCTCGTAGCCGAGGTACCGGTTCAGCGGCGTGACGATCGACGGGGATCCGGCGGCGTACGACGCCAGGATCTCCTCGTTCGCCGCAAGGCCCGCAATGCAGCGCTGCGCGAAGAGGCGCGACACGTTCGCGAGCAGGCGGATCGACTCAAGCAGGTTGTGCGCGATCACCGGGAGCATCACGTTGAGCTCGAAGTCGCCCTGCGTGCCGGCGAAGGCGACCGTCGCGTCGTTGCCGATGACCTGCGCGACGACCTGGCGCACCGCTTCGGGGATGACCGGGTTGACCTTGCCGGGCATGATCGACGAGCCGGGCTGGAGGTCGGGGATCGCCAGCTCGCGCAGGCCCGCGCGAGGGCCGGAGCCCATCCAGCGGATGTCGTTGGCGATCTTGTACAGCCCGGCGGCGATCGTGCGGACTGTGCCCGACGCCTCGACGAGAGCGTCGCGGGCGCCCTGGGCCTCGAAGTGGTTGCGGGCCTCGGTCAGCGGCAGGCCCGTCGCCTCGGCCAGGCGGGCGATCGCGGCGGCGGCGAAACCGGGCGGGGTGTTGAGGCCGGTGCCCACCGCCGTGCCGCCCAGGGGAAGCTCGGCCACGCGCGGCAGGACGGCGGCGATGCGCTCGACGCCGTAGCGGACCTGTGCGGCGTACCCGGAAAATTCCTGCCCCAGGGTGACCGGGGTGGCGTCCATGAGGTGCGTGCGGCCGGCCTTGACGACCTCCGCGAACTCGTCGGCCTTGAGCGCCAGGGCGTCGCCGAGCTCGGTCAGCGCCGGCGTCAGGGCAAACGCCAGCTCGCTCGCGGCCGCGACGTGGATCGCCGACGGGAAGACGTCGTTGGAGGACTGCGAGGCGTTCACGTGGTCGTTGGGGTGGACCGGGCGGCCCAGCGACTGCGCGGCCAGCGAGGCGACGACCTCGTTGACGTTCATGTTCGTCGACGTGCCGGAGCCGGTCTGGAAGACGTCGATGGGGAACTGGTCGGCGAACTCGCCGCCGGCCAGGCGCTCGGCGGCGGACGTGATCGCGGTGGCCACGTCCGGGTCGAGGACGCCGAGGTCGGCGTTCGCCGCTGCGGCGGCCGCCTTGATCCGGCCCAGGGCGATGATCAGCGGGGCCGGTAGGCGCAGGCCGGAGATCGGGAAGTTCTCCACCGCCCGCTGGGTCTGTGCCCGCCACAGCGCGTCGGCGGGGACGCGCACCTCGCCCATGGTGTCGTGCTCAACGCGGTACTCCATACAGGCAATACTGCCCCGTGGCGTCAGCGCGTGAGGGCACTCAGGTCACGGGCCCCCAGCGATGTGAACAGCGCCACCGCCTCGTCCATGCGGCCGAGGCCCGCCAGGGCGCGCGCCTGCTCGTAGCGGTCGCCGATGCGGGAAGCCTTGGCGTAGGCCTCCTTGCTGAGCCAGGCGGCCTCGTCCTCGCGGCCGGCGGCGCGCAGCGTCAGGGCCAGGTCGTTGGCGGTCAGGCACTGGCCGGAGACGTCGGCGACCCGCTCCATCTGGTCGCGGGCGGCGCGCTGGCAGGTGATCGCGTCGGCGATGCGGCCGTGCAGGCGGTAGGCGGTGCCGAGCTTGCTCAGCGTCTCCGCGGCGCCGTACTGGTTGACCGAGTCACGCTTGAGGGCGAGCGCGCGGCGCAGCAGGGCGGTGGCGACGGTGAGGTGGCCCATGTGCAGGTGCACCAGGCCGAGCTCACCCATCATGATGGCGACGGTGCGCAGGCTGCCGATGCGGCGGGCGACCTCGAGGCCGCGGCGGTTGGCGGCGAGCGCCTGCGCGTAGTTGCCGGCCTGCGTGTGCACGAGACCGATCGTGCTCTCCAGCTTGAACTGCAGGCTTGGGGGTACCGAATCCAATCGCACTTCTGCGGCGGCCTCGGCCGACGCGATGGCCTCCGAATACTGTCCCAGCCGGCTGTGCAGCATCGCCAGGTTGGTCAGGGCCGTGCCCACCAGGCGCGGCAGGTTCTCGCGCTCGGCGATGCGGATGACGGCCTGCAGCGTCGCGAGGGCGTCGGTGAGGCGGCCCATCCGGAAGTACACGGCGGCGAGGTAGTTGCGCGACTCGGCCTCGAGCTCGGCGTCGGGCAGGGCGACGGCGGCCTCGATGGCGCGCTCGTAGAGGTCCAGCTGGCGCTCGCTGAAGCCGAACCCGAACAGGAACGGCGACACCGCGCGGGTCAGCATGCACGTGTGCCGGTGCCGGCCGGCCTCGGCGGCGAGGCGCGCGACGCTGAGGACGTTGGGCAGTTCGCGCTCGAGCCAGCGGCGCGCGTCGGTCGGCGCGTCGAACTCCAGCGCGGTCGGCGGCGGGCTGTCCAACCGCAGCAGCGAGCGGGCGTCGGAGAGCTCCATGAACTTCGTCGCGGCGACCACGCTGTACAGATAGTGATCGAGCAGTCGCCCGACGGCGTCGGTGTCGCCGTGCGCGAGCTGGGCGGCGTAGTCGCGTAGCAGGTCGTGCAGGCGGTACCGGCCGGCCGCCGGAGCCTCGACCAGGTGCACGTCGACGAGGTCCTCCAGCAGCGCCTCGGTCTCCGGCACCGGCAGTCCGGCCAGCGCCGCGGCCGCCGCGGGTTCGAAGTCGCCCGACGGGTGCAGTCCGAGAAGCGCAAAAAGCCTCTGCAGCGGTACCGCTAAATGCTGGAACGACAACGTGAACGCCGCCGCCACCGTGCGGCCGTCGACGGCGAGCTCCGGCAGGCGCCGGTTGGCGATGCGCAGCCGCGCCGCGAGGTCCGCGACCGTCCAGCTCGGGCGGTGCTGGAGCCGGGCGCCGGCGAGGCGGACCGCCAGCGGCAGCCGCCCGCACAGCTCGGCGACCTCGACGGTGCACGCCGGGTCGGCGTAGGCGCGCTCGCCGACGGTGCGCCGCAGCAGTTCCACGGCGTCGTCGATGGGCAGCACGTCCAGGGAGACGGTCTGCGCGCCGTCGAGGCCGCCGAGGCGCCGGCGGCTGGTGATGACGACGCCGGTGTGCGCGGTGCCGGGCAGCATCGGCAGCACCTGCGCGGTGTCGAAGGCGTTGTCGAGCAGCACGAGCACCTGCCGGTCGGCGAGCTCGGTGCGCCACAGCACGGCGCGGTCGTCCAGCCCGGGCGGCACGCGCTCGGCCGGCACGCCCAGCTGGCGCAGCAGCGCGCCGAGGGCCTCCCCGGGGTCCAGCGGCGCGCGCTCGCTGTGCCCGCGCAGGTCGAGGTAGAGCTGGCCGTCGGGGTACCGCTCGGAGGCGGCGTGCGCGACCCGCACGGCCAGGGTCGTCTTGCCGGTGCCGGGCATCCCGTCGATCGCGATGATCTCCGGCCGCTCGTCGCGCAACGCGTCGACGAGCCGGCGCACCAGCTCGGCCCGGCCGGCGAAGTCGGCGACGTCGCGGGGCAGGCAGCGGGCGGCCCGGCGGCCAAGCGTGCGGGGCGCCTGCGGCAGCAGCAGCTCGGCGTCGCCGTTGAGGATGCGCCGGTGCAGCTCGACGAGGTCGGCGCCGGGCTCGATGCCGAGCTCCTCGGCCAGTAGCGCGCGGCCGCGGCGGAACACGGCGAGGGCGTCGGCGCGCCGGCCGGTGCGGGCCAGCGCGGTCATGAGGTGGCCGCGGAACTGCTCGTGGTGCGGGAAGCGCTCGACGAGGTCGGCGACCTCGGCCAGGATCTCCTCGGCGAGGTCCAGCTGCAGCTCGAGGTCGAGGCACAGCGCCATCGCCGCGGTCCACTGCTCCTCCAGGTGCGCGGCGGCGGCGCGGACCATGTCGGAGTCGACGTCGGTGAGCGGCCGGCCGCGCCACAGCGCGAGCGCGGCGCGCAGGTCGTCGCGGCCACCGGCGAGGTCGCCGTCCGCCGCGGCGGCGCGCCCCCGCTCGACCCGGGCGGCGAAGAGGGCGGCGTCGAGGTCTTCGGGGCCGACCTTGATGCGGTACCCCGCGGGCTCCGTCACCACCAGGTCCTCGGGCAGCCCAGCCTTGCGCAGCACCTGCCGCAGCCGGGAGACGCAGCTGTGCACCTGCGCCCGAGCGGTGGGCGGCGGGTTGGTGTCCCACAGGGCGGCGATCACCTGCTGGACCGGCACCAGCTGTCCTTCGCGCAGCAGCAGGAGGGCAAGCAGGACCCGCTCGCGGGGCGCCGCGACCGTGATTTCGGTAACCGGTGTGCGAATCTGCACCGGCCCCAAGATCGAAAATCGGGTCGAATCGCGCATAACCACCCTCTGTGCGGCCGCCGCCTCCCCTCGAAGGTGCCCGCCCGAATACCTGATGGTAGTCAGATGAGAGCGACGAAAGAGCAGGGGCGGCGACTCTTTTCACGGGACCGCATGCGCGTGCCGGAATGCGTCCAGAGTTTGCGATGGGTTACTCAAGACCTGCGCAAGCCTTACTCAGGTAAGGCTGCGCCATTGCTCTGGACGAACGGGGATATTTCGGTCGTAAGTGCGAAACATTTGATGCGGGGCTGCGCCCAACGACGTGTGCGGCCCCGAAATCTCTCTTCCCGTTCACTGCGTGGATACGCATCGTAACCGCGTCACCGCGAACGCGCGCCTATGAAATTCCCTCACCGCCTCGCCGCGCTCACCGCATTCGCGGCGGCGCCTGCGTCTGATTCCGCCGGTTTTTCCGATATCTCCGGCTCCCGCGGTTTTCACGGTTTCTCCGGAACCGGTGCTCGATGCCCGCTTTCACCAGTGCCCGCGGAACCACTTCCGCCAGCACAGGGGAATGACCAGGAGGGCGGCCACCCAGGCGAGCGCGGCCACATGCAGCGCGAGGGCCAGGCCGGCCGCCACCACCGCCGCGGCCATGAACGCCCACGAGACGAGCACACCGGCGACGCCGTCGCGCCGGGAGGCGTAGTCCTGCAGCCAAGCACGCCAACCCCGCCCGACCACGTAGTGCATGCTACCGGTGACACACCGCAAACCACTCATGGCACGTTCTCGGGAGCAAAGTCGATCTCCGCGTCCGTAACGTTCTGGGCAACAGCGAAACGTTATTGATTGAGGAGATAAAGCAAATGAGCGACGTCGACTACGGGCAGTACGAGGCCGGCCAGGAAAGCGGCGAGCTGGACCAGCTGCACCAGGCCGAGGGTTCGGAGGCCGACTACAACAGCCAGTTCGGTGTGTACGAGGCCGACCACTCCGCCGCCGAGTCCACCGACTTCTCCCAGGGCCACCACGTCGAATTCGACCAGGGCCCGGCCGTGCACTACGAGTCGGACGACTACACCAACTACTCCCACGACGCGTCGGTCGACGACCACGTCTTCGCCGCCGAAGGCAGCGAGAGCTCGCACCAGGCCGAGTTCTCCGAGCTCGACGCCCTCAAGGAGCGCTTCGAGAACTCCTACGCCGAAGGCACCGAATACCGCGCGAACTAATGCGTCGATGCAAAGGCCGGCCACTTTCGTGGCCGGCCTTTCGTTTATGAGCGGCGGCCGACCGTCAGGACGGGCTTCGTGACCTCGGCGAAGAAATCGTTGCCCTTGTCGTCCACCACGATGAACGCCGGGAAGTCGACGACGTCGATCTTCCAGACGGCCTCCATGCCCAGCTCCGGGTACTCGATGACCTCGACGTGTTTGATGCAGTCCTGCGCCAGGCGCGCCGCCGGGCCGCCGATCGAGCCGAGGTAGAAGCCGCCGTGTGCGCGGCAGGCCTCGGTGACCTGCTTCGAGCGGTTGCCCTTGGCCAGCATGACGAGGGAGCCACCCGCGGCCTGGAACTTCTCGACGTACGCGTCCATGCGGCCGGCCGTGGTCGGGCCGAAGGAGCCCGAGGCGTAGCCCTCCGGGGTCTTCGCCGGGCCTGCGTAGTAGACGGCGTGGTCGCGCAGGTACGACGGCATCGGCTCGCCCGCGTCGAGGCGCTCGGCGATCTTCGCGTGGGCGATGTCGCGGGCCACGACCAGCGGGCCGGTCAGCGACAGGCGGGTCTTGACCGGCAGCGCCGACAGCTGTGCGCGGATCTCGGACATCGGGCGGTTCAGGTCGACGGCGACCACGTCCTCGTCGAGGTGCTCGTCGGTGACGTCGGGCAGGAAGCGGGCCGGGTCGCGCTCGAGCTGCTCCAGCCAGACGCCCTGGTCGTTGATCTTCGCGACGGCCTGGCGGTCGGCGGAGCAGGACACGGCGATCGCGACCGGGCAGGAGGCGCCGTGGCGCGGGAGGCGCACGACGCGGACGTCGTGGCAGAAGTACCGGCCGCCGAACTGGGCGCCGATGCCGAACTCGCGGGTCAGCTGGAGCACCTCGGCCTCGAGCTCGAGGTCGCGGAAGCCGTGGCCGACCGGGGAGCCGGCGGTGGGCAGGGTGTCGAGGTACTTCGCCGAGGCGAGCTTCGCCGTCTTGAGCGCGTGCTCCGCCGAGGTGCCGCCGATGACGATCGCGAGGTGGTAGGGCGGGCAGGCCGCCGTACCGATGAGACGCAGCTTCTCCTCGAGGAACTGCATCATCCGGGTGGGGTTCAGCAGGGCCTTCGTCTCCTGGTACAGGTAGCTCTTGTTGGCCGAGCCGCCGCCCTTGGCCATGAAGAGGAACTTGTAGGCGTCGTCGCCCTCGGCGTACAACTCGATCTGCGCCGGCAGGTTGGATCCGGTGTTCTTCTCGTCCCACATGGTCAGCGGGGCCAGCTGCGAGTAGCGCAGGTTGAGCCGCGTGTACGCGTCGTAGACGCCCCGCGCGATGGCGGCCTCGTCGTTGCCGTCGGTCAGGACGAACCGGCCCCGCTTGCCCATGACGATCGCGGTGCCGGTGTCCTGGCACATCGGCAGCACGCCGCCGGCCGCGATGTTGGCGTTGCGCAGCAGGTCGAGGGCCACGAACCGGTCGTTCGGCGAGGCCTGCGGGTCGTCGATGATCGAGCGCAGCTGGGTCAGGTGCGCGGGCCGCAGGAAGTGCGCGATGTCGTGCATGGCCTCGTCGGTCAGGAGGGTCAGCGCCTCCGGCTCGATCGTCAGGAACCGCCCGTCGCGCCCGATCCCGTCGCTGGTGACCAGGCGGTATTCGGTGGTATCGGGACCGAGCGGCAGCAGCGGCGAGAACGCGAATTCGGGCATGGCCTCGACTGTATTACTCGACTCCGGCGACCCTCAGCAGGGCGGCCGTGACCGCGGCGGCCACCACAACGACCACGAACGGCGCCTTGCGCCAGGCGAGGACCGCGCCCACCGCGACGCCGGCCGGGCGGGCGATGCCGACGAAATGCGTGCCGTCGAGCAGGGCCGCGGTGCCGATGAGCGCCGCGAGCAGGGCGACGGCGGCCAACGTGAGGTACCGCCGGACCTCCTCCGACACCGAGATCCGGTCGCGCAGGACGGGCCCGGCGAAACGGAACGCGTAGGTGCCGACGGCCAGCGCGATGATGGCGATCCAGCTCATGACCTTCTCCTGGCCGGTGACCTTCTCTTTACGGGCAGCGCGAACGCGAGCGCGAGCAGCGCGACGAGGACGGGCAGCCCGGCGGGCAGGAACGGCGTCGTGACCAGGGCGAGCGCCGCACCGGCGACGGCGACGCGCATCGAGGGCCGGTCCTTCAGCGACGGCAGCGTCAGCGCGAGCAGCGCGGCCGGAAACGCGGCGTCGATGCCGAACGTGTTCGGGTCGCCCAGGGCCGAGCCCGCGATCGCCCCGACCCCCGCCGAGACGTTCCAGGTCAGGAACAGGCAGACGCCGGTCAGCCAGTACGCCCGGCGGCGCCGCCCGGGCTCCTGCTGCGCGAGCGCGAACGCGACCGACTCGTCGGTCATCAGGTGGCTGCCGACCAGGCGCGCCGGCCGCCCGTCGCCGAGCACCTCGTTGCCGATCGCCAGCCCGAACGGCAGGTGCCGAGCGTTGAGCAGCAGCCCGGCGACGATGATCGCGACGGCGGAGGCTCCGGCACCGGCCAGCCCGACGGCGAGGAACTGGGCTCCCCCGGCGTACACGAACGCGTTCATGACGACGATCTTCCCCAACGGCACCCCGGCGGCGGAGGCGATGGCACCGAACGACAGCCCGACGACCACGCCGGCGAGGCACAGCGCCGTCACGTCCCGGACGACAGGATCTGTTCGAAGAATCGAACGCATAGTTCGGTATGCTGGACTGGTCCTCGTTGTTCGTCAAGCCGAATGACTCGTTCGACACACCGAACGGATGGCCGCATGGACCCGAGCAAGCCGCCGATCGACCTCATCGCCGCCGCGCTGCGCCGCGAGCGCGAGCGCGAGAAGCTGTCGCTGAGCGAGGTCGCCAAGCGCGCCGGGATCGCGAAGTCCACGCTGAGCCAGCTCGAGTCGGGCGCGGGCAACCCGAACATCGAGACGTTGTGGGCCCTGGCGGTCGCCCTGAATGTCCCGTTCAGCCGCTTGGTGGAGCCCCCGCCCACGGCCCCGCGGGTGATCCGGGCCGGCGACGGCCCGACGATCAAGTCCGAGCAGGCCGACTTCGTGGGCACGTTGCTGGCCACGTGCCCGCCCGGGGTCCGCCGCGACATCTACCTCATGCGCGCTGAGCCCGTGGGCGCCCGCAAGGCCGACGCCCATCTCCCCGGCACGATCGAGCACGTGGTGATGATCAGCGGCCGCCTGCGCGTCGGCCCCGAGGACACCCCCGTCGACCTGGACGTCCACGACTACGCCTCGTTCGCCGGCGACGTGGCCCACGGCTATGAGGCCCTAGCCGTGCGTACGTCGTTCGCCTTGATCATGGAACACCGCTGACCGTCCGATGGACCTCGCCGGCTACGTGGCCGTCATCAACGAGCGACACGAACTGCCCGGTGACGCTGCCGTCGAACTGCGCCGGGGACAGTTCCACGACGTGGTGCTGACCGCGACGACCGCCTACCGCTTCCCACGGCATGAGGCGGCCCGCGCGCTACTGCCCGGCCGCGCGGCCGTGCTGGCGATCTTGGCCGCGCGCGACCTCGGGTTCGCGGTGCCGGCACCGTTGGCGCCGCCGGACGCCGATGAGCCGGTCGGCAGGTGCTTTCTGGCCACCACCCGAGTTCCCGGCGAGCCCCTGCCCGCGGGCAGTACCCACGACGGTGTTGGCGCCGGCCTCGGCCAGGCCCTTGCCGCCCTGGCCGAGGCCACCGAGTGTGTGGGCAACCTGGTCGGGGCGCCCGAACCGCACCGGTGGGCCGACTTCGCCGCCGGCGTCGAGCGGGAACTGTTCCCCCTGATGTCCGCGCCGGGACGCCGCCGGGCGCGGAAGGAACTCGATGGGGTCCTGGCACTCCCGGCACCTGTGACGCCGGTGCTGGTCCACGGCGATCTGGGCGGGGGCAACCTGTTGTGGGATGCGGGTCCGCCACTGCGACTGGCGGGCGTCGTCGACTGGGACGGGCTCTTCGTCGGCAGTCCCGCCAACGACGTGGCCTCCGTCGCCGCAACGTACGGCTGGGAGATCGCCGCCCAGGCTGCCCGCAGCGCGGCCTACGCCGGCGAGATCCTCAGCCAGGCCCGGCAGATCCGGGCAACCTTCGCCCTGCAGCAGGCGTTGCCGGCCCTGCGAAGCGGCGACATCGCGAGGCTCGACGACGGGCTACAGGCCTACCGCGCACGCCGGATTGGACGTTGAGCCGCATGATCGCCCGCGGCTAGCGTCCCAAGCATGACGCTCATCGCGCACGTCAGCGACACCCACCTCGACGGCACCCAGCGCAGCGCCGACCGCGTCGCACGGGTCGTCGACCACCTGGCCGGTCAGCACCGCCCGGTCGACGCCGTCCTGCTCACCGGGGACCTGGCCGACCACGCCGAGCCCGACGAGTACGCCGCGCTGAAGGTCTTCGAGCGCCTCAACGTCCCCCTGCTGCATCTCCCCGGCAACCACGACCGCCGTGAGCCGTTCCTGGCCGCCGGCCTCGGCCCGCTCAACCGCGCGGTAAGAGTCGGCGACGTGCTGCTCGCGCTGGTCGACTCGACGATCCCCGGGCGCGACGACGGCCTGGTCGAGGATGCCACGCTCGAGTGGCTGGACGAGGTGCTCGCCGGCGACACCCCGGCGTTCGTGTGCTTCCATCACCCCCCGGTCGAGATCACCCAGCCGTACGCAGACAGCCTGCGGCAGTTCGGCGAGGAACGGCTCGCGGCGGTGCTGCGAAAGCACCCGAACGTCGTGGCGATCCTCTGCGGGCACTTCCACCTCGGGACCGCGACGACGTTCGCCGAGGTGCCCGTGTTCATCGCGCCCGCCGTGGCCTCGACGCTCCTCATGCCGTGGGAGCGCGCGGGCGGGGACCTCGACCGCAACGGGCCGCCGGCGTTCCTCTACCACCACTACACGGGCGGGCGGCTGATCACTCACTACCGCGTCGTCTAGCGCCGCGGCGGCGTTCCGATATCCACCACGCTACCCGACCCCGCCTAACCGATCATGCCGCCCGACACGCTATGTGAACGGCAGGTAGCCGATCGTACGGCCGCGGCCGACCATCAGGCCGTGCTCGCCGATGCCGATGACATCGGCGGTGGTTTTCGCGTCCAAGAGCACGCGGCCGCTCGACGGTTCGTACGCGTACAGCTTCCCCTCGTGTGAGTCGCGCACGAGCACGGCGTAGCGGGAGACGGCCACGTCGGCCTTCGGCGGGACCGTCTGCTGCCACAGGCGGCCGCCGCGCTCGAAGCCGACGACCGCGAGGGTCTTGCCGCCCTCGGTGCGCACCAGACCGTAGTCACTGTCGGCCGCCACGATCTCGTCGCCCTCGGCGCCGGCCCACATCTCGTGGCCGTCGCGCGGGGACAGGAATACCTCGCGGTTGTCGCCGCGGGTCGCCACCAGGACGGTGTCGGAGCCGGACGGGTCGCGCCGCTGCTCGCAGCCCGCGCCGGAGGCGGTGCGCAGGTCGTACCCGTCCTTCTTCCACAGCGACTTGCCGGTGCTCGGGTCGCGCGCCTCCAGGCTGTACCGGCAGCTGCCGTCCTTCGGCGTGGCGGTGGACACCAGCACATGCCCGCCGGCGACCACGACCCGCGCGGTGTTCGACGGCTGCTCCTCGCGCAGCAGCTTGCCGTGCTCGGTGTCCACGACCCGCACCTTCTGCTCGACCGGGAACCCGAGCATCGTCGGGATCTTGTTCGGCATCGCGCTGATCGCGTCGCGGTAGGCCTCCGCCATGACCTGGGTGCCGAGCAGGTCGCTGTTGGCGCCGTTGAGCACGCGGCCGATGCCGGGCAGGGTCAGCTTCCACACCTGGGCGCCGTCGCGCGGGGAGCGCGCGGCGAGCGTGCAGTCCGACAGGCCGCCGCACGCGATGGTCAGGACCGTTCCGCGGTACGTCCACGCGCCCACGACGTCCTTGTCCTTCCAACGCTCGCTGCCGCTGCCGGGGTCGAGCGCGGTGAGCCCCTGACCTCGGCGGCCGTAGATCGCCACGGCGTTGACGCCGTCGCCGGCCACGCCGGCCCAGTCGGCCTCCTTCTGCCACAGCACGGTGCCGGTGCTCAGCGAGCGCGCCTCGATGGTGCCGCGCATGACGATGACCGTGGTGTCCCCGGCGACGATCGCCGCCGACGGCTGGCCGCCGACCCGCTCGGTCCACGTCGTGTCGGGGGTGGACAGCTTGCTCGTGCTGTCGGCGACCTTCTCCCACCAGTTCGTGACGTTGGGTAGCGGGTTCCAGCCGGTGACGAGGATGCCGGTGATGATCAGCGCGAGCACGCCGATCGCGCCGAGCGCCGTCTCGAAGTTGCGGACCGCTCCCCTAGCCACGGGCGCAGCGTATCGCTGCCGGATGATACGACGACGGATGGCCGCTTTTGCCCGTGTCGCGCGGATTCACTCGATCGACGTAACGACGGCCGCGCGGACTAGGGGCAGCACGCGGTACCGGATCTGCTCGGCCAGCGCGATGATCGTCGAGGACCGCACGATCCCCTCGTGGCTCATGACCCGGTCGATGACCCGCTGCAGGTCGGCGTTGGAGCGCGCCACGATCCGGCACAGCAGGTCGCCCGAGCCGGTGATGGTGTGCACCTCGAGCACCTCGGGGATCTCGGACAGGTGCGCGGCGACCGGGTCGTGGCCGAAGCGCTGGCGGATCTCCAGCGTCACGAACGCGGTCACCCCGTAGCCGAGCGCGGCCGGGTCGATGTCCGGGCCGAGGCTACGGATCACGCCGCGGGCCGCGAGCCGGTCGAGGCGGGCCTGGACGGTGCCGCGGGCCACCCGCAACCGCCGCGAGCACTCGAGCACCCCGATCCGCGGCTCGGCGTCCAGCAACGCGAGCAGCCGTGCATCGAGTGCGTCGATTTCACTGGTCAATTTGCTCACCGGTACACCCTAAGGCCGGGCCCGAACGTGCAACTTGACCATGCCGTTGACCGTTCCTTGCCCAGCCTCGGAAAAAGCGGGAAGGCTGGAGTCATGACCCGCGCCATCGAAGACCTCAGCGAGCTCATCGGGGCCGTTGAGCACGACGTCTCACACGACCCCTTCCCGCTCACCGGCCTCGATCACGTCCGGTTCTACGTCGGCAACGCCAAGCAGGCGGCGCACTACTACGCCACCGCCTTCGGCATGACGCTGGTCGCCTATCGCGGGCCCGAGCAGGGCTACCGCGACCACGCCGAGTACGTGCTCAAGGCCGGCTCCGCGGTGTTCGTGCTCGCCGGCGGGGTGCACCGGCAGGCCGCGGCGACGCAGCACTACGAGCGCCACGGCGACGGCATCGCCGACATCGCCCTCGAGGTGCCCGACGTCGACACCGCGTACGCCTACGCCGTGCGGCAGGGCGCGACGAGCGTCGAGGAGCCGCACGACGAGGAGGACGAGCACGGCGTCGTGCGCCGGGCCGCGATCGCGACCTACGGCGAGACCCGCCACACGCTGATCGACCGCTCCCGGTACACCGGCCCGTTCCTGCCCGGCTTCGTGGGCCGCCGGCCGATCGTGGCCCCGCCGGCCCGCCGCTACTTCCAGGCCGTCGACCACGTCGTGGGCAACGTCGAGCTCGGCCGGATGGACGAGTGGGTCGAGTTCTACCGCCGCGTGATGGGCTTCACGAACATGGCGGAGTTCGTCGGCGACGACATCGCCACCGAGTACTCGGCGCTCATGAGCAAGGTCGTGGCCAGCGGCACGCGCAAGGTCAAGTTCCCGCTGAACGAGCCCGCCGTATCGCGCAAGAAGTCGCAGATCGACGAATACCTGGAGTTCTACGGCGGCCCGGGCGCGCAGCACATCGCGCTGGCCACCAACGACATCCTGCGCACCGTCGACGAGATGCGCGCCGCCGGTGTCGAGTTCCTGACCACGCCGGACTCCTATTACGAGGATCCCGAGCTGCGCGCCCGCATCGGCCAGGTGCGCGCCCCGATCGACGAGCTCAAGGCCCGGGGCATCCTCGTCGACCGCGACGAGGACGGCTACCTGCTGCAGATCTTCACCAAGCCGGTGCAGGACCGCCCGACGGTCTTCTTCGAGCTCATCGAGCGGCATGGCTCGCTCGGCTTCGGTAAGGGCAACTTCAAGGCGCTCTTCGAGGCGATCGAGCGGGAGCAGGAACTTCGCGGAAACCTGTAACACTGTCCGGGTGACGAATCCGGGTCAGCCACAACAACCCGGTGGTGTCCCGAACTACGGGCCGCCCCCCGGTTATCCCCAAGGTTATCCACAGAACGTGCCCCAGCCGGCGGGTTATCCACAGCCCGCCGGCCAGGCACAGCCTGGCTATCCCCAGCCAGGCCAACCCATGCCGGGTTATCCACAGTACGGTTATCCACAGGGTGGGTACACCGTGCCGCCACCCATCGTGCCGCTCGCCCCCAACGGCATGCCGCTCGCCGGCTTCGGCGATCGCTTCGTGGCCTACCTCATCGACTGGGCCGTGACGCTCGGCGTGGCCATCCTGCTGCTCATCCCGACCGTGATCGGCATGATCGCCTACTTCGCGACCGTGTCGGAGAGCGACCTGAACAACAGCAACCCGTTCGTCGCCATCGGGCCGGTCCTGCTGATCGAGCTCGGCTATGTGCTGCTCGTCGGCGCGTGGGTCTACGTGTACCACGTGGAGATGTTCAACCGCACCGGCATCACCTGGGGCAAGCGGACGATGAAGCTGCAGATCCTCCGCCTCAACGACCCGGCGACGCCGGTCGACCGCGGTGTGCTGGCCAAGCGCTGGGCGGTGCAGTATCTGGTGGGGGTCGTCGTCCCGTTCTGGACCTACATCAACGGGCTCTGGCAGCTCTGGGACAAGCCCTACCAGCAGTGCCTGCACGACAAGGCGGCGGGCACCATAGTGGTGAAGGCCGGATAGTTGTGAAGGCCGGATAGTGCGAAGGTTCGGATGAGTTGAACGGCATGAAGGCGGAGGCGGCGTGACAGCGCCTGGGTGGTACAAGGACCCTGCTGACCAGGACGTCCAGCGGTACTGGGACGGCGAGGGCTGGATCGGCGAGCCGGTGCCGGCGTCGCAGCCGGCTCCGTCGCAGCCGCCGGCCGTACCGCCGCCGCCCCCACCCGCCCCGAAGCCGACACCGGCACGGACGCCGGCCGCGGAGCCGGCGCCCGCGCCGACCTCCGGGCCGCCGGTGTCGGCGCCGCCGGTCGTGACCACGCCGGGCGTGCCGCTGCCGCAGGGCGCCGTGGTGCTGCCGCCGGGCACGCCGATCCCGCCCGGCGGGTTCCCGCCGGGGCAGCTGCCGCCGGGCGCGATCGTCCTGCCGCCCGGCACGCCGCTGCCGCCCGGGCTGCGGCCGCAGGGCACAGTGCCCGCCGGCGCGGTCCAGGTGCTGCTGCCGCCGCAGAGCCTGCCGAGCCGCGACAGCGTCCGCCCGCACGGCTACGCCCTCGCGTCGCTGGGCTCCCGGCTGCTGGCCCGGCTCGTCGACATCCTCGTGGTCGCGGTGCTGGCCGGCGCGGTCACCGGCTGGTTCATCTACCAGTACGTGCGCGACGTCGGCCCGACCCTGGTCACGATGTACCGCCAGCAGCTGGCCGGCCAGCCAATCGCCGACGCGACCACGTCGGAGCGCTCCGCATGGCTGCAGGTCGTGATCCTGGTGCTCACCGCGGCCCTGTGGTTCGCCTACGAGGTCCCGTCGATCGCCGGCAGCGGCCAGACGCTCGGCAAACGCCTGCTGAAGATCAAGGTCGTGGGCCTCAAGGAGGACCAGCCGATCGGCTTCCGCCGCGCGATCCGCCGCTGGAACCCGCTCGGCATCTGGGTGCTGCTGTGGAGCTGCTGCGGCATCGGCCTCGTGATGCAGTTCATCGTCGGCATGACGCCGATCTTCGACTGGCCGCTGCATCGCGGCATCTACGACCGCTCGGCCGACACCGTCGTGGTGCGCGCCGAACGCCCCACCACACCGTTGCCCTCTACCGAAACCCCGAACGCCGGAGACCAGCCATGAGCCTCACCCGCCCGGACCTCGACGCCCTACCTGCCTACGTCCCGGGCCGCACCGTGCCCGGCGCGATCAAGCTGGCCAGCAACGAGGTGCCGTACGGCCCGCTGCCCGGCGTCGTGGAGGCGGTCACCGCGGCGGTCTCGGGCGTGCACCGGTACCCCGACATGGGCGTCACCGAGCTGCGCGGGCGCATCGCCGAGCGCCTCGGCGTCGAGGCCGAGCGGATCGCGACCGGCTGCGGCTCGGTCGCGCTCTTCGAGCACCTGTTCCGCGTCACCTGCATGCCCGGCGATGAGGCCGTCTACGCGTGGCGGTCCTTCGAGGCCTACCCGATCATCGGCGCCACCACCGCGGCCACCAGCGTCCGCGTTCCCAACACCGCCGAGCACGGCCACGACCTCGAGGCGATGGCCGCCGCGATCACCGACCGCACCCGCCTCGTCATCGTGTGCAACCCGAACAACCCGACCGGCACCGCGGTGCGCCGCGCCGAGCTCGACGCGTTCCTCGACAAGGTGCCGGGCAACGTCCTGGTCGCCCTCGACGAGGCCTACCGCGAGTTCGTCACCGACGACGACGTGCCGGACGGCCTGGTGGCGTATGGCGACCGCCCCAACGTCGTCGTCCTGCGCACCCTGTCGAAGGCGTGGGGCCTGGCCGGCCTGCGGGTCGGCTACCTCATCGGCGCGCCCGAGGTGGTCGCCGCCGTGCGCAAGGTGATCACGCCGTTCTCGACCTCGCTCCCCGCGCAGGCCGCCGCGCTGGCCGCGCTCAACGCCGAGGACGAGATGCGCCGCCGGGTCGACCTGGTCGTCGCCGAGCGGTCGCGGGTGGTCGAGGCGGTCCGCAAGGTGTACCCGGACGTGCCCGAGACCCAGGCCAACTTCTTCTGGCTGCCGCTCGGCGACCGCTCCGCCGAGTTCGCCGCCGCCTGCGAGCAGGCGGGCGTGATCGTGCGCGCCTTCCAGGGCGACGGCGTCCGGGTGACGATCGGCACCCCCGAGGAGAACGACGCCTTCCTGAGCGTGATCCTGTAATCCTCTAGCTCGCTGCGCTCGCGGCGGGGGAGCTTCGCTCCACCCACACCCCCTCAACCCCGCAGCGGCGCGCCCGGACAACAAGGTCGACGGATCGGCTGGCCCTGCGGGGTCAGCCGATGCCGACCAGCACGACGGTGTCCTGGCTGAAGTAGTACCGGTCGTCGATCTCCGACTCCTTGGTGGTCTGCAGCCGCTCGATCACCAGGTATCCGGCGTGCAGGTAGTACAGGCTGTAGACGAACCGGTCCGCGGGCCGGATGCGCAGCTCGGTGCTCGACGTGACCGCGCCGGTCTCGAGGTTGAGCACCAGCAGCTGGTACTCGTTGTTGATCACGTAGACGTTGCGCTGGTCCCCGCCGATGAGCCGCCCGGCGACCTCCGACATCCACAGCCGCTTGCCGGTCGTGCGCGAGAACGCCCAGATGTACCCGCCGGTCATCTGCTGCGCGATCACGTCCCCGACCGCGATGGTCGTGTCCTTGTCCGCGACCGGCTCGGGCTTGATGGTGTGATCCGCCGCCAGCGACCAGTACGCGGGCGTGATCGTGCCCAGTCCCGAGGCCGCGTCGGTGTACGTCACGACGTCCCCGGTCGGCGCCGCCTTGAACATCACGCACCCGGAATGACCCAGCTGGCAGGAGGTCGGCTCGATGAACCAGTTGGTGACGTTGTCGGTCCCGATCGAGGCCCCCGGCGGCCGCCAGGTGTTCAGCAGCACCCCGCTGGCCGAGTCGTAGATCTCCAGCGTGGCCGGCTTCGCGCACGTGTTCTTCACGAAGTACGTGTCCGGGCCGGTCCAGTCGTTGGTCCGGCACCCCGGCTCGGAGGTGAACGACCGCGTCCACCGGATGTCCCCGTTGACCGGATCGATCCCCTCGACGACGTCCTTACCGGTCGCGATCACCACGGGCTGCTTGTCCACGGCGGAGGCGGACACGAACAGGTCCTCCGGCGACCACATGGTCTTCGCCCCGGTCCGGCGCCCCTTGAACGACTCCCCGTCGGCCGGGTCGATCTTCGCCTGCCAGACGATGTCGCCCTTCTCGGCGTCGAGCGCCACGATCTCGCCGTCCGACCACTTCGTGATCACCACGGACATCCCGACGCCGCTGGCCGGCTTCTCCACCTCGACGATGGACACGACCTCGGCCGGCCACCGCCGGTACGACCAGTGCGGCGTGTTCATCCGCTGCGCCGTGACGGGCGTGTCCGCAAACACCCGCCGCTGCTCGGTGTAGACCCGCAGCCGCCCTTCGACGATCAGCGGCGCCGAGGGCAGCTCGGCATACTGGATCGACTTGATCGGCTCCGGCGAGGGCACCGGCTTGTCGGCCCGGCTGACGGTCTCCGCCGGCTTGAGCGTGCGATACGCCGTGACGCCCATGGCGGCGACCACCACGAGGACGAGCAGCCCGGTAAGCACGAAGCGCACCGGCCGCGACCAGCTACGCGGCGAAACCAGCCGTCGCAGCCCCGCCCGACCCGTCCCCATAACCACCTCCGCGGGGCACCATACCCGGCGCATGTCGCACTCCGCTCACGGCGACGGTCGATCGGCAGAAGACTCACACCCGCCTCCCACCGTCCCGTGACACACCCTTCACGCCCCTGGGCCGTGGCCAGGCGTCCCGGTCGTGCCCCTGCTCCCCTCTTCCACCTCGTCACCCCAACGTGTCACCCGGCCACACGTCACTCGGGCTTCGTGACGGTGCCGGCCACCTCCCCGAAGCCGATCCGCGAGCCGTCCGGCCCGGGTGCGGTCGCGGTGATCGCGACCGTGTCGCCGTCCAGCAGGAAGGTGCGGGTGGTGCCGTCGTCGAGCTGGATCGGCCGGGCGCCGTTCCACGTCCGTTCGATGAACGAGCCCGTCTGGTCGGGCTCGGGCCCGGAGACGGTCCCCGAGGCATACAGGTCGCCGGTCCGCGCCCAGGCGCCGTTCACGGTCAGGTGGGCCAGCTGCTGGGCCGGCGTCCAGTACATGCCGGCGAACGGCGGGCGCGAGACCGTCGTGCCGTTCCAGCGCACCTCGATGTCGATCTCGTAGCCGTGATGGTCGGCCGCGCGCAGGTATGGCAGCACGGGTGGCTGCTGCTCGGGGCCCGGCGCGCGGGCGGCGTCCAGGGCGTCGAGGGGCACGACCCAGGGCGAGATCGACGTGCGGAAGGACTTGCCCAGGAACGGCCCCAGCGGCACGTACTCCCAGGCCTGCAGATCCCGCGCCGACCAGTCGTTGACGAGCACGGCGCCGAAGACGTGCGCGCGGAAGTCGTCGATCGGGACCGGCCCGTCGGACGGCACGCCCACCACGAAGCCGACCTCGGCCTCGATGTCCAGGCGGGCGGACGGCCCGTACGCCGGGGCGGGCTCGTCGGGCGCCTTGCGCTGCCCGGACGGCCGCGGGACGTCGGTGCCGGAGACGACCACGGTGCCGGCGCGCCCGTGGTATCCGACCGGGAGGTGCCGCCAGTTGGGCAGCAGGGCCTCCGCGTCGGGGCGGAACAGCCGGCCGAGGTTGGTCGCGTGCTCCAGCGACGAGTAGAAGTCGACGTAGTCGGCCACCTCGAACGGCAGCTCGAGCCGCACGTCGCCGACCGACAGCAGCAGCGGCTCGACGGCTTCGCGGTGCCGTCCCGAGCCGAGCAGCTCGGTGAGCCGCTCACGGACCCGCGCCCACACGGGCCGGCCGGCGCTCATGAACCGGTTGAGGTTGCTCTGCCCGAGGAACGCCCCGCCCGCGTCGAGCAGGCCCCGGCCCTCGGCTGCGGCCAGGTTGAGGATCCGGTCGCCGATGCGCACGCCGGTCCAGCGGAACCGGTCCTGCCCGAACGCGCAATACGGCAGGTTGTGGATCCCGAACGGATCGTCATCGGCCAGCTCGAGCCAGCTCGCCTCCGTGCTCACGAGCTCACCTCCGGATCCGCCCGGTCCACCGGAATCGCGACAACGTCGACAGGATGCCCCAACGGGAGCGGCGAGACCGCCCGGGGAGCGCCGACCCGGCGCCCCGACAGGAACGACGGGGCGGGCTCGCAAGCACTGGCGGGCCGTTCCAACCGCAGCCACCGCACCGATCGCAGCGGCGCCGCGAGCCTCGGAGCGCCGCCGCGGCGGGTCTCTGCGGGGCTCATGACATCACCGTCGCTGCCGGTGGGCGGGGACGCTCCAGCAGGCCCAGGGTGGTCAGGTCGGTGACCGGGTCCTGGACGCTGCAGCTGCCGAAGCCGACCCACAGCGGCCGCTCGCGGTCCAGTGACGAGCGGGCCTGGTCGGCGAGCGGGTAGGCGTCGGTGGCGGCCAGGATGCCGGCCAGGTCGGCGGGCTCGGCGCCGTCGGCGGCCGACAGGACGGCGACCAGGATGTTGAGGAAGCCGTGGTGGACCAGGCCGGTCTCGGCGTCGGTGTGGCGGATCGCGTGGTGCAGGCCGGCGGTGAGCTTGAACGGCAGGTCGCGGTCGCGGCAGGCGCAGATGACGGCGGCGAGCTCCACCGGCGTCGGGAACAGCTCCGCGGCGAGGCCGCCGGTGCGGAACTTGGCGGCGGCGGGCAGGCCCTCGGCGCGCAGCGCCGCGACGGCGTCGAGCGCGGACATGAGGCCCCAGGCGAGCGGCACCTCGAAGTACCACTGCCAGGGCTCGTCGCTCTTCCTCATGAGCGCCGCCAGCCGCTCGATGCCGGGCAGCGGGTCCTCGCCCCGCTTCGCCACCGGGCTCTCGATCTGGCGGGTGCCGGCGGGCAGGTCGCCGAGCGCGGACTCGATCGCCCCCGGCGCGCCGATCAGGCCGACGCCGGTGCCGGGCGGTGCGAGCGCGCGGAAGGCGTCGCAGTCGGAGACGGGGATGAGCAACGGGCCGATGAGCGGGGCGAACCAGCTCTCGCGGTGGGCGGCGTGGGCCGGCACCGCATCCTCGAGGTCCGCGCTCCCGGGCGGGAACACGGCGGCGTCGTCGACCAACGCGGTCAGCAGGGGTCGCACTGCGTTTGACACGGCTTCCGAATCTAGTGGACGCTTTACAGGGCGGACAACTTTGTCCGTTATCCGGACACTCCGTCTGGGAGGGCCGTGATGCCGTATTACCGCCGCGTCGGCGAAGTCTCGCCGAAGCGCCATACCCAGTTTCGCCAGCCGGACGGCTCGCTGTTCGCGGAAGAGCTGATGGGGCAGGAGGGTTTTTCGAGCGATTCGTCCCTGCTCTACCACCGCCATCGGCCGACGGCGATCGTCTCGGCGGTGCCCTTCGACCCGCCGGCCTGGTCGCGGGTGCCGAACCTGCCGCTCAAGCCGCGCCACCTGCAGACCGCCAAGATCGGCGGCGCGAAGGCGGACCCGGTGCTCGGCCGGCAGCATCTGCTCGCCAACGACGACGTGCGCATCTCCTACGTGGAGGCGACCGAGCCCTCGCCGCTCTACCGCAACGCCGTCGGCGACGAGTGCCTCTACGTCTCGGCCGGGGCCGTCACGCTCGAGTCGACCTTCGGCGTGCTGGAGCTCACCGAGGGCGACTACGCGATCATCCCGACGTCGGTGATCCACCGGCTCGTGCCGAAGGACGGGCCGGTGAAGCTGCTGGCTATCGAAGCGACTGGACACATCGGACCCCCGCGGCGCTATCTCTCCGTGCGTGGACAGTTCCTGGAGCACGCGCCCTATTGCGAACGGGATCTGCGTGGCCCCTCGGCGCCCATACTCGCGGAGGGGTACGACATTTCCGTGCTGGTGCAGCATCGGCGGGGCTGGACCGAGCACATTTACGCAAATCACCCGTTTGACGTCGTCGGGTGGGACGGCTGCCTCTACCCGTGGGCGTTCTCGATCCACGACTTCGAGCCGATCACCGGGCGCGTGCACCAGCCGCCGCCGGTGCACCAGACGTTCGAGGGCCCGAACTTCGTGATCTGCTCGTTCGTGCCGCGCAAGGTGGACTACCACCCGCTGGCGATCCCCGTGCCGTACAACCACCACAACACCGACTCCGACGAGGTGCTGTTCTACACGGGCGGCAGCTACGAGGCCCGGCGCGGCTCCGGCATCGAGCTGGGCTCGATCTCGCTGCACCCGAGCGGCTTCACCCACGGCCCGCAGCCCGGCGCCGTCGAGCGCGCGATCGGCGTCGAGGCGTTCGACGAGCTGGCGGTCATGGTCGACACGTTCCGGCCGCTCGACCTGTGCGAGCCGGCGCTCTCGATCGAGGACACCGGCTACGCATGGACGTGGGCGCGCAACGCCTAACAGTTGAGTCGCAATTGGTCGAGGCGGTGGTTGTAGATCGCTGCGACCGTGCGGATTGCGTCGTTGATCGCGTTGTCGGGTCGTCGGCATTGGCGCGCAGGATCTGCCAGTCTCTGAGCTGGGCGATGACGTGTTCGATGGCGGCACGGCGTCGGCGGTGCAGCCGACCGGTGTGGTCCCGGATGATCCGGCCGGTCTTGTCGCGGGCTGGGGTGATGCCGGGTAATGACCGGTCAGCACCGTCAGACAGCACCTGGCGTGGCGGGTCGGCGAGCAGTTCCGGGTGATGCCGGGCGACGATGATGTCGTTGCGGTTGCCGGGCCACGCGGGCGAGACCGCGATGATTCGCCGGTCGCAGCGGCGGGCCACGACCTGGATGCTGACGCTGCGCCGGTAGTTCTTGCTCACCGCGGTGCGGGACTGGTCGTGCAACGGGATCAGGGTGCCGTCGAGCAGCCACGTGCAGCGTCTGCCGCGAGCGTCGTGGTGTGCGATGAGCAGGGCGGCGAGCCGGCCGGTCAGGTCGCGGACCACCCGCACGATCATGGACTGGCTGATCCGGAACACGGCGACGAGAGCGCGGGTGGTCAGATTGGTGCGCAACGCCGCTGCGGTGATCAGGACCCGGTCGGCGAGCGGAAGCCGCCAGGGCCTACCGCGCGGCTGGCGGGTGGAGAGCCGGACGGTGCGGCTGGCCAGCACCCCAGACCAGGTGAGATCGTCACCGCCTGTTCCTGTCGGACCCTGCCGATACAGTGCCCGGCAGGAGCCGATCAGGTGCCGGTTGGGAGGTGGAGACGGTGAGCGTCACCGATCTTGCGCCTGCTCGCCGGACACGCGGTAAGTCCAGGACGAAGAACTGGCGGCGCGAGCAGGATGCGCCGATCGCGGTGATCCGCCTCGAACTGGATGCCAGCGACCCACGGGCGTTGCGTCGCGTCCAGGCGATGTTCGGGGCGGCGTTCCGGTTGCATCGGGCGCTGCAGGCCCAGGCCCGGTCGCGGGTGGACGCCTACTGGGCCGCAGAGCACCTCCGCGAGGTTGACGCCAAGCAGGCGCGGGCCCGGTTCGGGTTGTCCCGCACAGCCCTCGAAACCGCCGCCTACCGGCACGTCGAGAACGCCGGCTGGATGCGTCACCACCTCACCAAAGCCCTCGCCATGCATCTGGCCGATGCGGTGTGGCAAGCCTGCGATCGGCACCTCTTCCCCGACCGGTCCGGCCATCGCCTGGGCCGGCCCCGCGTTGGCCGCTGGTTTGCGTTCACCCGGGTTGCGGGCCGGGCCCGTTCGCACACGAAACCGCGTACGTGGGAGACGTTCCGGCTCGTCGGCTCGCTGGACGGGCACACTGCCACGTATCCGCCGCGGCGGCCGGAGTCCGTGATTACCCAGCCCGCCGGGATGCCGGCGCCGGCGCGGCCGGCGAGCGGTTGGTGGGCGTACGACGGTCCGCTCGCCGTGGTCTTCACCGGCCTGCCCGCCGGTGACCTGGTTCTGCCCGTCCGGCTCCCGCAGGGTGCGGGCCAGTGGCCGCGCCTGCAGCATTTCCTCGCCGACCCCACGGTGTGGCACAAGATCGACCTTGTGCGGGTCGAGGACCAGCGCGCTCCCGGCGGGTGGCGGTACTACGCGCACCTGATGATCCTCGCTGCGGGCTGGACCAGCCCCATCGTGGCCGCTGACCGCGCGGCCGCGCCCCAGGATCGGGTTGGCGGAGTGGACGGCAACGTCTCCAACCTCGCGGTCGTGTCCATGCCCGCCGACCCGCACGACGGCGGCGGACTCGCCGCCGAACACGTGACCGTCACCGCCGATCAGCGCGCCCGAGCCGAGCAGGCCGCGGTGACGGCCCGCCGCAGGCAACGTGCCCTCGATCGGTCCCGCCGCTGCAGCAACGCGGCTCAGTACACGCTGGGCCGCCGCCAGGCCCGGCGGGCGGAACGGCGCCAGCAGGCAGGACTGCCCGAACGCACCGTCGAGGTACCCATCGGCCCAAGGATCAGCAACACCGCGGGCCGCCCCAATCGCGCATACCAGCACGACGAGTTGAGCACCGCGTACCGCCGTACCCGTGCTCAGCACGCCGAGGACTCCCGCGCCGCCTCGCAGGCCAAACATCACCGCGCACGCGACCTCGCCCGCAAGACTGTGCACATCCACGGCCCGCACCTGGTCGTCGAACACGTGGACATCCGCGTGTGGGCCCGGCGGTGGGGTAAGAGCATCGCCATGTTCAGTCCCGGCATGCTCATCGCCGCTCTGGACCGCGAAGCCAAGGCTGCGGGCGGTCGGCTGCTACGCGCCGGCACCCGGCAGACGGCGTTGTCGCAGCAGTGCCCGTGTGGACACCGCGCGAAGAGACCCCTCGCGCAACGCACCCACCACTGCGCTGTGTGCGGGCTGGTCGGGGACCGCGATCTGGTGGCTGCGGCGATGGCCGCCTGCGTCCGCCTGACCGACCCGGACGATCCGCGCACCGCACGAATCGATGAGACTCTCGCCGCCGCACTGCGGCAGCGAGCAGCAGGGCAGCAAGAGGCCCTGGCCCGGTCAACCGCACCCGCTCCCGCCTCAGCGCCCGCTGGGGCGGCGGTAGGGGCGGCAGCCACCCACATGGTGGCCTCTGCCGGGCGAACGACCCTCGCAACCGGATGTGCCACCCCCGATGAGACCCCCAGCCCAAGGCACGGGACCACGCGGACCCACACACCCGCCGAGCGGAAACCAGCCCCACAGGCTGGCGGTCAGAGCCGTAAGCCATTACGACTCAACTCTTAGTGCTGGATGACCTTCGTCGCCGTCACCCGGCAGACCACCCGGACGTTGTCGGGGTTCGGTTCGGTCCAGGGCTCGCCGCCGTACGACCGGCTGAGCTCGTCGATCAGTTCCGGACCCCCGTCCTCGGTGAGCGTGACGGTCCCGCGCACCTCGACGTAGCGGTAGGGGTTCGCCGGGTCGTACACGCAGATCGACACCCGCGGGTCGCGCTCCATGTTCCGGGTCTTGCGCCGCCCGCGAATCGTCGAGAAGACGACATCCCCGCCGTCATACTTGCCCCAGATCACACTGCTCTGCGGCGCGCCGTCGGGGTTGACCGTGCTGAGCACCAGGAAGGCCCGGCGGTCGAGCAGTTCACGAAGCGTGTCGTTCATCTATCCCTCTTTCGCGATCGGGTAGATCAACGCTACGGCGGTGGCGGCGAGGCCCTCGCCCCGGCCGGTAAATCCGAGGCCGTCGGTGGTGGTGCCGGACAGCCGCACGATGGCCCCGATCGCGTCGTGCAGCGTGCGCTCGGCCTCGGCGCGGCGCTTACCCACCTTCGGTTTCACCCCGATGACCTGCACGGACACGTTGCCGATCTCGAATCCGGAGGCGCGCACCTTCCGCGCCGTCTCGCGCAGGAGGGTGACGCCCGAGGCGCCCGCCCACTCGGGCCGGCCGGTGCCGAAGTTCGCCCCGAGATCACCCAGGCCGGCGGCGGACAGCAGCGCGTCGCAGATCGCGTGCGCGGCGACGTCGCCGTCGGAGTGCCCGGCGAGCCCGTCGACACCGTCCCATCTCAGCCCGGCGACCCAGCACTCGCGGCCGGCTTCGAAGGCGTGCACGTCGGTGCCGTTCCCGATCAACATCACGTCCGGAGGGTACGACGATTGGTGCACAACCGTGAACTTAACGTTTCCACAGCGTCTCCGGGCTCGGCAGGGTGGCTTCTCGGGCCTAGGCTGGGACGGGTGCGCAGCGACCTGACGACCCCGACGAGCCACAAGCCGTGGTGGCGCACCGGAGCCGCTCTTCGCTTCGGTCTGCTGGCCCTGCTCGTGGTGACGCTGTCCGTGGTGATCATCGTCGTTCACCCCAACCGTGCCTCGCTGGTCCACGCGATCGGCCCGGACCACCCGATGGCCCCCATCATCGCCGTCGCCGGCTCGGCGGTGCTGACCACCGCCCTTGCGCCCCGCACGCTGCTGGCCGGCGTCGGAGGGGTGCTCTTCGGCTTCGTGGGCGGTGCGATGTACATCATGCTGGGCATCACGCTCGGCGCCGTCATCGCCCACACGATCGGGCGGCTGCTCGGCCGCGACTTCATGGCCCGCCACCTCAGCGGCCGCCTGCTCACGATGGAGCAGGCCATCGCCAAACGCGGGGTGATGGCGATCGTGATTTCGCGGATGATTCCGCTGATGCCGTTCGGGATCTCGAACTACGTCTTCGGCACGACGAGCGTGAAGATGCGCCCGTTCCTGACGGGGACAATCGTCGGCGCGCTGCCGGCCACCCTGGCGTACTCCGCGCTGGGCGCCGCCACGGCCGCAGGCTCCACGCTCGGCATGTCGATCGCCGGTGCGGTGACCGTCACGCTCGGTGTCGGCGGCTCGATCGGCAGCATCCTGCTCTGGCGCCGTCGGCCGCGTAAGTCGTGCGCCGGCGCCACCGGAGCGGCCGGGGCGGCCGCCGCGGCCTGACCCGGCCCGGAAGGGCAGAAAAAGCCTCCAGCGCACCCCAGCGGTGCGCTACCGCACTCGACGGGTGCGCAAAAGGCCGAAATCACCGCCGCAGCATGAGACCCTCATGCGCGGCAAGCCGGACATAGGCGAAATATCCGAAATACGGAAGCCGATCAGAGCAGCAGCTCGGCCACGGCCAGGTCAAAGGGCCGTGTGATCTTCATGGCCGCTTCGGCGCCCGGCACGGTGTACACCGCAATCCCGATCCGCTCAGCGAGCCCAGCGTCGTCCGTGTGCTCGTCCACGGCCGCCTCATGGGCCTTGACCAGCACATCTCGCCGGAAGCCCTGCGGCGTCTGGACCGCACGCAGCGATGACCGCTCCACGGTGTCCACCACGACACCTGAATCGGAGACCCGCTTGATGGTGTCGACCACCGGTAGAACGGGTATGACCGCGCCGTGCCCCCCACGGACCGCTTCGGCGACCGACTCCACCAACTCCGGTGGCGTCAGCGCCCGCGCGGCGTCATGGACGAGCACGATCTCGTACTCCAGCGGCACCACGGCCAGCGCCGCGGCGACGGAGGCCTGCCTGGTCGCGCCGCCGGCGACCACAGTCACGGGCGCGACGGGCTCGAGAAGTGCGGCGACGTCGGCGACGGCGTCGGCCGGCGCGGCGACAACGATGCAGCCGACGCTCGGCGCGAGCGCCAGCCGGCGCACTGCATGCACGAGCAGCGGCTCGCCGCCAAGGAGGCGAAGTGCCTTGGGGCCGCCGGGTCCGAGTCGAACCCCCATACCGGCCGCAGGCACGAGGACCGCGACGTCACCACGCACAAAAGCGTGCGCCGTCACGTCGCGGTCCTCGATCGAAGGGATAGCCAGGCTGGAATGTCAGGCCTCGGTCAGCACCTTGTCGAGCAGCGTCTCCGCCTCGTCCTTGGTGCTCTTCTCGGCGAGCGCCACCTCGCCGACAAGGATGTCCCGCGCCTTGGCGAGCATGCGCTTCTCGCCGGCCGACAGACCGCGCTCACGGTCGCGACGCCACAGGTCGCGCACGACCTCAGCGACCTTGAGCGGATTGCCGGAGGCCAGCTTCTCCAGATTCGCCTTGTAACGCCGCGACCAGTTGGTCGGCTCCTCGGTGTGCGGAGCGCGGAGGACGTCGAAGACCTTCGTCAGGCCTTCTTCGCCGACCACCTCGCGCACGCCGACGATCTCGGCGTTTTCGGCGGGCACCCGCACCGTCAGGTCACCCTGAGCGACCCTGAGGACGAGATACTGCTTCTCCTCGCCCTTGATGACGCGAGTCTCGATTGCCTCGATGAGTGCGGCCCCGTGGTGGGGGTAGACAACGGTCTCGCCGACACTGAAAACCATAGGTTCGAAACCCCTTTCGCTGTGTCTAGGGTAACACGGTCACGCGCTGTCGTCCCACCCCAGAGAGCAGCATTCGCGCAGGTCAGAACACATGTGAGTCCCCTTTCTCCCGCTTGACAGGAATCGTGGAACCTGCTGTGTAGCGGATCAACAACCCGGAGCACCCACAAATGGCCTGCCAGTCGGACATATCCGATTGACTACGGCAAGTGTCTCCCCGCACGCGGGGGACGTCCAGCACCGACACTCTCCGTAACGTGACCAGCGGCGGAGCGTAGATGATACGCACACTTCTCAATGGAGTCACCACTGGCGCGCAGCGGTCGCGTGAGGGAAAGTTGAGGCAGGTGCGAGGAGAACAGCGATGGGCACGCTGCGCGGCGACAACGGCGGTGGTGAGCGACCACAAGAGGGTGGTGGCCTGCCCGACCTCCCGCCTGAGTGGGGAACGATCATCATCCCCGACGATGCCGGCGCGCTCGATGACGAAGGATCTTCGATCCGCCGGCAATTCCGTCGTGCCGCAATGCGCCGCCGCTGGCGCCGCCGGCTGCACCTGCGGCCGGAGCCACTGCGCCGTACCACCGACGATTCACCCGGTCTCGCCGTCCCGCTGCTGATCATGTCGATCGCCGTCATCGCAACGCTGGTGAGCCTGTTCGCCGTCGCGTGGCCGGGGCATAGCCCGAAGACCAACCCGCAGGTCGGATCGCCGACCACGGCGCAAGTCAGCATCTCGCTGGAGACCGTCAGCCTGCAGCGCACCGACGGCACCGTGGTCTCGCTCAAGGAGCTCTCCCCCGCGGTCATCCTGCTCGTCGAGGGCTGCAGCTGCGAGCAGCTGATCCGCAGCACCACGGACACGGTCGCGATCACCTCGGCCAACACCAAGGTCCTCGTCGTGGCCTCCCGCCCGCCCACGCTGCCGAGCGGGCTCAACGAGAAGGTCACCGTCAGCGCCCTCGCCGACCCCAACAACGCGGTGCGCGCCTCGGTGCCGGCGCTGACCAACGACCGCACCAGCACCGCCGTCCTGGTCGACTCGCGGGCGCACACCGTCAAGGTGGTCAAGTCGGTGACCACCCCCGAGGACTTCAAGGCCGACCTAGCGCGCCTGCAGTAGCACCCCGTAGAGGGTCAGGCCGGGGCCGAAGGCGAGCGCCACCGTCGTGCGCGGCGGGCCCGCGGCGCGGCGGCGCAGGGCGTCGAGAATCAGCAGTACCGTCGGCGAGGAACAGTTGCCGTGCGCCGCGAGGGTGCCGCGGGACTCGGCCAGCGCCGTCTCCGGCAGCGCCAGGCGGTCGCGCACCACGTCGAGGATGCGCGGCCCGCCGGGGTGCACCGCCCACCCGTCGACGTCACGCAGGGTGAGCCCGCGCGGCGCGAGCAGCCGCCCGACGAGGTCGGCGACGTACACCGACAGCACGTCGGGCACCTTCGGCGACAGGCCCATGCGAAACCCGAGGTCGGTGACGTCCCACGTCATGAGGTCGGCGGTCGCCGTGTCGGTCACCGCGGCGATGTCGGACACCGCGTCGCCGGCGCCGCCTGGCACGAGTACCACCGCCGCGGCCGCATCCGAGAACAGCGCGTGCGCGACGATCTGCTGCGGGTCGTCGCTGCGCGGCTGCACGTGCAGGCTCGTCAGCTCGAGGCACAGCAGCACCGCCGGCCGGCCACGCGACACGACGAAGTCGGAGGCGGCGCCGAGCCCGGGCAGCGCGGCGTAGCAGCCCATGTGCCCGATGAACAGCCGCTGCACGTCGTTGGCCATGCCGAGGTCCCGCGCGAGCAGGATGTCCAGGCCGGGCGTGGCGTAGCCGGTGCAGGAGCAGACCACGAACAGCCCGATCTCGTCGGGCCGCAGTCCGGCGGCGTTGAGCGCGCCCGCGACCGCGTCCTTGCCCAGCGGGAGGGCCTCGGTGAGGTACCGCTGCATGCGCTTGGCCGTCGACCAGCTCGACGCGTCCTCGATCAGCGGGTTCACCGCCCCGTGCCGCGTGACCACGCCCGAGTTGGCGAAGATCCGCTTCGCCAGCCCCCGGCGGGGCCCGTCGTAGTGCCGCCGGAAATAGCCGTCCCAAACCTCTTCCTGGCTCATCTGCCCCGGAAACGTCACGTGCATTCCCGCGATGGCGGCACCCGTCACTGACTCCCCTTCCTGCCGCGCCCCTGGTAGAGGATCGCGGTTGTGAACGTCGGCACGATCGGCACCGCGTTGCGGCGGGTCACCAGCCAGCGGGCCAGCGCGGGCAGCGCCGGCCGGATGCCGCGCACGTCCAGGCGCACCCCGTGCTGCGCGCATTCGTCCCGCAGCCGGCGCGGGTCGACGAGCAGCGCCGGATCGTGGATGCCGCGCACGGCCGGCACCACCGCCTCGGCCAGGCGCACGGCCACGAGCCGCGACAGCGCGGTGTCGGCGAGCGTGTCGAGCACCAGCCAGCCGCCCGGGCGCAGGATCCGGCACGCCTCCGCAACCACCCGCGGGCGGTCGGGCACGTGCTCCAGCAGCTCACCCGCGCTCACCACGTCGGCGCTGCCGTCGGCGAACGGCAGCTGCCGCACGTCGGCGCGGACGGGCGTGACGCCGTGCGCGGCGGACTGTTCCAGGCCGGAGACGATGATGTCGACGCCGACGTGGACGTACCCCTTGCCGGCGATGTGCGGCGCGAGCAGTCCGCCGCCGCAGCCCAGGTCGACCAGGACGGCGCCGGGCCGCTCGGCGGGCGGGATGAGCCGCGCGCGGGCGCGAGCCAGCCAGTGCAGCATCGACAGCGGGCTGCCGGGGCGCCACCATTCCCCGGCCAGGTCGTCGTACTGACCGGGATCGTTGCGGGCACGCCGCGCCGAGCGCATGAGACGAGACTGACATGGAAGCTCTTCGGCGGCCACACTTGCCGAATGTCGGTTGCGATCTCGTTGGTTCGAGCGAGCCACCCCGAACCGGCGGCCGGCGTCACTGCCGTCGCCGCCCTGCTGTCGATCGGGCTCGGCCGGCCCGCGCTCGGCGTCGCCGCGGCCGCCGCGACGGTCCTGGCCAGTCAGCTGTCGATCGGTTGGGTCAACGACGCCCTCGACGCATCCCGCGACGCCGCCGCCGGGCGCACCGACAAGCCGGTCGCCGCCGGCAAGGTGTCCCGGCGGCTTGTCTTCGTCCTGGGCGCCGTGGCGGCGGCCGCGTGCGTGCCGCTGGGCTTCCTCTCCGGCCCGCGCGCCGGCCTCGTCGCCGCGCTGGCGCTCGTCTCGGCACTGCTCTACGACTGGCCGCTCAAGTCGACGCCGGTCTCGGTGCTGCCCTACGCCGTGTCGTTCACCTGCCTGCCCGCGTTCGTGGTGCTCGGCGCCGGCCGGACGCCGCCGCTGTGGCTGCTCGCCGCCGGCGGCCTGCTCGGCGCGGGCGCGCACTTCGTCAACACGCTGCCCGACCTGGACGACGACGCGCGGACGGGGGTCCGCGGCCTGCCGCACCTCCTCGGCCGGCGGGGGTCGCTGGCCTCCGCCGCGGTCCTGCTGCTCGCCGCGACCGCGGCGCTCGCGTTCGGTCCACCGGGGCCGCCGCCGGTGCTGTTCTGGCCGGCCCTCGCGGCCGCGCTCATCGCCCTTTCCTGGGGTTGGTACCGCATGAGCCGCGACCCCGCGTCCCGGGCGCCCTTCCTGTCCGTCATCGCGGTCGCGCTGATCGATGTGGTCTTTCTGCTGATCAGCGGCCTCAATCTGGACTGAGTCACCAATGCCAGGGTGGGCGTAATCGGCCGATCAACGGCATCTAGGCTGTAGTGCGGCCACCCCTTGACTTGGAGGACCCACGGTGACGCGTTCGACTCCGGCCACGCCGTTGACTGGCCGCCGCACGGTGCTGCGCGCCGCACTGCTGGCATCGGCCGCACTCGGCGTCGGCCTGCTCTCCGCCTGCGGTGCCGGGCAGATCACCGGCACCGACACCCAGGTGCCCGCCGTTCCCGGGATCAGCGCCAACAGCGAGGACGGCAACATCGCGCTGCGCGACGCCGTGGTGGCCTACGCCGACACCTACAAGACCGGCTCCACCGTGCCGCTCAACGTCCGGTTCTTCAACAACGCCACGCAGGCCGTGAAGCTCACCAGCGCGACCAGCGCCAACGGCTCGATCGTCCTCGTCGGCGCCGCGAAGGCGTCGCCCGCGGCCGCCGCGCCGCCGTCCCCCACCGCGACCAGCGCCTCGCCCACCCCGACCGGCACCAAGAAGCCCGCCGGCAACGCCTCCGGCTCGCCGTCGGCCGCGGCCTCGACCTCGGCCGCGTCCGCGACGCCGGCCGCGCTGGCGCCGACCTCGGCCGGCTCGTCGAACATCTCCGTCCCGATCCCGGTCAACGGCGTGGTGCTGCTGAGCCCGGCGAACGGGACGTACCTCGCGGTCGACCAGCTCACCGGCCCGCCGCTGCTGTCCGGCGGCGCGCTGACCAACGTGGTCTTCACCTTCACCTACGCCGACGGCAAGACCACCACGATCACCCTCAAGAACCTGCCGATGACCGTGCCGCTCACCCCGCTGCCGAAGCCGTCCTCGGTCGTGCACGGCGAGAACGTCGGCGAGTGACCCCGGTTTTTGTCGTACCCCTCCGCTAGCTTCGGGGGCGTGACAAAGACCAAGGGCGCGAGCTTCGAATGCGACGTCTGCGGGCACCGGCCGCCCAAATGGATGGGCCGGTGCCCCGAGTGCGGTGAGTGGGGAGCCATCCTCGAGCTCGCCGGCGGCGTCGCCGCCAGCGGCCCGGCTGCCCTGCGCGCCGTGCCGTCCCGCGCCCCGCTCGAGCCGGCCCGCCCGATCGCCGAGATCAGCGCCGCGCCGGCCAAGGCCCGTCCGACCGGCGTCGGCGAGTTCGACCGGGTCCTCGGCGGCGGCATCGTCCCCGGCGGCGTGGTCCTGCTCGCCGGCGAGCCCGGTGTGGGCAAGTCCACTCTGCTGCTCGACGTCGCACAGCAGTGGGCGATGCAGGGCGAAAGCCCGTCGCTCGTGGTCAGCGGCGAGGAGTCGACGAGCCAGGTCCGGCTGCGGGCCGAACGCATCGGCGCCCTGCACGAGCGGCTCTATCTCGCCTCCGAGACCGACCTGTCCGCGGTCCTGGGCCACCTCGACGCCGTCAAGCCCGGCCTGCTGATCCTCGACTCCGTCCAGACCATCTCCGCACCCGGCGTCGACGGCGTCGCGGGCGGCGTCACCCAGGTCCGCGCGGTCACCGCCGCCCTCGTCGCCGTCGCCAAGGAGCGCGGCCTCGCCACCGTCCTCGTGGGCCACGTCACCAAGGACGGCAACGTCGCCGGCCCGCGCGTCCTGGAGCACCTCGTCGACGTGGTCCTCAACTTCGAGGGCGACAAGCACTCCTCGCTGCGCATGGTCCGCGGCCTCAAGAACCGCTTCGGCGCCGCCGACGAGGTCGGCTGCTTCGAGATGCACGAGGGCGGCATCACCAGCCTCCCCGACCCGAGCGGCCTGTTCCTGACCCGCTACGCCGACGCCGTCTCCGGCACCTGCGTCTGCGTGGCCATGGAGGGCCGCCGCGCCCTCGTCACCGAGGTGCAGACGCTGATCGGCGCCCAGATGCCCGGCTCGCCGCGCCGCACCGTGAGCGGCCTCGACTCCGCGCGGCTGGCCATGGTCCTCGCGGTGCTGCAGCGCCGCGCGGGCATCCAGCTGCACGACCGGGAGGTCTACGCGGCCACGGTCGGCGGCCTGCGGGTCACCGAGCCGGCCGCCGATATGGCGCTGGCCCTGGCCGCGGCCTCCGCGGCGCACGAGCTGCCGATGCCGCCGGACCTGGTCGCACTGGGCGAGGTCGGCCTCACCGGCGAGGTGCGGCGGGTCGGGGCGGTGCCTCGGCGGCTTGCCGAGGCGGCGCGGTTGGGGTTCCGGTTCGCGCTGGTGCCGCCGGGGTGTGGACCGGCGGCGACCGGGGTCACGCCGCCGGGGATGCGGGTGCTGGAGGTCAACGATGTGCGGACGGCGCTGCACTATGCCGTGAAGGCGACGGCCGAGGACGTGTGAGCGCCCAGGGCCTGGGACAGGGCCTAGACGTAGCGCTCCAGGATTGAGGCCTCGGCCAGGCGCGAGAGGCCCTCGCGGACGCCCCTTGCCCTTGCGTCGCCCACGCCCTCCACGGCCTGCAGGTCCTCCACCGTGGCGCCGAGCAGGCGCTGCAGGCTGCCGAAGTGCTCGACCAGGCGGTCCACCACCAGGACCGGGATCCGCGGGACCTTCGCCAGCAGGCGGAAGCCGCGCGGGGAGACCGCGGCGTCAAGGGCGTCGCTCGCTCCCGGATAGCCCAGGGACTTGGCCACGGCGACCAGGTCGATGAGCTCCGTCGCCGAGAGGGCGTTGAGATCCTCCAGGGCGTCGTCCGACGATCGCGTGCGGCGGCCCGTCGGGAGGTAGTCGCGGATGACCAGGGTGCGATCGGCCTCCACGCCGGCCATGAGCTCCTCCAGCTGGAGGGCGAGCAGCCGGCCGTCGGTGCCGAGCTCCACCACGTAGCCCGCGATCTCGTCGGCGATCCTGCGGACCATCTCCAGGCGCTGCACGACCGCCACGGAGTCGCGGACCGTGACCAGATCCTCGATCTCCAGCGCCGACAGGGTGCCGCTGACCTCGTCCAGGCGCAGCTTGTAGCGCTCCAGCGTGGCCAGGGCCTGGTTGGCCTTGGACAGGATGGCGGCGGAGTCGTCCAGGACGTGGCGCTGGCCGTTGACGTACAGGCCGATGATGCGCATCGACTGGCTGACCGAGATGACCGGGTAGCCGGTCTGCTTGGCCACGCGTTCGGCGGTGCGGTGGCGGGTGCCGGACTCCTCGGACGGGATCGTCGGGTCGGGCATCAGGTGCACCGCGGCGCGGACGATTCTCGTGCCGTCGCTGGACAGCACGACGGCGCCGTCCATTTTGCACAGCTCGCGCAGGCGGGTGGCGGAGAACTCCACGTCCAGGGGGAAGCCGCCGGTGCAGATCTGCTCGACGACGCGGTCGTGGCCGAGCACGATGAGGGCGCCGGTGCGGCCGCGCAGGATGCGCTCCAGGCCGTCGCGCAGGACGGTGCCCGGGGCCATCAGGGCCAGGGTGGCGCGCAGCGGGTCGGCGCCGGGCAGGGCGGCGGCCCAGCCCCCGATGAGGCCGGTGTTGGCGCCGCCCCTGCCGGGCTCGCGGTCAATCGGCACCTGCACAGTCTACGGATGGTCGGACCTTCGGTGCTGGTGCGGTATCGACCCAGCCCGTAGAGTGGGCGGATGCCGTCCGCCAATGGATGGTCGTTGATTCCTGAGGGGTCCAGCCGGTGGCCGGTCCGGAGCGGATCGAATGGCGACGGAGCTTTCCGTCCCGATCGCTGGGAACCCTGACGTGGTACGTCCTGTCCGCCGTGCTGCTGGTCATTTTCGTGCGCGCGCTGTTCGGTGACGAACCCGGCACGCTCGACGCCGGCGGGCACAACCCGCTCGCCGACCTTCCGATGTGGACGGCCGGGCTGGCGGCGGCCGGTGCGGTGCCGATCGCGCTGTCGGTCGTGCGGCGGCCGCGGGTCGGGGCGAACCACTTCGCGTTGACGGTGCGGCCCAGCTGGGTGCGCACGCTCGTGCTGCCCTGGTCGCGCGTCGGCGAGGTGACGGCGGTCGAGGTCGGCGGCGAACCGTTCCTCGCGATCCGCCTGGACGAGGGCCTCGACCGCACCGGCAGCGACCCGGGGTGGCTCGACCGGACGGTACTGCGGGAGATGTCCAAGCTCAGCGAGCGCAGTGTCCGGCGGGTCAGCCTGGCGGTGCGCCTGCGGGACTTCAACGGCAGCCCGGAGGGGCAGCTGGCCGCCCTGGCCGCGTTTGCGCCGGATCAGGTGCTGATCGCGAACAACCTGGGCAAACGCTAGGTCAGCTGGATCTGGACCGGGCTGCTGATCTTCGTATCGAGGCGGGCGACGAGCTCGTACTTGCCGGCCGGCGGCGCGGTCCGGTTGCTGCAGCCGTTCTTGCTGACCTTGCCGTCCCAGGTGTTCTCGAACGACACCTCGATGTTGGGCTTCAGAATCGACATCTCGCTGCCCTTGGGCGCGTTGCACGCGTCGGAGGACCACATCTTCTCGGTGCCGGCCTGGAGGTACAACTCCTGCATGTCGGCGCCGGTGTCCCTTGAGCAGTCGTGGTTCGTGATGTTCTTGATCTTGAGGCGGAACCTCAGGGCGACGCCCCGGACCTGCATGACCTGGTCGGCCACGGCGACCAGCGACAGGTCGGCGTCGGCGCAGGGCGGCACGGTCGAGGTGTTGCTGGCGGCCGCGGACGACGTGACGGCGAGCGGCGGGGCGGAGGACGTCGAGGCATCGCCGACGATCGGCCGCTGGAAGGTGGTCGACGGCGCCGCCGCCGCCGACGTCGGTGCGCCGGCCGAGGCGGCCATCCGGGTGCGTTGCTCGTCGGCGGGGTCGCTACCGCCGCACGACGTCCACAGCAGGAGCGTCGCCACCAGGACCACGCCGCCGACGATCGCTCGGCGCCGCCAGTAGGTACCGGCAGGTAGCGGGCCAACGGTCAGCTTCATGATGCCACTCACCGTAACGGCGGAACGGCTCGTGACCGCGGCGGCGCGCCGTGTGCATCACTCGAGATAGACCTTTCGGGCGTACACGGCGTGTGCGCCCGCGACCCGGTCGAGGAACAGCAGCCCGGCGCAGTGGTCGATCTCGTGCTGCAGCGCCCGGGCCTCGAACGCGTCGGTGGTGATCTCGATTTCTTCGGTACCCCCGGGCGCGAAGCCGGCCACGACCAGCCGGTTGGCCCGCTTGACGTCCCCGGTGAGGTCCGGCACCGACATGCAGCCCTCGCGGCCCTTCTGCCACTGCGAGGCCTCCACGATCCGCGCGTTGCACAGCACCAGCTGCCCGTGCACCGTGCGCGCCTTCGGATGGCCGGTGACGTCGACGGCGAAGACCTGCGCGCCCACGCCGACCTGCGGCGCGGCCAGCCCGACGCAGCCCGGCGAGACCCGCATGGTCGCCACGAGGTCCTCGGCGAGCTGCAGAATCTCCGGCGCGGTCGGGTCGACCGGCTCGCTCGGCGTGCCCAGCACCTCGGCGGGGGCGCGGACGACCGTGCGAACGGCGCCCGTCACAGGAGGTCCGCGTCGGCCGGGCGCAGCGTGACCTCGACGCCGAGGCGCTGCGCCACCGAGCGCAAAGCGGCCCCGAGCGCGTCGGGGTCGGCCACGTCGACCTCGGCGACGACGACGTACAGACTGCCGGACAGCCGCGTCGTCAGGTCGGTGATGTTGCCGCCGGACTCCGCGACGGCCCGTGCCACGGTCGCGACGATGCCGAGCCGGTCGGCGCCGTGCAGCGCGAGCACGTGGTGGCTGCCGGACGGCTCGTACGCCGGCTCCTCGACAACCCCACGGACCGTCACCAGCAGCGTCCGGTCGGCGGTCAGCGGCTCCAGCGCCGCGTCGATCTCCTCGGCGCTCGGCGGCCCGGCGCACACCAGCGTCATCGCGAAGTGCCCGCGCAGGCGGGTCATGGTCGAGTCGGTCAGGTTGAGCCCGAGCCGGGCGAGGATCTCGGCGACGTCGGCGATGATGCCCGGGCGGTCGTGGCCGATGACCGTGACGGCGTACTCGTTCACCGTCTTATCCTTGCGTATCGCCTCCAACGACAACACACAGATAGCCATCGCAGCCACCGTCACACGGTGGTACGACGCCAACGCCCGCGATCTGGCCTGGCGCCGGCCCGGCGCCTCGCCGTGGGGCGTGCTCGTCTCCGAGGTGATGCTGCAGCAGACCCAGGTGTCGCGGGTCGAGCCTGCGTGGCAGACGTGGATGGAGCGCTGGCCGACGCCGGCGCACCTGGCCGCCGACCCGCCCGGCGAGGCCATCCGCGCCTGGGACCGCCTCGGCTACCCGCGCCGCGCGCTGCGCCTGCACGCCTGCGCCACGGCCATCGTCGAGCGCCACGACGGCGAGGTGCCCGACGACGTGGAGGCGCTGCTCGCGCTGCCCGGCATCGGCACCTACACGGCCCGCGCCGTCGCCGCGTTCGCCTTCCGCCAGCGCCACCCCGTCGTCGACACGAACGTGCGCCGCGTCGTGGCCCGCGCCGTGGCCGGCGAGGCCGACGGCGGCGCGAACACGACCCCGGCCGACCTGCGCGCGGTCGAGGTCCTGCTGCCCGAGGACGAGGAGGCCGCGGCCCGCGCATCGGTGGCCTTCATGGAACTCGGCGCCGTCGTGTGCACGGCCCGCGCCCCGCGCTGCGAGGAGTGCCCGCTCACTGCGGTTTGTGCCTGGCGACTGGCCGGATCGCCGCCGCCGGACGGGCCGGCTCGGCGTTCCCAGCGGTACCACGGGACGGACCGATATGTTCGCGGCCTGCTCATGGCCGTCCTGCGCGCCAGCGACACCCCCGTCCCGGCCGAGCGCCTCGACGCCGTCTGGCCGGACGCCGACCAGCGCCACCGCGCACTGGCCGGACTGCTCGCCGACGGCCTGGTTCGCCGGCGTGAAGAGACGTACGCCCTGCCCGGGTAGGTTGCAGGACAGACGGGTGGCGTTATTCACCGGGACGGATACCCGCAACGGGTACCCCGATGACGGATTCAGCTCGCTAATGTCATTTCCGTGCTTGTTACCGGTAGGACCCGTCGCGTCGCGGCAATGATCGGCGCGTGCGTAGCGCTGGCGGTCGCGATCGCCGGCTGCGACGACAAGGCGGCACCCAGCCACGCCCAATCGCACGGCGCCGCCCCCGCGACATCCGCCTCCGCCCCCGGCGCCGACCCGTCGGCCGACGCCCCCGGCGACCTCGGCTCGCCGCAGCCGTCCGACACCGGCACCGCCACCGGCAAGCCGACCCCGTCGAGCACTGGTTCTTCCGCGCCCCCGCCCGGCAGCACGTATGCCGGCCGCCTGCCGAAGTTCGGCGCGCCCCCCACGCCGCACCCCATCACCTTCCCCGAGGGCGGCAGCGGCGCCCCGTACTTCGCCCGCATCCCCACCGACCAGCCGGTGGCGTTCCTGACCATCGACGACGGCTGGGTCAAGCGCCCCGAGGCCCTGGAGCTGCTGCGCGAGTCCGGCGTGAAGGTCACGCTGTTCTTGACCATCAACGCCATCAAGGACAACCCCGACTACTTCAAGCAACTGCGCGACGCCGGCGCCGACATCCAGGCGCACACGCTCACGCACCCGGAGCTGAAGGGCAAGTCCTACGACTTCCAGCGCCGCGAGATCTGCGGCTCCGCAGACCAGCTCGCCACGCTGTACGGCCAGCGCCCGACCCTCTTCCGCCCACCGTTCGGCGACAAGGACGCAACCACGCTGAAGGTCGCCCACGACTGCGGCCTGCAGGCCGGCTTCTTCTGGAAGGAGACGGTCGACAAGGGCATCGTGCGCTACCAGGAGGGCAAGACCGTCAAGCAGGGCGACATCATCCTGATGCACTTCCGCGACCGCTTCGTGGACGACTTCATCGCCGCTCTGCAGGCCATCTCGGCAGCCGGCCTGACCCCGGCCCTGCTCACCGACTACATGCCCGCGAAGCATTAGCCACGCCCCGACTACGCTCCGCATTCGGCACAAGATCGAGTTTTTTGCCGGATGGTAGCGTCAAGTTGATACCGGCCAGCCAACGCCCACGTTGCACTGCGCCGCCTCGCACCACACCGGCAAGCCGCCACTGGCCCCAGCGGCAAGGCCACCTCGAGCACGGCCCAGCCCGCTCGCACGCCTCCACGCGCGCGCGTGGACGGAGCTTGGGGGACAATTCGGACACTGGACCGCCGCGCAGCGACACAGGATCGCCGCGCGGTGCGGTGGCCAGGGCGAGTCGTCGGCGGCCGCACGACGGCGCGGATCGCGCGGGCAGTCGACAGCCGTCACCTGTCGTGCTCCGAATCACCCACGCCGCGTTGCTCAATGCGTCCCAGGCAACGGCCGCAGCGCGAGGGCGAGGGGCCGCAGCGCGGCGAGGGCGAGGGGCGGCGGCAAGCCGGCCACGACGAGGCGGCCGCGGTCAAGGCGCAGGCGAAAGCGGCGAAGGCGAAGGCGGATGCGACGAGGCGAAGGCGGGCGAGGCGAAGGCGGGCGAGGCTGAGGCCGGGCTACATGGCGGAGCGGTAGGCGGACAGCAGTGCGGCGATCTCGTCGGCCGGTAGCGGGAGCTCGCGGGCCAGGGCGGGGCGCCAGGCGTCGGGGATGGTGTACCAGCCGGGGCGGCGGGCCAGCGGCTGCACGAACGGGGGCACCGCGGCCAGGTCCTCGGTGATGTCGAGGCGATCGGCGAGGCGGGCGTCCACGGGCGGCAGCTGCGTCAGGCGGCGGAGCAGGTCGCGGTCGGTCGCGGGTAGGGCGGCGAGCACGGCCGGCAGCAGGTAGTCGAGCAGGGGCTCGTCCATCCGCGCCAGGCCCCGCAGGCGGTCGCGGCGCTCCGTCGCGGGGTACTGGGCCAGCCAGGCGCCGGCCAGGGCGACCAGCGACGGCCAGCCGTGGGTGAGCAGGTGGAGGTCGGGGGCGATCTCGTCGGCGCTCTCGGCGTCGGCCAGAGCGCCGGACAGGACCTGGTAGGTCTCGTCCTCGGCGAAGGCCAGGTCCCTGGCGGTGATCCGGGTGGCGGGGGCGATGCCGGGGTCCGACGTTGCGGCGGCCACGACCGCGCGGCGGGAGGAGAGGCGGGACAGGGCGGGGGCGTCGGCGGGCGTTACGCCGTCGATGGCCAGGGGGCCCGCGACCGGCTCCCACTCGCGCGGGCCGTCCTCGGCGAGGTCGATCACGACGCCGGTGTGGGTGGCTGCCCAGGCGTCCAGCAGGGTGCTCTTGCCGGCGCCCGGGCCGGCTATCAGGAGGACCAGGCCCTCGGCGGCGTCCAGGCGGGACAGGAGGCCGGGGCGCGGGATCGGGCGGGGCGGCGTGCGGCCGGAGCGGCGTCCGGAGCCGAACGCTGGCTGGCCCTTACCCACGCCGGGCAACATACCCGCTCGTTTGGGAGCAAACGAAGTGGGGCCGATGAAAAGAGTGAGGCGAGGAAGAAAGCGGCCGGAATAGGTGCAAAGGCGCACCGCCGAAAGCGGCCGAGACAGGCGCGATACCGCCCAGCCCGCCACCAGGGGCGGGGCGAACAGAGAGAAGCCCCCCGTCCCGGCAAACGGGACGGGGGGCCTGACTCGTGGTTCGGGTGTTACTGGGACGGCTCCTCGGCGCCGCCGCCACCCGCCAGCTCGGCCGGGACGGCGTCCGGAACGGCGTCCGGGCGGTCCGCGCCGTTGAAGACCAGTTTGGCCTTCTCGAACTGGGCGGGGTCGCCTTCGCAGTCGATGACGACGATCTGGCCGGGGCGCAGTTCGTTGAACAGGATGCGCTCGGACAGGGCGTCTTCGATCTCCCGCTGGATGGTCCGGCGTAGTGGCCGGGCGCCCAGGACGGGGTCGTAGCCCTTGTTGGCCAGGAACTTCTTGGCGTTGTCGGTGAGCTCGAGGCCCATGTCCTTGTTGCGGAGCTGGGTTTCGATCCGGGCGATCATGAGGTCGACGATGCCGAGGATCTGGTCCTGCAGGAGCTGGTGGAAGACGATGGTGTCGTCGATGCGGTTGAGGAACTCGGGCCGGAAGTGCTGCTTGAGTTCGTCGTTGACCTTCTGCTTCATCCGCTCGTAGTTCGACTCGGTGTCTTCGGAGGCTTGGAAGCCCAGGGAGACGGCCTTGGCGACGTCGCGGGTGCCGAGGTTGGTGGTCAGGATGATGACCGTGTTCTTGAAGTCCACGATCCGGCCCTGACCGTCGGTCAGCCGGCCGTCCTCCAGGATCTGCAGGAGGGTGTTGAACACGTCCGGGTGGGCCTTCTCGATCTCGTCGAACAGGACCACGGAGAACGGCCGCCGGCGGACCTTCTCGGTCAGCTGGCCGCCCTCGTCGTAGCCGACGTACCCGGGCGGGGCGCCGACCAGCCGCGACACGGTGTAGCGGTCGTGGAACTCGGACATGTCCAGCTGGATGAGCGCGTCCTCGGACCCGAACAGGAACTCCGCGAGGGCCTTGGACAGCTCGGTCTTGCCGACACCGGAGGGGCCGGCGAAGATGAACGACCCCGACGGCCGCTTCGGGTCCTTGAGCCCGGCGCGGGTGCGGCGGATCGCCTTGGACACGGCCCTGACCGCGTCTTCCTGGCCGACGAGACGCTTGTGCAGCTCGTCCTCCATGCGCAGCAGCCGGGCGGTCTCCTCCTCGGTCAGCTTGTACACCGGAATCCCGGTCCAGTTCGCCAGGACCTCAGCGATCTGCTCGTCGTCGACCTCGGACACGACGTCGAGGTCGCCGGCCTTCCATTCCTTCTCCCGCTGGGCCTTCTGCCCCAGCAGCTGCTTCTCCTTGTCCCGCAGCTGCGCGGCCCGTTCGAAGTCCTGCGCGTCGATCGCGGACTCCTTGTCCCGGCGCACCTGCGCGATCCGCTCGTCGAAGTCACGCAGGTCCGGCGGCGCCGTCATCCGACGGATCCGCATCCGGGCCCCGGCCTCGTCGATCAGGTCGATCGCCTTGTCCGGCAGATACCGGTCCGAAATGTACCGGTCGGCCAGGGTCGCCGCCGCGACCAGGGCGGCGTCGGTGATCGTCACCCGGTGGTGCGCCTCGTACCGGTCCCGCAGCCCCTTCAGGATCTCGATCGTGTGCGCCAGGGAGGGCTCGCCGACCTGGATCGGCTGGAACCGCCGCTCCAGGGCGGCGTCCTTTTCGAGGTGCTTGCGGTACTCGTCCAGGGTGGTCGCGCCGATGGTCTGCAGCTCACCCCGGGCCAGCATCGGCTTCAAAATGCTGGCGGCGTCGATCGCGCCCTCAGCGGCGCCCGCACCGACAAGGGTGTGGATCTCGTCGATGAACAGGATGATGTCGCCGCGGGTGCGGATCTCCTTGAGGACCTTCTTCAGCCGTTCCTCGAAGTCGCCGCGGTAGCGGGAGCCGGCGACCAACGCACCCAGATCCAGGGTGTACAGCTGCTTGTCCTTCAGCGTCTCCGGGACCTCACCCTTGACAATCCGCTGCGACAGACCCTCCACCACGGCGGTCTTGCCCACACCGGGCTCGCCGATCAGGACCGGGTTGTTCTTCGTGCGGCGGGACAGCACCTGCATGACCCGCTCGATCTCCTTCTCCCGGCCGATCACGGGGTCGAGCTTGCCCTCCCGCGCCGCCTGGGTCAGGTTACGACCGAACTGGTCCAGGACCAGACTCGTAGAGGGAGCAGCCTCACCAGGCGCACCGGTCCCAGCCGCGGCAGGCTCCTTACCCTGGTAGCCGGACAGCAGCTGGATCACCTGCTGCCGGACCCGGTTCAGATCAGCACCGAGCTTCACCAGGACCTGCGCCGCAACGCCCTCACCCTCCCGGATCAACCCCAGAAGAATGTGCTCAGTACCGATGTAGTTGTGCCCGAGCTGCAGCGCCTCCCGCAACGACAACTCGAGAACCTTCTTGGCGCGTGGCGTGAACGGAATATGCCCGCTCGGCGCCTGCTGCCCCTGGCCGATGATCTCCTCGACCTGCTGGCGAACACCCTCCAGCGAAATCCCGAGGCTCTCAAGCGCCTTGGCCGCCACGCCCTCACCCTCATGGATGAGGCCGAGCAGGATGTGCTCGGTGCCGATGTAGTTGTGGTTGAGCATCCGGGCTTCCTCCTGCGCCAGGACGACAACCCGTCGTGCTCGGTCGGTGAACCGCTCGAACATCCCTGCTCCTCACGTGCCGTGTCCGTCGCCGCCGCTTCTGCGCGGAACCCCCGTGTGTGGGGCTGCCACGCCGAAGCTCTGTCGGACGCCAACGTGACCGTGCCATCACTCTATCGCCGCGGGCCTACACCTTGCGGGGTGTGCGGCGTTGCCGCACCCCACATTCGAGACGTGGAACCCGCGATCTGACGTTGCCTACCCCCCGGGAACCGCGTGTACCCGGTGCTTTCGCCCAACGTTGGCACCCGCCGGGCTGTTCCTGCTCTCCGGCTCGTACGCCAAGAGCGAAATCCGGCCTCCAAACGCTGGACACCCACCGTAACTGAACCGCTACGGTGGGTGTCTGGAGTCTCTGGAATCGTGTATGAGCGAGCAAAACGTGCGCTAAGTACCGTTCGCGGGACCGGACGAAACGGTCAACGGGAACTAACGACCCGCTTCGGCGTTATAGCGCTCGACGATTTCCTGCTTGATCCGGCCGCGGTCGGACACCTTGATGCCCTTGTTCTGTGCCCATTCCCGAATCGCCTTGTTCTGCTCGCGATCGGCGGCGGCGCCACCACGGCCGCGAGCGCTGGCCGCACGCCCGCCGACAACGACGCCACCCCGCCCGACCTTGGTGCCGGCGGACAGGAAGGGTCCGAACGCATCGCGCAGCTTCGTTGCGTTCTTCTTGGACAGGTCGATCTCGTACTGCACGCCGTCGAGCGCGAACTTCACGGTCTCGTCGGCGTCTCCGCCGTCGAGGTCGTCGACCAGCACGTGGATGGTCCGCTTGGCCACTGTCGTATTCCCTTCAAGGAAGTCCGCCCCGCGATGTGCGAATGCAAAGATATCGCAGTAAGGCCACGCTCCGTCAACGGTACGCCGAAACTACGCCGCCCGCACCAGCAGAAAAAGAGGATTTCGGGCGCGGCAAAAGGCAGCACGCTCGACCTGATCACACATAGCAATGCGACCGACACGGATCTGTACGCGCACATTGCACGGGCCGGTACGCAATTCGCGATGCGCGTACCGTCAAGGCATGGACTTCGCGAAACACGCGTCTTCGTTCGGGCCCGCGGCCGAGCTCTACGACCGAACCCGTCCGCGCTATCCGCAGGAGGCCCTGCGCTGGGCGCTCGGCGACCAGACGCGCGACATTGTCGACCTCGGTGCCGGCACCGGCATTCTGACGCGCCTGCTCACCGAACTCGGTCACCACGTCATCGCTGTCGAGCCCGACGACGAAATGCGACGGCGCATCGCCGGGGATGCCCGATCCGGCAGTGCGACATCAATTCCGGTCGAGGACGCAAGCCAGGACGCGGTGACCGCGGGGCAGGCATATCACTGGTTTGCGGGCGAGCCCGCACACACCGAGATCGCCCGCGTGCTGCGCCCGGGCGGATTGTTCGTCCCGATCTGGAACGTGCGCGACGAGTCGGAGCCGTGGGTCGCTGAGCTCTCCGACGTGTTCGACGGCCACCGGGCACGCTCTGTCATCGACGAGCGTCTTCTGACACCCGACCAGTTCGGGCCCGCATTCGCCCCGGCGGAGCTGCGCCTATTCCACTGGAGCACGCCGCACACAGCCGACTCGCTGGTCGACCTGATCCGTTCGCGCTCCTATTACCTCGTCTCCGACGCCGACAACCGCACGGCGTTGGAGCGGCGGGTCCGCGAGCTGGCCGAGGAGAGGTTCGGTGAGGGAGCGCGCTTCGAGCTGCCCTACGTCACCTATGCGTATCGCGCGGCCAAGCTCTAGGTGTTGCGCTCGAAGATCAGCCGCAGGCCGATCAGGGTGAGCATCGGCTCGTGATGGGTGACGCTCTGGCACTCGCCGATCACGATCGGCGCGAGGCCGCCGGTGGCGACGACGGCCTTGACGCCGCCGCCGAGCTCCGCGGTCACCCCGCGCACGACGCCGTCGACCTGGCCCGCGAAGCCGTACACCACGCCCGACTGCAGGCACTCGACGGTGTTCTTGCCGATCACCCGCGGCGGCTTGACCAGCTCGACCTTGCGGAGCTGGGCGGCCCGGTCGGCCAGCGCGTCCACGGAGATCTCGATGCCCGGGGCGAGGACGCCGCCCAGGAACTCGCCCCGGGCGGACACCACGTCGAAGTTGGTGGACGTGCCGAAGTCCACGACGATCGAGGGGCCGCCGAAGAGGGTGTACGCCGCGAGCGTGTTCGCCACCCGGTCGGTGCCGACCTCCTTCGGGTTGTCGATGGCCAGCTGCACGCCGGTGCGCACGCCGGGCTCGACGATGACGGTGGGCACGCTGCCGTAGTACCGCTGCAGCATCGTGCGCAGCGAGCGCAACGCGGCGGGGACGGTCGAGCACGCCGCGATGCCGGTCAGCGACACGGCGTCGGTGGCCAGCAGGCCACGGTAGAGCAGGCCGAGCTCGTCCGCGGTGGCGCGGGAGTCGGTCTTGATCCGCCACGAGTGGACGATCTTCTCACCCTCGAACGTGGCGAGCACCGTGTTGGTGTTCCCGATGTCGATGCACAGCAGCACCCCGGAAGCCTAACCAACGACCGTTCAATTACGATCGCCTGCCAATGATCCACAACGCCCGCACGCTGCTCGCGCTCCTGCCGGTGGGCACGCTGGTGTTCACAACCGTCGCGCTGCGCCCACGGATCGCGCCGGACGGCCGCCTGGCCGTGATCCGCGGCTCCATCGCCGTCGCGGTCGCCACGGTGCTCGCCACCGAGCTGCTGTCGCTGTGCAACGCGATCTCGGCCGGCCCGGTGATCGCCCTGTGGTGCGCCGCGGCGGCCGCGACGGGGTGGTGGGCCTGGCGCGACAAGCCGGACAAATCAGCTTTTAACATAAAATTTCCGAAGTGGTACATCGCGCCGATCGCGCTGCTCGTCGTCGCCGAACTCGTCCTGGCCCTGGCCAGCGCGCCGAACAACTACGACTCCAACAGCTACCACCTGCCGAAGATCGAGCACTGGATCGCCAACGGCAACCTCGGCAACTTCCCCACCGCGCAGATCCAGCAGCTCATCCTGGTCCCGGGCGCCGAGTACCTCCTGCTGCACCTGCGCCTGCTGACGGGCGGCGACGGCACGTTCAACCTGCTGCAGTGGGCCGCCGGCCTCCTCGGCGCGGCGGCCGCCGCCCGCTGCGCCGCCCAGCTCGGCGCCGGCCGCGCGGGCCAGTGGATCACCGCAGCCGTGTTCCTCACGGCCCCAGCGGTCGTCCTGGAGTCCACCAGCACCCAGAACGACCTCGTCGTGACGGCCTGGGTCCTCTGCGCCGCCACGATCGCCCTGGACGGCCGCGCCCGCCCCGCCACGACCGCCGACGTCCTCGCCCTCGCCGGCGCCGCGGGCCTGGTGATGGTGACCAAGTCCACCGGCCTCATGGCACTGGTCCCGGTCCTCGCCTACTGGGCGATCTGCCAGCTGCGGCAGCACAAGCTCAAGCGGATGTTGTACGGCGGATGCCTGGTCGCCGCCGCCTGCGCCCTGCTCGCCGGCCCGCCGCTGCTGCGCGTCCACGAGGCGTTCGGCTCCCCGCTCGGACCCCGCGACTACCGCGAGGGGCTGTCGACGACCCGCCACGACCCGCCGGCGCTGCTGGTCAACGGGCTGCGCCTGGGCGCCTCCACGCTGCTCACCCCGATGCGCCCGGTCAACGCCGCGGTCGGCGGCGCCGTCCTCGAGGTCGCCGACCTGGTCGGCGTGGACCCGAACGACCCCGGCATCACCCAATGGCGCAGCATCTTCCCCGGCGACCGGTGGAAGCCCGACGAGGACCGCTCGCCGTACCCGATGCAGTCCGCCCTCGTCCTGCTCGGCACCGCGGCGGGCCTGTGCTGGCGCCGGACCCGCGGCTACGCGCTGGCGGTGGTGGGCGCCATGCTGCTGACCCCGGCGATCCTGAAGTGGCAGGACTGGGGCAACCGGCTGATCCTGCCCGCCTTCGCGGTGGCGACGCCGCTGGCCGGCTACGCGCTGGAACGGGCGCTGAAATCCCGGGTGCTCGGCGCCCTCGTCGTGCTGGCCCTCGTCACCGGCACCGTGCACGGCTACGCCGCCGTCTTCTACGGCCAGCCCCGGCGCCTGGTCGGCCAGGGCTCGGTCTTCACCCTGGACGGCTGGCAGGAGCGGTTCGTGCGCATGCCCGACCAGGCCGCCGCATACCGCACCGCGATCGACCAGGTGCGCGCGAGCGGCGCCGACCGGGTCGGGCTGGTGCTGGAGGGGGACCTCTGGGAGTACCCCCTCCAGCTGGAACTGCGCGACAAGCACCTGGTGGAGCTCTACTCCGAGGTCGACCGCCTGCCCGCCGGGAACGTCCACTCTGTCGATGCGGTGATCTGCGTGTCGAGCCAGAACTGGTGCCGGGCCGTCGTGCCGGCCGACTGGACCTACACCCAGATCGACGACTTCGTCACGACGGCCTTCCCACCGAGGAGTTAGTGCAGGCGCAGGTCCATGGCGATGTCCAGGATCGGCGAGGAGTGCGTGAGGCCGCCGACGGACAGGTAGTCGACGCCCGTCGCCGCGTACTCGGCGGCCGTGGCCAGCGTCAGGTTGCCGGTCGCCTCGAGCTCCGCCCGGTCGCCGACCGCGCTGACGACCTCGCGCAGCAGCTCCGGGCGCATGTTGTCCAGCAGCAGGAACGTCGCGCCGACGGTGACCGCCTCGACGGCCTCGCCGACCGTGGTGACCTCCACCTGCACCGGCACGTCCGGGAACGCCTGGCGAACGCGTTCGTAGGCGGCGCTGATCCCGCCGGCCGCCAGCTTGTGGTTGTCCTTGATCATGGCGACGTCGTAGAGGCCCATGCGCTTGTTGGTGCCGCCGCCGGCGCGCACCGCGTACTTCTCGAGGACCCGCAGGCCGGGCGTGGTCTTGCGGGTGTCCAGGACGAGCGCCTTGGTCCCCTCGAGCAGGTCGGCCCAGCGGCGGGTGTGCGTGGCGACGCCGGACATGCGGCACAGCAGGTTGAGCGCGGAGCGCTCGGCGGTCAGCAGCGCCCGGGTGGGCCCACTCACCGTGGCCAGCACGTCACCGCGCGCCACCCGCTCTCCGTCGCGCTTCCTGACCTCCGCGACGGTACCGCTGTATGCCGCCTCGAACACCGCAACCGCCACCCACAGCCCGGCGACCACGCCGTCGGCCCGGGCCACGAGCTCGGCCTCGTCGGTCTGGTCGGCGGGGATGGTCGCCACGCTGGTCACGTCCAGGCCCTCGGGGCCCAGGTCCTCGGCCAGGGTGCGGTAGACGATCTCTTCCACGGCCGCCGGGTCGAGCCCGACCTTGCGCAGCTCGGCCTCGGTCTGGATCCTCACTGGTCTCTCACGCGTCCTCCCAGGTTTCGGTGAGCGCGCCGGCGTCGTCGAAGGCGGCGAGGAAGTGCCCCCGGTACACGTCGCTGGCGTCGGGAAAGTCCTCGCGCCAGTGGCAGCCCCGGGTCTCGTGCCGCTGCGTTGCGGCGGCGACCAGGGCACTGGCGACGGTGAGCAGGTTGGTCGCCTCCCAGGCGGCCACGTTGGCGGCGGCCCGGTCGAGCGAGAGCTTGTTGAGCGCCTGGGCGGCCTGCTCGAGCGAGTCGGCGCTGCGCAGCACCGAGGCGTGCGCCGACATCGCGGCCTGCAGGTGCGGGCGGATCGCCGGGTCGGCGGACCAGACGGGCCGGTCGGACTCGGCGGGCTCGGCCTGCGGCGGCAGGTGGCGGGCGATGTCCTCGGCGATGCGGCGGGAGAAGACGAGCCCCTCCAGCAGCGAGTTGGACGCCAGGCGGTTGGCGCCGTGCACGCCGGTGCAGGCGACCTCGCCGCACGCGTACAGCCCCGGGATCGAGGTGCGCCCGTGCAGGTCGGTGCGCACGCCGCCGGAGGCGTAGTGCGCGGCCGGCGACACCGGGATGAGGTCGGCGGCCGGGTCGACGCCGGCGGACCGGCAGGAGGCGACGATGGTCGGGAAACGGGCCTCGAGGAACTCGCGGCCGAGGTGGCGGGCGTCGAGCCACACGTTGTTGGTGCCCTCGGCGCGCATGACCCGGTAGATGCCCTTGGCCACGACGTCGCGCGGCGCCAGCTCGGCGAGCTCGTGCCTGCCGAGCATGAAGCGGTTGCCGTCGCCGTCGCGCAGGTAGGCGCCCTCGCCGCGCAGCGCCTCGCTGACCAGCGGCTGCTGGGAGTCGCGGTTGCCCAGCGCCAGCGCGGTCGGGTGGAACTGGACGAACTCGATGTCGGTGACCCGCGCGCCGGCCCGCAGCGCGAGCGCGACGCCGTCGCCGGTGGAGACGATCGGGTTGGTGGTGGCGGCGAAGATCTGGCCCATGCCGCCGGTGGCGAGCACGACCGCGCGGGCCATGACGGCGCCGACGCCGTCCTCGGCGCCCTCGCCGAGCACGTGCAGGGTGACACCGCAGGCCCGGCCGTCGGCGTCGGTGAGCAGGTCGAGGACGAGGGCGTGCTCGATGAGCCGGATCCACGGGTCGCGGTGCACGGCGGCGTGCAGGGCCCGCTGCACCTCGGCGCCGGTGGCGTCGCCGCCGGCGTGGATGATCCGGTTGGCGTGGTGGCCGCCCTCGCGGGTCAGCATGAGCGAGCCGTCGGTGTTGCGGTCGAACTCGGCGCCCCAGCGGATGAGCTCGCGCACCCGGGTGGGGCCCTCGCGCACCAGCACGTCGACGGCGGCCGGGTCGCACAGCCCGACGCCGGCCACGAGCGTGTCCTGTGCGTGCGCCTCCGGCGTGTCGAGCGGGTCGAGCACCGCGGCGATGCCGCCCTGCGCCCACCGAGTCGACCCGTCGTCGATGTTGACCTTGGTGACGACGGTGACGTGCAGCCCGGCCTCGCGCAGGTGGAGTGCGGCGGTCAGCCCGGCAACTCCCGATCCGATGACGACAACATCGGTCGGCTCCGCCCACCCGGGCTGTGGCCCGGCAAGGCGGCGCGGCACGATTGGCCCGTTCAAGCCCTGAGTCATCCCTACAGTCAACATCACTCGTCCGGATGACGGGTGGTGATGTCCATCGCCCTGCCGTAGGCGAGCGCGAACAGCGCGTTAGGGCAACCGGCGGGCCCGGCCTGCCAACCTGGTCACACGGCCAGCGGCAGCGGCCCCTTGCCCAGGCCCTTCACGGTGGCCTTCAGCGGCTTGGGGCTCATGAGGTAGCAGGCGAAGGTCTGGTCGCTGCCCAGCCAGTCCGACGCGGTCTTCGGCCCGACCGAGCCGGGCGTCAGGTCGTCGCGGGCGCCGTTGTCGGGCAGGGCGAGGTACTGCAGGCCGACGGTCGTGCACCCCTTCACCGTCGCCGACTTCACCGCCGCCTCGTCGAAGGGCGCCTCGGCCGGGGTGATGATGTACACGCCGGTGTACTCCCCGTCGTGGGTCTGGTCGCAGCCGACGTAGCGCAACTGCTGCCCGTCCCGCTGCACGCAGGCGATCGACAGCGGCGAGCCGGGGGTGAGCGCGCCCTTGAGCGACCCGGTGTGCGGCGCGAACTGCTCGCCGGTCGGCCCGGTCACCTCGGCCACGCCGCAGCCGAAGAAGCCGTCGGTGGCCGGCTTGATCCAGGAGGCGACGATCTGCACCTTCGACTCGTGCCACGCGCCGCCGAGGAAGATCGGCCCGGTGACGAGGCAGGCGCGGCGCGCCTGGGCGTAGAGCAGCGCCTGCGCGATCTTGACGTCCTCGCCCTTGGCGGCGTCGAGGCGGTGCAGCAGGTCCTTGCTGACCTGCCCGACGTGGAAGAGCTCGACGGTGTGCGGTCCGGCGCAGTCGACCGGCTGGCCGTCCCAGGGCAGCGCCGCCTTGGCGCCGGCGGCGTCGACCTTGTAGCAGCTGCCCTCCTTGGGCGCACCGGCCGGCGGGGTGGTGGGGATGTCGCGCCCCTGCCCGCGCTCGTACATCCAGTACAGCCCGCCGCCGAGCAGCGCCAGGACCGCGACGTAGATGGCCACCCGCTTCATGAGGAAGCAGTCTGCGTTACCGGCCGGTAACTGTCCAGTCGGTCTAGAAGGCGGCGGTGCCGATGCCCTTGAGCGAGCGCGTCACCGTCTTCTTGTCGAAGAGCATCGCGTAGCAGCGGGACGAGCGGTTGCCGCGGTTCCAGTTCTCCTCATCGACCGTCCAGAAGCCGATGCCGACCTGCTGGTGGCTGGTCAGCTGCGTCGTGCTCAGGCCGAGGTACTTCGCGCCGAGGGCCTCGCAGCCGGGGCGCATCGCGGTCTTGCGCTCGTCGGAGGTGCTCGGGAAGGGCCGGTCCGCCGACGTGTACGTCCCGACGTACTCCATGTTGTGCGCGCTCGTGCAGGGCGTCGGCGTGTAGTCCAGCCACGTCTTGCCGTCGGTGTCGTAGACCTCCATCGCGCAGGTGAGCGCGATCGGCTTGTCACCGATGAGCGCGTTCTTGAGGCTGCTGGAGCGGTTGACCGGCTTGTCGCCGTCGCTGACCACCTCGGCCAGGTCGCAGCGCAGGTAGCGCGCGCCGGCGGCCCACTGGGTCGAGGACGGGACCAGGACGATCAGCTCGAGGCGGCCGTCGTGGAAGTCGCCGCCGAGGAACTTCTCGGCCTCGCTGTCGCACTTCGTCCACGCGTCGCGCAGCTTGTCGCCCTTGGGCGGGGCGCCGCCGCCGGCCGCCGAGCCGGTGAGCTCGCCGACGTAGAAGGTCTCGCTGGCGTGCGCGGTGGTGCAGTTGTCGACCGGCTTGAACGAGAACACCGTGGTCGTGTCCGTCGCGAAGTAGTCGACGGAGGTGGTGTAGCAGGCGCCGGCGGGCGGGGACGGGACCTTGGCCGCGGCGAGCATCCCCCAGTCGTCGGTGAGGTCGCCGTCGGTGCCTGCGGGCGCGCCGCAGCCGGCCAGGAGGGCCAGGGTGGCCAGCGGCACCAGTGCCGCGATCAGCTTGCGCGCCATCCTCGTCCGTCCTCCGCGTGTGGGTTGAGCAGCATGCCCGCCCGATCCAGGGACAACCGGGAACTGGCAGTCTGCCCAACCTTAGACGCGGTTGGCAACACACGAATCAGACCGCTAGCCGCGCACGAGGTCACCTCGAACGGGTGATCCCGCCATGCCGGGCACCGCGCCGGCCGGGTCGTGGCCGAGCTCGATGACGCGGTTGTCGGCGTCGACGTGCACGACCCGCGGCTGGTATGTGCGGGCGGTGGCGTCGTCGAGCTGGGCATACGAGATGAGGATGACCAGATCGCCCGGGTGCACGAGGTGCGCGGCGGCACCGTTGATGCCGATGACGCCCGAGCCGCGCGGCCCGGCGATCACGTAGGTCTCCAGGCGCGCCCCGTTGGTGACGTCCACGATCGCGACCTGCTCGCCGGCCAGCAGGTCGGCGGCGTCCATGAGGTCCTCGTCCACTGTCACGGATCCGACATAGTGCAGATCGGCCTGGGTCACGGTGGCCCGGTGGATCTTGGACTTGAGCATCGTGCGGATCAAGAGTTGCTCGCTTCCGTGTTGTCGATCAGTCGGGTCCCGCCCACCCAGGCGGCGGTCAGCCAGCGGCCCTCGCCCCAGGCGAGGTAGTCGACCTTGACCTCCGGCACCTTGGCGTATTCGGCCATGCCGGCGTCCACGCTGCCGGTGGCGGCGCAGGCCGCGAGCGCCCGGTGCAGCACCAGCGCCTGCTCGCGCTCGACCGGGGACAGGTAGCGGTTGCGGCTGCTCAGGGCCAGGCCGTCGGGCTCGCGCACGGTCGGCACGCCGCGCACGTCGATCGGCAGGTCGAAGTCGCGGACCATGGCCCGGATCATGCTCAGCTGCTGGTAGTCCTTCTCGCCGAAGTAGGCGGCGTCGGGGCGGGTCAGCGCGAAGAGCTTGTTGACCACGGTGAGCACGCCGTGGAAGAAGCCGGGCCGGCTCGCCCCCTCGAACACGTCGGCACCCGGGCCGGGGTCGACCCGCACGACCGGGTCGCCGCCCGGGTACATCACCTCGCGGGTCGGGGCGAAGACCAGGTCGACGCCGCACGCGCGGGCGAGGGCGAGGTCGGCCTCCATCGTGCGCGGGTAGCGGTCGAAGTCCTCGGCCGGGCCGAACTGCAGCGGGTTGACGAAGATCGTGAGCACGACGGCGTCCACGTCGGCGCGGGCCCGGCGCAGCAGGGCCTCGTGCCCGGCGTGCAGCGCGCCCATCGTCATCACCACGCCGACCTCACCAGTCGTATCGGCACCGGTCGTATCGGCCCGGACCGACAGCTCGGCCCGCGCCGCGCGCAACTCGTCGCGGGTGGTGACCACCTTCATGCAGCACGCTCCTTGGCTTGCGCGTCACGCAGGACGTCCAGCAGGGGCTCGGCGTCGATCGGGCGCAGGCGCCCGGCGGCGATGACCCGGTCGGCGGTGCGCCGGGCGAGCGCCAGATACGGCGGCACCGAGCCGGGCGCCACCGCGTCGAGGGCCTGCAGGTGCTTGGCCACCGTGCCGGCGTCGCCGCGCGAGACCGGGCCGGTGATGGCGGCGTCGCCGAGGCGCAGGGTGTTGTCCAGCGCGGCGCCCAGCAGCGGGGCGAGCACGCGCTCGGGCTCGTGGACGCCGGCGTCGCGCAGCCGGTCCATCGCCTCGCTGACGAGGGTGGCGAGGTGGTTGGCGCCGTGCGCGAGCGCGGCGTGGTACAGCGCGCGGCGCTCCTCGGCGATCCACTCCACGACGCCGCCCAGGTCGCCGACGAGCGTCTCGGCCGTCGCGCGCAGGTCGTCGGGTGCGGTCACGCCGAAGGAGATGCCGGCGAGGCGGTCGAGGTCGGCCTCGGTGCCGGTGAAGGTCATGGCCGGGTGCAGCGCGAGGGGGCGGGCGCCGGCGGCGGCGACCGGAGCGAGGACGGCCAGGCCGTGCGCGCCGGAGGTGTGGGCGACGATCTGGCCCGGGCGCAGCGCACCGGTGTCGGCCAGGCCCGCGACCAGGCCGGCGAGGACGTCGTCGGGAACGGCCAGCAGCACGAGGTCCGCGGCGGCGGCCACTTCGTCGGCGGGCAGCAGGCGCGCGCCCGGCAACAGGCGCTCGGCGCGGGACTTGGAGGCGGCGGAGACGGCGACCGTGGCGACCACGGCGTGCCCGGCCCGCTCGAGCGCGGCGCCCAGCACGGCACCCACTCGCCCGGCACCGATGATGCCGATGTTTTGCCTGTTCATCTGACGGATCCAGTCCTCGTTGTGGGGTACCGGTCGATCAGAATTATGCGCCGCAGCGGGCAAAGCGGACAGGCGATGTGGGATTCTCAACATCGCGGTTTCGCCCGCTTTGTCCCGCTGTCTGCCTCCGCCGTCAGCGGAGGCGGCACGGCCGTCCCGGCCGTCTACAGGCGGTGGTGCAGGTACTCCTTGATCAGCGCCTTGGCCTCCCCGAGCACGACCGGGTCGCCCTCCGGTGAGCGCCGGAACGCGAGCTTGATCAGTGCGTCGGCGGTCTCGACCGCGATCGCCAGCACGAACTGCAGGCGCTCGGCGTCGAGGATGCCGAAGCGCTCGATCAGCAGCCTGGACAGCTGCGAGACGATGACGTCGTTGTTGTCCCGCTCATCGTCGAGCAGGTGGATGTCCACGACGTCGCCGAAGTGCAGGGTGCGGAACCCCGGCACGGTGCGGTGCATGTCGATGTACTCGTCGATCGCCGCGTCGACGGCGTCCCACCAGTGCGCGATGCCCTCGCCGGCCAGCCGGGCGCCGAGGCGCTCCAGGTAGCCCTCCAGGCTGCGCAGCGTGAGCGCCTGCACGATCGCCCGCTTGTCCGGGAAGAACTGGTACACCGATCCGATCGCCACCCCCGCCCGCTCCGCCAGCAGGGTCGTGGTGAGCCCGTCATAGCCCACCTCGTCGACGAGTTCGGCGCAGGCGTCGAGCATCCGCCCGACCCGCGCCACGCTTCGCCCCTGCACCGGCACCCGGCGCAGCGGTTTTGTACCGGCGCCGGCCACAGTCTGTGTCGCCACCCGGTCTTCCCCCCTTATCTCGTCGGATCTGGCGGGAACTCCCGCTCAGGTCCGCCTTTGAAACCTACTCACGTCAACGACCGGGCACGATCGACGGACAGCTCATTTCACCCTTGTGATTGACCGGAGAGTGGCCGGGTCATTGACTGGGGGCATACGTGAAGGGTACTCAGGTTTCGTGACATCTCCGTGGTCCAACTGGGCCGGCAATCAGACCGCGAACGCCGCCCGCGTCGCGCACCCGTCCAGCGCCGCTGAGCTGGGCGAAGTCCTCCGCGCCGCGGCCGGGGACGGCCTGCGGGTCAAGGCGGTCGGCAGCGGGCACTCGTTCACGCCCACGGCTGCGACCGAAGGCGTGCGGGTCGAGCTCGACCGGATGGCGTCCCTGGTGCGGGTGGACGGCGACCTGGTCACCGTCCAGGCGGGCATGCCGCTGTCGGTGCTCAACGCGACGCTCGCCGCCAACGGCCTGGCCATGCCCAACCTCGGGGACATCGACGCGCAGACGATCTCGGGCGCGCTGTCGACCGGCACCCACGGCACCGGCGCCGGCTTCGGCTGCCTGTCCACCTTCATCGAGGCGCTCACGCTGGTCACCGCCGACGGCACGGAGCTGTCCTGCTCCGCGACGCAGAACCCGGAGCTCTTCGCCGCCGCGCGGGTCAACATCGGCGCGCTGGGCGTGCTGAGCACCGTGACGCTGCGCTGCGCGCCCGCGTTCGTGCTGCGCGCCGACGAGCGCCCGGCCTCCCTCGCCGACGTGTGGTCCGGCCTGCCCGAGCACGTCGGGGCCAACGACCACTTCGAGTTCTACTGGTTCCCCTACACCGACCGGGTCCAGATGAAACGGAACAACCGGGTGCCCGCGGTGGATGCCCCGCTGGCCGGATGGCGCCGTTGGCTCGACGACGACTTCCTGTCCAACACGGTCTTCGGCGCCGCGTGCAGGATCGGCCGGGCATTTCCGGCGGCGGTACCCCCGATCAGCCGCGTTTCGGCGCGAGCGCTCTCGGCCCGCACCTACACCGCGCCCTCCCACGAGGTGTTCTGCACGCCCCGGCGGGTCCGTTTCGTCGAGATGGAGTACGGCCTGCCCCGCGAGGCGCTGCGCGAGGCGTTCGACGGGCTGCGCTCGGTGGTCGCCGGGCTGCCGTACAAGATCCAGTTCCCGGTGGAGGTGCGCTTCACGGCCGCCGACGACATCTGGCTGTCGCACGGCCACGGGCGCGACAACGCCTACATCGCCATCCACCAGTACGTCGGCGCGCCGTTCGAGGAGTACTTCCGCCGCTTCGAGGCGGTCACCACGCCCCTCGGCGGGCGGCCGCACTGGGGCAAGATGCACTTCCGCACCGCCGAGTCGCTGGCGCAGGCCTACCCGCACCACGCCGACTTCGTCGCCCTGCGCGACAAGCTGGACCCGAACCGGCTGTTCGCCAACGCGTACACGGAACGGGTCCTCGGCGCCTGAGCGTCATCTCGCCCGCGGGTCCTTGGCACCACGGACGCCGGGATTCCTCGTGGGAAGAACGGTCGTGCGTTGCACGGACCCGAGCCATGCAATGGCTACTCCTCGGTGGGTGGTGCCTTCCGCGCGGACGTGGCCTTCTTCGGGGCGGCCTTCTTCGCCGGCGCGGCCTTCTTGGCCGCGGTCGTCGTCTTCGCCGCCGTGGTGGTCTTCTTCGCCGCGGTGGTCTTCTTGGTACCGGTGGTCCTCTTCGCCGCCGTGGCCTTCTTCTCCGGCGCCGCCTTCTTCGCGGCCGTGCCCGCTTTTCTGGGCGCAGCCTTCTTCGGCGCCGGACCCTTGGCCCGCTTCTCGGCCAGCATCTCGCTGGCCTCCTCGAGCGAGAGGGTCTCGACGCTCTGGCTGCGCCGCAGCGAGGCGTTGAACTCGCCGTCGGTCACGTAGGGCCCGAAGCGGCCGTCCTTGATGACCAGCGGCTTCTCGGTCGCCGGGTCGTTGCCCATCTCGCGCAGCGGCGGCTTGGCGGCCGCCGTCTTGCGCGTCTTCGGCGCGGCCAGCAGCGTGAGCGCCTGGTCGAGGCCGATCGTGAAGAGCTGGTCCTCGTTCTCCAGCGAGCGGGTGTCGGCGCCGCGCTTGATGTAGGGCCCGTAGCGGCCGGAGTAGGCGATGATGTCCTCGCCTTCGGCGTCCTTGCCGATCGTGCGCGGCAGCGTGAGCAGGGTCAGCGCCTGCTCGAGGGTCAGCCCGTCGGGACTCTGGGTCTTGAGCAGCGACGCGGTCTTGTCGCCGCTGGACACGTAGGGCCCGTAGCGGCCGGACTTCACCACCACCGGCTCGCCGGTCTCCGGGTGCTCGCCCAGCTTGAGCTCGCCGCCGCCGCTGCTGAGCGCGAAGAGCTCGTCGACCTTGTCCGGGGTGAGCTCGTCCGGGGCCAGGCCCTCGGGGATCGTGGCGCGGTCGGCCTCCTCGCCCTCGGGGGCGCCCGGCACGAAGCGCTGCAGATACGGGCCGTACTTGCCGACGCGGACAACGACGTCGCGGCCGGCGTCGTCGCGGAACAGCTGGATCGAGTTGATGCCGCGCGCGTCGATCTCGCCGAGGCGCTCGGTCACCATCCGCTGCAGGCCGCCCTGCCGGGCCACCGAGCCCTCGTCGCCGGTGTCGCCGCCGAAGTAGAAGGGGTGCAGGAAGTTCACGGCGCTCTCGTCGCCGTTGGCGATCTCGTCGAGCACGTTCTCCATCGAGGCGGTGAAGTCGTAGTCGACCAGCCGCGGGAAGTGCTGCTCGAGCAGGCCGATGACGGCGAACGCGAGGAAGGAGGGGATCAGCGCCTGGCCGCGCTTGAACACGTAGCCGCGGTTGTTGATCGTCTCCATGATCGAGGCGTAGGTCGAAGGGCGGCCGATGCCGAGCTCTTCCATCGCCTTGACCAGCGAGGCCTCGGTGTACCGCGACGGGGGCTGGGTCGTGTGCCCGGTGGGCACCAGCTCCTGCTCGGTGAGCGGCTGGCCCTTGACCAGCACCGGCAGGCGCCGCTCGGCGTCGTCGGCCTCGGCGGACTCGTCGTCGCTGGACTCGACGTAGGCGCGCAGGAAGCCCGGGTCGGTGATCGTCTTGCCGGTGGCGGCGAAGTCGACCGACTCCTGCTGGGCGGTGACCGCGTTGATGCGCACCGAGGTCGAGTTGCCGACCGCGTCGTTCATCTGCGAGGCGATCGTGCGCTGCCAGATGAGCTCGTAGAGGCGCCGCTCGTCGGCATTGAGCTCGTTGGCGACGTCGCCGGGCGTGCGGAAGGCGTCGCCGGCCGGGCGGATCGCCTCGTGCGCCTCCTGGGCGTTCTTGACCTTGCCCGTGTAGCGCCGCGGCTGGGGCGGCACCTGACCCGCGCCGTAGAGGTCGTGGATCTGCTGGCGGGCCGCCGCGATCGCCGCCTCGGAGAGGTTCACCGAGTCGGTACGCATATAGGTGATGTAGCCGCTCTCGTAGAGCCGCTGCGCGACGCGCATGGTGTTCGCCGAGGACAGCCGCAGCTTGCGGGCGGCCTCCTGCTGCAGCGTCGAGGTGATGAACGGCGGGTAGGGCTTGCGGCGGTAGGGCTTCTCCTCGACCCGGGTGACCGTGAACGGCCGGCCGTCCAGCCGCGCGGCGAGGCCGCGGGCGCCCTGCTCGTCGAGGTGGATGACGCCGGCGCCGGGGCGGACCTTGCCGGTCTCCGGGTCGAAGTCGCGGCCGGTGGCCACCCGGTCGCCGTCGATCGCGATCAGCGTCGCGTTGAACGGGCGCGGGTCGTTCTCGGCCAGCAGCTTGGCCAGGATGTCCCAGTACTCGGCCGAGCGGAACTTCATCCGCTGCCGCTCCCGCTCGACCACGATGCGGGTCGCCACGGACTGCACGCGGCCGGCGGACAGGCCGCGCTGCACCTTCTTCCACAGCACCGTCGAGACGTCGTAGCCGTAGAGGCGGTCCAGGATGCGCCTGGCCTCCTGGGCGTCGACCAGGGCGCGGTTGATCTCGCGCGGGTTGGCGACGGCGGCCTGGATCGCCGGGCGGGTGATCTCGTGGAAGACCATCCGCCGGACCGGGACCTTCGGCTTGAGGGTCTCGAGCAGGTGCCAGGCGATGGCCTCGCCCTCGCGGTCCTCATCTGTTGCGAGGTAGACCTCGCTGGCCTGCTTGAGCAGGTCCTTGAGGCGCGTGATCTGGCGGCGGCGGTCGGCCGAGATGATATAGACCGGGGTGAAATCGTTGTCGATGTCGACGCCGAGGTACGCCCAGGGCTTGCTCTTCAGCGCGTCGGGCATGTCCTTCTTGCCCACGGGCAGATCCCGGACATGGCCGAAACTCGCCTCGACGAGATAATTCGGGCCCAGATAGCCCGAAATCGTCTTGGCCTTCGCCGGCGACTCCACGATCACCAGCCGCTTTGTGTTGGCGGAGTTCGGCACAGTTCTCCCCGGTGCGGACGGACAGGCGTCAAACGTAACGCGCGCATTCGCGCCGAGTTGCGCAATGGGGCGCTCCCGGCGGTCGGCACACGACACGCCGATCGGCGCCACGGTACACCCATGCACAACCCCGACCTGCCCGATCTTGCGAGCGTGTCGCATCGGCTGTCGCTTTTGCGGCGATTTGTCGGCAGCGCGACGGGCTGGTTTCTCGCAAATCACATCCCCGGCGCGGCCTGGCCACCCTACCCGGGGTAGCCCGGCGACTACCCGCGTCCTAGGCGGGCCAGGCGCCCGTCGGAGCGTCCGCCGGAGGCTCACCCACGAGCTCGGCGAGGCGGGTGATGCGCCGAGGTCCCACGATGCGGTACGCGGGGGCGCCCGTTTCGGCCCCGACGAGTATCGCCGGCAAACCGGCCGCCTCGAGCGCGTCTCCGACCGCGATCCAATTGTCGGCGACCCTCCGGTCGAGCACCTCCTCCTCGAAATCCTCCGCCGGTGGCGGCGGGGGTGGGGGTGGGGGCTCGCTCACCGCGTCCAGCACGACGGTGGGCAGGGCACCGACCCCGGAATCGGGCCACTCGTCGGCCGCGTCGTCGCCGAAGTAGTCCTCGGCATCGGCGAACTCGTCGGGACCCGGATCGAAGGCTGTGATTTTGCTCTCGCTTTTGCGTTTCCGCACGTTGGGCCGTTCCGGCCGGGGCGGGCGCGGCGGTGCGGGCGCCGGCACGGGGACCGAGAGGTCGGCCCACTCGACGGCCTCGGCGGCCGGCGCGACCGGCTCGGCCTCCTCGTCGCCCTCTGGCGGGGGCGCGAGGGGCCGCGGCGCGAGGCGCAGGAGGAAGGCGCGCTGGCCGTCGTAGCCGCCGGCGGCGGCCACCCACAGCCGCAGCGCCCGGCCGTCGAGCGTCAGCCCGCGCGGCGCGATCTTGATCCCGTCCGCGTCGAGCCAGCGCAGCGCCAGCGGGGCCAGGGCCGCCGAGTACGCGGTGCGCAGCTGCCAGCGGTCCTCCTCGCCGGTCGGCTCGCAGCTCACGACCAGGCCGCGCCCCTCGAGCTCGGCGCGCAGCACCGCACAGCGCCACCGCTCCTCGACCACGATCGACACCCGGCCGGTGCCGCCCATCCGGCCGACCTGGCCGGCGCCGGCCAGCAGGCCCTCCAGGTCGATCGGCGCGGGTGCGCGGGCCTCGACCCCGAATAGCGACAGTTGCCGGCCGCGGGCCGGCGTCACCGGCACTCGGGCACCTCGTCGAAGGCCTGCTGGAGGTCGGCCGGGCCGGTGTGGGCCGGGTCGATCGCGCTGCGCTCGTACTCGGCCTTGAGCGTGTCGAACGCCGAGTGCACCGACGAGTAGAACCCCTTGGCGTCGTCCGTGGGCAGCCCGGACACGGTCCGCTTGGCGTTGCCGTAGGCGTCGCGGGCCTTCGACAGCGACGCCGTGAACTGCTCGGCGATCTTCTTGCCGTCCTCGACCGCGGGCACGCCGGCCCCGTCGACGCCGGCCCGGGCCTTCTCGCTCGCCGACTCCGCGCCTGTGAGCAGCTCGACGATCTTGGTCTTGCTCTGCGCCGGCGTCTTGGCCGCCTGCAGCTGCTGCTGGGTCTTCTCGGTCAGGTCGGCGATCTCCGAGCGCCACGGGGCCAGCGCCGTGCACACCGCCTTCGCCCACTGCTTCGGCTCGACCCCGTCCGCGCCGCACCCGGCCGCGGCGCACAGCAGGAGGGCGGCGGCGAGGAGGCGGGCGGCGCGCATGGTGTGCAGCCTAAAACCGATCGTCTGTTCGAGAAAACACGACGCTCCGGCCGAATCCGGCCGGAGCGTCGTCTGGAGCGGTCGATGCCGTTACGCGGTGACCTTCTCCGGGGCGTTCTCCTGCGCACCGGCGCCGTTGCCGTCACCGGCGTCGACGGCGACGGGCTTGCGCTTGCTGACCACCACGGCCGCGGCGATGATCAGCACCGCGGCGATCGAGATGACGTAGCGCAGCGCGTGGTTGCCGGAGCCGACGGTGAGCGTGACAACACCGGGGGCGATCAGCAGCGCGACCAGGTTCATGACCTTGATCAGCGGGTTGATGGCCGGGCCGGCGGTGTCCTTGAACGGGTCGCCGACGGTGTCGCCGATGACCGTCGCGGCGTGCGCGGGCGAGCCCTTGCCGCCGTGGTGGCCGTCCTCGACCAGCTTCTTCGCGTTGTCCCACGCCCCACCGGAGTTGGACAGGAACACCGCCATGAGCGTGCCCGTGCCGATCGCGCCGGCCAGGTAGGCGGCCAGCGGGCCGACGCCGAGGCCGAAGCCGACGGCGATCGGCGCCATCACCGCGAGCAGGCCCGGGGTGACGAGCTCGCGCTGGGCGTCGCGGGTGCAGATGTCGACGACCTTGCCGTACTCCGGGCGCTGCGTGCCGTCCATGATGCCCGGGAACTCCCGGAACTGCCGCCGGACCTCGAACACCACCGAGCCGGCCGAGCGGGCGACGGCGTTGATGGCGAGGCCGGAGAACAGGAACACGACCGCGGCGCCGATGAGCAGGCCGACCAGGTTGCCCGGGTTGGCCACGTTGAGCAGGATCGCGGTGGCCGCGTCGTCCGCCGCCTTGCCGGCGTCGCCGAGCGCGGTCTTCATCGTGTCGGTGTACGAGCCGAACAGCGCCGTGGCGGCGAGCACCGCCGTGGCGATCGCGATGCCCTTGGTGATCGCCTTGGTGGTGTTGCCGACCGCGTCGAGCTCGGTCAGCGTGCGGGCGCCGCGCTCGTCGATGTCGCCGGACATCTCGGCGATGCCCTGGGCGTTGTCGCTGATCGGGCCGAAGGTGTCCATGGCCACGATGACGCCGACCGTGGTGAGCAGGCCGGTGCCGGCCATGGCGACCGCGAACAGCGACAGGGTGATCGAGCCGCCGCCGAGCAGGAAGGCGCCGTAGACGCCCGCGCCGATGACGATGGCGGAGTAGACCGCCGACTCGAAGCCGACGCTGACGCCGGCCAGCACGACCGTTGCGGGGCCGGTCAGCGCGCTCTTGCCGATGTCCCGGACCGGGCGCCGCTCGGTCTCCGTGAAGTACCCGGTGAGCGCCTGGATGATCGCGGCGAGCGCGATGCCGATGACGACGGCGATGATCGCGGTGACGTGCGGGCCGAACGGCGGCGCGTCGCCGCCCTTGAGCGCCTGGATCGCCTTGAGCCCGGCGGTGTCGCCGGTCAGGTCGGTCCAGGTCTTCGGCAGGTAGGCCACGGCGGCGGCGCTGACGAGCACGGCCGAGACGATCGCGGAGATGTAGAACGCCCGGTTGATGGCGACGAGACCGTTGCGGTCGGACTTGCGCAGGCGGGTGAGCACGACGCCGATGAAGGCGATGATCACGCCGATCGTCGACACGATCAGCGGGAAGACCAGGCCCTGCTCGCCGAAGGCGGCCCGGCCCAGGATCAGCGCCGCGACCAGCGTGACGGCGTAGGACTCGAACAGGTCGGCCGCCATGCCGGCGCAGTCGCCGACGTTGTCGCCCACGTTGTCGGCGATGGTCGCCGCGTTGCGCGGGTCGTCCTCCGGGATGCCCTGCTCGACCTTGCCGACCAGGTCGGCGCCGACGTCGGCGGCCTTGGTGAAGATGCCGCCGCCGACCCGCATGAACATCGCGAGCAGCGCCGCGCCGAAGCCGAAGCCCTCGAGGACCGTCGGCGCGTCGTTCTTGAAGATGAGCACCACCAGGGACGCGCCGATCAGGCCCAGACCCACGGTGAGGAAGCCGACCACGCCACCGGTGCGGAACGCGATCTGCATCGCCTTCTCGCGGCCGCCGTCCTCCCGGGCCGCTGCCGCGACGCGCAGGTTGGCGCGGGTGGCCAGCGCCATGCCGGCGCCACCGATAAAGGCCGAGAAGACCGCGCCGACGATGAAGAACGCCGACCGGCCGATCTTGATCAAGGTTTCGTGATCCCCGGCATCGTTCACCGGGAGCAGGAACAGCAGCACCACCGCGATGACGACGAAGATGCTGAGGGTCTTGAACTGGCGCGTGAGGTACGCGGTCGCGCCCTCCTGCACCGCCCCGGCGATCTCCTGCATCTTGGGTGTACCCCGACCGGTCGCGAGTACCGCCCGGACCAGTGCCGCGGCGAAGCCCAGCGCCACGCAGGCGAGGACGAGCGCGACGACGACATAGGTCAGGTTGCTCCCGGAAAGGGAAGTCTCGCCGCTTGCGACGAGTGATCCGGACATTCGTTGTCCTCCTGTACCGACACATGACAGCGCCGCGAGCGGTCAGGCCGGCGGCGGTTCTCCACGCGGGGAGCCGTGCTGGACGACCGAGGTACCCAGTGACCAGGGACGTCATACACGATCGCCGTACTCTAGCCGCCTGGCGTGTCCGTGGTCACACCGACTTGCGTGTTTGAACAAATCGCACTCTGTCGATTCATTCACGCCGGTCAGTCGCCTGGCCGCTCCAGGGGCCAGGACATTCTTACCTCGGTGCCGACACCTTCGGATAATTCGGACACGTTCAGGTCGTCGACGAGGCCTGCGAGCAGCGCCAACCCCATGCGGGCGGCGACCGCCTCCTCCGCCAGCAGGTCCGGCGGGGTGGTCAGCGGCAGCGCCGGGTCCGACAGCAGGACCACGGCATCGTCCTGCGGCGCGCGGGTCACCATCGCGCCGTTGGCCGCCCGGTCGACGACCCGGACGGTGAACCGGTCGCCGTCGGCCATCGCCACGTCGACCAGGTCGTCAAGGCCGTGCGAGCGGTGCAGGGCGACGGCCCGCGAGCAGGCCTCCCCGATCGCGAGCCGGACCTCCTCGAGCAACTCCTCGGCGACGCCCGCACGCCGCGCCACGGCCACGCCGACGAGGCGGGCCGTGCGCACATGTGCCGGCGCCGGCGAGAAGGAAAGTCGTACCGTGGGCATGGACCTACGCCGGGGATTCGGCGCTCGCGCCGCCGGCTGCGGTCGCGGCGGCCACGGTGTCGTACAGCGAGAACACCCGGTCCAGCGCGGTGATCCGGAAGATCTTGAGCAGTCGCTCGTGCGCGCACACCAGCCCGAACGAGCCGTTGACCGCACGCAGCCGCTTGAGCGCGCCGACCAGCACGCCCAGACCGGTCGAGTCCAGAAACTCCACCCGGCTCAGGTCGACGACCACGTGCCGCGCACCGGCCTCGACCAGATCGACGAGCTTCTCTCGCAGGCGCGGGGCGGTGTAGACATCCACCTCACCGCCGACCTCGAGCACCGTATGGTCGCCGGAGTCGTATGTCGACAACGACAGTTCCATGCGGACCTCCTCCTCTGGCGGCCAAAATGTGCAAGCCCTCCACGGGCATCTAACCATCGACGCCCGGCCCAGGCGACGCTCCACCCCCTTTCCCATATCCAGTCGGCGTGTATCACGGCCACGCATTCGAACACGTGTTTTAGAGTGCTGGACGTGCTGCTCCACACCGAAACGCTCCCCCGCCGCGACGGGGTCGTCGTCCCCTGGCCGGAGTGGGTGCCCGCCCCGGTCCGCACGGCGTTCGGCTTCACTCCCTGGCGGCACCAGGCCGATGCCGCCACGGCAGCCTGGCAGGGCACCCACACCGTGGTCGCAACCGGCACCGGCTCCGGCAAGTCCCTGGCCTACCAGCTGCCCGCACTCTCCCGTCTCCTGACGGACGAGAAGGCCACGGTGCTGTACATCTCGCCGACGAAGGCCCTGGCCGCCGACCAGCTGCGCACCCTCAAGGACCTGGCGCTACCCGGCCTCTACCCGGCCACCTTCGACGGCGACACCTCCCGCGAGGAGCGCGAGTGGGTCCGCCGCCACGCCCGCGTGGTGCTCACCAACCCGGACATGCTCCACCACGGCATCCTGCCCGGCCACGCGAGCTGGTCCCGCTTCCTGCGGGGCCTGACGTACGTCGTGGTCGACGAGTGCCACGCCTACCGCGGCCTCTTCGGCTCCCACGTCGCACACATCCTGCGCCGCCTGCGCCGCATCGCCGCCCGCTACCGCGCCACCCCGTGCTTCGTCCTCGCCTCCGCCACGGCGGGCGACCCGGCCGGCTCCGGCGAGCGCCTCACCGGCCTGCCGATGACGGCGTTCACCGACGACGCCTCCCCGCGCGGCCCGGTGACGTTCAAGCTCTGGGAGCCGCCGCTGATCACCCCCGACGGCCCCCGCCGATCGGCGCTCACCGATACCGCCACCCTCCTGGCCGACTCGGTCGCCCGGGGCGTGCGCACGCTGGCGTTCGTCCGCTCCCGCAAGGGCGCCGAGCTGGTCGCCACCATGGCCCGGCACAACCTCGACGTCGCCGCGCCCGGCCTGGGCTCCCGCGTGGCCGCGTACCGCGCCGGCTACCTGCGCGAGGACCGCCGCGCCCTGGAGCAGGACCTCCTGGATGGCACCCTGCTCGGCCTCGCCTCGACCAACGCCCTCGAGCTGGGCGTCGACCTGACCGGCCTGGACGCCGTCGTCATGTCCGGCTACCCCGGCACCCTGGCCTCCATGTGGCAGCAGGCCGGCCGCGCGGGCCGGGCGGGCCGGGCCGCCACCTGCGTGCTGGTCGCCCGCGACGACCCGCTGGACACCTACCTGGTCCACCACCCCGAGGCCCTGTTCGGCCGCCCGGTCGAGGCGACGGTCTTCGACCCCGCCAACCCGCACGTCCTGGCACCCCAGCTCTGCTGCGCCGCCGCCGACCTCCCGCTCACCCCCGCCGACCTCCCGCTGTTCCCGCCCGGCACCGAGGCCGTTCTCGATGCCCTGGTCGCCGCCGGGATGCTGCGCAAGCGCCCCGCCGGCTGGTACTGGACCGAGCGCGACCGCCCCGACGTCGACATCCGCGGCGCCGGCGGCGGCCCGATCGCCGTCGTCGAGTCCGCCACCGGCCGCCTCCTGGGCACCGTCGACACCGGCTCGGCGCACCACCAGGTGCACACCGGCGCCGTGTACCTCCACCAGGGCGTCACCTACGTCGTCGACGAGCTCGACCTGTCCGACAACAGCGCCCTGGTGCACGCCGAGGACCCCGACTGGAGCACCCACCCGCGCGACGTCACCTCGATGGTGATCCTCTCGGTCCGCGAGTCCCGCACCGCCGGCCCGATCACGCTCTCGCTGGGCGAGGTCGAGGTCACCAACCAGGTCGTCTCCTACCAGCGCCGCCGCCTGGTCTCCGGCGAGGTCATCGACACCGTCCCGCTGGACCTGCCGGAGCGCATCCTGCGCACCGTGGCCGTCTGGTGGACGATCGACCCGGACGCCCTCGACGACCTGGGAATCCCCGAGATCGAGTGGCCCGGCGCCCTGCACGCCGCCGAGCACGCCGCAATCGGCCTCCTCCCGTTGGTCGCCACCTGCGACCGCTGGGACATCGGCGGCCTCTCAACCGCAGTGCACGCCGACACGGGCCTGCCCACAATCTTCGTGTACGACGGCCACCCCGGCGGCGCCGGCTTCGCAGAACGCGCCTACCAAACCGCCGCAACCTGGCTGAGCGCCACACACGAGGCCATCCGCTCCTGCCGCTGCGAGTCGGGCTGCCCGTCGTGCGTGCAGTCCCCGAAGTGCGGCAACGGCAACAACCCCTTGAACAAGCCCGAGGCCGCCCGCCTCCTCTCCCTGGTCCTCTCCCACCTGTCGCCGACGGCCTCCCCTCCCGCGGCACCTCCAAGTCCGCGACCACCGGCTGCGACGGCGCTGCCGGTGACCGCTTGATCCCAGCGTCTCTGGTCTGCTTTGGTCTGCGCATCCGCCTTGGCCTGCGCATCCGCCTTAGCCTGCGCATCCGCCTTGGCCTGCGCATGCGCTTTGGTCTGCGCGCCCGCGAGGGACCCGGCATTCGCTGGATCCGGGCCCCTCGCGGCGTGCCCGACTTGGCTGCTCACCCCTCCCTCGTTTTGGCCCCGCTCCCGCCACTGGACCCATGTCTCGTCATGCGTGCCGCCGTGAGCGGCTATGCCGCTGCGGGGCGGCCAGGCAGGCCCGGCTCGCTGACTGGCGATGTCGCTCTGCGGACGGTCAGGCCGCCATGACCGGCCCGGCTCGCGCGCTGGCCGCGGTGGCCAGCCCCGTGCGGGCGCGAACCTCGACGGTCACCGTGACCACGGGACCGGCGACCGTGCAGCCGACGAGCCGCCCGCCGTTCGCCTCCACCAGCCGCCCGGCCGCCGCGCAGGCCGCCCGCGCCCCCTGCACCGCCGACAGCGCACCCGCGAGCGCCCCTGCATCGGCGGCATTGCGCGCCTCGTGCCGGGCGACGATCACCCCGCCGGCGATCACGAACCCGAGCGCGAGCAGCAACGCGGCCAGCCCGACGGCGAGCATCACGATCGACGCCGACCCTCGGTCACCGCTCCGCCGCCCGGCAACCCGGCGCCTCCGAACCGAACAGCTCAGCCGGGCGGCCCAGTGCCTCACGACCCGCCGGTGGCTTGGGGCTCGACCATGGCCACCGCCCGCTCCTCGACCGTGAAGCCCGAGGGCATCGGCGCGGGCACCCGCATGCGCACGATGACCCGCACCAGGTCGCCGTCGTGTTCGACCGCCACCTCGGTGCCGTCCCCGAAGTCCGGCACCGGCTCCCCCCGCGCAACGGCCCGCACCGCCGCCCCGGCCGCGTCGACGCAGCTGATCTTGGCGCCGAGCGCCGTGATCGCGACGATGCAGGTCACGAGGAAGACGATGACGACGGGCGTCATGAGCGCCACCTCGAGCGCCGCCGACCCGCGATCCCGACCGCCCCGCCGGTGCCTCGGCACCTGGTCGACACCCGCCCTGTGTCTTCGGACGTCATCGCCGCGGCGTTCGAGCGCATCATTTCCCTCACCAGCGCCACCTTTGTGCTGTTCAAGGGCGCGATTGTGCTGTTCAAGGGCGCGATTGTGCTGTTCAAGGGCTCGATCGCCCCCGACCGCCGGTCCATCGCGCCGCTTGCGTCGCGGCCGCGCCACGACGCACCCGCTGCGCCTGCGAGAACCGCCACCGCGGTGCCGTCGAATCTCCCGCCCTGCGCCCAACTCGAGCCCCTGACCGACGGCCGATTCGGCTGCGGACGCCGGGGCCGGGAGCGCGACCCTCCCCCGGGCAGTCATGCCAGGTTCCGCATCACGAGGCGGGTGAAGGCATCGCGCACCTGGTCGGAGCTGACGACGGCGATCAGGACCCCGGCGAGGATGACGCCGACGACCATCGTCGCCGCGTACTCGAGGCTGATCGAGCCCTCCTCCCCGCGACGCAGGGCAAGGAGGCGGGCCTTAATGGTGTACATGCGAAATATCTCCTTTTTCCGATTTATCAGAGCGCGGCAGCGCGTCCTGAAGGACGGCGACCACGACAGGTTTCTCAGAGCGCGGCGAGCGCGTCCTGAAGGACGGCGACCACGACCGGTACGACCCCGGCCAGGACGAATGCGGGCAGGAAGCACAGACCGACCGGCAGCACGGCGAGCACACCGACCCGGCGGACAGCGGCCTCGGCGGCCGCGGCCTTGGCCACGCGCAGGTCCGCGGCCTGCCGATCGAGGGTCCGGGTGAGTGCGGTGCCGTGCTCGGCACTACGCGCGGCGGCCCGGGCGAACCGCGCCCCACCCGGCAGGTCGGCCAGGTGCGCCCACGCGTCCTCGGGCGCGGCCCCGAGCCGTAGCGCCCGCCCGGTGCGGGCCAGCCGGAGCCCGACCGGCCCGCCGAGCACCTCCCCGACCGCGAGCGCGGCCCGGTCCGGTGGCGAGCCGGCCCGAAGCGCCGCCGCGAGCAGGTCCGCCGCGAACGGCAGGTCGGCCCGGGCCGCCGCCCGCTCCCGCCGGACCCCGGGCGGCTCGAGCCGCCCCAGCACCAGTCCGCACCCGACGGCAAGCACGCACCCGACGACCAGCCCGGTGACGCCGCCGATCGCGAGCGCCACGCTCAGCCCGGCCAGCAGCGCCAACGGCCACCGCACCCACCGGCTCAGCGCCCGATCCCGCCGCCCCTCATCGCGACGCTCACCCGCGGCATTGCGACCCTCGTCCGGCCTCGTACCCGAAGCACCACGGCCCGCGTCCCGGCCGCGACCGCCGCTCGCCGACCCCGATGCCGCACTGGGCAGCGCAAGGACATCGCCGTATCGCCGTGCCTGCGCGCCCCGGCCGCCGGTCGGCACCAGGGCACCGCCGCGCGTCCGGACGTCGTCGCCGCCGGCACCCACGGCCCCGCGAGGCGGGGTCATCACGACACCTCCGCGGTGGCGGTCCAGGACTCGCCGCCGTCGGTCAGGGCCAGGCTCAGCCCGACCGTCACCGCCAGCGGCAGGCGCAGGCCGGGGAGCAGGAAGCGGACCTGGGCGACGGCCATGTACCGGGTCAGGCCCGCGGACGACCGTTCGACGCCCACGCCGGCCGAGACCGACACCGGTGGTCGCTGCCACGTGGTCATCAGCGCACCTCCGCAGTGGCCGCCCGGACCATGCCGCTGGTCCACAGGAACCCGCCGCACTGCAGCGCGACCGCCGTGACGGCGCAGGCGGCGCCGAGCGGGGTGTGCAGCAGGTGTTGTACCGGATGCGTGCCCAAAGCGGCGCCCACCCACAGGCCGGCGGCGGGCAGCGCCAGCAGGACCACGGCCGTGGCCTGCGCCGAGGACAGCTGGGCTGCCACCCCGCCGCGCAGCGCCTGGCCGGAGCGCAGGTCGGCGTCGACGCGATCGAGGAGATCGGCGAGCGGAACGCCGAGGCTCTCGCTCAGCCGGTACGCCGCATCGAGCCTCGCCCGCGCCACCTCCGCCGCGGCCTCGGCCCGGCGAGTCCGACCGGCGGCGGCGGTCTCGCGCCGCGCGGCCGAGCCGTCGGGGATGGTTCCTGCGCGCAGCTCCTCCGTGGTCGCATCGACGGCGTCGAGCAGCGTTGTGACGATCCGTTCGGCCTCACGGCGTACCAGATGACGGCGAAACGCGACGAGGGCCATCAGGGCGTAGATGCCGGCGACGACCGCCGCGACGACGCCGGCGGCCAGCAACGCCGTTCCGGTCGCGAGGCTGGCGACGGCGGCGATCGCCGTGGCGGGGCGGTGCAGCAGGGCGCGCTCCGACCGGCGGGCGAGGACTCCCGCGCGGTTGGGGCGGCTCGGCGGCGGGGCGGCCGCGGCGCGGGTCACGCGGGCCAGGCGGGCGGCGGCGCGGCGGCCGCGCAGCCAGTACGCCATCCAGCCAAGGACGAGCGCCGCCCCGGCGGCGAGTGCGAGGTCGATGGGGTTCATGACCAGCCCTTCCCCGGCGTGTACCGCCACCGCCCGTCCGGCCGGGGCGGCTCCACGCCGCGCTTGGTGAGCAGTTCGTCGAGGTCGGCGGCGCCCGGGCCCGGCCCGTTGCCGCGCCGCCACGCGGTCACCACGCCGGCGGTGCGCCGCTGCGGGTCGAGCGAGATCACGCAGATCTCGGTGAGCTCCCGCCGGCCGGCGGGGTCGCGGTGCAGGTGGAGGACGACGCGCAGGGCGGAGGCGACCATGGCGTGCAGGGCCGCCTGCGGCACGCCGCCCAGGAGGCCGAGCGTCTCCAGCCGCGCCGGCACGTCGGCCGGCGAGTTGGCGTGCAGGGTCGCCGCGCCGCCCTCGTGGCCGGTGTTGAGCGCGCCGAGCAGGTCGACGATCTCCGCGCCGCGGCACTCGCCGACGACGAGCCGGTCGGGGCGCATCCGCAGCGCCTGGCGGACCAGCTCGCGCAGCGTCACGGCGCCGGCGCCCTCGACGTTGGCGAGCCTGGTCTGCAGTGTCACCACGTGCGGGTGCACGGGTCTCAGCTCGGCGGCGTCCTCCACGATGATCAGCCGCTCGCCGGGCGGGACGGTCGACAGCAACGTGGCCAGGACCGTGGTCTTGCCGCTGCCGGTACCGCCCGTCACCAGATACGGCAGCCGCGCCGTCACCACCGCCTTGAGCAGCTGCGCGGCGCCCGGGTCGACGGTGCCGCACGCGACCAGCTCGTCGACGGTGAACGCGGTGCGCCGGAAGGTCCTCAGCGACAGGTAGGGGCCGCCGAGCCCGACCGGCGGCAGGACCGCGTGCATGCGGGTGCCGTCGGGCAGGCGCACGTCCACGAACGGGCTCGCGTCGTCGAGGCGGCGTCCGGCGGTCGAGGCGAGGCGCTGCGCAAGCTTGCGCACCGCGGCCGGGTCGCCCAGCGAGCCCATCACCCGGCGCAGGCCGCCCGGGCCGCGGTCGACCCAGACGTACACGCCGTTGACGAGCACGTCCGTCACGTCCGGGTCGGCCAGCAGCGGCGCCAGCGGGCCGGCGCCGATCATCTGGCCGGTCAGCTCGTCGGTGACCTCGCGCAGCGTGTGCTCGCCGAGCAGGGCGGCGCCGGGCTGGGCCCGCACCGCGGCCGCCACGGCGCCCGGTGTCGCGTCGAGGCCGTCGACGGCCAGGCGGGCGCGGACCCGCTCGGCCAGACCGGGCTCGCCGACAGTGCGCTGAAGTGCCCTCATGCCGTCGCTCCCCGGCCGAGGCCGACGTCGCCGAGGATCCGGCGGCACAGGGCGGCGAGCGGGCCGCGCCCGCCCGCGGCCGGCGGCCGTCCCCGCTCGAGGCGGCGCGGCAGGCCGCGCTCGGCGCGCACCGAGCCGGCGATCGGCAGGCCCAGCGTGCGCGAGATCTGGCGGGCTCGCAGCCGGCCGGGCGCCGGCCCGCGCACCACCACCTGCAGCGCGTTGGTGTGCGGCGCGAGCGTCGCGGCGACCCGGCCGGCGGCCACGCAGGCGCGCAGCTCGGCCGGCACGACCAGCAGCACCCGGTCGGCGGCGCGCAGCGCGAGGACGGCGGCGTCGTCGAGGCGGCGGGGCAGGTCGGCGACGACCAGGTCGCGGCCTCGGCGACCGGCATCCAGTGCGGTGGCCATCGCCTCGTGCGGCAGGCGTGCGGGCGCGGCCCGGTCGCAGGAGAGCACGGCCACGCCGCCGCGGCGGGGCAGGGCGCCGACCAGCGCGGGCGGGTCGACGGCGCCGCTGGTGGACTGCAGGGCCGGCCAGCGCAGGCCGGTGACGTCCTCCCAGCCGAGGACGAGGTCGGCACCGCCGCCGAGGGGATCGGCGTCCACGAGCAGGGAGCTGAGGCCGACGGTACCAGCGGTGACGGCCAGCCCGGCGGCCAGCACGGTCGCCCCGGCGCCTCCGCGCCCGCCCACCACGGCGAGCACCCGGCCGCGCACGGCGGTCGTGACGACGGCGGACAGGCGCAGGAACTCGTCGACGAGGTGGTCCACGCCGTCGGGGAAGCGCACGACCTGGTCGGCGCCGATGGCGTCGGCGAGCACGGCGAGCCGATCCATCCCATGTATGCGGCCGACGAGCATCACGTTGCGGCGCTCCGGCAGCCGGGCGCGGGCGCAGGCGGGCGCGGCCTCGTCGCCGATGAGCACCAGCGGGGCGCGGGGATATCGATGGCGGGCCGCATCGGGGCCGGATGCCACATCGAGCTCGAGGGCGAGCCGGGCGGCGAGGTCGACGACCTGGTCGAGCAGCGCGGGATCGTCGGATACGAGCAATGGTCGGTGCACTGAAGGCTCCACGGTCGCAGCGGACGGCATAACTGCGCACACCCTGGCTCCATCGCGCGGTCGTCTGCTGGCCGTCGGGGCCGAATCTGTGGATAACTCGGTGCTTGTGGATAACTCCCACGGACGAAGTCGATCTGCTATGTAAACCCCGACAAATCGCCTCAGGGCGGGCATGGTCCGGCGGCGGTACCGAATGAAAAAAGTTTGGCCGTGCACCCGAAACCGTGAACGCTCAACAAAGCACCGGGCGTCAATGCTGGGATAGAGACGACAGTCGGCGGCCACTGTCCAAAAGGCCATGTGGCTGAAATCCGGCAACCTGCGCGGAAACGACCTCTACAGAGGGGACGACCCCCGCCGGGGGGTGACGGGGGTCGCCGGGGGTTCGGCTCCGGGGGGGTCGAGCCGAACCCGCTCAGCGGTCACGGGGGGTGCAACCGCCGAGGGTCAATAACGGGTCTCAGTCAAGCCGACATGAAACCGCGTCGCAAACATAAGCATGCCTGAGTCGACCGCCATACGTCGAGTAGGACCGGCCCGCAACACGCCCAGAACGCCAATCAATATTTCACTCTGGGGTAACTCAGGCGTGACTGCCTGCGAGCCGAGCGTGATCCAGTCGGCCTTTGGACGGTCTTTGGTCAACTTCGGACTCCACGGCGCCCCCCGCAACGCTACACTTGCCCGCCGTGGGGCGTAGCGCCGCGTTTTTCGATCTGGACAAAACGGTGATCGCCAAGTCAAGCGCCTTGGCCTTCGGTCGACCGTTCTATCGCGACGGGCTGATCAGCCGCCGCGATGTCATCAAAGGCGCCTACGCGCAGCTGATTTTCCGGGTGGGCGGCGGCTCCGACGAGCAGACCATGGCCAAGACCAGGGATTACCTGGCCGCGCTGGTCAAAGGTTGGCGCGCCGAGCAGGTCCGCCAGATCGTGCGCGAAACGCTGGACGAGCTGATCAACCCGTATATCTATGCGGAGGCCGCGGCCCTGATCGAGGAGCACCGGGCGGCCGGCCGCGATGTGGTGCTCGTCTCGACCTCGGGCGACGAGATGGTCCGACCTATCGGCGAACAGCTCGGCATCACCGACATCATCGCCACCCGAATGAACATCGGCGACGACGGCTGCTACACCGGCGAGATCGACTTCTACGCGGCCGGGCCCAACAAGGTCATCGCGGTCAAGGAGCTCGCGACCGAGCGGGACTACGACCTCTCGGCCTGCTACGCGTACTCCGACTCGGTGACCGACGCGGGGCTGCTCAGCCTGGTCGGGCACCCGACTGCGGTCAACCCCGACCGCGGGCTGCGCCGCGTGGCGGTCGAGCGGGGCTGGCCGATGCTGGACTTCCGCCACCCGATCCCGTTGAGCCGGCGGCTGCGCGAGCGGCCGGCCGTCCCGGTCGCTGCGGCGGCGATCGGCCTCGGCGCTGCGGTCGCGATCGGCCTCGCCATCTACAGCAAGCACCGCCGGGCCCGCGCCGCGCAGATCGCCGCGGCCGCAACCGCCTGACGCACACGCACAGTCGTCACGCGAACCCCATCAGTCACTTTCTGCAAGGTGGGGGTTCCGATCGTGGCAGCGGCGGCGTAGAAATGAAGAGCGAGGTCAGGCGGGGTACAACGGCCGGATCTCGTGCACGGCCTCCGGGCACCCACGAGCGACCAGCCGCGGTAGGCGCGTTACAGCGGATCCGCAAGGACCGCTGCAAACGGACTTGAGGTGCACGCCTGGTAACCCGGACGGACGTGTGTGACGGCGCCTCCTCCCATCGAGGCGCCGTCCACTGTGTCCGGGGCCGTTCAGCCCGCGCTGACCTTGTCGCAGATCTCGACGAGTTCCTCCGCGGCGCGCTCGGCCGCCGCCGCATAGTGGCGCAGCCAGGACCGCAGGCCGTCGGGCGTGCCTGTGGCGAAGGCATTGGCGGAGCCGACGTACTCGGGCTCGCGCGCCCGGTGCCCCACGTCCATCGCGAGCAGGCCCCGCGGATCGAGCCCGCCGGCCACCAGGGTCAGCCGGGCCGCGGACCGCGCCACCACGCCGTTCGGACCGGCGAATGCCTTCAGGGCCAGCAATTCCCCGTGTACCACAGCAGCCTGCAACAACACCGGAGCACTCGTGTCGCCGGTGACCAGCGCGGCCAGCCCGTCCAGGCGGGGCACCGCGTCCGGGTCGACCGGCCGGCCGAGCTCTGCGGGGCCGACGACGTCGCGCGCGATGAGCGTGTGCAGCTTGGCCAGCGCCTGGCGGGGCGCGCGAGTCCAGGTGGCCGTCAGTCCGTCCAGGGCGGCCGTGGCACGGAGCGCGCCCTGCACGACGGGGTCGGTGACGACGCCGGCGCGCACGCCCTCCAGGTCGAAGCCGTGCGTGTCGAGCGCGGCGCTGGCGACCGAGGTGCGCAGCGCCACCTCCGCGGCGACCGGGCCGCCCGAGCGGCGCAGGGCGCGATGGCGCATGGCGGCGTCGACGGCCGCCCGGGCCTGTTGCATGGCGGGCGCGACGTCGGCGAGTTCGAGCAGCGGTGCGAGTGGGTCCGATGGCACCCCCAGACGGTATCGTGCCACTACTGTGAACAAAGTTTAGAAAAGAGGCGCTTCTTTTCTGTCGTACCCCCGAACTAGCCTGCTTGCGAGAGCTGGACCACATCGAGGAGCCATCACCGATGAGCGAGACCTTGGAAAACCTTCTCAACGAAACACGGCAGTTCCCGCCGCCTGCCGAGTTCGCCGCCGCCGCCAATCTCACCGAGGGGGCTTATGCCGAGGCTCGGGCCGACCGCCTGGCGTTCTGGGAGCAGCAGGCGCGCCGGCTGAGCTGGGCCAAGGAGTGGGACCAGGTGCTGGACTGGTCCAATCCGCCGTTCGCGAAGTGGTTCGTGGGCGGTCAGCTCAACGTGGCGTACAACTGCCTGGACCGCCACATCGAGGCCGGCCGCGGCGACAAGGTCGCGATCCACTTCGAGGGCGAGCCCGGCGACACCCGCACGATCACCTACGCCGACCTGCACCGCTCCGTCTGCCAGGCCGCCAACGCGCTCACCGACCTCGGCGTCGTCGCCGGCGACCGCGTCGCGATCTACATGCCGATGGTCCCGGAGGCGGCGGTCGCGATGCTGGCCTGCGCCCGCATCGGCGCCACGCACTCGGTGGTCTTCGGCGGCTTTTCGGCCGACGCGCTCAGCGGCCGCATCATCGACGCGAGCGCCAAGGTCGTCATCACCGCCGACGGCGGCTTCCGCCGCGGCAAGCCCAGCGGACTCAAGTCGATCGTCGACGAGGCCGTGACCAAGACCCCCAGCATCGAGAAGGTGCTGGTCGTGCGTCGCACCGGCCAGGAGGTCGACTGGGACGGCGAGCGCGACCTGTGGTGGCACGAGGTCGTCGAGACCGCCTCCGCCGAGCACACCGCGCAGCCGTTCGACGCCGAGCACCCGCTGTTCATCCTCTACACGTCCGGCACGACGGCGAAGCCCAAGGGCATCCTGCACACCACGGGCGGCTACCTGACGCAGGCGAGCTTCACGCACCACGCCGTGTTCGACCTCAAGCCCGACAGCGACATCTACTGGTGCACGGCCGACATCGGCTGGGTCACCGGGCACAGCTACATCGTCTACGGGCCGCTGTCCAACGGGGCCACCCAGGTCATGTACGAGGGCACGCCCGACACCCCGCACCGCGGGCGGTTCTGGGAGATCGTGCAGAAGTACGGCGTGACGATCCTCTACACCGCACCGACCGCGATCCGCACGTTCATGAAGTGGGGCGACGACATCCCCGCGGGCTTCGACATGTCGTCGCTGCGCCTGCTGGGCTCGGTGGGTGAGCCGATCAACCCCGAGGCCTGGATGTGGTATCGCGAGCACATCGGCGGCGACCGCTGCCCCATCGTCGACACCTGGTGGCAGACCGAGACCGGCGCGATCATGATCTCCCCGCTGCCCGGCGTCACCGCCACCAAGCCCGGCAGCGCGATGCGCCCGCTGCCCGGCATCAGCGCCGACGTGGTCGACGACCAGGCCGGCTCGGTGCCCAACGGCGGCGGCGGTTACCTCGTCCTGCGCGAGCCTTGGCCGTCGATGCTGCGCACCATCTGGGGCGACGACCAGCGCTTCATCGAGACCTACTGGTCGCGCTTCGACGGCATGTACTTCGCCGGCGACGGCGCCAAGAAGGACGACGACGGCGACCTGTGGCTCCTCGGCCGCGTCGACGACGTCATGCTGGTCTCCGGCCACAACATCTCCACCACGGAGGTCGAGTCGGCCCTGGTCAGCCACCCGAAGGTCGCCGAGGCCGCGGTCGTGGGCGCCACCGACCCGACCACGGGCCAGGCGATCGTCGCCTTCACCATCCCGCGCGGCGGCGTCGACACCGACGGCGAAGCGGGCGAGGCCCTGATCCAGGAGCTGCGCAACCACGTCGCGAAGACCCTCGGCCCGATCGCAAAGCCCCGCCAGATCATGCTCGTCGCGGAGCTCCCGAAGACCCGCTCCGGCAAGATCATGCGCCGCCTGCTGCGCGACGTCGCCGAGAACCGCAGCCTGGGCGACGTCACCACGCTGCAGGACTCGACGGTGATGGACCTCATCGCGTCGGGCCTGCAGTCCGGCAAGTCCGAGGACTGACCCTCGCAGGCGCGGGATCCGGCCACCGGCCGGATCCCGCGCTCCGCGCCCGCCGCCGCGCTCCGCGCCCGCCGCCGCGCTCCGCGCCCGCCGCCGCGCTCCGCGCCCGCCGCCGCGCTCCGCGCCCGCCGCCGCGCCTTGCCGTCGTTTAGTCAGCCCGCGGCCGCTGCCAATTCGTCGTGCCGTGGCCGTGCCGCGCCGCCGCTGCCGTGGGTCCAAGGCGCACTCGCTGCCGTGCACCACGCCGATGCCCGAATCCGCGGCGGTGATCGTGCGCCATTCGGCCGCTTGCCGCGCGGCTTCGGGGGATCAGTGAGGACAAGCGGCGCAAGCCACAAATTGCCCAAAGCACCAAAAAGGAAGTCGGCGAGAAAGCAATGGGAGCGCTCGTCGGAGGCGCATCACCGGCAACTGGCGGGGGGCCAGCCGAACGGGTGCCGGTGCCGACCTGGCGCGCATACCTGCGGAGTGCGGCTGCGCATTGCCGGGGCGCATTCGAAGACCATCGGGGCCTGCGCGACATTATCTCTCCACGATCATGCGAATTTCGCCCCGCTACGAGATGGTTTTTCATGATCGTGGAGACAAGATGTACCGGAGGCGGTGTTTTCTCTCCACGTTGATGAAAAGCGGGGCCCGGGCAGGCCGAAAACAGCGTGATCGTGGAAAGGAAATGCCGCCCGAAGGGCTGAGCGGGCCAGGTGAGATCGCGTGGTGCGGGAAATGTCCCAATTGGGAGCGTAAAAGGGGGCGGCCCCCGGGACCGGGGCCGCCCCTGGTACGCGTAGGTGGAGCTACGCGTAGATCTTCACTGGGGTGTAGGTCTGGCGCGGGAAGATCTGACCGACCTCGGCGTCGGTCAGGCCGAACCGGCCCTGTGCTACTGATCCAAACACTGAGAACATGTTGTTCATTTCCGGCACGTCGCCGTTGATCAGGGTGTCGAGGCCGTTCCAGGTGCCGAGGAGCTTGCCGGCGAGCTTCTTGCCGGACAGGACCACGACGCCGCCGCCGTGGCCGTGGTCGGTGCCGCCGCCGTTCTCGGCTACGCGGCGGCCGAACTCGCTCGAGACCATGATGGTGACGTTCGAGGCGAGGTCGGGGCCGAGGTCGTCGAAGAAAGCGGCCATACCTGAGGCTAGCTCGCCGAAGTGCTGTGCGACGTAGCCGCCGCGGGTGCCCTGGTTCTCGTGGGTGTCCCAGCCGCCCATGCCGACGGTGGCGATGCGCACGTTGGCGCCGCCCTTGATCAGTTGGGCGAGCTCGCGGAAGGCATTGCCGACGCCGGTGTACTTCACGCTGTTCGCCGGGGTGTAGCCCTCCTGCGCGAGCTTGCTCGCGAGGGTGAGGGCGTCGATGCCGGCCTTGACCGGGGCCTCGATCGGGTGGTTGACGCCGGTGAACAGGGCCTTGATCGCGTCGACCGTCGGCTGCTTGAACTTGCCGTCGCCGTTGACGTTGAGGGACGCGACGCTGTTGAGGGCGAGCGCGCCGCCGCCGCCGACGAGGGAGCGCGGCAGCGTGGAGCCGATGCCGATCGCGCGGAAGGCGGTGCCGGGGCCGAGCTTGTCGGCGAGGTTGGTGAGCCAGCCCATGCCGCCGGTCTCGGCCGGCAGGCCGCCGAGCTGGCAGATGTCGGTGGCCGCGAAGTGGCTGCGGTCCAGGCGCCGGTCGCTCACCGCCGGGATGAAGGCCAGCTGGCCCGCGTCCAGGTACTTCTTGAGCGGCGCGAACGACTCGTTGAGGCCGAAGCCGCGGTCGAGCGCGAGCGACGTGTTGGTCGGCAGCGTGAAGCTCGGCCGGACCCGGGTGAGCACCGCGTCGTCCATCGGGGCGAAGAGCGACAGCGCGTCGGCGCCGCCGTAGAGGAACACGTGGATGAGCGTGCCCGTCGGGGAGGCGGCGAACGAGGCCTGCGTGGTGAGGAACTGGCTGGTCGCCAGCGCCGTCGTGGTGGCCGCCGCGCCGACGACGAAGCGACGGCGGGTCACGCCCCGGCCGTCCTCCTGCGCATCCTCTTCGCGCGCGAGGTCGAGGTACCGATTCCGGACGCTCTTCTGCTCTTCCTGCACCGCGACCGCCTCGGCCCGAAGCGAGGCCTCGAACCGGTTCGGGCCGAGCCGCAGCAGGTCGGGGCACTCCGGGTGGAGCGACTTCTGCTTCCGCACTGGCTTCTCCATGGTGTGCCGCCTACCGGAGGTGGTGGTGGGGGGTGGCGAAGATCGCGCGCGCGACCGCGGCGATGCCGCCGTTGAACGTGGCGTCCACCGGGGTGGTGGCGGTCATCGTCGGGCTGACGATGTGCAGGATCGCGGTCTTGCGATCGTTGTCGAGGGTGACGTTGATGAGCTTCTTGCTCAGCGCGTCCAGGTAGGCGCCCGCGGTGGCCGGCGGGTTGGCGATGAGCGCCTCGGGCTTGGTCCAGGTGAACTGGCGCCGGCCGCCGGTGATCGCGGTGTACGCGTCGTTCCACTGGTTGACCATGGTCCCGGCGGAGGTCCAGGCGACGTACACGTCCGGGTACCCGTTCGGCGTCGGCAGCTCCATCGGCGCGTGCCCGAACTCCTCGAGCTTGCGCATGATGTCGCCGAGGCCCTGCACCATCGGGCTGACGTTCGTGTTGTTCGACGTGAACCCGGCCGGCGCGTCCGCGCCGATCTCGAGCGCCCGGTAGGTGGCGGTGAGGTACTCGCCGGGGCGGCGCACCTTCTGTCCGACGGACTCCCAGAACTCGGTCCGCGACAGCATCGTCATGAGTACCGCGGGAATGTTGCTCTTCTTGTCGACGTACGTCTTGGCCATGGCGTCGACAAGAGTCTTCGGCGGGACGTCGGAGACGAACCGGGTCGCCAGGTTCTGCGCCATGTAGCGCGCCGTGTTCGGGTGCAGCGCGATGTAGCGGAAGTACGCCTCCTGCACCGCCTCGCCGCCCGCGGCGTCGCCGTTCGGGTGCGAGAAGCCCATGATCTTCACCGGGCCGACGTAGTGCTGCTCGGGCCGGTACACGTACTGGTTGTCGCGGATGCTCCGGCCCGTCTGCAGCATCGCCGCCTGGCGCACGTCGGCCTCGTTGTAGCCGTTGAAGGCGCCGACGGTGTAGAGCTCGAGGTTCTCGCGGGCCAGGTTCTCGTTGATCTGGTCCTTCGTCGACTCCTGCTGGTCGAGGTAGCGCAGCAGGGCCGGGTGGCGGTTCGCGGCGACGAACATGTCGACGTAGTTGCCCAGCGCGTGCTTGCGGATGACGTCGCGCTCGAAGGACGCCCGGACCAGCTCGTTGCCGTCGTGGAACGCCGCGACGTGCAGGTAGTCGTCGAAGAAGTCGACCATCATCTCGAACAGCTGGCGATCGGAGAACAGCTGCTTGGCGATGGCGTACTTGACGTTCTGGTCGTCGGCGTGGATGCCCTTCTTGTCCAGGTCGTCGCGCTGCGCCTTGAGCTGGTCGTACGTCATCGCCCAGGTGACGAGCTCGGCGTCGGCCTTCTGCTCGCCGCGGGTCAGCGGGATCGTCTCCGGCTTCATCTGCTTGTCGATCCAGCCGTTGATGCCCAGCTTGGTGATGTCGCTGACGACCTTGGCGTTCGGCCCGAACGTGAGCCGGCTCGCGAGGTGGCGGACCGGGTCCTTCTTCGGCAGCACGGTGTTGGCCTTGACGACCGCGTTCTTGGCGGCGTCGGCGGGGGTGCCGAACGAGGAGCCCGATGTCGGGGTGTTCTTGCGGATGCCCAGGCCGGCGTTGCCGTTCATGAGGCTCTGGTTCTGGTCGACGTACGCCGGGGCGGCGGTGTCGGCGGCGGCCGACTCGGCGGCGGCGGCTCCCTCGGGCTGGGTGCCCTTGCCGAAGAACTGCGTGACGGCGTACGCGCCGCCGCCGATCAGCGCGGCCGCGCCGCCGCCGATGGCGACCATCGCGGCGCGGCGGCGCCAGTTCGACGGCTCGTCGTCGTACTCGTCGTCCTCGTCGAGGTCCGGCAGGGGGCCGCCGCGGCCGCGACTCGCGCTCGGGTCGTAGAAGTGCGGACCGGAGCCGCCACGGTCGGCGGGCATCGAGCCGGTGCCGCGCGGGCCGGCGGAGCGGCGGTCGTATCGACCGGTCTGGTCCTCGTACCCGGACTCGTAGTACGAGTCGCCGTACGGGTCGTAACGCTCGTTCATCTACAGGTCCCGATCAGACGATGGGGGGAGCGCGTGTCGAAATCGGAAGGTAGTGGCTGCTCAGAAGCCGTTCAACCCACGACTGAAGCGCCCTGATCGGGACTTAAGACAAGCTCGGTGACCCAAGGTCACAAGATCCTTAATGCGTGCCTCGGAAGTGGCAGTGAGCTGCTGAAACGCATGTAACAAACCCACAGCGAAACCGATATCAGCACAGCTATATTTAAGGTTGGTTTGTAACTTCTCGCACGTCCGGTTCAGCCGGTTCTGTCGAGCCACACGTCGTGGTAACCCGCGCCCGTGCACGGCGGGCCGGCGGCGATCGACATGCGGCGTTCGTCCAGGTCGAGCAAGACCGAGTAGAGCGACTCGGCTCGATCCGCCTCCGGCAGGTCCGGCTCGTCGTGGCGGCAGATCGACTGTGGGTGGCCGCCGTGATCGCGCAGCACGCGCCGCAGGAGCGCCTCGTCGATCGGGCCGGCGCCGAGCAGCCGGCGCGCCCGGGCGGCGCGGAAGAACGACGAGCCGCCGAAGCTCTTGAGCGTGTCGATCGCGGAGAGCGCGGTCTCGAAGTGGTTCGCGTGCGTGATGACCCCGTCGACCGGGTGCAGGAAGCCGGCGTCGCCGGGCGCAATCTCGAGATCGATCGCCTCGCCCGGGGTACCGGCGGCAAAGGCCTGACCCACGAGCAGGTTGATGCTCGCACCGCGCGGCGGTGCGCAGGCGGCCTTGATCGCGGCGCCGAGGTGGCGCGCGTCGAGCGCGGCGCGCAGCAGCACGTGGTACGGCACACCGCCGTCGCGGCAGTCACGCTCCGTGCCCAGCATGTTGACGCAGACGCCCAGCCCGGCGCCGTTGAGCCCGGTCTTGGCGAGCATGCCGGCCTCGGTCAGCGCCAGGACCCGGCCGCCGAGCTCGTCGTGAGTGGCCAGCAGCAGCGCGTAGGGGCGCTGGTCGGGGTGCCAGTCCCAGTTCTGCGCGAGCAGTGTGTGCCCGGTGACGCTGCGCTCACCCAGCACGGCGATGGCGGTGCACTCGTGCGGATACGCTCCGTAAATCAGCTCGGTGCGCCCGTTCAGCGCATAGATCTCGTCCGTGTGCACGCCGGCACCCTCGGCAACGCCGTCGAGCATCTCGGCGACGCGTGGGGCATGCCGGTGTGACGCCTCGCGAAACAGCGCGCCGTAGCCACGTGATCGCTCGGCGTCAATGCCGGCAACGGCGGCGAAGCGGGCCATGTAGCTCGCCGTGTTCGCCCTGATGAGATCGGCGGCGGCCACACCGTACGCAATGCCGCACTCACGAGGTGTACCGGAGACAGAAATCAGCGGCAGGGGCAAATCCATGGCGAGAACGTAACCGTCCGCCTGGCGGGATTTCGACCCTCTTGGCCCTACGCTGAGCGACATGAACCCCTCGGTTGACGACACGTGCGTCATGATCGACGGGCCGTGGTCGCACCGATTCGTCAGCGCCAACGGCACGCGCTTCCACGTGGTGGAGGCGGGCACCGGGCCGCTGGTGCTGTTCCTGCACGGATTCCCCGAGTTCTGGTACGCGTGGCACAACCAGCTACACTCCGTAGCCGAAGCCGGCTTCCGCGCGGTCGCCGTGGACCTGCGCGGCTACGGCGCGAGCGACAAGCCACCGCGCGGTTACGACGGGTACACGATGGCGGGCGACGTCGCCGGCCTCATCCGCGCGCTCGGCGAGCGCAGTGCGATCCTGGTCGGCGCCGGCTACGGCGGCATGATCGCGTGGGCGACCGCCGCGTTCCACCCGAAGATGGTCCGCCGCCTGGTCGTGCTCGGCGCCGCGCACCCGCTGCGGCTGCGCGCCGGCCTGGCCACCGACCCGCGCGGCCAGCTCGCCGCGGCCAAGCCCGTGCTGCGCTTCCAGGTGCCGCGCTTCGAACACGTGCTGACCAAGCACGACGCCGCGCTCGTCGGCGACTACCTGCGCCGCTGGGGCGCGCCGGACTGGACCGCGCGAGAGTCATATCGCGACTACGAAGCGTGCTGCCGCGAGGCGATGCAGATCCCGCAGGCCGCGTTCTGCGCGATGGAGACCTACCGATGGGCCGTTCGCTCGGCGCTGCGGCTGCAGGGGTACCGCTTCGTGAAGCTCCTGCAACAGCCCGTGACGGCCCCGACGCTGCAGCTGCACGGCGCACTCGACCCCGCCGTGCTGCCACGCACCGCGCAGGGTTCCGGACGCTACGTGCTCGCCGAGTACGAATGGCGCCTGTTGCCCAACGCCGCGCATTTCCCGCATCTCGAACAACCCGACCTGATCACGGGCGAAATCGTCAGATGGGCAAAAGCCGGATAATGCATGACTCGGGTCCATGCAACTGACGACCGTTGTTCCCACCAGCGCCGGGTCTGGGGCGATCTACGCGAAGCTCATCGAGCCAGGCTTGGCGAAGCGGTCGGCGCTGGGGCGCCTCCCTGCCAGGTCCGTGGTGCCAAGACCTCAGACGCGGTACTCGCGCAGCTCGCTGACCTCGGCCTTGGGCGCCCAGCCCTGATACACGCCGTAGTCGAACTCCTCGAGCCCGAGCTCGGCGGCGACCGGCGCACGCCCGCCCGTGTACTCGACGCGCAGCCAGCCGTCGTGCTCGCCCAGCACGATGAACGGCTGGTCGCGCCAGAAGCAGGTGGTCCGCACGTACACGAGGTCGTCGACGTCGCCGCGGTGCACGATCCGGCGGTGCCGGCCGGGGCGCACCTCGTCGAAGCCGTCGCTCGCGTCCGGGCGGTAGAGGCGCACGTCGTCGCCGTCGGGGCTGGCCTCGTACTCGGCGCCGCGCCAGCGGGCCGCGTAGCCGTCGCGGATCACGAGCCGACCCTCCGCCACGCCGGGCCGTCCGCGTCGAGGCGGGCGATAAGCTCCTGCTGGCCGTCGCGCCGCACGCGCCACAGCTCGGCGTTGTGCGGCAGCCGCGCGCTGTCGACCTTGAACTCGGCGATGACGTCGCCGGTCTCGCTCGGCGCGAAGCCGTTGCCGCGGAACGGCGGCCGCTCGATGACCCAGCCCTCCATGGCGCGCATCGCCTCGTGCGACGGCCCGCCGTAGGGGATTCGGTACAGGTCGCCGCGGTAGGAGATCCAGCGCAGGACGTAGGCCTCGTCGGCGTCCGGCTTGAACGAAGACCCGGCGTAGCCGAGCCCGAGCGCGTTGTACAGCTGGTCGGGCGTGCGCAGATGCTGGACCTCACCGGCACGGTGCACGAACCCGGACACCCGGTCGTAGTTGCGCTCGAGGTAGTGCGAGAGCTGCTCCGGCGAGATCGGCTTCTGCATGACCTGCTCGCGCCCGGCGCCCGGCGGCTCGTACGCGGGCCGCCGCTCCGGCTCGGGCGCGGGCTTGGACGCCTCGACAGCCGGCTGGTCGTCCGGATCGTCCACGCCGAGCCCGAGCTCGGTCGCCCACGTGGCCAGCTGCACGACCTCGGTCCCCGGCAGCACGGCACCCGCCGGCGACTCGGGGTTGATCGCGAACGCCAGCTGGTCGCCGGGCGGCCAGTGCCGGATCAGCCGCGTGAACTTGATCAAGCTCCCCTGCGCGTCGGCGCCCAGCCGCTCCTGCATGCGCTCCTGCGACGTGAACACCACCAGGTGCGGCAGCCCGTTCATGTGCTCGGTGCGCATGTTGGCCGGCTCGACCGGCCCGTCGCCGGTCCAGAACGGAATGATCACCTTGGCCAGCAGCAGCGTCGAGAGGAACCGGTCGGTGCTGTTGGCCTGCACGGCCTCGAACAGGTCCTGCTCAACCGTGTTCGCGGGCCGGAAGTCCGGATCCGCCTTGGCCGCCCTGGCCGCCGGCGTCACGACTTCGGCATCGACGATCTCGTCATGCAGCCGGACGGGCGGCGCGTCGTCGACGATCTCCGGCTCGTACACCGGCTCGTGCGTGGGCTCCCGCGTCGGCTCGACGTGGTACATGGTCGTCGGCTCGTCGGCCAGGCTGCTCCACGAGAACGCCGGCTCCCCCACCCGCGTCGGCTCGTCATCGGCCGTGGCCGACGCGTCCGGAACGGCATCCTGCTGGAAGTCCGGCCGCTCGGCGGCCCCGTCCTCGAAGAACGTCCGCAGCGACGGCGACGGCTCCTCGTCGGCCCGCACGGCTTCGCGCCCCGGCCCGACGAGGAAGAACGACCCGGTGTTCTCCTTCTCGTCGCCCGCGCTCTCGTGCGGCTGCGCGAGCTCGTCGACACCCGAGGCGAACGAGACCTGCACCGGCTCGCCGGCTTCGGGCTCGGAGCGCAGATCGGCCAGCGCCGCGTACGGGTCCCGAATCGGCGGATCGTCGGCCCGCGACTCCGTGAACGCGCTGAACGACCGCGCCCCCGGTTCGTCGTCGAAGAACGGCCGCGGCTCCTCGGCCGCACCTCCGCCTTCACCGGGCGCCCCGAAGAACGACGGCGTCGCGCCCGGCTCGTTCCCGCCGCCGGCAAACCCACCGTCGGACCCGAACTCATCGCGCCCGACCTCGGCCCGGCCAGCGTCACTCTGCCCGAACCCAACGTCGGCGCGCCCGACTTCGGCACGGCCAATGTCGCTGCGCCCGACTTCGGCACGGCCGACTTCGGCGCGCCCGCTGAAGAACGACGACGGCTCACTCTGCGGCTCTTCGGCACCCGGCCACGGCGACCGCGTTGGTTCGCTGGCCGACCACGTGGACGACGCCGGCTCCTGCCGCGCCTCCTCGCCGCCCGACCACGCCGACCGCTGCTGATCCGCGCCCGACCAGCTCGACTGCGTCGGATCCGGCCGCTGATCCGTGCCCGACCAGGTCGGCTGCGTCGGCTCCGATCGCTGATCCGTGCCCGACCAACCCGGCCGCGCCGGCTCGGACCGCTGCTGATCGGTGCTCGACCAGGCCGCCTGCACCGGCTCCTGCCGCTGCTGGTCCGGGCCCGGCCAGGCCGACCGTTCCTGGTCAGCGCCGGCCCAGCCCGAAGGCGTCGGCTCCGACCGCGTCGCGGAGTCCGCCGACTGGCGCGACTCGAACGACCCGCGCTCGGCGGCCCACGACGACGGCGTGTCCGAAACGTCGGAGAAGAACGGATGATCATCGAGGTCGCTGCCCCCGAAACCGGCGCTGCGCGCCCCGGCGGCAACTTCCCCGAACGCCCCGCCCGATGCGCCCGGCGCGGCCTCGGCCGTCGGCGCCTCGCTCACTTCGGGCGCCTCGGTGTCGAGCCGGCCGAACCCGGGCCGGTCGAGCACCGGCCGGTCGAACGGCAGCGGCGCGGGCGGCTCGGCCGGACGCCACGGCTGCCCGGCGCCCTCCTGCCCACGCACGGCCTCTTCCCGGCCCGCCTCGACCTCGTCACCGCCACGGAAGGAGTCACCACCGCGGAAGGAGTCGTCGCCGCGGAACGTGTCGCCTCCACCGCGAGTCGCGAGCCCGGACCGGCCGGGGCGCACGTCCGCCGAGCCCGCCCACCCGGACGGGCTCGGCTGCGGCTCCTCCACGGCCGGCGGGCCGCTCGCGAAGCTCCCTGGATCGATCAGCCCCGGCCGTTGCGCCAACGGTTCACTCGAAAGGGGACGCTGCGGCAACGGCTCGCCGGACCGCGGACGCGGCTGCAGCCCCTCGCCCGAGCGGAACGCGCCCGGCTCCTCGGCGCCGGGCCGCGACGGCAGTGGTCCACCCGGCCGGTACGCCGCGGGCGGCTCCGCCTCGGGCCGCGCCGTCTGCGGCTGTCGCGTCGGCAGCGGCGGCCCCGAGGCCAGCGGCAGGTCCGGCGGCGGCTGCCACGCGGCCGGAATGACCGGTTCGGCGTGCTCGGTGTAGATCTCGCCCAGGCTGCGCGCCGGATCCCGCCGCGGCCAGTACCGCCGCGGATCCCCGCCGGCGTCGTCGCGCCCCGGCTCCTGACCCGCACCCGGACGCTGCGGAAGCCCGGACTCGCCGCCGAGCGGGCGCTGCGGAAGGCCGGGCTCGCCGCCACGCGGGCGCTGCGGGAGGCCGGGGTCAGCGCCGAGCGGGCGCTGTGGGAGGCCGGGCTCGCCGCCGAGCGGGCGCTGTGGGAGGCCGGGCTCGCCGCCGACGGGGCGAGACGGCAGTCCGGACGCGCCGCTCGTCGGGCGCATCGACAGGCCCGACTCGCCACCACTCACCGGCCGCGAGGGCAGGCCAGACGCGCCGCCGCCAATCGGCCGCGACGGAAGGCCGGACTCACCCGGCCGCGGGGGCAGCCCGGGCTCGCCGCCGGCGACCGGGCGCGAGGGCAGGCCGGACTCGCCGCCCGCGGGCCGCGTCGGGAGGCCGGACGGGGGCGCGCCGCCGTTCTGCGGGCGCGTGGGCAGGTCGGTGCGGGCGGACGGCCCGCGGTCGAGGCCGGAGAAGAGCTCGCGCTCGCCGGGCACGTCCAGCGACTTGCGGTCGGAGTCGTCGAACAGGGCGCGGGAGGCGGCGCCGGGGAACGAGGCGCGGCCGCGCACGGCACCGGCGCCCGAGGTCGGCGCGCCCGATGTCGGGGTGCCGTTGTCCTGCGGCTGAGCTCCTGGCGTACCACTGGGGAAGGAAGAACGGCCCGAGGACCGCTCGAAGTGAATCGGGCGATCCGCCCGAGTCGGCAGAAATGCGCCCGGCGGCGCCACGTCCGGCATCGGGACCTCGCGGCGCGGCACGGCGGGCGGCGCGGGCGGGGCCGACGGCGGCGGGACGGGCGAGGGCGTTGCCGGATATGAACCGGCCTGCCCCGGATACAGCGGCGGGCTCGCGGGCGGCGGCACAGCGGGCGGCGCGGGCGCGGGCGCGACCGGCGGGCTCGCGGCGGCGACGTTCTGCCCGGACTGGTCGGCGCGCATCCGCTGGCGCTCGATCGGCGTCGGCGCGGGCTGGTTGGGCACGGTACGCAGCGGTACCTGCGCCACGGCCCGAGTCCGGGCGGACGCCTGCTCGATGCGGGCCCGCGCGCCCAGCGTGCGGCCCGGAAGGCGGACGTCGCCGCGGCTGATCTGCGTCACGAACCACGAAGGCAGGTAGCCCTCGATCGGCAGGCCGGGGTTGACCGCCAGCCACCAATCGACGTTGGGCCAGATCCCGGCGAGGTCGCGGAACGGCACCCGGCGATGCGTGCCCGGGTGGCCCGCCAGGCACTCCTGCAGCGCCGACGGCGAGGTGAAGGCCAGCACGTGCGTGCGACCTTCGGTGGTCCAGGTCCCCCAGCCACCTTCGCCGTTGGGCGAGCTGTCGGGCGAGATCGGCAGCAGGACGTCCGCGCGCGCCAGGATGCGAAAGTACTGCTCCTGGTCGTTTGCGCGCAGCGCGTCACGCATGGCGACCTCGGCCTCGGTGGCCGGCTCCCACTCGCTCACGGCCACCCCCTCTTCGGGCTCGGAAACCGCCGCGTCGCCGAAACCTAACCTATACGGCCAGGGCAATTCGAGGGGTGCGACGCGGGCAAGCGCTCCGGCCAGCATAGCGATCGAAGCCCCATGCCTCACAGCGCTGTCTCATTCGCGGCACCCATCGGGTCGTTCGACGGGACAGTCCATCGACACCCTCCGTTCTAACATGAAACGCATGCCGCATCGAAGCGCGATGTCCGCTTTGGCGGTTTTACTAGCTCTTGCGGGTTTCCTCACCCCGGATCCGGCCGTGGCAACGGCCCCGGCAGGCTGCCCGGGCACCGTCCGCCGCCCACCTCCGGCCCCGTCGGGCACGCCATGGCCCCAGCAGTGGTACGACCAATCGCAGCTGAACGCCCTGGCAGACGGCCACGGCATCGTGGTGGCGGTGATCGACTCCGGCGTGGACGCACGACACCCGCAGCTGCAAGGCGCCGTGCAACCCGGCCCCGACCAACTGGACGGCGGCAACTCGGTGCTCGACTGCGTCGGCCACGGAACGGGCGTCGCGGGCATCATCGCCGCCCGCGCCGTCGCCGGCTCCCCTTTTCGTGGCCTGGCCCCCGCTGCGACGATCCTGGCCCTGCGCGTCAGCGAGCAGACCGAGGCCGAGGACGGCTCCCTGTCGGGCCGCCGCGGCACCCCCGCGGGCCTGGCGGCCGCCATCCGCGATGCAGTGGCGCACCACGCCGGCGTGATCAACCTTTCCCTGGTCACGTACCGCGACGACGAGATCGTCCGCGACGCGGTCCGCTACGCCGTGGACAACGACGTGGTCGTGATCGCCGCCGTCGGCAACGGCGCCGAGCAGGGCAACAAGACCCCATACCCCGCCGCGTACGACGGCGTGCTCGGCGTCGGTTCCGTCTCCCCGGACACCCAGCGCGTCACGACATCGCAGATCGGCCCGTACGTCGACCTCGTCGCCCCCGGCGCCCAGATTGTGACAACGGCAACACCGGACGGCCTCCAGCTCGTCGACGGCACCAGCTTCGCCACCCCGTTCGTGTCAGCCACGGCGGCTCTGCTGCGCCAGTACCGCCCGGATCTCTCCGCCGCCCAGGTCGCCGCCCAGCTGACCGCCACGGCAGACGGCGGCCACGCGGGCCCCGGCTACGGCGCCGGCGTCCTCAACCCGTACCGCGCCCTCACCGAGTACACGGGCGCCTCCCCTCGACCGGCCGCCCAGCCTCTTGCCCAGCCCGCCCGCGCCTCGTCCGCCGCACACATGGCAGCTCGCAACCAGACGCTCTTGTTGGCGTTTGCCGGCCTGCTGACGGTCGCGATCGGGTTCTTGATCGCCGTGGTGGTTCCCCGCGGCCGTCGCCGTGGGTGGCGCCCCGGCCTGCGGGAGCTTCCGCCTTCACAGCCGCCGACGCCCGACCGCACCGAACCAGCTTTCAGCCCGTCACCGAGGCGCTGACTCAAGCCCGTCGCGGCTGTCCACTGACTCCGCGTCCGGTCGCCCGGCCAAATGCTGACATATCCGATTTGTCGGGCGTCTGGTCCTGACGAACCCGTGCCCGACAAACCTGTGCCCGATAGATCGGATCCGTTCGAGGCGCATCCGTGGCTCAGCTTCGCGCCGCTGTACCGGTCTACGCCCGAGACACAGCGGCGCCCACCCCGCAGCCGAGCGGAGTGGGCGCGCCGCGGCTCTGCGGGGTGGGCGCCGCTGAACGAGCCGCTCGCCCAGCCGTTGCCGGGGAGCCAGCCGCTCAGCCGTTCCCCCGCGAAGCTGAACGACCCGGCCGCTCAGCCGTTCCCTGGGAACAGGTGCGTGTTGCGGACCTCCGTCTCGCGATACCGCTGCATGGACTCCTCGACCCCCACCCGGATGTCGCGCAGCATCTGGGCCAGGTCGGCACCCGCACGCTCCCAGTTGGCCTGCCGCAGCGAATACGCGTCCTTGGCGTCGCCGTGCCAGTTGGCGGTGAGGCGGCGGCCCAGCTGCGACGCCTCGTCGAGGCGGGAGTGCAGCGTGTTGAGCGCCGACTGCAGGGACTGGCTCGCGTGCTCCAGCGCGCCGAAATCGACTACCAGCGTGTCGTCCACGAATCCTCCGGGTCAGCCGAGAGCGGAAAGGTCGGTGCGGGTCGTGCGGCCGATCGTGGTCGCCGCCTCGGCGTCGGTCGCGCCGTAGTTCTGGCCCGCGCTGCGCAGACCCTCCGCCGTCTCCAGCAGATTTCGATTGAGCACGGCCTGGTCGTTGTTGAATGCGGCCTTCACCGCCTCGAACGAACGCCCGCCGGCGCCCTGCCAGCCGCCGCGGGTCACTTCCAGCTCGCGCATCAACGTGTTGAGCATGCTCTGCAGCTCCCCGTTGACCTGCTCGAACCGCTGGGCCGCGGCATTGAGCTCGGCCTGTTGGGCCTGTGTCGTCTGAGCCACCGGCGATCGCCCCGTTTCTCGTTAGTGGACTTTGACGTGGTCAGCCGACGCTATCGACACCCCCCGATCGCCCACCAGACCCAATCCTTCGCTGTGGATAACTTCCGGCATTTCGCCTTTATGATGTGCGGCATGGCGGAGGGCCGGTCGTTCATCAAGTGGGCCGGCGGAAAGACGCGCTACGCCGCGCAGCTCGTCGCCGCCGCGCCGGCGTACACGGGCCGCTACTGGGAGCCGTTCATGGGCAGCGCCGCCGTGTTCTTCGAGCTGCGGCCGGCCAAGGCAGTGCTCTCCGACGCCAATCCGGAGCTGGTCGCCTGTTTCCAGGCGGTGGCCGCCGATCCGGAGGCGGTGATGGCGCGCCTCGACGCGATGCCCAACACGCCGGAGGAGTTCGCGCTGGTCAGGCGGCAGGACCCGGGCGCGCTGGACGACATCGGGCGCGCCGCGCGCGTCATCTACCTCAACAAGACCGCGTTCCGGGGCCTGTGGCGGGTCAACCGTCGCGGCGGGTTCAACGTGCCGTATGGAGCGTATGACAGGCCGTACTATCGCCGGGAAACGCTGCTGGAGGCCTCCAACGCACTCGCGTGCGCCGATGTCCGCCTGTGTGACTTCGCCGATGCGCTGCGCGAGGCGGCGGCCGGCGACTGGGTCTTCCTCGACCCGCCCTACCTGCCCGAGGGCGGGTTCGCGGACTTCAAGCGGTACACCGCGGGCCAATTCCGCGACGCCGACCACGAACGGCTGGCGGCGCAGATGCGTGAGGCTTCGGATCGCGGGGTACTGCTGACCATGACCAACAGTGACACCGACGCCACACGGAGCATCTACGCCGGGTTCACCATGACCCGCATGGCGACCCGCCGCGACATCAACCTGCGCGCGGCGGCACGGGCGAGCTCCGACCTGGTCGTCACCAACTACTGAGCGGGCTGGACGGCCGCGGCCGCGTCGAGCGCAGGCCCCGCAGGCAGCAGCGCGACCACCTGGCTGGGCACCGCGATCGGCTCCTGCCCGCCGTACCCGAGTGCCGACAACGCCTCGGCCGCCGGCACGGCATGCCGCCGCCCGAGGTCGGTGACCAGCGTGATCACGCCCGTTTCGGTCCGCACCAAGGCACCACTTCCCGGCGGTACCACAACCCGATCCGCCAACACCGCCCCGTCCGCCGTCGCCGAGGCGGTCCGCAGCGCGTGCGACAGGTCGGGCGCGGTGGAGCCGACCGTGACGGCATCGCCGGTACACACCTGGTCGGCCCGCCCGTCGAGCAGCTCCGGCGGCGCGGCCGGCAACGCACCGTCCCCGCCCGGGTCCGGCGCGAACGCCTTGACCGTGCGCCCCTGCACCAGCGCGGAGAACTCCGCGGGCGCGAGCGGCAGCAGCGTCCCACCGCCCTGCACGGCCGCGGTCTCGGGCGCCGCGAGCAGCAGCGCGGCCTGCATCGGCGTGACCGACGCGAGCCCGTCCGCCGTGACCAGGAACGCGTCGGTGCGGGAGCCGGACGTCACGCCGTACAACTGCCCGATCCGGCCGCCGGGAACCTGCCGCCCGCGGTCGGCCACGACGGGCGTGACCAGGTCGGTCCCGGACGGCACCGCGTGCAGTAGCGCCTGCGCCACGGCCACCTGCGCCCGGGCCGACCAGACCAGCGCGGGCAGCGCCGCCCCCGGCTGCCGGATGAGGTGCTTGTGCCCGTGCCAGACCAGATACGTCTGCTGCTGCACCCCGGTCACCAGCAGGCCTTTTTCTCCCAGGGGTGTACCCCCTGAGGGCCCACCCCCGACGAACAGCACCGACCCGCCGTCGTTCGAGCAGACCGTCCACGCCCCTTTCCGCAGCCCGGACGCGGGCGGCAACGAGCTGGGCGCCCCCGCAATCCCGAGCGTCTCGCCCCTCGGCGCACCGGCCAGCGCCGAGCGCGAAACGACAACGGTCGGCGCGCCGGCGGAGTTGAGAACGAGCAGCGCAGAGGCCTGATTCAGGACGGGGTGGAGCACGTCGTCGCGGTACACAAAAAGCGCACCCGACTCCTGCTCCACAATGATCGCCTTGTCATTTCGCCATTTGCCAGAACTCCCAGGCCGCAGCGCCCCGATCGCGGCCGCACCACCAACACCCAGCGCGGCGATCAACAGCCCGACGAGCGTGGCTCCGCCAACCCGCCGAAAGGGCGGCTGAGCAGGATCGGTGTCTCGCATCACCAGTGCCGAGACCACCCGCTGAACCATGAACTGGTACGAATGCAGCTGGTCCTGCCGCGACGCCATCGGCCCCCCAAAACTGTCGTACCGGCGCCCTACGATAAGCCAGTCATTCCATCGGCGGGGGGCGATATGGCAATGCGGACGCGCATAGTCCTGGCGCAGGCAGCGATAGCACTCATGGCCGCTGCCTGGCTGGCCGGCCCGCCCTGGCCGATCATCGCAGCGCCCGTTGCGTCAGCCTTGGCGCTCCTCGCGGTCGGCCGGATCCGCGGCCGCCCGCTGTCGCGCTGGCTCGGCGAGGGCGCTCGCTACTTCGGCCGCCGTCGCGCCATACCTGCGGGCACCGCACCGGCGGTGCTGCTGGCTCTCGTCCGCCCCGGCGCCACGACGTCCTCGGTCGACGTGGACGGCGCCGACGTCGGCGTCCTGGAGGACACCGACGGCCTGGCCGCGATCGTGCGTGTGGGCGACGTCTCGGCCCTTCTCGGCACCACCCTGCCTCCGCTGCCACCGCTGAGCGCCCTGCTACCGACCCCGGCCCGCGACGTGCCCGAGGTGCGCGTCCAACTGCTCGTCAGCGCCGTCAACGCCCCGCCGCCGTCGACAACCCCGTCAGCGACGTCGTATCGGCAGCTCACCGAGGGCCGCGTGCTGGCACACCAGCGCGTGCTGATCGCCGTGCGGGCGCGCCGGGCCGGCGGCTACCGCCGCGAGGACCTGGAGCAGTCGCTGATCGTCGCGGTCCGCCGCGTCACGCGCCTCCTGACGAAGTCCGGCCTGCCAGCGCTACCCCTGTCGGCCGCCTCGGCCGTGACCGCCTTGACGGAGGCCGCCCAGCACGACGGCACTCAACCGTTGCGCGAGACGTGGACCGGCCTACGTCTGGGCGGCCTCCACCAGTCGGTGTTCCGCGTGCGCCGCTGGCCGGCGTCGCCCCACGACCCGCTGATGACCCGCCTGCTGTCGCTGCCGAGCTCGGTGACGACTGTCTCGCTCACCGCCCAGTCCACGGACGCAACCGCGCCCATGGAGGGCGACGCCCACTCAGAGGCCACCGCATACTGGCAGGCCACCGCACTCTCGGAGGCCACCGCACACTCGCCAGCCACCGCACACTCGCCGGCCACTGCGCTCTCGCAGGCCACCGCGCTGCCGGAGGCCATCGCCCACTCGCAGGCCACCGCGCACTCGCAGGCCACCGCGCTTTCGGAGGCCACTGCGTCCGGTTTCGCGCCTACAGGCGCCGCCATGTTCCCCCACGCCCCGCCCCCGTCCCGACCGATCCCACGCCAACACGCCGGCCGGCCCGACAGGGTCCATCCGCAGGCGGGCGAGGACGAGGACTGGTTCGACGCCTACCTCAGGGGCGACGTGGACGGGGACCCCGGCGAGAACGGCTACGAGCGGGCCTCCACCGGGCACGTAGAGCACACGGGAGCCGGGCCGTACGAGCGGCTCGACCCCCACCCGCTCGATCCGCGGCCGGGCGATGTGGGGCCGGCCGCGAGGCGGTCGGGTGGTGCACGGTCGAGCGATGCACAGCCGGGCGATTCGGGGCCGGACGGCGCACGGCTGGGCAATGTGCGGCCGGGCGGCGCACGGCCGGGCGATATGCAGTCGGGCGATATGCGGTCGATCGATGTGCGGCCGTTCGGCCCCCGCGCGGGTGGTGCGCCAGTGCAGGCCGAGCTTGTGGTGCGGCTGGCGGCTCCCTCGATCGTGGCGCTCGCTCAGGCGACGGCGGCACTGCGCCGGCTCGTCGAGAGCGTCGACGCGAAGGTCACCCGGCTCGACGGCGCACAGCTCGACGGGCTGGCCGCCACGCTGCCGTTGGGTGGCGGCGCACCGGGCGACGACGCCGTGCTCGCCGGCCTGGTCGCCGGGCGCGACGGGATGACGCTCGGCGGCGGCCGGCCGATGACCGCGACGCCCGCGCGCTTGGCCGCCGTGGAGCCGGTCGTCGGCGGTGCGGGTGTGGTGCTGGGCCTCAACCGCGACGGGGAGCCGGTCGCGGTCCGCCTCTTCCGCGCCGAGCCGACCAGGGTCGCCCTGATCGGCGGGCCACGCTGCGTCCAGCTGGTGATCCTGCGCGCCCTGGCCACGGGCGCCCGGGTGGTGGTCCAGTCGGCCCGCCCGCGCGCGTGGGAGCCGTTCCAGCGCGCTCTGGGCGGGACGGAGCCGATGGCGATCGTCTCGCCGGGACCGATGGCCGACCCGCCGCCGGCCAGCGCCAGCCGGCCCCAGCTGCTGGTCGTCGACGTCGGCCCGGTGTCGGGCCGGTCGGTACCGGTGCCGGAGAGCGCCTGGCGCACGGTTCTGTTCCTGCGCGACGACCTCGCCGCGTCCGACATCGACCTGCTGACCCGCTCCGACCTGGCCCTGCTCCAGCCGCTGTCGGCGCACGAGGCCGCCCTGGCGGGCGACGCGCTCGGGCTGGGCGACTCGCGCGAGTGGCTGACCCGCATCGGCCCGGAGATGCTCGGCGTCGTCGTCAACCGGCAGACCGTGCGCTGGGCGCAGCTCGCGACGACGCCGCTGGAGCTGCAGCTGACGGGAGGTCCCGCCCGCAACTGATGACGAAGCTGTACGCCTCGCTCGCCCAGGCCCTTCCCTACCTTCTGCCCGAATCCGGTGCGTATTTCTGAAATGTCGGCCATCGCCGGACCGTGCTTGGGCGTTTGGGCGCATTGGTGCGGTTGCGTGACCGGTTGCGAGCCCTGCGTGATGCGACGGGCGTGAGGGGTGAGGGCGGGGTCCTACGGGTGGACGATCGGGCGACTGCGGGGTGGGCGATCGGCGGAAGAAGGGGTGATAGCGGGCTGTTCCGGGCTGGCGGGGACGTGGCACGATCACCCGCATGGGAATCCTCATCCGGCTCGCCGTGAGTGCGTTCACGGTCTGGCTGGCCACGTTGGTGATCCCCGGCATCACCGTTGATGGCGATACCGGCCATCAGGTGCTCGCGGTCGTTGCGGTGGCGGCGATCTTCGGCATCGTCAACGCGGTGCTGCGGCCGATCATCAAGACGATCGGGTGCTGGGCGTACATCTTGACGCTCGGGCTCGTCTCGCTCGTCGTCAACGGGGCGCTGCTGCTGCTCACCAGCAAGATTGCCGAGGCGCTCGATCTGTCGTTCCGGGTGGAGCACTTCTGGCCCTCGGCGATCCTCGGGGCGCTGTTCATCGGTGTCGTCAGCTGGCTTCTCAACTTCTTCGTCCCGGACCGGGGGGACAAGAACCGCAAGCAGGAGTACGACCGGCGCCAGCCGCCGCCGCCTCGGCAGCAGTACGGGGGCGGGTACCAGCAGCAGCAGCAGAACTACCGCGACTACCGGTGACGAACGCCATTGCGTGAGGGGTGGGCGAACGCCTGCCCCTTACCGCCGTGAGGCATACGGTGTACGGCGTGGATCCGCTGCGCCGTGGTTATCTCTCCGCGTTCTCCGCCAACGTGCTGTGGGGCGTGTTCCCGCTGTACTTTCATGCGCTTCGGCCCGCCGGCGCGGTCGAGGTGCTCGCGCACCGGATTGTGTGGTCGCTCGTGAGCGTTGCGCTGCTGCTCGCGGTGCTGCGGCGGTGGAAGCGGTTCGGCGAACTGCTGCGTAACGGGCGGCTGGTCGCGGGGATCTCGATCGCCGCGGTGTTCATCGCCGTGAACTGGGGCGTCTACATCTTCGCCGTGAACACCGACCGGGTGGTCGAGGCGTCCCTGGGGTACTTCATCAGCCCCCTCTTCGTCATCCTGCTCGGCGTCCTCGTGTTGCGGGAGCGGCTGCGGGCCGCGCAGTGGGTCGCGCTCGGGATCGGGGCGGTCGCCGTCGTCGTACTGAGCATCGACTACGGGCGGCTGCCGTGGATCGCGCTGACGCTCGCCGGGTCGTTCGGGTGCTACTCGCTGATCAAGAAGCGGCTCGGGCTGCCGGCGGCCGAAGGGCTGCTGCTCGAGTCGGGGGTGCTCACGTTGCCGGCGCTCGCGTACCTCGGGTGGCTGACCGCGAGCGGGGACTCGACCTTCGGGACGGTTTCGGGGGTGCACACGCTCATGCTCGCCGGCAGCGGGGTGCTCACCGCCGTGCCGCTGCTGCTGTTCGCCGAGGCCGCCAACCGGGTGCCGCTGTCGGGGCTCGGGATCATGCAGTACCTGACGCCGACGCTGCAGCTGATCATCGGGGTGGCGTTGTTCAGCGAGCCGCTGCCGCCGGTGCGGCTGGCCGGCTTCGCGATCGTGTGGTGTGCGCTGGCGATCTTCACGTGGGACGCGTTCCGGGCGGCGCGGCAGAACCGGCAGAGCGCGGCTGCGCAGCGGCCCGCGCGGCGGGACCCGGCCGCCGTCGAACCGGTGTAGACCGACCCGAGACACGACCAGCGGCCCGGGCAGACCGGCAGCCGTGCGGCCGCCCCAGCGACGCGGGCCTCCAAGTGCAAGTGACACGGGCGGCCGTCCAAGCAACGCGGGCCTATAAGCAACGCGGCCCCCCAAGCGACGCCGGCCGACCGAGCGAAGCGGGCCGACCAAGCGAGCCGTCCAAGCGACGCGGAAGCGACACAGCAAGGCGGCCACCGCCCGAGAGCGGTGGCCGCCTGGTCGCCGTGTGTGTGAGTAGAGGCGACCGATATGCGGGGTTATGTCGCAAGCGTCAGCAGCGTTGTGCCGTCGCCCTTGCGGATCTCGATGTGGTCGATGTTCGAGCGCGGGATGTCGCTGTGCGCCGTCAGCTGCAACTCGTCGCCGGAGCGGGCCGTCCAGGTGTCGATCTCCTCGGGCTCGCCCGACTTGGGGATGACGACCAGCTTGTAGGTCCACTTCGCGTACTCGTCGCCCTTGCCCTCCTTGTACGCGCAGCGCATCTTCACGACCGTGCCGTCCGAGGCCGACGTCAAGGCGAGCGACGCCTGCACCGGGACCGTCGCGGCGACCTCGCGCATGGCCTCGAAGTCGGGCTGGCCGATGCCGATGGAACGCACGCCGATGACCGCGATCACGCCCAGGAACGCCGCCACGAGCGCCGTGCCGGCCGTGCGCCAGGCGCGACGGCGGCGTTCGACGCGGCGGGCGTTGCGGGCCCGGTCGAGCACGCGCGGCAGCAACGGGTCGACCGGCGAACCGTTGACGTGCTCCGAGCCGGCCGCCCCCGCGATGGTCGGGCCGGCCCAGCGGCCGGCAGCACTCCGATCCCCCGCGGCCGGGTCACGGCCGCTCAGGCCGGCGAGGTCGCGAGCGTCCCGGCCGACGCGGTCGGGAGCGTCCCGGCCGACGCGGTCGGGAGCGTCCCGGCCGTTCAGGGCGGCAAGGTCGCGGCCGAACGGGGCACCGGCGACCGGGTCGTCGGAGACCAGGTCGTCGAGGTCCGTGGGTACCGCGGTCGGGCCGGCCCAGCGGGGCCGTGATGCTTCGGGCGGGTCGGACGCCAGGGCAATCTGCGCGGCGATCTCCGGGTCCAGTCTGCCGAGCAGGCCCGGCAGGTCGGAGAACTCCGCCACCTCCGCACGGCACTCCGCACAATCGGCGAGATGCCGCTCGTATGCCTCGCGCTCGGGCGGCGACAACGCCCCAAGCACGTAGACAGCCGAGTCATGGAGGTGTTCACACCTCATTGCGTCACCCCCAACTCCTCTAGGACGACTTTCAGCGAACGCAGTGCGTAATAGGTCCGCGACTTGACCGTGCCGGCCGGCACGCCCAAGCGCTCCGCCGCCTCGGCGACCGAGCGGCCCTGGTAGAAGCACTCCACCAGAACCTCGCGGTGCGGTCGGGAGAGGCGGGTCAGCGCCTCGGCGATGACCCAGGACTCCACCGCGCGCTCGGTCTCGTCGACCACCGCCGGTGTCTCCGGCATCTGGTCGGTGAAGACCTCGCCCACCCGCGCGGAGCGTCGCCGCCACGCGTCGATGGCGAGGTTCCGGGCGGTGGTGAAGAGCCAGGCACGGACCGAGCCACGGGCCGGGTCGAGCGCCTCCGGGTGTTGCCAGGCCCGGAGCAGGGTCTCCTGCACCAGGTCCTCGGCCCTTTGGCGGTCGCCGCCGGTCAGTCGCAGGGTGTGTGCGAACAGCGCGTCTCCGTGCTCCGCATGGAGCGCCTTCAGCAGGTCAGCATCGTCTCTACTCACGCCTCGCTATGTTTCCGATCCCTTCCACCAGCTTCTACGCACTAATACGCAGAGAGGTTCAGCCGGAGGGCACATGTCGCTGATGCGACACGTCCCACACCGATGTTCCTACTCCGCGAGCACGCTCGCCAACTGCCGGAGGGAGCCGCCACAGTCGAGCTCGAAAGGCAGTGAAGGGTAGGGGACCTACTCCGCGAGCACGGCCAAGTGGCGGCGGGGTTCGGTGCAATCATGACAAAAGGGCGGTGACGGGGCAGGGGTCGTTACTCCGCGAGCACGGTCGCCAGGTGGTGTGCGGTGGCGAGCAGACGCGTCCGGACGACCTTGGCCGAGGACATGAGCTCGGCCGGCGGCAGCGCGCAGGCCAGCACGACGCGCCGGTCCGGGTCGCGGTCGTTCACGACCATCACGGCGGCGCACGCCAGGCCCTGGCGGAACTGGCCGATCTCGATCTGCATGCCGCGGCGCTCGCCGGCGGCCAGGTCGGAGTCGAGGGCCTCCGGCGACGTGAGGGTCGCCGAGGTGTAGGCGCGCATCCCGTACTCCTTGAGGAACCGCCACCGCTGGTCCGGGCTCATCGTGGCCAGCAGCGCCTTGCCCAGCGCCGTGGCGTGCGCGGCCTCGTCGTAGCCGGGCACCAGGTCGTCCAGCGGCGGCGTGCGCGGCCCCTCGGCCATCGCGGTTATCGCCACCCGGCCGCCGACGAAGCGGCCCAGGTAGTGGCTGTACCCGGTCTCGGCCGCGGCCCGCCGCAGCCGCTCGATGACGGCGCTCGGTCCGCGGAAGGCAAGCACCAGCTCCCGATAGCGATCGGCGATCTCGAGGCCGACCACGTAGGTGCCGTTCTCCCGGCGGATCACGTAACCCTCGTAGGCGAGCGTCCGCACAAGGTGGTACGTAGTAGCGACGGTGAAGTCGCATCGCCGGGCGATCTGCTTTACGGTCAGGCCTCGCGGCGACTGACCGACCGCCTCCAACACTCGTAGGGCCCTCGACACACTCCGGATGAGATCCGAGGGTTCGGCTTGTGGATCCCGCACCGCCGCCCTCCCCAGCCGCAGCAGTAACTGGAGTCACACCATATGAAATCGGAGAGGGTCGAGGGAACAATCTGATCATTTGTGGCGCGAGGTGGGGGGATTCGGGACGTCAGCACATAGCGATGAATGCACCATAGTGGACACCCTGATCGTGAAGTAGTGGGTGCGACACGCCCAGTGAGCTGAGTAATGGCTACATGTAGACCGGTGAGTCTGTGTAAGTAATGACGCCGCTAGTGAGTAGTTGTCGCCAAACTGTGCAAAGCCCGCTCCGGGCCGTCATCGTGTGGTCGCGACTTGTCGTCGGCCCGGGTACCCGGCCACCTGGCGTTGAGCAACGTGCACTCCGCGCGCAAAAATTGGCACATGGGGTACCAAATGATGAAAAAACGGACCGACGCCGTCAGCAATGCACATTGACCGGCGTCGGTTCCGGGGCTAAAGCGGTCAGTTCGTCCGATCGGCGATGAAGTCGCACAGCGCGTCGAGCGCCAGGCGGGCCGGCACCTCGGGCAGGGCGGACAGCGAGGACCGGGCGGCGTCGGCGTAGCCGCGGACCGTCTCGCGGGCCTGCTTGAGGGCCGCCGACTCGCGCAGCAGGCCGAGGGCCTCGGCGTGCAGGGCGTCGTCGGTGACCGGGCCGGCGGAGAGGATCTCGCGCAGGCGCACGGCCGCGGCGTCGTCGTCGGAGGAGGCCAGCGCGTAGAGGACCGGCAGCGTGGGCACGCCCTCGCGCAGGTCGGTGCCGGGCGTCTTGCCGGACTGGAGCTCGTCACTGGCGATGTCGATGAGGTCGTCGGAGAGCTGGAAGGCGATGCCGAAGGTCTCGGCGAACGTCGCCAGCGCCTCGACCTGCTCCGGGGTGCAGCCGCCGAACATCGCGCCGAAGCGCGCGCTGGTGGAGATCAGCGAGCCGGTCTTGTGCTGCAGCACGCGCAGGTAGTGCTGGATCGCGTCCTCGCCGTCGAGCGGGCCGGCGGTCTCGTCGATCTGGCCGTGCACGAGCCGGGAGAAGGTGCTCGCCTGGATCTTGACCGCGTCCACGCCGAGCTCCGCGGCCAGGTCGGCGGCCCGGGAGAAGAGGTAGTCGCCGACCAGGATGGCCAGCGCGTTGCCCCACCGGGAGTTGGCGCTGGGCGCGCCGCGGCGGACCGGGGCCTCGTCCATGACGTCGTCGTGATACAGCGTGGCCAGGTGGGTCAGCTCCACCACGGCGCCGGCGATGACCACCTCACGGCCGGTCGGGTCGCCGAACTGGGCGGCCAGGCCCACCAGCATCGGGCGGATGCGCTTGCCGCCCGCGTCGACCAAGTGCCGGGCCGCCTCGGTGACCAGCGGGTTGGCACTGTGCACGGAGTCGATCAGCACCGCCTCGACGTCCCGGAGGATCGCGGACACGCTGCTCTCCAGCTCCGGGTCGGCAAGGGTCAGCCCGACCGAGGCACTCGACTGCACGGTTCCCGTACTCACCACAGCTCCAACGATGCCATACGAACTTCCGGTTGCTGATACAGGGACGTCCCCGCGTGGAGATCCACGGGGGGACGTCACTGTCTGCACTGCCAAAACGCTAGTGGTAACGCTAGCCGAGGAAACTTCCGGCCTTCTGTGTCAGGTCGAGCAGCGCGCCCGGCGCGACGCCCAGAACCAGCGTCGCGACCGTGCCGATGACCAGCGCGGCCGCCGTCATGGCGCCCGGGATGGACACGGCCGGCGTGGTCTCGCCCGGCTCGGACAGCCACATCATGACGACGACCCGCAGGTAAGGGAAGGCGAGGATGGCGGAACTCACCACGCCGGCGATCACCAGCCAGGTCTGGTCGCCGTCGATCGCGGCCGCGAACACGCCCACCTTGGCGGTGAAGCCGCTGGTCAGCGGGATGCCGGCGAAGGCAAGCAGGATGAAGGTGAACAGGGAGGCGTACAGCGGTGAGCGCCGCCCCAGTCCGGCCCAGCGCGACAGATGGGTGGCCTCGCCGTCGGCGTCGCGCACCAGCGTGACCACGCCGAAGGCGGCGAGCACGGTGAAGCCGTACGCCACCAGGTAGAACATCGAGCTCGACAGGCCCTTCTCGTTCAGCGAGATCACGCCGATGAGCAGGTAGCCCGCGTTCGCGATCGACGAGTAGGCCAGCAGGCGCTTGATGTCGGTCTGGGTGACCGCCAGGATCGCGCCGATGATCATGGTGAGCACGGCGATGGTGCCGAGCACCGGCTGGATCGTCGTCTTGGTGCCCTCGAAGCCCACGTAGGCCAGGCGCAGCAGCCCGCCGAACGCGGCGACCTTGGTGCACGCCGCCATGAGCGCGGTGACCGGCGTGGGCGCACCCTGGTACACGTCGGGCGTCCACACGTGGAACGGCACCGCCGCCGCCTTGAACAGCAGGCCGATCGCCAGCATCGCCAGGCCGACGTAGAGCAGGATCTCGTCCTTGCCGCCGGCGTGGATCGCGGCGGAGATCGAGTGGAAGTCGACCTGGCCGGCGTAGCCGTAGACCAGCGCGATGCCGAAGAGGAAGAACGCCGAGGCGAACGAGCCGAGCAGGAAGTACTTCATCGCGGCCTCCTGCGACAGCAGCCGCCGGCGGCGAGCCAGGGCGCACAGCAAGTACAGCGGCAGCGAGAAGACCTCGAGCGCGACGAACATCGTCAGCAGGTCGTTGGCGGTGATGAACAGCAGCATGCCGGCCAGGGCGAACATCGCCAGCGGGAAGACCTCGGTCGCGCCGCCGATGCGGGCCGCCTGCTCGCGGTCCCGGTCGGTGTTGGCGGTGACCGCGGCCTGCGCCACGAACGCGCCGCCCGGCTCGAGTTGCCGCTCGCCGATGAGCAGCACCGACACGATGCCGAGCACGATGATCGCGCCGGACAGGAACAGGCCCGGCTTGTCGATCGCCACGGCGGTCGAGGCGGTGATCACCGGGTTGTCACCCTGGCGGATCACCATGATCAGCGCGGCGACGAGGCCGGCGAGCGCCAGCGTGAGCTGGACGCTGTGCCGCACTCGCTTGGGCACGAAGCCCTCGACGAGCACCCCGACGCAGGCGATGCCGAAGAGGATCAGCATCGGGGCGAGCGCCGCATAGTCCAGATGCGGCAGTTGGAGTCTGTCGTTCACTTGCCGGCCTCCACGGTACCCACGGTGGGCTTCGGGTCGGTCTTGCCGACGTCCTGCATGGTCGCCTTCACCGCCGGGTTGATCACGTCGGTCAACGGCTTGGGGTAGAAGCCGAGCAGCAGGATCAGTGCGATGAGCGGGGCGACCACCACGGCCTCCCGCACCGACAGGTCGCGGCCCATGGCCTTGATCTCGGCCAGCTTCGGGTTCGGGGTGCCCTGCGTGGTGCGCTGGATCATCCAGAGCACGTATCCGGCGGCGAGGATGATGCCGGCGGTGGCGACGATCGCGACCGTCTTGTTCACCGTGAACGTGCCGATGAGGACCAGGAACTCGGAGACGAAGGGCGAGGTGCCCGGCAGCGCCAGCGAGGCGAGGCCGGCGATGAAGAACACGCCGGCGAGCACCGGCATGAGCTTGCCCGCGCCGCCGAAGTCGGTCACCAGGGCGCTGCCCCGGCGGGCCACCAGCATGCCGACGACCAGGAACAGCAGGCCGGTCGCGAGGCCGTGGTTGACCATGTAGAGGACCGCGCCGGTGCCGGCCTGCGTGGTGAAGGCGAACACGCCGATGCCGATGAAGCCGAAGTGCGCGATCGAGGTGTACGACACCAGCCGCTTGAGGTCGTTCTGCCCGATGGCCACCAGCGCGCCGTAGATGATCCCGACGAGCGCGAGCGTGAGCCCGAGCCAGGCGAAGTCCTTGGAGGCGTTCGGGAAGAGCGGGAGGCAGTACCGCAGGATGCCGAAGGTGCCGACCTTGTCCAGGACGCCGACGAGCAGCGCCGCGGCACCGGCCGGAGCCGCGCCACCGGCGTCGGGCAGCCAGGTGTGGAACGGGAAGAACGGCGCCTTGATCGCGAACGCGACGAAGAACCCGAGGAACAGCCACCGCTCGGTGTTGACCGAGAAGTCGGCGTTGACCAGGGTCTGCCAGTCGAACGTCTGGCCGCCGAGCACCCACAGCCCGATCAGCGCGGCGAGCATGAACAGGCCGCCGAGCAGCGAGTAGAGGAAGAACTTCACCGCCGCGTACTGCTTGTGCTGCCCGCCGTAGGAGCCGATCAGGAAGTACATCGGCACGAGCATGACCTCGAAGAACACGTAGAACAGGAACACGTCCTGCGCGGCGAAGACGCCGATCATCGTGCACTCGAGCGCGAGCAGCAGCGCGAAGTATGCCGAGACGGACCGCTTGCTGTGCTCCGCGTCGTGCCAGGAGGCCAGGATGACCAGCGGCACGAGCAGGGCGATCAGCGCGATCATGACGAGGGCGATGCCGTCGACGGCGAAGGTGAACTTGGCGCCCCACTGCGGGATCCAGGTCCAGGAGTCGCGCAGCTGGAAGCGGGCGCCGTCGGGCTTGAACTGGGTCCACAGGCCCACGCCGAGCGCGAGGACCAGGACCGACCAGCCCAGCGCGACGCGCTTGGCCAGCTCGGGCTTGTCCTTCGGCAGCAGCGCGACCCCCGCCGCGCCGACGAGCGGCGCGGCCGTGAGGACGGTCAGGTAGGGGAAGTGACTCATCCGAACCTCACCGCGAGCGTGGCGGCCACCACGAGCACCGCACCTCCGAGGATTGACAGGGCGTAGGAGCGCACGAACCCGGTCTGGGCCCGTCGCATGCGGCTCGATCCGCCGCCGACGCCCGCCGCGAGGCCGTTGACCAGCCCGTCGATGCCGCGGTTGTCGAGGTAGACCAGGGCGCGGGTCAGGTAGCGGCCCGGGGCCTCGAACACGATCTCGTTGAACGAGTCGGTGTAGAGGTTGTTGCGGGCGGCCGTGACCACCGGCCCGGCGGGCTCCTCCACCAGGGCGGTGCCCTTGTTGAACAGGGCGATCGCGAGGCCCGCGCCGGCGAACGTCAGCACGATCGACAGCGTCGTGATCAGCCAGTGCGCGATGACCGGCTCGTGCTCGACGTGCTCGGCGCCGTACACCGGGGTCAGCCAGTCCGGAATCGACGTCGACAGCAGCCAGCCGGCGAAGACCGAGCCGACCGCCAGCAGGATGAGCGGGATCGTCATCACCGCGGGCGACTCGTGCGGGTGCTTGATGTCCTCGGTCCAGCGCTGCGGGCCGTGGAAGGTCAGCCAGAACAGCCGCGTCATGTAGAACGCGGTCAGGCCGGCGCCCAGCAGGGCCGCGCCGCCGAAGAGCCACGCGGTCCAGCCCTCGCGCTCGAAGGCCGCGGCGATGATCGGCTCCTTGGAGAAGAAGCCGGAGAAGCCGGGGAAGCCGATGATCGCGAGCCAGCCCAGGCCGAACGTGACCCAGGTGATCGGCATGTACTTGCGCAGGTTGCCGAAGCGGCGGATGTCGGTCTGGTCGTTCATGCCGTGCATGACCGAGCCGGCGCCGAGGAACATGCCGGCCTTGAAGAAGCCGTGCGCGAGCAGGTGGATCAGGGCGAGCGCGTAGGCCGCGCCGCCGAGCCCGACGCCCAGGAACATGTACCCGATCTGGCTCACCGTCGACCAGGCCAGGACCCGCTTGATGTCGTCCTTGGCGCAGCCGATGATGCAGCCGATCAGCAGCGTCAGCGCACCGACGGCGACCACCACGGTCTGCGCGTTCGGCGAGGCGTCGAAGATCGGGTGCGAGCGGGCGATGAGGTACACGCCCGCGGTCACCATCGTGGCCGCGTGGATGAGGGCGGAGACCGGGGTCGGGCCCTCCATCGCGTCGGGGAGCCAGGCCTGCAGCGGGAACTGGCCGGACTTGCCGGCCGCGCCGAGCAGCAGCAGGAGGGCGATGGCGAGCACCACGCCGCTGCTGAGGCCCTTGACGTTGTTGAAGACGTCGGCGTAGTTCACGGTGCCGAGGTAGGCGAACATCAGGAAGATCGCGATCGCGAAGCCCGCGTCACCGACGCGGTTCATCAGGAACGCCTTCTTCCCGGCGGTCGCTGCGCTCGGGCGCAGGTACCAGAAGGAGATCAGCAGGTAGGAGGCGAGACCGACGCCCTCCCAGCCGAAGTACAGCATCACGTAGTTGTTGCCGAGGACCAGCAACAGCATCGCCGCGATGAAGAGGTTGAAGTACCCGAAGAAGCGCCGCCGGCCCGGGTCGTGCTCCATGTAGCCCACCGCGTAGAGGTGGATCAGCGAGCCGACACCGGTGATGAGCAGGACGAAGATCGCCGACAGCGGGTCGAAGAGCAGGCCCAGGTCGACGTGGAAGCTCCCGACGCCGATGTAGTCCCAGAGCTTGATCTCGACGCCGTCGCGGTTCTCCATGCCTCGCAGCGCGAAGAAGTACGTCAGGCCGAGCACGAACGACGCGGCGACGCTGAGCACGCCGAGCCAGTGACCCCAGCGGTCGGCCCGCTTGCCGAGCAGCAGCAGCACTGCCGCGCTGGCCAGCGGGATGGTCGGGAGCAGCCAGAACGTTCCCAGCCAGCCCGACGCCGCCGAGTAGGCGATTGTATCCACCACCCGCTCCTTTAGTACTTCAGCAGGTTCGCGTCGTCGACGCTGGCCGAGCGCCGAGTCCGGAAGATCGACATGATGATCGCCAGGCCGACGACGACCTCGGCCGCCGCCACGACCATGACGAAGAACGCCATGATCTGCCCGTCGAGCGTGCCGTTGATCCGGCTGAACGTGACCAGCGCGAGGTTGGCCGAGTTCAGCATCAACTCGATGCACATGAACAGCACGATCGCGTTCCGGCGGATGAGCACGCCCATCGCGCCGATCGTGAACAGGATCGCCGCGAGGACGATGTAGTACGTCGGAGTCACTTCTCGGTCCCCTTCGGTGCGACGTCCGCGGACGTCAACTCCCGGGTCGGCAGGATCTTGGAGATGCTGCGGTCGGAGGGCGTCCCGTCGGGCAGGCGAGCCGGCGTCGCCACCGAGTCGGAGCCGGCGAAGACGCCCGGGCCCGGCTTCGGGGCCGGGTAGTTGCCCGGGCGGAAGCGCGCCAGCATGCGCTCCGGCTGGCTGATCTTGTCTTCCTTGCGCTTCTCGGCGTGCGCCAGGATCATCGCGCCGACGGCGGCGGTGATCAGCAGCGCCGAGGTGACCTCGAAGACCCAGACGTACTTGGTGAACAGCAGCCGGGACAGGCCGATCACGTTGCCGGCCGCGTTGGCCTCGGCCAGGCCCTTCGGCTCGACGCCGCCCAGCGCCCGGTACAGCCCGATGCCCAGCAGCAGCGCCAGGCCCAGGCCGAGCACGCTGGCCGCCATCCGCTGCCCGCGCAGGGTCTCGATCAGCGAGTCGGACGAGTCGCGACCGACGAGCATCAGCACGAACAGGAACAGCATCATGATCGCGCCGGTGTACACGATGATCTGCACCATGCCGATGAACGGCCCGGCCTGCAGGACGTAGAAGACACCGAGGGCGAGCATGGTGATGATCAGCGACAGGGCGGAGTGCACCGCGTTTCGGGCCCAGACCATGCCGATGGCGCCGAGCACGGCGAGCGGGCCGAGGATCCAGAAGGTGACGGCCTCGCCGCCCTTCACCTCGCCGGCCGCGGCCAGCGTCTGCAGCGCCAGGGTGCTGGTCACGACTTGACCCCCTTGTACCGCTCGGCACCGGCCGAGGTGCCCGGGTTCTCCAGCGCGCCGACGTAGTAGTCCTTCTCGGTGTCGCCCAGGCGCATGTCATGCGGCGGGCGCTCCATCCCCGGCAGCAGCGGCGCGAGCAGCTGCTCCTTCGTGAAGATCAGGTCGCGGCGGTTGTCGCGGGCCAGCTCGTACTCGTTGCTCATGGTCAGCGAGCGGGTCGGGCAGGCCTCGATGCACAGCCCGCAGAAGATGCAGCGGGCGTAGTTGATCTGGTACGTCTGGGCGTAGCGCTCACCGGGCGAGAAGCGCTCGTCGTCGGTGTTGTCAGCGCCCTCGACGTAGATCGCGTCCGCCGGGCAGGCCCACGCGCACAGCTCGCAGCCGATGCACTTCTCGAGCCCGTCCGGCCAGCGGTTGAGAATGTGCCGGCCGTGGTACCGCGGAGCGGGCGGCTTGCGCTGCTCCGGGTACTCCTCGGTGACCACCTTCTTGAACATGTGCGAGAAGGTGACCCCGAACCCCTTGAGGGTTCCACCAATAGACACGTCAGTTCTCCTTGCCGGTCGGGACGGTTTCCCGCTCGACGATCACGCGCTTGGCCCGCGGGCTGGGCGGCACCTCGAGGTTCAACGGCGGCAGCGGGAAGCCCTTGTCGCCGCCCACGCGGCCGCCCGGGTCCACCGGCGACTGCTCGGCCAGCGGCGCGCGGCGCGCCCGCTGCAGCCCGACGAGGACCAGCACCAGCACGACCAGCGCGGCGATGCCGACGATCACCCCGGTGCGCGCGCCCGTGCTCAGCTCCTCGTGGGTCTGCAGCAGCCGGATGCCGGACAGGGCGAGGATCCAGACCAGGTTGGCCGGGATGAGCACCTTCCAGCCGAAGCGCATGAACTGGTCGTAGCGCAGCCGGGGCAGCGTGCCGCGGAGCCAGACGAAGACGAACAGCAGCAGCAGCACCTTGATGGTGAACCACAGCACCGGCCACCACCCGTGGTTTGCGCCGTCCCACAGCGAGATCGGCCACGGTGCGCGCCAGCCGCCGAGGAACAGCGTGGTGCACAGGCCCGAGACGGTGACCATGTTGACGTACTCGGCGAGGAAGAACAGCGCGAACTTCAGCGACGAGTACTCGGTGTGGAAGCCGCCGACGAGCTCGGACTCGGCCTCGGGCAGGTCGAACGGCGCGCGGTTGGTCTCGCCGACCGCCGAGGTGAAGTAGATCAGGAAGCTCGGGATCAGCAGGATGGCGTACCACGCGGGCAGGTCCCAGTGCATGCCGAAGACGTTCGCGGTGCCGTTGCCGGCCTGCGCCTCGACGATCTGCGAGGTCGACATCGTGCCCGACACCAGGAAGACCGAGACGATCGACAGGCCCATCGCGACCTCGTAGGAGATCATCTGGGCGCTCGAGCGCAGGCCACCGAGCAGCGGGTACGTCGACCCGGAGGCCCAGCCGCCCAGCACCACGCCGTAGATGCCCATCGAGGAGCAGGCGAGCACCAGCAGTACCGCCACGGGAATGTCGGTGAGCTGCAGCGGGGTGTGCGTGCCGAAGACCGACACCGAAGGGCCGAACGGGATCACCGAGAACGCGGTGAACGCGGTGACCGTGGAGACGACCGGCGCGAAGAAGAAGACCACCTTGTCCGCCAGGCGCGGCATGATGTCTTCCTTGAAGGCGAGCTTCAGGCCGTCGGCCAGCGACTGCAGCAGGCCGAAGGGGCCGTTGCGGTTGGGGCCGGGGCGGACCTGCATCCGGGCCACGACCCGGCGCTCGTACCAGATGGCAAAGAGCGTCATGACGACCAGGAACGCGAAGATCACGATGACCTTCGCGAGCACCAGCCACCAGGGGTCCTTGCCGAACTGGTCCAGGTTGCCGTAGGCGAGAGGCGTCATTTTGCGCTACCCCCAGTGGAGATCTCGACCAGCGCGCCCTCGGTGACGCCGAGCGTGCGGCGCAGGCTCGAGCCCGGTGAGTTCGTCGGGATCCATACCACCCCGTCGACCATGTCGGTGACGAGCGCCGGCAGGGTGATCCCACCCCGCTCGGTGCCGACCGTCACCGCGTCCCCGTCGACCACGCCCAGGTCGGCCGCGGTGCTCTTGGAGATCCGGACCACGGCCGGGCGGGCGGTGCCGGCCAGGTGGCCGTCCCCGTCCTGCAACGAGCCGCTGTCGATCAGGTGGTGCCAGGAGGCGAGGATCGCCTGGCCGCTGCCCGGCTTGGCGGGCGCGCCCGGCTCCACGTCCGGCGCGGTGCCGCGCACGATGCTCGGGTTGGCAGCGTCGGTGCCGGCCGGGACGGTGCCCGGCAGCTGCAGCTGGGCCAGCGCCGCCAGCTGGGCGCGGGCGCCGGCGACGTCACCGACGCCGAGCTGCACGCCGAGCTCGCGGGCCAGCGTGTCCAGCACGCGGCCGTCGCTCATCGCCTGCGTCTTCAGCACCGTGCCGAACGGGCGGACCCGGCCCTCCCAGTTGAGGTAGGAGCCGGACTTCTCCACCGCCGGTGCGATCGGGAAGACCACGTCAGCCCGCTTGGCCACCGCGGTCATCCGCAGCTCCAGGCTGACCAGGAAGCCGACCTTGTCCAGCGCCTCATCGGCGGCGATCGGGTCGGCCAGGTCGGACGGGTCGACGCCGCCGACGACCAGCGCGCCGAGCCGGCCCTCGCGGGCCGCGGCGACGATGCCGTCGGTGTCGCGGCCCGAGGCGCTGGGCAGCACGCCCGCGTCGAGGCCCCACGCGACCGCGACCTCGCTGCGCGCGGCCGGGTCGAAGACCTGGCGGCCGCCGGGCAGCAGGGTCGGCAGGACGCCGGCCTCGACCGCGCCGCGGTCGCCGGCCCGGCGCGGCACCCAGGCCAGCCGGGCGCCGGTGGCCTCGGCCAGGCGGGCCGCGGCGGACAGGCCGCCGGGCACGCTCGCCAGCCGCTCGCCGACGAACAGGATCGCGCCCTCGCCCGACAGGGCCTCGCGCAGCTGCTCGGACGAGCCGAGCACCTCAGCCTCGCCGCCGGGGGCGGTGAGCAGGACCGTCGTGCCGAGCTTCTCGAACGCGCGGCTCACGAACGGCGCCACCGCGAAGCTGGGCAGCGCCCGCTTCAGGTACGCCTTGCGGGCCCGCAGGAAGATGATCGGGCACTCCTCCTCGGGCTCCAGCCCGACGAAGACGACCGCGGGGGCGGTCTCGATGTCCGCGTAGGTGACCTCGGCCCGCCCGACGACGTGGGAGCCGAGGAACTCGGTCTCCTCCGCCGACAGCGGCCGGGCGCGGAAGTCGATGTCGTTGGTGCCGAGTGCGACGCGGGCGAACTTCGCGTAGGCGTAGGCGTCCTCGACGGTCAGCCGGCCGCCGGCCAGCACGCCGACGCCGCCGTTGTCCTTCGCCGCGGCGAGGCCCTCGGCCGCCACCGTCAGCGCCTCCGGCCAGCTGGCCGTGCGCAGCTCACCGGTCTTGCGGTCGCGCACCAGCGGGGTGGTGATGCGGTCGGTGGCGGTGACGTACTGGAAGGCGAAGCGGCCCTTGTCGCAGTTCCACTCCTCGTTGACCGCCGGGTCGTCGCCGGCGAGGCGGCGCGTGACCTTGCCCCGGCGGTGGTCGGCCCGCTGGTCGCAGCCCGCGGCGCAGTGCTCGCAGGTGTTCGGCGTGGAGACCAGGTCGAAGGGGCGGGCGCGGAAGCGGTACTGCGAGCTGGTCAGCGCGCCGACCGGGCAGATCTGGATCGTGTTGCCGGAGAAGTAGCTGTTGAACGGCGCGTCGTCCTCGGGCGAGTCGGGGTCACCGCGGAACACGCCGATCTGCTCGTTGGACGAGCGCTCCATCAGGTCGATGAACTTGTCGCCGGCGATCTCGTCGGAGAAGCGGGTGCAGCGCTGGCACAGCACGCACCGCTCGCGGTCGAGCAGCACCTGGGTGCTGATCGGCAGCGGCTTGGGGTACTCCCGCTTGTGCTCGACGAACCGGGACTCGGCCTGGCCGTTGCTCATCGCCTGGTTCTGCAGGGGGCACTCGCCGCCCTTGTCGCACACCGGGCAGTCGAGCGGGTGGTTGATCAGGAGGAACTCCATGATTCCCTCCTGGGCCTTCTTGGCCACTTCGGAGGTCACCTGGGTCCGCACGACCATGCCCTCGGCCACCGGCTGGGTGCACGAGGCGACCGGCTTGCGCTGGCCCTCGATGTCCACCAGGCACTGCCGGCAGGCGCCGGCCGGGGCCAGCAGCGGGTGGTCGCAGAAACGCGGGATCGAGGTGCCGATCTGCTCGGCGGCGCGGATGACGAGGGTGCCCTTGGGCACCTCCACCTCGACGCCGTCGATCGTGAGCTTCACCAGATCGGTCTTCTGCACGACATCGGTCATCAGTGCGCTCCTACCAGCTCACCGTGGAACATCGGCGCCTTGCGACCCTCGATGTAGTCCAGGTAGTCCTGCTTGAAGTACTTGATCGAGGACGTCACCGGGCTGGTCGCGCCGTCGCCGAGCGCGCAGAACGAGCGGCCCAGCAGGTTCTCGCAGGCGTCCAGCAGGGTGTCGAGGTCCTGGTGGGTGCCCTGGCCGGCCAGGATGCGGTGCAGGATGCGGACCATCCAGTAGTTGCCCTCGCGGCACGGGGTGCACTTGCCGCAGGACTCGTGGTGGTAGAACGCGATCCAGCGGTACGTCGCGTAGACGATGTCGTCCTGGTCGGAGAAGACCTGCACGGCCGTGGTGCCCAGCATCGTGCCGACGCCGGCCATGCCCTCGAAGTCCATCGGCGTGTCGAGGTGCTCGTCGGTGAGCATCGGCGTCGAGGAGCCGCCCGGCGTCCAGAACTTCAGCTTGTGGCCGGGCTTCATGCCGCCGGCCAGGTCGATGAGCTGCCGCAGCGTGACGCCGAGGCCGCACTCGAACTGCCCGGGCTGGTTCACCCGGCCGGAGATCGAGTAGATCTTCGGGCCCGGCGACTTCTCGGTGCCCATGCTGCGGAACCAGGCGGAGCCGCCGAGCACGATGTACGGGACGCTGGCGATCGTCTCGACGTTGTTGACGACCGTCGGCGAGGCGTAGAGGCCGTGGGTCGCCGGGAACGGCGGGCGCAGCCGGGGCTGGCCGCGGTAGCCCTCCAGCGAGTCCAGCAGCGCGGTCTCCTCGCCACAGATGTAGGCGCCGGCGCCGCTGTGCACGACCAGGTCCAGGTCGAAGCCGCTGCCGAGGATGTTCTTGCCGAGGTAGCCCTTGGCGTAGGCCTGCTCGACCGCCGCGCGCAGCCGCCGGGCCGCGTGCACCGCCTCGCCGCGGATGTAGATCGCGGCGAAGTTGGCGCGGATGGCGTACGACGCGATGATGACGCCCTCGACCAGCGCGTGCGGGTCGGCCATCATCAGCGGCAGGTCCTTGCAGGTGCCCGGCTCGCCCTCGTCGGCGTTGACCACCAGGTAGTGGGGCTTGCCGTCGTTCTGCGGGATGAAGCCCCACTTCATGCCGGTGGGGAAGCCGGCGCCGCCGCGGCCGCGCAGGCCCGAGTCCTTGACCAGCTGGATCAGGTCGTCCGGGTGGGCCTTGAACGCCTTGCGCAGGGCCGTGTAGCCGTCGAGCCGCTCGTACACGTCGATCTTCCACGCGTCCGGCGACAGCCAGCGCTTGGTGAGCACCGGCGTGAGCTTCGACAGCGACTCCTGCGAGGGCTGGTACGTCATGACTTCGCCTCGTCCTTCTTGGCGATGGGCGTCTGCGGGTCGAAGCCCGGCACCGCGATCCCGAAGCGCTCCGCGAGCCGGTTGCCGGCGAGCGTGGGTTCGCCGGCCGGGCCGTCGGCCATGACCTCGTCGCCCCGGTCGTCGGCGAAGCCCGCGAGCTGCACCGCCATCTCCTTGAGCGTGCACAGGCGGGTGCCGCGGCTGGGCTGCGGGCGCTCGCCGTTCTGCAGCTGCTTGACCAGCGTCAGCGCGGTGTCGTCGGTCACCTGGTCGAAGAACTCGTAGTTGACCGTCATGACCGGCGCGTAGTCGCAGGCCGCGAGGCACTCGGCGTGCTCGAGGGTGATCTTGCCGTCGGTCGTCGTCTCGTCGTGCCCGACACCGAGGTATTCGCTCAGGGCCTCGTAGGCCTTGTCGCCACCGAGCACGCCGCACATCGTGTTGGTGCAGACGCTCACCAGCCAGTCGCCGGTCGGCTTGCGCTTGTACATGGTGTAGAACGTCGCGACCGCGCCCACCTGGGCCTTGGTGATCCCCAGGATCTCGGCGCAGAAGGCGATGCCGTCCGGGGAGACGTAGCCCTCCTCCGACTGCACCAGGTGCAGCAGCGGCAGCAGCGCGGAACGCGAGCGGCCCTCGGGGTAGCGCGCGATGATCTGACGCGCGCGCTCGCGCGTGACCTCACTGAACACCATTAACGATCACACCCACCCATGACGGGGTCGAGCGAGGCGCCGCCGACGATGACGTCGGCGAGCAGGCCGCCCTCCGCCATCGCCGGGATCGCCTGCAGGTTGACGAAGCTGGGCTCCCGGTAGTGCACCCGGAAGGGGCGCGTGCCGCCGTCGGAGATCGCGTGCACGCCGAGCTCGCCGCGGGGCGCCTCGATCGGCACGTACACCTGGCCGGGCGGCACCCGGAAGCCCTCGGTCACCAGCTTGAAGTGGTGGATCAGGGCCTCCATCGACTGGCCCATGATTTTCGCGACGTACTCCAGCGAGTTGCCGAGGCCGTCGCCGCCCACGGCGAGCTGCGCGGGCCACGCGATCTTCTTGTCCGCGATCATGATCGGGCCGGGCTCCAGGCGGTCCATCGCCTGCTGGACGATCCGCAGCGATTGGCGCATCTCGTTGAGCCGGACCTGGTAGCGGCCCCACGCGTCGGCGGTCGACTCGGTCGGGACCTCGAAGTCGTAGGTCTCGTAGCCGCCGTACGGCTGCTGCTTGCGGATGTCCCAGCCGAGGCCCGCCGAGCGCAGCACCGGGCCGGTGATGCCCAGCGCCAGGCAGCCGGTCACGTCGAGCACCGCGACACCCTGGGTGCGCTCGCGCCAGATCGTGTTGCCGGAGAGCAGGTCCTCGTACATGTCGATGCGGTCCGGCATCCAGCCGAGCAGCTCGCGGATCTTGACCAGCGCCTCCTCGGTCACGTCCTGCGAGACGCCGCCCGGGCGCACGTAGGCCATGTTCATCCGCAGGCCGGTGATCATCTCGAAGATGTCGAGGATGTACTCGCGCTCGCGGAACCCGTAGATCATCATCGACAGGGCGCCGAGCTCCATGCCGGTCGTGGCGAGCCAGACCAGGTGGGAGGCGATCCGGTTGAGCTCCATCATGAGGATACGGATCGTCCTGGCGCGGTCGGTGATCTGGTCTTCGATGCCGAGGAGCTTCTCCACCGCCATGCAGTAGCCGGTCTCGTTGAAGATCGGCGCCAGGTAGTCCATGCGGGTCACGAAGGTGGTGCCCTGGGTCCAGTTGCGGAACTCCAGGTTCTTTTCGATGCCCGTGTGGAGGTACCCGATGACGGTCCTCGCCTCGGTGACCGTCTCGCCCTCGAGCTCGAGGACCAGGCGGAGCACGCCGTGCGTGGACGGGTGCTGCGGGCCCATGTTGACGACGATGCGCTCTTCGGAACCGGCCTCGTTGACGACCGTGTCCCAGTCCCCGCCGGTGACGGTGAAGACCTTGCCCTCGGTCGTCTCGCGTGCGGCGGCGTAGTCGGTGGTCACTGGTAACTCCTCCGCTGGTCCGGCGGCGGGATCTCCGCACCCTTGTACTCGACCGGCACGCCGCCGAGCGGGTAGTCCTTCCGCTGCGGGAAGCCCTCCCAGTCGTCCGGCATGAGGATCCGGGTCAGGTTCGGGTGGCCGTCGAAGACGATGCCGAACATGTCGTACGTCTCCCGCTCCTGCCAGTCCGCGGTCGGGTAGATCTGCGTGACGCTCGGCAGGTGCGGGTCCTCGGCGGTGACCGCGGACTCGAGGCGGACCCGGCGGCGGTACGTCAGGGACGTCAGGTGGTACACCGCGTGCAGCCGGCGGCCGTCGGAGCCGAGGTAGTCCACGCCCGACACCGAGGAGCACAGCTCGAAGCGCAGCGCCGGGTCGTCCCGCATCGCCTGGCAGACCTCGGCGATGCGCTCCGGCACGATGTGCAGCGTGAGCTCGCCCCGGTCGACCACGATGCGCTCGATGGCGTCGTTGAAGCCCGGGTAGGCCTCCTCGAGGGCGTCGACGACCTCGTCGAAGTCGCCGCCGAAGGGCCGCGGCGAGTCGAGCTCGACCGCGCGCCGGCGGCGCAGGCCGCCGAAGCCCGAGGTGTCGCCGGTGCCATGCACGCCGAACATGCCGCGCCCGGCCTCACCAGACGGCTGGGTCTGAGCGCCTACCGGCTCTAGTTCAGTCACTTGTTACCCCCCTTGGTTGCGGGGTTCGACAGGTTCGCCCGCTCTTCCATCCACTTCTGGATGCGCAGCTGCTCCTCGCGGCCCGCGGCGACGGCCTTGGTCCACTCGGCCCGCTTGGCCTTGTCGAAGCGGTAGCTCGACGGCATCGCGCCGGGCGCCACCACCGGCGCGCCTTCGCGCTCGACCCGCGCCTCGATCGCGCGGCGGCGCCGGTCACCGAGGGGCTCGGCCATGACCTTGTCGTGCAGGCGCAGGATCGCGTCGATGAGCATCTCCGGGCGCGGCGGGCAGCCCGGCAGGTACATGTCCACGGGGACGATGTGGTCCACGCCCTGGACGATCGCGTAGTTGTTGAACATGCCGCCGCTGGAGGCGCAGACGCCCATCGAGAGCACCCACTTGGGCTCCGGCATCTGGTCGTAGATCTGGCGGAGGACCGGGGCCATCTTCTGGCTCACCCGGCCGGCGACGATCATCAGGTCGGCCTGGCGGGGGCTCGCCCGGAAGACCTCCATGCCGAAGCGCGCCAGGTCGTAGCGGGCGGCGCCGGTGGCCATCATCTCGATGGCGCAGCAGGCCAGGCCGAAGGTCGCCGGCCAGAAACTCGCCTTGCGTGACCAGTTGACCAGCTTCTCGACGGTCGTCAGCAGGACGCCGCTCGGTACCTTTTCCTCGATGCCCATGGCTTCAGTCCCAATCCAGCCCGCCGCGGCGCCACACGTAGGCGAACGCGACGAACACGGTGACGATGAACAGCACCATCTCCACGAACCCGAAGAGGCCGAGCGCGTCGAAGTTCACGGCCCACGGGTACAGGAAGATGATCTCGATGTCGAAGACGATGAACAGCATCGCGGTCAGGTAGAACTTGACCGGGAAGCGACCGCCGCCGACGGGCTGCGGTGTGGGCTCGATGCCGCACTCGTAGGCGTCCAGCTTCGCCTTGTTGAACCGCCGCGGCCCGACGAACGGGGCGACCGCGACCGAGAACAGTGCGAATGCGGCGGCTAGGGCGAAGAGCCCGAGAATCGGTACATACGGCGCCAGCGACATCGTGCTGCTCCGTCCTTTCGGCGGCCCCGGGGCCGCTCAAGTGCGTAAGCGGTGCGGTTAAACACTATTCGGTGATACCTGGACGGCTTCGTCCGGGGCACCCCAAATGCGGCTTTGGCCAGCGCCTTTGGGGGCTAGGCGGCCGGTGCCAGCCGAGTCATGGCGTTGATCACGCGATCCATCGCGTCGCCCCCGCGCGGGTCCGTGAGGTTGGCGAGGAGCTTCAGCACGAACCGCATGAGGGTCGGGTGTGGCATGCCGTGCTTGGTGGCGATCCGCATGACCTGCGGATTGCCGATGAGCTTCACGAAGACGTTGCCGAGCCGGTAGTACCCGCCGTAGCGGGCCTTGAGCTCGGACGGGTAGTTGGCGAGCACGCGCTCGCGCGCGGTGCCCTGCGGGCGGGCCAGCGCCTGGATGGCGATCTCCGCCGCCAGCTCGCCGGACTCCATGGCGTAGGCGATCCCCTCGCCGTTGAAGGGGTTGACCATGCCACCGGTGTCACCGACGAGGAGCACGCCCCGCGAGTAGTGCGGCACGCGGTTGAACCCCATCGGCAGCGCCGCGCCCTGTGCCTTGCCGTCGGCGTTGGCCGGGTCGGACAGGCCCCAGTCGGCCGGGGTGTTGTCCAGCCAGTCGGCCAGCAGCGTCTTGTAGTTGGTCTTGCCGTAGGCGACGCTGCTGTTCAGCACGCCCAGGCCCACGTTGACCCGGCCGTCGCCGAGCCCGAAGATCCAGCCATATCCCGGCAGGAGCTTGTCGCCGGACTCCCGGCTGCGCAGCTCCAGCCACGACTCGAGGTAGTCGTCGTCGTGGCGCGTCTCGCTGCGGTAGTACTGCCGGACGGCGACGCCCATGGGCCGGTCGTCGCGCTTGGCGATGCCCAGCGCGAGCGCAAACCGCCCGGAGACCCCGTCGGCGGCGATGACCAGCGGCGCGCGGAACTCCAGCGGCTCCTGTTCAGCCGTCCTGCCCGGCCCGGTGGCGGTGACGCCCACGACGCGGCCGGTGCGGTCGAGGATCGGCCCGGTGACGTTCGTCCCGCTCCGCAGCACCGCACCCGCGTCGGTCGCGGCGGTGGCGAGCATGTGGTCGAAGTCCATCCGGGTGCGGGTCAGCCCGTAGTCCGGGAAGCTCGCGAGGTCGGGCCAGTCAAGCTCGAGGCGCACCCCGCCGCCGATGACGCGCAGACCGCGATTGCGCAGCCAGCCCTTCTCCTCGGTGGTGTCGATGCCCATCTTGATGAGCTGCTTCACCGCGCGGGGCGTGAGCCCGTCGCCGCAGACCTTCTCGCGCGGGAACTCGGTCTTCTCGAGCACCAGGACCCGCAGCCCGTGCCGGGCAAGGTGGAACGCCGCCGCTGACCCGCCCGGCCCGGCGCCGACCACGATGACGTCCGCATCTTTCCCGGTGTCGGTCACGGCCGTCACACCCCCTTGCCCGTTCAACTGCCACTCGTTTCGCGTTCGTGAAAGTCTTCACAAAGTCATCCGTGGAGCAGTCTAGAACCGTGAACAGCCCCGCTGCCGGTAAGGCGACCCTAATTTTTCACCCGTGCCGTCACCACCCGAACCGCCTCACCCGACGCGGCCGGCGTTGTCCACAGCCATAGCCTGCACGTCGACAGGCCGTCACCAGGCGGCAATCCTGGGTAACCGTGGACGTGGCCCTGCTCCGCCTGGCGGCGCCCAGGGGCCCCGTGATGACCGCGGACGTGTCCTTCCCCACTGGGCGCCTCGCGGTCGACCTATGAGCCGCGGCGCCCGTTCGACAGGGCATAAGTCCGATTCACGTGAAACAACGCCCGACTTCTCACAAAAACCGGGGCAAACCCGGCGCTAGACGCGGAAGCCGCGGTGCATGGCGACCACGCCGCCGGTCAGGTTGCGCCAGGCGACCTTGCGCCAGCCGTTCGCGCCGATCCGAGCGGCCAGACCCTCCTGGTCGGGCCAGGCGCGGATCGACTCGGCCAGGTACTCGTAGGCGGACGGGTTGCTCGACACCCGCTTCGCGACCTGGGGCAGCGCGCCGACGAGGTAGCCCTGGTAGACCGCGCGGAACGGGCGCCAGGTCGGGGTCGAGAACTCGCAGACCACGAGGCGGCCGCCGGGCTTGGTCACGCGGGCCATCTCGGCCAGCGCGGCGTCCGTGTCGGCGATGTTGCGCAGGGCGAAGGAGATGGTGACGGCGTCGAAGGTCTCGTCGTCGAACGGCAGGTGCAGGGCGTCGGCGGCCAGGAGCGGGACCTCGGGGCGCTTCTCGCGGCCGGCCTGCAGCATGCCGACGGAGATGTCGGCGCCGACCGCGTAGGCGCCGGAGCGGCCCAGCTCGAGGGTCGACACGCCGGTGCCGGCGCCCAGGTCGAGGACCTTCTCGCCGGGCTTGAGGCCCAGGGCGAGGCGCGTCTCGCGGCGCCACATGCGGTCGCGGCCGCCGGAGAGAACGGTGTTGGTCAGGTCGTAGCGGCGGGCCACGCCGTCGAACATGGCCGCGACCTCGTGCGGCTCCTTGGCCAGCGATGCGCGTGTCATGAGTTCACCGGTGTCAGCGGGAGCGAGCGGCCGGTGCCGCCGCCGGGGATGGCGATCGACGAGAAGTGCGACTGCACGCGCTCGTCGGTCGGGTCGTCGGCCTCGGTCCAGTGGACCTTGATGTGACGGTACTGCGTGTCGCGCTGCGCCGGGATGCGATCCGCGCCGCGGATGATCTCGACGAGCTCGGTCAGCCGGGAGCGGTGCTTGGCGCCGGCGGAGGAGATCACGTTCTCCTCGAGCATGATCGAGCCGAGGTCGTCGACGCCGAGGTGCAGCGAGACCTGGCCGACGTCCTTGCCGGTGGTCAGCCAGGACGACTGCAGGTGCGCGATGTTGTCGAAGAAGAGGCGTGCCACGGCGACCAGGCGCAGGTACTCCAGGCTCGTCGCCTGCGTGCGCCCCTTGAGGTGGTTGTTCTCCGGCTGGTAGGTCCACGGGATGAAGGAGCGGAACCCGCCGACGGTCCCGGCCAGGTCCGCGTCGGCGGAGTAGCCGTTGGCGACCGCGAGGTCCTGCACGTCCCGGATGAGCCGCAGGTGCTCGATGCGCTCGGCGTTGGTCTCGCCGGTGCCCATCATCATCGTCGCGGTCGACGACACGCCCTGGCGGTGCGCGGCCGCCATGACCTCCAGCCAGCGGGCGCCGGACTCCTTGAGCGGCGCGATCGCCGTGCGGGGGCGGTCCGGCAGCATCTCCGCGCCGGCGCCGGCGATGGAGGCGAGGCCGGCGGCCTTGATCCGGGTGATCGCCTCGTCGATCGAGACGCCGGAGACCTTGGCCATGTGCAGGACCTCGGACGGGCCGATCGAGTGGATGACCAGGTCGGGGAACTCGGTGTGCACCGCGGAGAACAGCGACTCGTAGTACTCCACGCCGTACTCCGGGTGGTGCCCGCCCTGCAGCATCACCTGCGTGGCGCCGAGGTCGACCGCCTCCGCGCAGCGGCGCAGGATCTCCTCGGTGCCGTGCGTCCAGCCCTCGGCGTGCTTCGGCGCCCGGTAGAACGCGCAGAACTTGCACGCCGTCACGCAGACGTTCGTGTAGTTGATGTTGCGGTCGATGATGTAGGTGACGATGTTGTCCGGGTAGCGGCGGCGCCGCACGGCGTCGGCGGCCTCGCCGAGCTCGTGGAACGGCGCGTCCGTGTACAGCAGCAGCGCCTCCTCCGCAGAGATGCGCCCGCCGTCGGCGCCACGCTGCAGGACTTCGCTGATCACCGGATTCGTCACACCCAGAGCGTACCCAGAGGCGGGTTGCCGTCGAGCGGGCGTGCCTAGGATCACGAGAGTGACTGACATGCGCTATCGGCGCCTCGGGCGCTCGGGCCTGACCGTCTCGGTGGTCGGCGTCGGCTGCAACAACTTCGGCGGGCGGATCGACGCGACCCGCGCCGCGGAGGTCGTCGGCGCCGCTCTCGACCACGGGATCACGCTGTTCGACACCGCGGACGTGTACGGCGCCACGGCCGGCGCGTCGGAGGAGGCGCTCGGCGCCGCCCTGGGCAAGCGGCGCGACGAGGTGATCATCGCGACCAAGTTCGGCATGGACACCCGCGGCGCCTACGGGCCGGACTGGGGCGCCCGCGGCGGGCGGCGCTACATCGTCCGGGCCGCCGAGGCCTCGCTGAGCCGGCTCGGCACCGACTACATCGACCTCTACCAGCTGCACCGGCCCGACCCGCAGACCCCGATCGAGGAGACTCTGGCCGCGCTGGACGACCTGGTGCGCTCGGGCAAGGTGCGCTACCTCGGCCACTCGAACTTCTCCGGCTGGCAGACCGCCGACGCGGCCTGGACGGCCGAGACCCGGCACCTGACCCCGTTCGTCAGCGCGCAGAACCGCTACTCGCTGCTGGAGCGGGGCGTGGAGACGGATCTGGTGCCAGCACTCGAGCGCTTCGGCCTCGGCATGCTGCCCTTCTTCCCGCTGGAGCTGGGCCTGCTGACCGGCAAGTACCGCCGCGGCGACGCACCGCCGGCGGGCTCCCGGCTGGCCCGCGAGGGCTTCGAGCGGGTGCTGGCCGACGCGCCCTGGGACCGCATCGAGCGCCTCGCCGCCTTCGCCGAGGAGCGCGACGTGGACCTGCTGACCGTGGCCATCGGCGGCCTCGCGGCGAAGCCGACCGTGGCCAGCGTCATCGCGGGCGCCACCTCGGCCGAGCAGGTCGCGGCCAACGTCGCGGCGGCGGGCTGGCAGCCCACCGCCGACGACATGGCAGCCCTAGCGGATATCTAGCCGGCCCACGACCTGGTTCGGGGTCTTCGGCTTGGAGCCGGCCTTCTCAACGCTGACCCCGAAGACGGGCGCCAGGCCCTGGATGTAGAAGCGCCCCGACCCCTTGGCGGTCTGGCCGACGTTGCGGTAGCTGGTGGTGTCGGGATCGATCATCCACACCTGGTAGTCCTTGTCGGCGCCCGGCGCCGTGAGGCCGTCGAGCACGGCCACCGCGGCGTTGCGCGCCGGCGAGACGACCATGTTGACGTGGCCGCCCTGCACCTCCTGCTTGACCAGGCGGGCGTCGGCCGCCGCCAGGACGGCGTCGATGTTCGCCTGTGCCGCGCGCTCGGCCGCGATCTGCTGCTCCGCGACGACCCAGGTCCCGACGCCCGCGCCGGCCGCGAGGACCGCCGCGGCGACGCCGGAGACGGCCCAGCGCAGCAGCCGCCCGCGGTTCGCGCGCCCGGCCGCGGCCGTGGTGCGTCGCTCTCGTTCCTGAGGTGTACCGCGAATCTGGGTCAGCACCGCCTCCCGCATGCGCGGCGGGGGCGCCTCGGCGACGGGCTGGGCCAGCCAGGCCGTCGTCTCGCGCATCTCGGCGACCTCGACGACGCACGACGGGCAGTCGCGCAGGTGCCGGTCGAAGGCGGCGCGCTCGATGTCGTCGACCGCGTCGAGCGCATAGGCGCCGGCCAGCGCGTGAATGTCCACGGTCCCGGTCATGACAACGTCACCCCCAGGCAGTCCCGCATGCGGATGAGGCCGTCGCGCATTCGCGTCTTGATCGTCGGCAGCGCCGTACCGAGGAGATCCGCGACCTCCCGATAACTGTTGCCACCGTAGTAGGCGAGCGTGATCGCCTCCCGCTGCAGCTCGGTGAGCCCGTCGAGACACCGGCGCACCTGCTGCTGCTCGATGCGCGCGGTCGCGGTCTCCACGACGTCGTCGTAGGGCGTCTCGGCGCTGACCGCGGCGACCCGGCGGACCCGCTCGACCCCGGCCTGCTCGGCGCGGACCCGGTCGACGGCCCGGCGGTGCGCGATCGTGAAGACCCAGGCGGTGGCGGAGCCGCGGGTGGCGTCGAAGCGCCCGGCGTTGCGCCAGACCTCGACCATCACCTCCTGCGCGACCTCCTCGGACTGGGCCGGGTCGCGCAGCACGCGGCGGATGAGCCCGTACACGCGCGCCGACACCAGGTCGTAGAGCTCGGCGAAGGCCCGCTCGTCGCCGCGGGCCACCCGGGTCAGCAGCTCGTTGGCGTCGGGCGGGCGCTGCTGCGGCGGCGGTACCGCAACGAGCCGCTGCGTCGGCAGCTCCTGTTCGGGTCTCATGTCGCTCATTCGGAGCCGCCCGGGCGCCGGATGGGTGCGTTGCTGGGACTACCCCAAGTCATGCGTCGAAGTCGACCACGACCCGATCCGTGATCGGCATCGACTGACAGGTCAGGACATATCCGGCTTCGAGCTCATCGGGCTCGAGTGCGAAGTTGCGCGCCATCTCGACCCGCCCGTCGACGACCTTGGCCCGGCAGGTCGAGCAGACGCCGCCCTTGCACGCGTACGGCAGCTCGGGGCGGGCCCGCAGCGCCGCGTCGAGGATCCGCTCGTCGTGGGCCATCGTGAAGGAGGACTCCCGCCCGTCGAGCACGATGCTCACCTCGGCGCCCGCCTCCGCGACCTCCGGCGCCGCCGACCGGGCCACCGGGGGTGTGTCATCGACGTGGAAGAGCTCCGTGTGTACCGCGGAGTCCTCGACGTCTCGCACGCTGAGCGCCACCTTCGCGTCCAGCACCATGCCGTGCGGCCCGCACAGGAACCACTCGTCGACCGTGCCGGCCGGCAGCAGCGCGTCGAGGACCGCGCCGATGCGCGCCTCGTCCAGCCGGCCGGACAGCAGCGGCGACTCCTGCGCCTCGCGGGACAACACGTGCATCACGTGCAGCCGCTGCGGGTAGCGGTCCTTGAGGTCGGCCAGCTCCTCGGCGAACATCACGGTGCCGGCGGCGCGGTTGCCGTACACCAGCGTCACCCGGCTCCCGGGCTCCGTCTGCAGCGCGGTGGCGGCCAGCGACAGCACGGGCGTGATGCCCGACCCGGCCACGATCGCCGCGTAGTGCCGCGCCCGGCCCGGCTCGAACGCGGTGGTGAAGTGCCCGAGCGGCGGCAGCACGTCGATCTCGTCGCCGGGCGCGAGCTCGGCCAGCGCATAGGTGGAGAACGCACCGCCGGCGACCCGCTTGATGCCGACCCGCAGCACCCCTTCGTCGCGCAGCAGCGCGGGCGTCGAGCAGATGGAGTACGACCGCCGGATCTCCTCGGAGCCCGTATGCCGCCGCACGGTCAGGTGCTGCCCCGCCCGGAAGGCGAAGAGCTCGCGCAGGTCGGAGGGCACGTCGAACGTGACGGCGACGGCGTCGTCGGTCAGCCGCTCGACGTCCAGCACCGCGAGGCGGTGAAACATCGGCCGGCGCTTCACGGGTCGGCGGATCTCGGAGACGGTCATATCCACCTCACCCGCTCAGCAGGCTGCGGGCATTCCCGCCAGCGCCACAGGGCCCTGCAGGTCATATCGCCTTCACCCGCTCGAACGGTTCCCGGCAGGCCCGGCAGCGCCACAGTGCTTTACAGGCGGTGGCGCCGAACCGGGACAGCTCCTCGGTCTCGAGCGACCCGCAGCGCGGGCAGCGCACCGACAGGGTCAGGCGCACCGACGTGCCGGCGGCCGGCTCGGGCGGTGCGACGCCGGCCGCGGCCAGCTTGGCCCGGCCGGACTCGGTGATCCAGTCGGTCGTCCAGGCCTCGGCCAGGTCGGTGCCGACCTCCACGTCGTCGTACCCGCCGGCGGCCAGCGCCGCGGCGATGTCGGCGCGGATGGCGTCCATGGCCGGGCAGCCGGAGTACGTCGGGGTGATCGTGACCGAGACGTGCCCGTCGTGCTCGGCGACGCCGCGCAGGATGCCCAGCTCCTCGATGGTGACCAGCGGCAGCTCCGGGTCACGCACCGCGGCCACCAGCTCGCGCGCGCTCACCAGGTCGCCCCGGGGTGTGCGCGGTGCAGGACCTGCATCTCGGCGAGCAGCTTGGACAGAGCCTCCGTGTGTACCCCCTGCCGCCCGCCGGAGGGCGCCCAGCCGTCGGCCGGCCTGGTCAGCGTCGCCTCGGACAGCACCTCGTCGACCTCGGCCAGCCAGGCCTCGCGCAGCCCGGCGGCGTCGCCCTCGAACAGTTCGTGCGTGTAGGGCCACAGGGCGTCGACGGCCGCCTGCATGCGGCGGTGGGACTCCTCGGTGCCGTCGCCGAGGCGCACGGCCCACAGCGCGGCGTGCTCGGCGTGGTAGGCCGACTCCTTGCGCGCCTTCGCGGCGATGCCGGCCAGGCGCGGGTCGTCGCCGGCGCGCAGCTGGTCGTACAACATCCGCTGGAAGATCGCGAGGAACAGCAGCTTGCCGATCGTCACCGCGAAGTCGCCGTTGTCGAGCTCGACCAGCAGGACGTTGCGGAACTCGCGGTCCTCGCGCAGGAAGGCCAGGTCGTCCTCGTCGCGCCCGCGCCCCTCCAGCTCCCCGGCGTAGGTCAGCAGCAGCCGCGCGGCGCCGAGCTGGTCCAGCGCGATGTTGGCCAGCGCGATGTCCTCCTCCATCTCGGGCGCACTGGAGCACCACTCGCCGAGGCGCTGCGCCGCGACGAGCGCATCGTCACCCAGCTCCAGGACCCGCTCCACGCTGCTCATATGTGCTCCGCACCTTCCGGGACGTCGTAGAACGTCGGGTGGCGGTACACCTTGTCGGCCGCCGGCGCGAAGAACGCGTCCTTCTCGTCGGGGCTGCTCGCGGTGATGGCGGCGGCCGGCACGACCCAGATCGACACGCCCTCCTGGCGGCGGGTGTACACGTCGCGGGCGTTGCGCAGCGCCATCTCGGCGTCGGGTGCGTGCAGGGAGCCGACGTGCGCGTGCGACAGCCCCCGGCGGGGGCGCACGAACACCTCCCAGAGCGGCTCAGACACGGGCGGCCTTCTTCTCGGCGTGCTTGCGGGCGGCCTTCTTCTCGGCATGTTTTTGGGCGGCTTCTCGCACCCAGGCGCCGTCCTCGTAGGCGCGGCGGCGGTGCGCCATGCGCTGGCGGTTGCAGGGGCCCTCGCCCTTGATCACGCGCATGAGCTCGTCGTAGTCCGGCTGGGTGTAGTCGTGCGCGCCGCGCTCGTCGTTCCAGCGCAGGCCGGGGTCGGGCAGCTCCAGGCCGAGCACGCCGGCCTGCTGCACGCACATGTCGACGAAGCGCTGGCGCAGCTCGTCGTTGGTGAACCGCTTGATCTTCCAGGCCATCGAGCGCTCGGAGTGCGTGGAGTCGCCGTCGGGCGGGCCGAACATCGCCAGCGACGGATACCACCAGCGGTTCACCGCATCCTGCGCCATCTCCCGCTGCGCCGGGGTGCCGTGCGACAGGGTGTGGAGGATCTCGTACCCCTGCCGCTGGTGGAACGACTCCTCCTTGCAGATGCGGATCATGGCGCGCGCATACGGCCCGTAGGAGCAGCGGCACAGCGGCACCTGGTTGACGATCGCCGCGCCGTCGACGAGCCAGCCGATGGCGCCGATGTCCGCCCAGGTCAGGGTCGGGTAGTTGAAGATCGAGCTGTACTTCTGGCGGCCCTCGATCAGCATCTCGACCAGCTCTTCGCGGGAGATGCCGAGCGTCTCGGCCGCGGCGTAGAGATACAGCCCGTGCCCGGCCTCGTCCTGCACCTTCGCCAGCAGGATCGCCTTGCGCTTGAGCGTGGGCGCGCGCGAGATCCAGTTGCCCTCGGGCTGCATCCCGATGATCTCCGAGTGCGCGTGCTGCGCGATCTGCCGGATCAGGGTCTTGCGATAGGCCTCGGGCATCCAGTCTCGCGGCTCGATCTTCTGATCGGCCGCCACGATCGCGTCGAAGTATTCCTGCAGCTCACCGCCCGGCTCCACGGTCCTTTCAGAGGCCGCGTGGAGGTCCCGCTCGGCGCTGTCGACCTGCTCGAGGAGCGGGGCGAAGTCGTTGCCGTACACGTCCCAAGTGTTACAGCCACCGGCACTTCGTGCAACAAGGTGTCATACGGCATCGAGCGATTTACCAGGGACTTTTGAGCACGTCCGGGCTGCGGCTCAGACGGTTGGACGAGAGACTGATCGGGCAAACGTCACTCGCGTCGGGTGAGGCAGGGATCGCTTACGACGTGTTAACGCCGGCAACACCTGCTCATGACCGGCGGCCGGTGGGATGGAGGCCGACCGCCAGGGAGGGATCACCGACCCAATGCGTAAGCGCGTCGGATTCACCGTCTTCATACTGCTCGTCGCCACCCTGCTGGTCGGCGTGTCGTTCGTGTGGGGCGGCGACCTGCTGGACAGCTACTCCGGCGCCGCCGCACCGGCGCCGTCGATCGCCGAAAGCCCCGCCGCGAGCGAGCTTCCGACCCGCAAGGCCGCGCCGGCCGCGCCGACGGCACCGACCCTCCCGCCCGCGCTGCTGCACCCGGCCCCCGTGACGGTCAACGCGACCGGCTTCTGGTCCTGGACGGTGCTCGACCGCCGCACCGGCACGATGGCCGGCTCGGCCAACGCGAGCACCACGCAGCGCACCGCCTCGATGATCAAGGCCTGGCTGGCGTCGGACTACCTGCGCCGCAACCCCAACCCGAGCAAGTCGAACCTCTCGCAGCTCACCACGATGATCCGCAACAGCGACAACGCCGCCGCCTCGTACTTCTGGGGCCTCGACGGCAAGTCGGCGAGCATCTCCCGCCTGGTCCAGCTCTGCGGGTTGACCGACTCGAAGGCGTACATCGACTGGGCCAGCACCCTGGTCTCCGCCCGCGACGCCGCGCGCATGGGCGCCTGCATCGCCGACGGCCGGGCGGCCGGATCGAAGTGGACCGACTGGGTCCTGAACGAGATGCGCAACGTCGAGAAGGACCAGAAGTTCGGCATCACCCCGGCCCTGCCCGCCGCGGAGCAGGCCGGCACGGCGGTGAAGAACGGCTGGATCGCCCGCAGCGACGGCAAGTGGCACGTGAACTGCCTGGCGATCGGCACGGACTGGGTCCTGAGCGTCCTGACCGTCTATCCCACGTCGAAGGGCGAGGAATACGGCCACGACATCTGCTCGAGCGTCACGAAGCAGCTCCAGGCTTGACGGCCCGACCGCGCGGCGGCCGCGGCAGCGCGTCAGCCCTCGAAGAAGGCCGGGCCACCCGGCGGCAGCGGGGGCACGGCGCCGCGCTCGGCCGCGCGCCGCGCGAACTCCCGCACGCCCGCGACCTGGCGCTCGCCGAGCGAGAAGTCGAGCACGCGGAAGTACGTGGCGAGGGTCTCGGCCGAGAGCGTCTCCCAGCGGGCGGCCGCCGCGGCGACCTCGTCGAGCTCGGTCAGGCACAGCTCGCGCGAGCGAAGGAAGGCTTCATGCACGTCCTTGACCAGGCCGGGGTGGGCCTCGGCGAAGTCCCGGCGCACCGCCCAGGCGGCGAAGACCATCGGCAGGCCGGTCCACTCCCGCCAGGCCAGGCCCAGGTCGGTGACCTGCCAGCCGTGCTGCGGCGCGTCGTGCATCGCGCGCAGGGCCACGTCGCCGATGATCACGGCGGCGTCGGCCTCGTCGAGCATGCGGGCCAGGTCGGGCGGGCTGTTGAAGTACTCGGGGTGCACGCCGATGCGGGACTCCAGGTACATCTGCGCGAGGAGGACGCCGGTGCGCGAGGTGGCGCCGAGCGCGACGCGACGGCCGTCGAGCGACTCCAGCGGTACCGTCGAAACGGCATTCACGGACAGCACCGGACCGTCGCTGCCGACCGCGAGGTCCGGCAGGAGCAGCAGGTCCTCGGCGTTGCGCAGGTATTCGACCAGCGAGATCGGGCCGATGTCGAGGTCGCCGGCGACCAGGGCCGCGTTCAGCCGCTCCGGGGAGTCCTTGTGCAGGTCCACGTCGATCAGCGCGCCCGAACGCATCAGGCCCCAGTAGATGGGCAGGCAGTTCAGGAACTGGATGTGGCCGACGCGGGGCCGCTGCAGTGCAGGCACAACGCCCATGGTGCCCCAATCACGGCCGTCCACGCGGGGCAGGGCGGCCATTGTCACAGCCGCTACCCTCGTGGGATGCGACGCCCCCTCGCTGTGATCGGCCCTGCTCTGGCGGCGGCGGTCCTGCTGCTCGTGTCCGGGTGCACGAAGCCGGCGCCGGACGGCCACGTGACAGCCGCCGACGCCTCCGATGCCGCCGACGCGACCCCGAGCGACGCGGCGAGCACGAGCGCGGCGCCGTCGCCCTCGTTCACCGGGCCGCTGTTCACGCCGACGCAGCCGGTGACGATGAACGTCAAGGGCTTCTGGTCGTGGGCGTACTACGACCACAAGACGGATCAGATGTACGGCTCGACGCCGTACACGACGAGCGACACCGCCTCGATGGCGAAGGCCTGGGTGGCCGCGGACTGGCTGCGCCGCCAGGGCGAGCAGAACAAGCAGCCCAGCAGCACGGCGCTGGCCGAGCTGAGCCGGATGATCCGCGACTCGGAGACCGAGAACACGTTCAAGTACCACGTGCAGAACGGCAATCTCACGTCCATCAGGCGCATGATCACGCTCTGTGGGCTCACCGAGACCAAGGGCACCCAGAACTCCTGGAGCCTGACGCAGATGTCGGCGCGGGACGTGGCCCGGCTGGCCAAGTGCATCGGCGACGGGCGGGCGGCGGGCCCGAAGTGGACCGGCTGGCTGCTGAACGAGATGCGCAACGTGCGCGGTCCGGGGCGGTTCGGGCCGATCGAGGTGCTACCGGCCGACGTGCAGAAGACCACCGCGATCAAGAACGGCTGGCTCGCCCGCGACGACGGGCAGTGGCACATCGCGTGCATGGCGGTCGGCGACGGCTGGAGCCTCGGGATCATGGCGCACTACCCCAGCTCGTTGGGCAAGGATTACGGGGTCAAAACGTGCCGCGAGGTGACCAAACAGCTGCTGACCAAGCACTGAGATCGGGATGTACCCTGTCCTCCCTGCCGCAGAGAGGACAGCCAGGTTGCGAGTGCGAGGGTATGCCCCGGCGACGCCGTGCTGGTCGGTGCTGAGCAGCGGCGACGCGGCCGCGGCGACGCGGTTCTACTGCGAGCTCTTCGGCTGGACGGCCGAGCCCGCGGAGGACGGCACCACCACGTTCCTGCTGCACGGCCTCGCGGTCGCGGGCCTCGCACCGGCGCCGGGCGGTCGGGCGGCGTGGCTGACGTACGTCTCGACCGAGGACGTCGAGGCCACCGCGGCCCTGGTCACCGCCGCCGGCGGCACGGTACTGCAGCCGCCCGCGGATCTCGCCGGGCGCGGCCGGGCCGCCCTCTTCGTCGACCCGGCGAGCGCGGTCTTCGGCGCCTGGCAGCGCGGCCGCTTCGCCGGCGCCCAGGTCGCCAACGAGTCCTTCGCGATCTGCTGGAGCGAGACCGTGACCCGCGACATCGCCGGCGCGGCCGAGTTCTACGGCAAGGTGTTCGGCTGGACCGAGCAGCAGGGCACGGCGGTCGAGGAGCACGAGTACCACGAGTGGATCTCTACCAACCGCGTCGTCGGCGGCATGAGCCCGATGGGCGAGCAGTACCCGCCCGAGACCCCGCAGCACTGGCGCACGATCTTCGCCATCGACGACTGCGCCGGCTTCGTGGCCCGCGCGCAGGAGCTCGGCGGCCGGGTCCTCGCCGGCCCGATCGACGCCGGCATCGGCTTCGCCGCGCAGGTCATGGACCCGACCGGCGGCATGTTCCTGGCCATCGACATGCTCCCCGAGCTGCGCGACCTCCTGGGCTGACCCCCTGGCGTAAATGGACGCCGATCATTGCGGCGCTGCGCTACTGTCCGGCGCAGCGGGCATCGGCCCGCGATCGGCTGCACCTCACGGGGAGGACACGTGCGGCGATTCGGCATGGCCCTGGCCATCGCCGCATCTGGGTCACGGCCGACCGGTTCCAGATCCCGCAGCTCGGCGGCTATCGGGTGGACGTCGAGGTCACCGACCGCGACGGCCAGCACGTCCTGCAGCAGTACGCGGGCGACCTCGCCTACATGGTGGCCACGTACTTCGAGGACGCGAAGGTCCGCCCGGCGACGGTGACCTACTACAAGCGCGAGGTCACGCTGTCCGGCCGCCTGCTCGGCCGCTGGCCCGGCGACGCCCACGTGGAGGCGCTCGCCGGCTTCCCGGTGCAGCTTTCCGCGTACCCCGGCGACTTCACCGAGGTCACGACGGGCGCGAACGGCCGCTTCTCCGGCCCGCTGCACCTCGACGACGCCGGCTGGGTCTACGCCTACTTCTCCTACGACCCCAACCACCTCGGCTACATCGGCAGCAACACGCCGGACCTGCCGATCGGCCTCACCCCGGCCGCGTCGCGCGCGACCGCCAAGGTCAGCAAGACCCGCGTGAACGCCGGCGACACCATCACGCTGAGCGGCCAGTTCACCTGGCGCTCGAAGGACGGCTGGGTCCCGCTGGCCAACAAGCAGTTCGGCATCCTCTTCTGCGCCGACGCGTATCCGTCCTGCAACTCGGTCGACTACCCGATGACCGATGCCGAGGGCCGCTACTCACTGCAGGTCACGCCCTACGCTTCGGGTCACTACCAGGTCGGCCTGAACCCGAACGACCCGTTCATCGCCACGGTGATCCAGAAGTCGGCCGGCATCGTGGTACTGCAGGCAGTCTCGTTCAACGAGTTCAGCGCCTACCGCAACGACGACGGCACCGTCACGGTGAGCGGCCTACCTGCAGTTCGACCGCTTCTCCCCCGGTAACGCGCCGGTCCAGCTCCAGTACTCGCCGACCGGCAAGGCCCCGTGGACCACGGTGACCACGATCCAGACCGACAGCAGCTACTACTTCAACACCACCCTGGACCACCCGGCGCCCGGCTACTGGCGCGCGTACTACCCCGGCCAGCAGGACATGTTCCAGTCGGCCACCAGCACCAAGATCCAAGTCGCCTGACCCAGCAGTTGGGACCCCGGTCGCCCTCACGGACGGCCGGGGTCCAGTGCGGCAGGGCGGGGCGCCTGGAGCAGGTCGAGGCAGTTGCGCCACAAAGACTCGAGCTGGGCCGGGTCGTTCAGGAGCTTCGCGAGCAGTACCAGGCCCTCGATCTGGGCGACGATCGAGCGCGCCGCCTCGCGGGTGTCGATCGACGCGGCGGCCAGGCCCTGCGCCTGCGCCTCGGCGACGACCCGCTCGATGAGGTCGATCTGGGCCTCGAAGATCTCCTGCAGGCGCAGGCGGACCTCTTCCACCTGGTTGCTGAGCTCCAGCGCGAGGTTGCCGAAGAGGCAGCCGGCGACCAGGCCGGCCTTGCGCCGGCTCGCGCGCTGCACCTCCTCGGTGGCCTCGAACAGGTCGCGCAGGCGCTGCAGTGGGTCGCGGTCGCTGCCGAGCAGGGCCTCCCACTGGCGGCGCTGGGTCTCCCAGTGCTCGTCGATCACGGCCAGCGCGAGCGCCTGCTTGGACTCGAAGAAGTAGTAGAAGCTGCCCTTCGGCACGCCCGCGGCGGCGCAGATCTCCGCAACGCCCAAGGCCCAGTAGCCGCGCTGCTCGATCAGGGCCGCGGCGGCCGCCAGGATCTTGTTCCGCGCGTCACTCGTTCTTCCCACACCTTGGAGAATACTCGACCGGTCGTCTAGCTTCCGTAGTAGACCGGTCGTCTACTATCTCACTAGACAAGGGAAGAACCACGATGAAGGTTGCAGTCATCACCGGGGCGTCGCAGGGCATCGGGGCGGGGCTCGTGGACGCGTACCGCAAGCTCGGCTACGGCGTCGTGGCCACCTCGCGCACGATCGACGAGGCCACCGACCCGGAAATCGTGACCGTCCGCGGCGACATCGCCGACGCCGGCACGGCCGAGCGGGTGGTCGGGGCGGCCATCGAGCGCTTCGGGCGCATCGACACGCTGATCAACAACGCGGGCGTGTTCGTCGCCAAGCCGTTCACCGAGTACACCGACGAGGAGTACGACCTGATCACCGGGGTCAACCTGGCCGGGTTCTTCCAGCTCACGCGGCGCGTGCTGCCGCACCTGCTGGCCACCGGCGCCGGGCACATCGTGAGCATCACGACCAGCTTCGTCGACCAGCCCAACTCCAACGTGCCCTCGGTGCTCGCCTCGCTGACCAAGGGCGGCCTCACCTCGGCCACGAAGTCGCTCGCGATCGAGTACGCGAGCCGCGGAGTGCGGGTCAACGCCGTCGCGCCGGGCATCATCAAGACCCCGATGCACCCGGTTGAGACGCACGCGACCCTCGCCGGCCTGCACCCGGTCGGGCGGATGGGCGAGACGAGCGACGTGGTCGACGCGGTCGTCTACCTCGAGTCCGCCGGTTTCGTCACCGGCGAGATCCTGCACGTCGACGGCGGCCAGAACGCCGGTCACTGAGAGGAGCGCAGCAATGCCGATCGTCACCATCCAGATCACCAAAGAGGGCACCACGCCGGGCGCGGACGCGGCGACCGCCGAGGAGAAGGCGGAGCTCATCAAGGGCGTGAGCCAGGTGCTGCTCGACGTGCTGAAGAAGCCCCTGAGCGCGACCTTCGTCGTGATCGAGGAGGTCGAGACCCAGAACTGGGGCTGGGGCGGCCTCCCGGTCCAGGAGTACCGCAAGCAACGGGCCGCTGAACAGGCGAAATAACCCGGTGGAGCGACGGACACACCAGGGCGTCACGGTGTGTCCGTCGCCGGTCCGTCCGTCGCGATCCACATGGCAGACTTGTGTTGGCACCAGCCAGGGAGGTGAGTCGCATGAGCGTGGCCGTGCTTGATCATTTCGGACCTTGGAGCGAGGACGAATACTTCGCGCTCGGTGAGACGCCTAATCGGGTCGAGCTGATCGACGGAGGTCTGTGGGTGAGCCCGGCGCCGAGCCTTCCTCATCAGGACATCTCCTACCTCCTGATGGCCGTGGTCCGTCCGGCGGCCCGGGCGGCAGGACTCAGGGCATACGAAGCGGCCAACGTGCGCCTGGGTAGCAGCCGGATCGTCATACCGGACCTGGTGGTGGCCAGCCCCGACCCGAAGAGCGGGATTGTCGATGCCTCAGAGGTCGTTCTGATCTGCGAGATCGTCTCGCCCAGCAATGCGTCGACCGACCGGGTGCAGAAGATGCACTTCTACGCCGTGGCAAGAATCGGCTGGTATCTGCTTGTGGAGCCGGACCTGGCCGACTTCGAATCGGTGACGTTGCGGCTGTTCCGCCTCGAGGGTGATCACTACGTGCCCCATGCGGTCGCTGCCGGAGGCGAGACGCTGACGTTCGACGGGCCCTTCGCCTTCCAGATCGATCCCAACACGTTGCTGGACTGGTAGCCGACGATCATCGTGGCGCGGCCGGGGCCTGACAGCACCGGAGATGAGGCCGGCGACGAGCCTCGCTTGCGGAAATTGGCCAGGTAGGCGGCGAACGGATCGCCCTGTCCGGCCGCCCGGCACCCCCGATCACCGTCCAGCGTCACGTGCTGGTGTAACGCCAGGCTGCCCGACGCCGCTGGTTCGCGGACGTGGCGTTACAGCGCGACGTCGATCGGACAGTGCGACGGAAAGGTGCACCGTGAGACTCTCTCGTCGCAAGGCACTGGCAGCGGCGTCCGCCGCCGCGGTCGGTGCCGGCGTCCTGACCGCCGCAGCGTTACCAACGCAGGCGTTGGCGGCAGGACCGGAAAACTCCTACATCGTGCTTGCTCCAAAGGGTCACTCGACAGCTCGAGCCGCCGACCGGGTCGTCGCCGCCGGTGGCACGGTCGTCGCGAACTACAACCAGATCGGCGTGCTCGTGGCCCGCTCGACCAACCCGTCGTTCGCGACCGCGGTGTCGGGTGCGGGCGTGGACGCCGTCGCGTCCACCGCGGGCCTGGGCACCGCGCTCGAGGACAGCGCCACCGTGGAGGTCGCCGACCCCGCCGCGCAGCAGACCACCGGCGACCCGACCGGCGAGCCGCTGTTCGGCCAGCAGTGGGACATGACCCAGATCAACGTTCCGCAGGCGCACAAGGTCACCACCGGCAGCCCGAACGTGGTCGTCGGCGTCCTCGACAGCGGTATCTCCAGCACCCACCCTGACCTCGCCACGCAGATCGCGAAGGACAAGAGCGCGTCCTGCATCGGCGGCGCGGTGGACACGGCCGAGGCCGCCTGGAACCCGACCACCTCCGACCACGGCACGCACGTCGCCGGCACGATCGCCGCGGCGATCAACGGTATCGGCGTCGCCGGCGTGGCCCCCGGGGTGAAGGTCGCCTCCGTGAAGGTCGTGAACGACGACGGCTTCATCTACCCGGAGGCCGCGGTGTGCGGCTTCCTCTGGGCCGCCGACCACGGCATGCAGATCACCAACAACAGCTACTTCATCGACCCGTGGGAGTGCAACTGCCGTAACGACGTGCGGCAGCGCCCGGTCTGGACGGCCGTCCAGCGCGCGATCCGGTACTCGCAGAACAAGGGCGTGCTCAACATCGCCTCGGCGGGCAACTCCAACGTCGACCTGCAGCACAAGTTCGTCGACGCCGGCAGCCCGAACGACGGCAGCTTCCCGGTCGAGGACCGCACGATCACGGGCGCCTGCCTCGACCTGCCGGCCGAGGCGCCCGGCGTGGTGACCGTGTCGGCGGTCGGTCCGACCCGGTTGAAGAGCTACTACTCGTCGTACGGCCAAGGGGTCGTGGACGTCGCGGCGCCCGGTGGCGACACCCGGTTCCGCAACCTCGGCTCCCCGTCGACGCTGACCGACGCGGTCCTGTCGACCACCTTCAACACCGCGACGAAGACCAACGGTTGGGGCTACAAGCAGGGCACGTCGATGGCCGGGCCGCACGCGGTCGGTGTCGCAGCACTGGCGCTCTCCGCCCACCCGGGCATGCAGCCGGGGGCCCTGGCGTCCTGGCTGGAGCGCACCGCCGACGCGCTTGCCTGCCCCAGCGGCGTGTACAACCCGGTGCCTCTCCTGCAGGGCTTCGAGGCGACGTGCTCGGGCGGGAACCGCAACGGCTTCTACGGTGCCGGTGAGGTCAACGCGTACAACCCCGTGCGATAGCACCAGCAGTACCACGGTGGGGTCGCCGGCCCACGAGGCCGGCGACCCCAACCCCGGAGCACACTTCCTACGCGTGGAATCCGGCTCCGTCGAGTGTCTTGATCAGTGTCGGCCTGCGGCGGTGCCGGTCGCGGAAGTCGGCCAGGTAGGCGGCGAACCGATCGTCCTGTCCAGCCGCCCGGCAGGCCGCCCGTAAGGCCGAGAGCAGCGGCAGCGCCCGTCGGTACCGGTGCTTGTCTCCGCTGTCGCGGACCTGCTCCTCGATGAGGTCCTGGTACGGCTCGATCACGTCGGCCGGCTCGGCCGTGCGCCGCTGGTCGAGCAGGCCGGCCCAACGCTGCCGCCCGAGCCGCTCGATGTTGGCCCGGCCGACCGCCCAGGCCTCGCCGTGAGCGCCGACCGCAGTGAGCACGTCGACCAGTTCGGACACGTAGCTGGGCTGCTCCGCGACGCGCTGACGTAGCCCCTCGACCGCCGCCGATGTCGGGTCGGCGGCACCGGCCTGCACTGCGGTGCTCACCCATGCCCGGAAGGCATCGAACGTCGGGTGCCGCTCGAACTCCGCCTGCCGTACCGCCAATGCGGCTTCGCTGTCACCCTGTTCGAGCAGCAACGCCACCAGCGTGTCGCGGAGCTGGTCGGCGTGTGGCCAACCGGCTTTCTCCGAAAGCCCGCGCTGCGCCCAGACAATCGCCTGCACCGTCCTGCCGGCCGCACGCAGAGCGTCGACGATCCGCGCGTACTGCACGGCGCTGGTCAGATGCTCGGCCAGCACTTGGACGTGCCGGTCGATGTCACCGGACACCTCGGCCAACTGCTCGCGCAGATCCCGAACCGCGAACCGTGCCGTCCATGACTCGGCATCTGCCGTCTCGGCCCGATCGGCGACCAACCGCTCCACCTCCGCCAGCCCGGCGGCACCGAGCGCCGGGGCGAAGTCGCGCAGCACGATCCGCGGCCGGCCCGGGCCGTCGCACTCGAGCTTCACCAGCCATCCGGCCAGCCGCCTCGGGTTCTGGGGTACGGCGATGCAGGCCCGCGCGTACAGCTCCATGATCTGCTGCAGGTCGTCACCGACGACCCCGGACGAGTCGTCCATGTACGTCAACGCGGTCGTCATCCGGTCGACCGCCTTGCGCAGCACGGGAACCACCGTCGCCGCAGCGCCGGCGTCGATCAGCGCCGCACACCGGTCGGCCAGATCGCGGGCCGCCTGCGAATATTCGCGCCGGCCCCGGTACGGATCCGTGCGGCGATCGCGACGGAGCCGATCGACCAACCCAGCCAGATCATCGTGTATCTGCACTAGTTCAGACCAGCCACGGTCGTCGCATCAACGGGTCGTCATCCACGCGCGCAGATTGCCGACGAGGAGAACGCATGATGCGAGGATCAGCACCGCAGCCGCTCCGGCCCGCCAGTTACGGACGACCACCTCGACGGCGCCCAGGACGGCGAACACAACGGCGCCGGCCACGGCCATGGTTGCCGCGAACCGCACCAGCCGGCCGCGGGCGGCCGCCTCGATCGCGAGCATGAGAGCCATCAATCCGGCGAACGACCAGAGGACTCCGATGGGCGGGCTTATCACGACGAGCGCGACTCCGGCCAGCATGACCGACACCGATGCTGCCGACCATATCGCCAGGAACCGCCGGCGCGGGGCGTCGGCGGCCAGCGGAAGAGCACGGCGGCGCAGATGGGCATGTGGAGCCTCGATGGGCGGCTGGGTTCTCGCGCGGACGATCGCATCGAGTTCCTCGCGGAGCGCGGTCTGCTCGGTGTGCAGCCACGCGATGGTCTCCCTGCCGTCCCGGCCGTAGCCGGTCCTGTCACGGCGGCGCGTCTTGTCTGCACCGGCGTGGCTCGTGTAGGCCGCCCTGGCCCGGTCGCTGGCACGCAACTCCCGCGACGTCCGCCGGTGGACGTCGATCTCGACGGCGATCTCGGCAAGGCGTCGTTCCAGCCAGCTTGCACGGCTCTCCCGCAACACGGCACCGTGCTCGGCGGTCGGGTACTCCTCGTCGAGGCCTGCCCACGCCACTGGGTTCGCCCAGCCCGGCCGGACCGCCCCATCGCGCTCATACCGGGGCCCGGCCGGTGCCCGCTCGCCGCCGAAGTGGTCCCGTGTGTCCAGCCCCCACAACCCTCGGTAGGCGCGAATCCACGGAGTGTCGTCGTCGATCAACACCGGATGCCAGGCCCTGCGCTCGCCCGCCCCGATGCCCGGGCCATCGCCGCGGTGATAGTCGATAAAGGGGATGCCGGCGATCGTCTCCGGCATGTCCCTGGCCCAGGGCAGCACAGTCCGTGCCATCTGCCGCAACGCAGCCGCGAGGCGGTTCGGCCACGTCAGGGCGACGGTCGTCACGTATTCACCGGGCAGGTAGGCACCGGCGTGCGATCCGGCCCCCGCGTACACCACCGGATGCGTGCCGACGAACTCGATGTCCGGGTCGTCCCAGCGTCTGCGCAGATCGTCGCCGACCTCGTCGTGTGCCGAGAACGCCACCCAGGCCGGGCGCAAGGAGCCGGTGAGTGTCTCACCAAGAAAGATCGTCACCTGTTCCCAGTCGGCTTCGTGGTCGTTGATGCCGCTGAACGTCGAGCGCCAATCGTTCATCGGGTAGAAGTACCAGTACTGCAGGGCGACGTAGCCGCCGTCCCGGGACACTCTCGCGTAGTAGGGATGATCGTTCGGCTGCATGTGCGTGACGTACAGGCGGTGCGCCGCCGCCCGGGTGCCGCCGGGTAACGTCCCCCGCAGGAGAATGGACAGGCGGAGCCCGGCGTCGACGAGCCGCGCGAACAGCCCGACGGCGGCGAAGCGGCTACTCGGCCGGAACGACGGCTGCGCCCCCTCGCGGCGCCACCGCCGGTACTCGGCACCATCCATCGGGCGGTCGACGAGGCGCAGGTACAGGCCGTCCGCGGCGAACCGCTCCCCCTCCGCGGCCAGGCGCTCCAGCGTCAGCTCACCGCTCTGGGCCAGGCATTCGTCGCGTCGTTCACCCGGCCGCCGCCGCCACAGGCCGGCCCGGGCGACGTAGGCGTCGACGGCTGTCGGCAGGAACAGTTCTCCGGCTGTGTACCGGATCACCGGCTCATACGCCCGCAGCAGGGCGAGGTCACCCTCACGGGTATCAGGCCCTGCCCCCGGGCCACCACCGGCGGCAGGCACCGCATCATCCACGTCCATGACGCGACCGCTGACCGGACCGCGCCGATGCGGCCTCGCGGAGGACGCGCCCTGCGCCCGAGCTCAGCCTCGACCCGGCCTGCTGCCGCCCCACGACGCCGATCATGCCGATCCTCTCCTCACGGTGTCCCAGTTCGCCTCGCTACCCACGGCCAACAGGTTCATCCGTCCGGCGATCCACAGCACCGATCCTCCGGACTTGATCAACTGGGGACGTAGGTCCGGCGGAAACGCGCTACTGTGCAGGCCGCGCGCGCCGCGATAGGCGACTTGTTTCGACCGGAAAGGCAAACGTGGACACCCCCACCCTGCAGAAGCAACAGACGTTGCACCTCAAGCAGCGCATCACCCTCATGGTCAACCAGTACGAGGTCTTCGCATCGGATGGCAGCGGCACCCCCGGCGACCTCGTAGCCTTCGCCCAGCAGAAGCGGATGGCCCTCAAGGAGCAGGTCACCCTCTACACGGACAGCACGAAGTCGCAGGTCGTGGCCGGATTCAAGGCCCGCCAGGTGATCGATCTCGGCGCCACCTACGACGTCACCGACGCTTCAGGCTCGGCGATCGGCAACTTCCGCAAGGACTTCGCCAAGTCGCTGCTTCAGTCGACGTGGCACCTCGAGCAGCCGTCAGTCGGTGTCATCACCGGCACGGAGCGGAGCCTGCCCGTGGCGCTGCTGCGCCGCTTCGTGCTGAGCTTCCTGCCCTACCACTTCGACTTCGTCCGCAATGGTGCCGTGGCCTTCTCGGTGAACAAGAAGTTCTCCCTTCGCGACCGCTATGTGATCACCATCAACGACCCGGAGCTGGACCGTCGCCTCGTCATCGCGATGGCAGTCGCGTTGGACGCGCTGCAGGCTCGCTGACCCGACGCCTACCTGGGGACCCGATGCGGATCGCCGCCGGTCGGCGGCGATCCGCATCGTCGGCCGACCGGCCACCACGTCGTGGCATCCAGCGCTCGGCACGGCGATGATCGGCATAGCGGACTCTTGCGATGCTTCAAATCAGGTCGATCGGCCACCTGTCCCGCCGAGGTCTGGAGAGAGCTCGTCGGCAAGCTCGGGACCCCGGGCCGTCGCGCTATCGGCGACGCAGAAGGGCGCCGGTGTCGATCTCGATGGCGAACGGACCGTCTGCGGTGAGCATCTCGCCGTCCTTCGCGACCGCATGCTCGGTGTAATGCCCACCATCCAGGCGGAGCAGCCGCACCGTCACCGAAGCCGACCTCCCCGGCTCGACGAGCAGGTACCACCCGATCCGCGCGGCGGCGTAGAGCTGCATCTTCAACAGCCGGTCAGCACCCGCGTTGCCCGGCGAGACCACCTCGCCGACCAGCACCACATCCCGGGCGTCCACCGTCGTGCCGTCCTCGACCGGCGTGACCACGAGATCGGGGATAAAGATCCGGCCGCTCGCCAGGCGCACGTTGATCGCCTCGAACACCCAGAGGCCGGCCGCGTCGGCATTTGGGTCGAGCAGACTCGCCAGTCGGCGGGAGACGTGCTGATGGCGCATGGTCGGTGCTGGACTCACCAGCAGACTCCCGTCGAACAGCTCGATCCGGTTCGTGGTCTCGCCGAGTGCAAAGTACTCGTCCTCGCTCCACGGACCGACATGCTCGAGCACGGCCACGCTCATCGGCGACTCACCTCCCGACGGATCCTGCCACAAGGGTGCCACGCCGACCGCCCAGAAGGGAGCAGTACCGGCTTCGACCGCACGGGACACCAGCCCCTCTGCGCTTCCGCAACTCGGCCGGCCACCAACCCTCGAGCCTCGAAGCAACCTCAAATTCGGTGGAGCGGTCCAGCTATCGCGCGTAGTGTCGTTGTCCGCTTGACGGCCGCGGTGAGGTAGCCACCGCAGCGGACGTCCCACGCGCCGGGTCTGAGCCCGGATACGCGAGCGAGCGGATTCCCGCGAAGGAAATCACCGTGCTCTCACTCGAGACAGACCTGCAGACCGAACGTGACCACCTCGCCGCCTCACGGGCGGCGCTCAAGCGCATGCGCGAGCATGCCGAGGACCTCTACGCCACCGGAGACCAGGTCGCCGGCGACCCTTTCGCCGCCGAGACCCTCGGCCGACACCTGGCCCGGCGGATCGCCGACCTCGCCGACAATCCCGACACGCCGCTGTTCTTCGGGCGGCTCGACCTCGACGAGCACCGGTACCACGTCGGCCGGCGGCACGTCACCGACGCCGCCGGCGAGCCGATGGTGCTCGACTGGCGCGCGCCCTTGTCGCGCAAGTTCTACCAGGCCAGCGCCCGCGACCCGCAGGACGTCGACGTGCGACGGCGGTTCGGGTTCGTCAAGGGCGAGCTCACCAGCTTCGAGGACGAGCACCTCGGGCGCGGCGAGGAGCAGGGAACGAGCCAGATCCTGCTCGACGAGATCGAGCGGCCCCGCGTCGGGCCGATGCGCGACATCGTCGCCACGATCCAGCCCGAGCAGGACGAGCTCGTGCGCGCCGAGCTCGACGAGTCGATCTGCGTGCAAGGGGCGCCCGGGACGGGCAAGACGGCCGTGGGGCTGCACCGGGCCGCATACCTGCTGTATCTGCACCGCGAGCGGCTGCGCCGGGCCGGTGTGCTCATCGTCGGGCCCAATACCGCGTTCCTGCAGTACATCGCGAGCGTCCTGCCGACCCTCGGCGAGGTCGAGGTCCGGCAGTCCACGATCGACGGGCTCCTCGCCACGCCGGTCCGGGCGGTGGACGACGAGCGGGCCGCAGAGGTCAAGAACCAAGACAAGATGGCAGCGGTACTGCAAAAACGGCTCCTCGCCCGCATCCGACGCCCCGAAGAGGCGCTCACGGTCTCGGACGGGTCGTACCGCTGGCGGATCTCGGCCGAGGCGCTGCGGCGGATCGTCGATGACGTGCGGCGCGAGGCCCCGCCGTACGCGACCGGCCGCGAGCGGGTGCGCGCCCGGGTCGTGTCGCTGCTCATGCGCCAGTCGGAGGCGCGGCGGGGCGACTCGCCGGGCGAAGGCTGGCAGCGGCGGATGGGGAAGGTCGCGCCCGTCGCCGAGCTGCTCGACGCCGTCTGGCCGGCGGTCACGCCCGAGCAGCTGGTGTTCGAGGTGCTCAGCGACCCGATCGACGAGGACCTCGACGAGGCCGAGCGGGCGGCGCTGCGCTGGGCGAAGCCGCCGAAGTCGGCGAAGTCGGCCAAGTGGAGCGCGGCCGACGCGGTGCTCATCGACGAGGCGGCGGGGCTGATCGACCGGGTGCCGTCCTTCGGGCACGTCGTGGTCGACGAGGCGCAGGACCTCTCCCCCATGCAGGCGCGGGTGATCGCGCGGCGCAGCGAGCACGGCTCGATCACGCTGCTCGGGGACCTGGCGCAGGGCACGGCGCCGTGGGCCGCGCGCGACTGGGGCACGCTGCTGTCGCACCTGGGCAAGCCGGGCGCCCGGGTCGTGCCGTTGACCACGGGCTTCCGGGTGCCGGCCGCGGTGGTCGCGCTCGCGAACCGGCTGCTGCCGGCGCTCGGGGTTGACGTGCCTGCGGCGCGCTCGCTGCGCGCGGACGGCGCGCTGACCATCGGTACCGTCGGGGAAATCGACGGATCCGTCGTGAACGCGGTCCGCTCGGCGCTGGAGCAGCCGGGGTCGGTCGGCGTCATCGCGGCCGACGCCGCCGTGGGCGCGCTGGCCGAGGCGATCCGTGCGGCGGGCATCGCGATCGCCGCCGCGGAGGACACCGACAGTGATGCCCGGGTTACGGTACTCCCCGCCGGCCTGGCCAAGGGCCTGGAGTACGACCACGTGATCGTGGTCGAGCCCGCCGACATCGTGGCGGCCGAGCCGCGGGGGCTCAACCGGCTCTTCGTCGTGCTGACCCGGGCCGTCTCGCGCCTTGATGTGCTCCATGCGCGCCCACTGCCCGCTCCGCTGGACGGGCTGTCGTCCGCTCCGATGTGATGGCAGTATCTGCCTTCAGCGTGAAGATCCGGAGGAGCGCGCAATGCGAGTGCGGGGTTACGCACCAGGGACACCGTGCTGGGCGGAGCTGGTCAGCCCGGAGCCGGCGGTCTCCGCCGAGTTCTACGGCGGGCTCTTCGGCTGGGGCCGCAACGACGACGGGCACTTCACGCTCGGCGGGCGGGCCGCGGCCGGGCTGCGCCAGGGCCGGCCCGACGGGCGCGGCGGCTGGCTGATCTCGATCTCCACGGACGACCCGGCCGGCACCGCGTCCGAGGTCGAGCGGGCCGGCGGCGCCGTGCGCGTGCCGCCCGCGAGCGTGCGCGACCTCGGTACCGCCGCGACGTTCAGCGACCCCGGCGGCGCGCTGTTCGGCACGTGGCTGCGCAGCCGGTTCGTCGGCGCGCAGGTCTCCTTCGAGCCGGGCGCCATCTGCTGGTACGAGCTGGCGACGCACGACCTCGAGGCGACCGGCGCCTTCTACAAGGAGGTCTTCGGCTGGCACACGGTCGAGGCCGACAGCGAGGGCGAGTCCTACTTCGAGCTGCACCACCACAACGACACCGTCGGCGGCCTGGTCCCGATCGACCACCGCTTCCCCGCGGGCGTGCCCGACCACTGGACCGTGTGCTTCATGGTGGCCGACTGCGTCGCCGCGTGCGAGCGCGTCGTCGAGCTCGGCGGCACGGTGGCCCGCCGCCCGCAGCCGGCCTCGGCCGGCTACTACGCTCGGGCGGCGGACCCCACGGGCGCGCACTTCGCTGTGATCGAGTTCACCGAGGACTGGATGCTCTAGGGCTTTAGTCCGCTTTGGTGGCGTTTCCGCCACCATCGTCATCCCCGTTGAGCGCGGCGCGCAGCCGTTCGCGCTTTTCGGAGCGCCGCTCGGCCATGCCGACGGCTTGGACGGACGCCTCGTCGCGCAGGCCCTTGAGCAGGAAGAAGGCCAGCACGGCGGAGACCAGCACGGCGATCATCAGCTTGAGCAGGACGCTGACGTCGATCGGCAAGGCGAGAACGGCGAGCGCCACGAGCCCGAAGAGGCCGAGCCGGGCGAGCGTGTACTTCAGAAACGGAGACATGGTGCACCCAGCGTAACGTCAGGCCCAGACCTGCTGCGGCACGGCGCGGCGCTCGGCCAGGGGCGTCGGCTTGTCGTACTCCCGCACGACCTCGTACTTCGTGTTGCGCTCGACCGGCTGGAACCCGGCGTCCCAGATCAGGTTGAGCAGGTCCTCGCGGTGCATGGTGTTCGGCGTGCCGTAGCTGTCGGCGTCATGCGTGATCTTGTACTCCACGACCGAGCCGTCCAGGTCGTCCACGCCGAAGTTCAGTGAGAGCTGCGCCACCGACAGCCCGTGCATGACCCAGAAGCACTTGACGTGCGGCACGTTGTCGAACATCAGCCGCGAGACGGCGAACGTCTTGAGGCTCTCCGCCGGCGAGGCCATCTTGGTGCGGGCCTGCAGCCGGTTGCGGATCTTGCCGTCGGCCGAGTCGACGAAGTCGTGCTGGTAGCGCAGCGGGATGAAGACGGTGAAGCCGCCGGTCTCGTCCTGCAGCTCGCGCAGGCGCATCACGTGGTCGACGCGGTGGCGGGGCTCCTCGATGTGCCCGTAGAGCATGGTCGACGGCGTGCGCAGCCCCTTGCTGTGCGCGAGGCGGTGGATGCGCGACCAGTCCTCCCAGTGCGTGGCGTGGTCCACGATGTGCTGGCGGACCTCCCAGTCGAAGATCTCCGCGCCGCCGCCGGTCAGCGACTCCAGGCCGGCGTCGATCAGCTCGTCGAGGATCTCGTCGGCGGGCAGGCCGGAGATCTTCTCGAACCACTGGATCTCGGTCGCCGTGAACGCCTTGAGCTTGACCCCGGGCAGGGCGCCCTTCAGCTCGCGCAGGACCTTCGGGTAGTACTTCCACGGCAGCGTCGGGTGAAGTCCGTTGACGATATGCAACTCGGTGAGCTGCTCGTCCTCCATCTCCTTGGCCTTCTCGACGGCCTCGTGGATGCGCATCGTGTAGGCGTCCTTCTCGCCCGGCTTGCGCTGGAACGAGCAGTATGCGCAGCTGGCCGAACAGACGTTGGTCAGGTTCAGGTGCCGGTTGACGTTGAACATCACCCGGTCGCCGTTCTTCTCGGTCCGCACCTGGTGCGCGAGTTTGCCCAGCCAGACGAGGTCATCGCACTCATACAGAGCGATGCCGTCCTCCCGGCTCAGCCGCTCGCCGGCGTTGACCTTGGCTTCCAGTTCCCGCTTCAGACCCGCGTCCACGCCGTCAGCGTACGTCGGACCTGCCGTTCCTCTCACATTCACCTCCCTACGACGAACCTGACATTGATCACCACTCGACGCGTGTTGCCTTCGTACGGTAAGAAAAAGTGGGCAGGAACACGGTCGGGCGGCAGACCGACTGATCGATCGGCAACGATCGACCTTTTGGCATGGCTTACCGACTGGGACGGTGGCGATGAGCGGGCTTGTACTGAGGGCGGCTTTTCCGGACGACACACCGGAGCCACCAGCGGTATTCGGTGCTTCGACGGCTGCGTCCGGCACGTCTATCGTGCGGGCGGCGGCGGTCGAGCGGCGTCCACGCATCCGCATGCGTCGCAGCACCGTGGCGGCCGCCGCGCTGGTCTGCACCATGCTGTGCTCGCTGATCACGCGCCCCGCCTACGCCGACCCGAGCGGCGACGTCCCCGACACCGGCTCCCGGCCGATCGCCTCCGGCCAGCTGGTGCTGCCCGGCACCGACGCCACGACGGCCCCGCCGGCCGCGACCACCCAGGGCCCGAAGGCCGCCGAGCTGACGCAGCTGCAGATCACCGTCGCGCAGCTCGGCGAGAAACGGAACCGGGCCTCGCTCGACCTCGACACGGCGCAGAACACGCTGACCGACGCGCAGGCGAAGCTCGCCGCGGCCGGCGAGAAGGTCGCCGAGCTCAAGGAGAAGGCCGACGCGGCCGCCGCCGAGGCGTACAAGCACGCCACCGGCCTCGGCCCGCTCGACAGCTACGCCAACGACCTGCACCAGTTCGGCCTGCTCGCGCCCGGCCTCGGCGGCCAGCCCGGCGGCGAAGAGGCCGCCCGCGACCTGCTGCGCGCCCAGGAGGCCGAGTCGGCCGCCCGCCAGGAGGTCCAGGCGGCGCAGGACGCGGTCAAGGCGGCCCAGTCGGCGTACACGCCGATCGACACCGACTTCCAGGCGCAGAACGCCAAGTACGTGCAGATGCGCGCCGACAACGACGCCATGATCCAGCAGCTCGAGGCCCAGGAGGACGCTCACGAGCAGTCCCTGAGCCCCAACCTGGTCGACAACCCGGTCGTCGACGGCATGGTCGCCAACCCGAAGGCGATCCAGGCGCTCAACTTCGCGCTGAGCAAGGTCAACAAGGCCTGGTACGTCTGGGGCGACGAGGGCCCCGACACGTTCGACTGCTCCGGCCTGGCCTACTGGGCCTACGCCCAGGTCGGCGTGCACGTCCCGCGCGTGGCCGCCGACATGTACCACGGCACGCACGCGATCCGCGCGACCAAGACCAGGCCCGGCGACCAGCTGCTGCCCGGCGACCTCGTGTACTTCGCCACCGACATGTCGGACTGGCGCACGATCTACCACATGGGCATCTACATCGGCGGCGGCAAGATGGTCAACGCCCCGACCAGCGGCCAGAAGGTCAAGATCGCCGAGGTGCGCTGGTCGAAGCTGTTCGGTGCGACCCGCATCTTCGACGCGGTCCCGGCACCCGGCCAGCCCACGACCACGGCCCCTGGCGGCGGCACCACGACCTCCTCGTCGCCGAGCCCGACCCGCAACGCGTCGGCCTCGCCGATCCCGACCGAGACGGCCTCGCCGATCCCGACCAAGAGCACGTCGCCCAGCCCGACCGAGACGACCGCGTCTCCGTCGGTCCCGCCGACAACGCCCGCGTCCGAGCCTTCGGACCCGCCGGCCGACGACCACCCGAGCCCGGCGAGCTCGGCCCAGTCGTCACCCGCCACGGTCCGCTCCGCCACCCCGAGCACGACGCCGCGGGCATCGGTCAGCGCTTCGAGCAGCTGACACCAGGCGGACCGCCCGGGTAGATCCAAAACCCGACGCACGCCGACCCAGCAACGCGTGACTCGATGTGGCACCGTGGACCCGTTGACCGACGGAAGGGGGGCCCGTCGGGCACGCGATGATGCCCGAAAGGGCACCCTGTTCATGGAGGGCAGCGATGGACGAGCGGGAGACGCGAGACGGCGCACGCGGCGAGGCGGTGCAGAACGGCCCCTCGTTCGGCGGCTCGGCGCCGGCGGGCGGCATGCCGCCGGTCAGCGGGCCACCCCAGGAGGACAGCGGTGACCTGCCCCCGCTGCCCCCACCGCCCCCGGTCGGCGCGGAGCTGCCGCCGGAGCCCACGGACGAGGAGCTGCCCGACCAGGCGTACGAGCCCCCGCAGGCTCCGCTGGACGGCCTGTGGCCCGGTGGGGACCCCTTGTCGGCCGGCGCCGCGGACGAGGAGGAGGATCCGGAGGTAGCGGCCCTGATGGCCGCCTTCTCGGACACCTCCACCCCGGCTCCCTCGGCTCCCGAACCTCCCTCAGTTCCTGCAGCTCCTGAGGCTCCGGCCCCGGAGGCTCCGGTCTTCGGGCAGGCGGTTCCCGCGGCCGAGCCCGAGGCGGAGGTCATCGCCGCAGCGGTCGAGGAAGCACCCGCCTACCGGCTGCCGAGCCTGGAGCCGGCCGCCGGCGTATACGGCCCGCCGCCGACCGACCCGACCCCGCCCCCGCCGAGCTCGGCGCCGCCTTTCGAGGCACCGCGGGCCGAGGGTGAAGATTCGGGTGGCCTGGCCAACCCGTTCGGCCCCGCCCCGGTGTCCGGCTTTGCCCCCGCCGCGGATCTCTCCTCCCCCGACGTCCCTGCTTCGGATCTTGATTCGTCGGATGACGGCTCGGAGACCCCGATCGTGGGCCGCGCGACCGTTGCCGCCGTGAGCACTCCCGAGGGCGAAATCCCGGAGGTACGTCACGAGGCCGGCATTTACCGCGCCGGCGCGTTCTCCGTCCCCGACGCCGACCCGGACCCGTTGGGTCATGACGCCCCGGATGGTGGTTCGTCCGCGTTTGTCGCCCCGTCCGGCGACCCTCTCGACGCGCCTGCCCCGTACGAGCCGCCCGTCGCACCGTTCCAGCCGGTGACGCCGTTCCAGCCCGCCGCCGCGGACGTGCCCCCTTCGTACCCGCCGGCCGGTTCGGAGGCGTCGCCGTACGAGGCTGCCGCCGCTGAGGAGCCGGCGCCGTATCAGCCGGTCACCCCGTTCCAGGCGCCCGCCGGTCAGGAGCCACCGCCGCTGCCGAGCCGCCTGCGCGCCCCGCGGACGCAGGCCGAGTCGTCGTGGGACGCGTTCGCGCTGCCCTGGACGGCCCAGTCGGGCCCGGACTCCCCGGCCACGCCGGAGCCTCCGGCCGCAGCGGCCCCCGAGCCGCCCGCGCCGGTCGAGCCCCCGCCCGTGGTCCCAGCCCCCGCGGCCTACCCGCTGCCCACCAATGACCCGGTCGTCCCGGCCCCGGCGGCGTACCCGCTGCCCACCAACGACCCGGCGCCGTCGCCGTACCAGTTCCCGCAGAGCTCCCCGGCGTCCTCCTACGGACCGCAGGAGTCGGGCTCGGGGGCCGAGCCTCCCGCGTACGAGCCGCCGCCCATCCGGCACCCGTTCGCGGCACAGGCCCGCCCGGCCGCGGTGGAGCCTCCGGTCGCGCCGCCGCCCGCGGACCTCTTCTCCGCGGTACCGCAGGCGTCCGGCGCTCCGGCCTCGTACGCCCTTAACAACGAGCCCCCCGCCGACGAACTCGGCGCCGCGAGCATCGACAGCGCCGAGGTCAGCGCCCTGGACGGCGCCGACCTCGGCGGCCCGGGCATCGGCAGCGCGGGCGTCAGCGGACCCGGTGCCGGCGGCCCGGGCGGCGCCGACTTCGGCGGCCCGAGCGTTGGCAGCGCAGACGTGAGCGGCCCGGGTGGCGGCTCCGCCGGCGCTGGACCGGGCGCAGGCAGCGGTTCGGGCATCATGGCGGGCGCGGGAGCGGCCGCCGCCGTGGCCGCCGTCGCCGCGGCCCGGGCGAGCGCCTCGGTGCCGGGCCTGCACACGGTCAGCGCCGAGGAGGCCGCCCAGGCCGCCCGGGGCAGCACCGCGTCCCCGAGGGTGTACCGCGGCGGCTCCGCCAGCACCGAGCCCCCGTCCGCCGACCCGACCCCGGCCGACGACGAGCCGGCCGAGCCGATCCCCGGCCCGACCCCGTCGCCGTTCCCGAGCCCCGAGCCGGTACCACAGCCGGAGCCCACCCCGTTCCCACCGGCCCCGGCCCCCGAGCCGATCCCGACGCCGTACCCGCCGGCACCCGAGCCGGAGCCGATCCCGACGCCGGAGCCGACCCCGGAGCCGGGCCCGACGCCGGATCCGTTCCCGCGCCCACAGCCGCAGCCGCCGTTCCCGTTCCCGTCGCCGTCGCCGTTCCAGCCCAGCCCGTTCCAGGCCCCGGACGCCCCGCCGGCCCCGTCGTACGGCATCCCCGACGCCCAACCGGCCGCCCCGTTCGGCGCGGTCCAGCCGCCGCCGCTGCCGGGCATCCCGCCGTTCGCCGGCCCGCCGCCGATCCCCGGCGCCCCCGTTTCAGGCCCGCCCCCGATCCCCGGCGCGCCCGTCTCGGGCCCGCCCCCGATCCCCGGCGCACCTGTATCCAGCCCGCCGCCGCTCCCGGGGACCCCGCCGCCGATCCCCGGCGCACCCGTCTCCGGCCCACCACCGATCCCGGGAACGCCGCCCCCGATCCCCGGCGCACCCGTCTCCGGCCCGCCGCCGATCCCGGGAACGCCGCCCCCGATTCCGGGTGCGCCCATGTCCGGACCGCCGCCGATCCCGGGGACCCCGCCGCCGATCCCGGGTGCGCCCGTGTCCGGCCCACCGCCGCTCCAGGGCCCGCCGCCATTCGGTGGCGCCCGGTCCGCGCCCGACGCTCCGGCCGCGCCGTCCTACGGCGTCCCGGGCTCCCAGCCGGCGCCCTCGTTCGGCGGCAACGCCGCACCCTCATACGGCATCCCCGACGCGCAGCCCGGCCCCTCGTTCGGCGGCAGCTCCGCGCCGTCGTACGGCGTGCCGGACTCGCAACCGGCGTCCTCGTTCGGCGGCAGCTCCGCACCCTCGTACGGCGTGCCGGACTCCCAGCCCGCGGCCCCGTTCGGCGTCGGCTCGGCGCCGTCGTACGGGATCCCCGACTCGCAGCCCGCGCCGCCGTTCGGTGGTGCCGACCAGACGCCGCCGCCGGTCGAGAGCTCGCCGTTCCTCGTCGCGCAGGAGCCGCCGCCGCTGCCGACCGACGGCGACGACCCCGGTGACGCGGCAGCGCCCAAGGCTCCCGAGGCGCCCGCGCCGCCGGCGTACACGACGCCGTCCGCCGAGCATCCCTGGGGACACGACGACCCCTCGGCGCCCGTGCCGCAGGCCGGCGCGCCGTGGCAGCAGGCCGGGGCGCCGCCGGTGTGGAACCCGCCGCAAGGGGGCAACCGCCTCGGGTACGTCACGCCGCCGCCCGGGCAGCAGAGCTGGGCGCCCAACCCGGGACAACCCGGGCAGCCCGGCCAACCGGGGCATCCGGGACAGCCCGGTCAGCCTGGGCAGTACGCGCCGCAGCCGGGACAGCCGGGCTACCCCGTGCAGCCGGGACAACAGCCGGGACAGCAGCCTGGGCAGCCGGGGTGGGGCCAGCCGCCCGCCGCTCAGGGCTGGAACCCGCCGCCGCAGCCGCAGCAGCAAGGGTGGACGCCGCCGCCCGGCCAGCCCGCTGGCCAGCCGGGGTGGCAGCCAGGGCAGCCTGGGCAACCGGGGCAGCCGCCCGCCGGGCAGCAGCCGGGTCAGCCGGGGTGGAACCCGCCGCCGGCCCAGCCGGGGTGGCAGCAGCCGCCCCCGCAGGGGTGGCAGCCGGGCGGGAACCAGCCGCCGCAGCAGCAGGGATGGACGCCGCCGCCCGCCTCCGCGCCGCCCGCCCAGCAGGGATGGAACCCGCCGCAGCCGCCGCAGCCGCAGCCGCCGGGGCAGCAGCAGCCAGCCTGGGGGCAGCAGCCCGCCCAGGGGTGGACGCCGCCGCCTGGCCAGCCGCAGCAGGGCTGGGGCCAGCCACCAACGTCTACGCCGCCGGCCCAGCAGCCGAGTTGGGGTCAGCCGCCCGCGTCTGCGCCGCCCGCCCAACAGGGTTGGGGCCAGCCGCCGACGTCCACGCCGCCCGCCCAGCAGCCGAGCTGGGGGCAGCCGCCGACGTCCACGCCGCCTGCACAGCAAGGCTGGGGGCAGCCGCCCACGTCTACGCCGCCCGCCCAGCAGGGCTGGGGGCAGCCGCCCACGTCCACGCCGCCTGCGCAGCAGGGGTGGGGGCAGCCGCCGACCAGCGGGGGGCCCGCGTGGGCGCCGCCGCCGATGCCGGGTGGTGGCGCATCTGGAACGGAGAGCAGCGATCATGAGGTACCACCGCAGAACTGGCCTGGGCGCGGAGACTTCCCGCCGCCGGCCAATCGGGCGCCGGGGAGCGTCTACCCGTCTACCGGTGCGCCCGCTCAGCAGCCCCCGGAGCACCAGCAGCCCCCGGCCATCCCGCCGCCCGACGAGGAGCCTGCTTTAGAGGAGGCATCCGATCCGGCCCCTGCGGCCGAAAGCTATGGGAAGTGGGCTCGCGGCGAGCGGGCCTCCGCCGGCACCGTGTATGGCGGGAAGAGCGGCGCGTCGGCGTCGTCCCTCCCGGCCGACGGCGGGGGTAGTCCGCTCGAGAACTCCGGCTCGCTCACCGGGCACATCCTGAGTCAAGGGACCGCGGAGTCCGATGATGACGACGACGAGGCGCCGGCCAGGTCCGGCAATCGGCGGGTGATCATCATCATCGCGGTGATCGTGATCGTGTTGATCGTCGGCGGGTACCTCGCGGTCACGCTGGCGCAGAACTTCATCGACGGGATCTTCGGCGGAGTCTCTTCGCCAAAGAAGTGACCGTGCGCACGTCGGCTGGGGCCTTCGGTGCGAGATCGGATAGTCTTAACCGTTCTCCAATCGGAAGGTCCCAGCTCCTTGCTGCTCGCTGACCCCAGCTCGTATCCCTCAATTTTCGAACAACCCGATTCGCGCATCGAGCCGACCGAGGCTCGTGGGTTTGCGGATCTCGGCCTGCCGCACCGGCTGGTGCGCACGTTGGCCACCCAGGGCATCACCGAGCCGTTCCCGATCCAGGCGGCGACCGTCCCCGACGTGCTCGCCGGCCGCGACGTGCTCGGGCGCGGGCGCACCGGCTCGGGCAAGACGCTGGCGTTCGGCCTTCCGATGCTCGCCCGGCTCGCCGCCTCGGGCCGCTCCCGGCCGCACGCGCCCAAGGCGCTCGTGCTGGTGCCGACGCGCGAGCTCGCCATGCAGGTCAACGACGCGTTGACCCCGTTGGCCAAGGTGCTGGGCCTGTTCTGCAAGACGGCCGTCGGCGGCGTGCCGTACGACCGGCAGATCTGGTCGCTCGAGCGCGGCGTCGACGTGCTCGTGGCCACTCCGGGGCGACTCGGTGACCTGATCAAGCGCGGCGTCTGCCGGCTCGACGCGGTGGAGATCACCGTGCTCGACGAGGCCGACCAGATGGCCGACATGGGCTTCCTGCCCGAGGTCACCGAGATCATGTCGCAGACGCCGACGGCGGGGCAGCGGCTGCTGTTCTCCGCGACGCTGGACAAGGACGTCGACGCGCTGGTCGGGCGGTTCCTGGTCGACCCGGTGACGCACTCGATCGAACCGGCGGTCGCCTCGGTGGGCTCGATGGACCACCACGTCCTGCTGGTGCCGCCGCACGACAAGTTCGCGATCGCCGCCTCGATCGCGGCGCGCAAGGGCCGCACGATCCTGTTCGTGAAGACCCAGGCCGCCGTGGACGAGCTGGTGGAGCAGTTCGCGAAGGTCGGCGTGCGGGCCGGCGCGCTGCACGGCGGCAAGACGCAGCGGGTGCGCACGCGCACGCTGGCCGAGTTCCGCGAGGGCAGCGTGGACGTGCTCGTGGCCACCGACGTGGCCGCGCGCGGCATCCACATCGACGACGTGTCGCTGGTCGTGCACGTCGACCTGCCGCGCGACCAGAAGGACTACCTGCACCGGGCCGGGCGCACCGCTCGAGCCGGTGCGGCGGGCACCGTCGTCACGCTGGTGCTGCCCCGGCAGCGGCGGCAGGCCGCGGCGCTGCTGGCCAAGGCCGGAGTGACCCCGAACGAGCTGCGCGTCCGCGCTGGCGACCCGGCGCTGGCCGAGGTCACCGGCGCCCGCCAGCCCAGCGGGGTGCCGGTGCGGGCCAACCATCACCACAGCCCGGCCCCGACGCCGCGCGGGCGCCGCATGAACGACCGCCGCCCACCGCGCAACCGGTAGCGAGCTGGACAGCGCGAACGCGCCCGGTCTTGTACGGTCCGGAGATGACCGTGCTACCGCGCGCGTTCGCCTGGCAGCGGACCGACACCACCGGCGGCGAGTTCGTCACGCTCGACGACCGGCGCGGGCTACGCGCCAAGGGCGTGGCGTTCGCCGCCGACAACTCGCTGTATTCCTGCCGCTACGAGCTGCACACGGACGAGGCCTGGGCCAGCACCCGGTTCGAGGTCGCCGTCGAGGGCGCCGGCTGGCTGCGCACGCTGCGCATGGAGCGTGCGGCCGGCCGCTGGCGGGTCACCACCAGCGAGCAGGGCGACCTGGGCCGCGCGCTGCCCGCCGCACCGCTGTCCGGCATCGAGGACCCCGACCGGCTCCACGCCGTGCTCGACGTGGATCTCTACAACTCCCCGCTGACCAACACCCTGCCGGTGCGCCGCCTGGGCCTGCACCGGGCGGAGACTGGCACCACGGTCCAGATCGAGGCCGCGTGGGTACTCCTGCCAAGCCTCGCCGTGCTGCCCCTCCAGCAGAGCTATCAGGTGCTCGGCCCGAGGCGCGTGCGGTACCGCTCGGAGAACTTCACGGCCGACCTGGACCTCACCGACGACGGGTACGTGACCGTATATCCGGGCCTGGCCACCCTCGCGTGATGCGTTCAGCTCGCCGGCTGGGACCGGCCCTCCCATTTCGTGGAAAGCGCGATCGTCGTGCGAGTGCGGGCGACACCTTTGATGCGGTTCAGCTCGACGATGAGCCGTTCCAGATCGCCGATGGTTTTCACCCTCGCCTTGCACAGAAACGATTCCTCACCCGCCATGAAGTAACACGACTCGATCTCCTGGCGGGCGCGCAGGGCTTCGAGAACGGATTCGGCGTCGCCGCTGCTGTCCTGGACGATGCCGATCACCGCGGTGAGGGGAAAGCCCATGGTCTCGGGCTCCACCTCGGCACGGTAGCCCCTGATCACCCCCGACGATTCGAGCTTGCCGATGCGCTCGTGCACGGCTGGTGCGGACAGGCCGACCTGGCGGGCGAGCTCCGCAAACGGGAGCCGTGCGTTGTCGCGCAGGAGGTCGATGAGGTGACGATCGATCGCGTCCATCGCGACAAGCCTAACGGTCCGGCTTTTAACACAGCTAATTACCCAGAAGTGCGTTTTCCTCGTTTCCCGGACACGGCACGTGAGCGGTGCTGTAATGGGCGTACATCCCAGGATGACTCGCGCTTTCAGCTTCGCAGCATGGGGGTGCGCGGACCCGGCGAGCCACCCAGGGTAAAGGAGGGGCCGTGGAGACGGGAGATCGTCTGCTGACGCCCGGTGAGGTCGCTGCCTTGTTTCGCGTCGATCCGAAGACGGTGACGCGATGGGCCGCAGCCGGACGGATCAGTAGCATCCGAACCCCGGGTGGACACCGGCGGTTCCGAGAATCCGAGGTGAGGGCGTTGCTCGAAGGCGAGGGCGCCGTGGAGGACACCTCTAATGGGAATGGCCGAGCTCACCCGACCAACGAGTGAACAGGCTGTGCGACACACCGGCGGCGTCGAGAACCTTGCCGGCGACGAAGTCGACCAGCTGCGCGGCCGTGGCCGCGGCGCCGGCGGCATAGAAGCCGGGGCTCGCGGGCAGGATGACCGCACCCGCGTCGTGTAGTGCGATGAGGTGCTCCAGGTGGCTTCGCGTCACCGGGGTCTCGCGTGGCACGACCACGACCGGGCGGCGTTCCTTGAGGTTCACCTCGGCGGCGCGCTGCAGGAGGTCCTTGGACAGCCCGATGGCGATGCCGGCGCATGCGGCCGTGCTGGCCGGCACGATCAGCATGCCTTTGACCGGGTAGGAACCGCTGCTCGGGCCGGCGGCCAGGTCGCCGGCCGGCCAGTAGGCCGCATCGGCGCCGTCGAGCGGGCGCCCGAGCCACGCGGCGAGGTCGTCCTTCCAGTGCGCGTCGCGGAAGGACACGCCGGTCTCGTCGAGGATCGTGAGGCGGGCCGCGCGCGACACGACGAGGTCGACGGCCTCGCCAGCGTCGAACAGTGCGCGGATGACCGCCGCCGCGTAGGGCGTGCCCGAAGCGCCGGAGACCCCGACCACCCACGGCGTGCGCTGATCCACGCACCAACTCTGCCACGGCGGCCGCACGGCCTCCGCGGGGACGCGCCGCGTCGCGGCGCGCCGTGACGAGCGGCACGTGGGACGGCGCCGGTTCGTGGACCGCCCGGCAGGCGCCGCTTTGTGGGCGCCGACGGGCGCCGCTTTTGTGGGGTGCCGACGGGCGCCACTTTGTGGAGTGCCGACGGGCGCGCTTTTGGTGGAGCGCCGACGGGCGCAGGTGACGAGCGGCACGGGCGACGGCGCCGCTTCCGCCGCCGGCGGGCGCCGTGACGAGCGGCACTTGGGAGGGCGCCGCAAGAAATGTCGTACCCGATTGCGAGGATGACGGCATGGCTCGCGGATTTCCCTATGCAGACCTCAACGAGTTCCTCGCCGCCCTCGGCAGGGTGGGCGAGCTGCACCGGGTCAGCGCGCCCGTCGACCCGCACCTGGAGATCAGCGAGGTGGTCACCCGCACCGTGCGGGCCGGCGGCCCGGCGCTGATCTTCGACAAGCCGACCCGCGGCGACATGCCGGTGGCCATCAACCTGTTCGGCACCGAGCGGCGCACCGCGATGGCGCTGGGCGTCGAGTCGCTCGACGAGGTCGGCGCGCGCATCGGCGAGCTGGTCAAGCCCGAGCTGCCGGTCGGCTGGGCCGGCATTCGCGACGGCATCGGCAAGCTCCTGCAGCTCAAGGCGGTGCCGCCGAAGCACGTGAAGACCGCGCCATGCCAGGAGGTCGTGTACAAGGGCGACCAGGTCGACCTCAACCGGCTGCCGGGGCTGCAGGTGTGGCCCGACGACGGCGGCATCTACCACAACTTCGGCCTGACCCACACGAAGCACCCCGAGACGGGCAAGCGCAACCTGGGGTTGTATCGGCTGCAGCAGCACAGCCACAACACGCTGGGCATGCACTGGCAGATCCACAAGGACTCGACGGCGCACCACGCGGTCGCGGAGCGGCTCGGGCAGCGCCTGCCGGTGGCGATCGCGATAGGCGCCGACCCCGTGGTCAGCTACACGGCGAGCGCGCCGCTGCCGTCCGACATCGACGAGTACTTGTTCGCGGGCTTCCTGCGCGGCGAGCGGGTGGAGATGGTCGACTGCCTGACCGTGCCGCTGCAGGTGCCGGCCAGCGCGCAGATCGTGCTGGAGGGCTACCTGGAGCCCGGCGAGCGGCTGCCCGAGGGCCCGTTCGGCGATCACACCGGCTTCTACACACCGGTCGAGCCCTTCCCGGTGCTGCACGTCGAGTGCATGACGATGCGCAAGTCGCCGATCTACCACTCGATCATCACGTCGAAGCCGCCGCAGGAGGACCACGGCCTGGGCAAGGCGACCGAGCGCATCTTCCTGCCGCTGCTCAAGCTGCTCATCCCGGACATCGTGGACTACGACCTGCCAGCCGCCGGCGTGTTCCACAACTGCGTGATCGTCTCGATCCGCAAGCGCTACCCGAAGCACGCGCAGAAGGTGATGAGCGCCGTCTGGGGCGCGCACCTGCTGTCGCTGTCGAAGCTGATCGTCGTCGTGGACGAGGACTGCGACGTGCACGACTACGCCGAGGTGGCGTTCCGCGCCTTCGGCAACGTCGACTACTCGCACGACCTGCTGCTCACCCAGGGCCCGGTCGACCACCTGGACCACGCCTCCTACCAGCAGTTCTGGGGCGGCAAGGCGGGGCTGGACGCCACGCGGAAGACGCCGGCCGAGGGCTACCATCGCGGCTGGCCGGAAGAGATGGTCATGTCGCCCGAGATCGTGGAGCGGGTCGACAAGCGCTGGAGAGAGTATGGGTTCAAGTGACGCTCGCTGAGGCACCCCCGAGCCGGGTCAAGGCGTTCCTGCGGCTCGTCGCGATCGAGCACTCGGTGTTCGCGCTGCCGTTCGCCTACCTGGCGGCCCTGACAGTGATGACGACGACCGGCGCACCCACGGGCGGCCACCCGCACGTCGGCTGGCTGGACCTGCTGCTGGTGACGATCGCCATGGTCGGCGCGCGCACCTTCGCGATGGCCGCCAACCGGATCATCGACCGGCGCATCGACGCGCGCAACCCGCGCACGTCCCGCCGCGAGCTCGTCACCGGCGCGGTCAGCGTGCGCACCGCGTGGACCGGCGCGGCCGTCGCCCTGGTGGTGTTCCTCGGCGCCGCGGCCCTGCTCAACCCGCTGTGCCTGGCGCTGGCGCCGCTCGCGGTGGTCCCGCTGGTCATTTATCCCTACGGCAAACGCTTCACCAACTGGCCGCACGCGATCCTCGGCGTGGCACAGCTCGTCGGCCCGGTCGGCGCGTGGCTGGCGGTCACCGGCGACCTGCGCGGGTCCGGCCCGGCCTGGGTGCTCGGCGCCGCGGTCGGGCTGTGGATCGGCGGCTTCGACCTGATCTACGCCTGCCAGGACACCGAGATCGACCGGGAGATCGGCGTGCACTCGGTCCCGGCCCGCTTCGGCGTGCCGTTCGCGCTGCGCCTGTCCAGCGTCGCGCACGTCGTGACCTTCGGCCTGTTCGTCTGGTTCGGCCAGCTGGTCGGTTTGGGCTGGCTATGGTGGATCGGCCTGGCGGTGACCGCGGTCGCCTTCGTCTACGAGCACTCGATCGTCCGCCCCGGCGACCTGTCCCGGGTCAACCGCGCGTTCTTCACCGCCAACGGGTTCGTGGGCATCGCGCTGTTCGTGTTCGCGCTGCTCGACCTCGTCGTCCGCGGGGGGCTGCGGCCGTGACCAATTGCGCCGTCCGCGTTGGGTGCGGCCGTGACCAACTCCGCCGTCCCCGTTGGGTGCGGCCGTGAGCAACTCCGTCGTCCCCGTTGGGTGCGGCCGTGAATAACTCCGCCGTCCGTGGGAGGCCGCGACCATGACCCACCTCGTCGCCCCATGGAGGGCCGCGGCCTGAGCGACTTCGTCGCCCCACGGAGGGACGCGGCCCTGAGCGACCTCGTCGCCCCACGGGGCGGCGCGGCCCCGGGCGAGCTCGTTGGGCGTGGAGGGCCGCGGCCGTGAGCGCCAGCACACCTACGACGCCGCCCATGGATGCCGAACGGGACGGCGAGGGACCGCCGACCATGCCACAGCAGGTCGGCGAGCGAGCCGCGGCGACGAGCACGAGCCCACCTGCGACGCCGCCCGTGGGTGCCGAACGGGACGCCGAGGGAACCGCGACCATGCCACAGCAGGTCGGCGAGCGAGCCGCGGCGACGAGCACGAACGCACCTGCGACGCCGGCGACGGATGCCATGCAGCGCGGCACGGCGCAGCCTGAGCGGGCCGGCGCGGCGCAGCCTGAGCGGGCCGGCGCGGCGCAGCCTGAGCGGGCCGGCGTCAGCGAGCCGCAGCGAGCCGGCGCGACCGAGGCGCGACGGGCCGATCGGCCGTGGCGCCGGGCGGTGCTGTCCGGGCTCGGGATCTTCGCCGCGAACAAGGTCGGGCTGGCGCTCGTCTCGGCGTTCGCGTGGGTCGGGGAGAAGCGGCCCAACGTCACCGCGAGCTACATCGCGGCGCAGTGGGCGGCGCAGTGGGACTCGGTGTGGTTCCGCGACGTGGCCAAGCTCGGGTACTACGCCGATCCGTACAACGCGCCGGCGGCGTTCTTCCCGCTGTACCCGGCGCTGATCCGCCTCTTCACCCCGCTCTGCTTCGGCAAGGACTGGGCCGCGGCGCTGCTGGTGGGCAACCTGGCGACGCTCGGCGCGCTGATCGTGCTGTTCCGGCTCACCGAGCACGAGTTCGACAAGTCGACCGCCGGGCGGACGGTCTTCTACCTGGTGGCGTTCCCGACCGGGTTCTTCCTGACCGCCGCCTACAACGAGGGCCTGTTCATCGGGCTGATGATCGCCAGCGTGTACTGCCTGCGAAAACAGTACTGGTGGTGGGCGGGCGCGTTCGGCGGGCTGGCGGCGTTCACGCGCTCGGCCGGGATTCTGCTGGCCGGGGCGTTCGTGTACGAGTACGTGCGGGTGAACCGGCTCACCCTGCGGCGCAACGTCCTGGCGATCCTGCTTATCCCGCTCGGGGCGGCCGGGGTGTCCGCCGTGTCGCTGTACTACTACCACCAGCCGCTGGCGTTCCTGAAGGCCCAGCGGTACTGGGGGCGGCACCTGGACTGGCCGTGGGCGCCGGTGCTGCGCGGGTTCAAGTCGCTGGTCACCCGGCATGGCCTGCGCTTCGGCTTCGGCGACCTGTGGGTGCACAACCTGCTGGAGCTCGCGACGGTACTGCTGATCGTCACCACGCTCGTGCTGACGTTCGTCGGGCCGTGGAAGCTGCGGCGCGACCAGTGGATCCTGCCGATCATCGGGATCGTGCTGACGCTGCTGATGATCAGCTTCCCGTCGTCGCACCAGCCCTATCCGCTGTACTCCGCCTCGCGCCTCGGCCTCGAGGTGTTCCCGGCGTTCATGCTCCTCGGGCGGCTCGGCGCGCGGCCGGTGGTCGATCGCACGCTTCTCGCCCTGTTTCTCATGCAGCAGGGGATTCTTGTCGCTTACTTCGTGCGGGGCGGCTGGGTTGCGTAATCGTAGGAGTGTGCAAATGCGCAGCGGTGCCTTCTCCGAGCAGCCGGCGACGTCGCCGACCAGCCTGCGCTGGCGGGTGTCGCCCGGCTTCACGGCGCTCAAGTGCGCCGTCACCGTGGTGCTCGCGGTTGCCGCGTACTTCTTCGCCGGGGACCGCTCGGCGCTGACCGCCGCGCTGGTCGCGGTCGTCGTCGCCGGCGCCTACGCGCTGCGCGACCTGCTCGCCCCGGTCCGGCTCGCCGCGGACCCGCACGGCCTCACGGTCGTGTCCGGCTACGCGGGCCATCGGCGCCTGGAATGGTCGCAGGTCGAGCGGGTCCGCGTCGACGCGCGCACCCGCGCCGGCCTGCGCAGCGAGTTCCTGGAGATCGACGCGGGCGACACGCTGTACCTGCTGAGCACCTACGACCTCAACGCCCGCCCGGCCGACGTTGCCGAGGAGCTGGCCCGCCTGCGGACCGCCGGTGGGAGCGGCTGACGGCCTCTGGCGGCGGGCGCTGAGCGCTGCGCGCGGCATCCCCACCGCGAGCAACCCCAGCCCCACCGCGAGCAACGCCCACCCGGCGATCGGCAACTCCGGCCGCGCCGCGAACAACGGCCCCGCGTCGAGCAACAGCAGTCCCGCGCCGGGCAACGCCGGTCCCGCGACAACCCGCGCCCGCACCGACACCGCCGCGAGCGACGCAACCAGCGCCAGCCCCGCACCGGGCCACGTCGGCCCCGCCGCGACCAACACGGCCAGCGCCGACCCCGCGGCAACCCACGCCGGCACCGCCGCAAGCAACGCGACCAACGCCGGCTCCGCACCAGGTCAAGCCGGCCCCACGCCGGGCCAGGCGGGCGTCCTCGGCACCGCTGCGACCTCGGCGGACCTGCGGCCCGGGCGGCGAGGGCCCAGCGCGCGCGAGGTCCTCGCCATGATCGCGACGGGTGGCGGACCGTGGCGGCGGGCGGTCGGCGCGGGGCTCGGGGTCTTCGCCGCCAGCAAGGCCGGGCTCGCCGCGGTGTCGGCGCTCGCCTGGATCGGGGACCAGGACGCGGGGCGCTCCACCGGGCACATCGCCTGGCTGTGGGCCACGCGATACGACTCGCCCTGGTTCATCGCGATCTCCGAGCACGGCTACCAATACACCGAGGATGCTTCGCCGGCGGCGTTCTTCCCGCTGTACCCCTTGATGATCCGGCTCTTCACGCCCTTGTGCCTGGGGCGTTCGTGGGTCGCGGCGCTGCTGGTCGCCAACGTCGCCCTGCTCCTGGCGCTGGTCGTGCTCTTCCGGCTCGCCGAGCACGAGCTGGACCGGGCCGCGGCCGGGCGGACGATCTTCTACCTGGTGGCGTTCCCGACCGGGTTCTTCCTCAGCGCCGCGTACAACGAAGGGCTGTTCATCGCGCTGCTCGCCGCGACCGTGTACTGCCTGCGGCGCGAGCATTGGTGGCGGGCCGGGGTCCTGGGCGCGCTGGCCGCGGCGACCAGGTCGGCGGGCATCCTGCTGGTGGCCGCGTTCGCGTTCGAGTACGCGCGCAGGCACGGCTACCTGCGGCCGGGCACCTACTTCCGGTCGCAGAGCTACTTCAACACGCGGACGTACGTGCGGGCGCGGAGCCTGGTGCGCGGCGCCGTCCCCACCACGTATGTCGGCGCTCACAGCATCCGCAGGCAGAAAAACCACAATGTCCTAAAAAATGCGGATATATCAGCGTTGGCGCCCGTCAACGTCACCCAGCAACCCCGCCAACGCAGTGGCGAGCCGGACGCCGTCGGTGGGGATACGCCCGCCTTCCGGCTCGAGAACCCATCAGTCGGCGAAAAGCGCAGCCAGCGGCAACGGCTCGGGTTCCTGGCGGTGCTGCTCATGCCCCTCGGGCTGGTCGGGGTCATGATCACGGACCGGATCGCGTACGGGGATGCGCTCGCGTTCTCGCACACCCAGGCCGCCCACTGGGGGCGCAAGCCCGCCTGGCCCTGGCAGGCACCCCTGGCGGCCGCGCGCGCACCGGGGCCGCCGTTCACCGAGATCTGGGCGCACAACCTGCTGGAGCTCGCGACCGTGGCATTTCTGGCGGTACTGCTGGTGCTCTCCCTCGTCGGCCCCTGGCGCCTGCGCCGCGACCAACTGCTGTTCCCGCTGTTCGGCGCCGCACTGCTGATCTTCATGATCAGCTTTCCGAGCCGGTTCACGAACGACATCCCGTACCCGTTGTATTCGGCCTCGCGGATCGGGCTCGAGGTGTTCCCCGCGTTCATGGTGCTCGGGCGCATCGGCGGGCGGCCCTGGCTGGACCGGGTCCTGCTGATGGTGTTCGTGCTGACCCAGGGCCTGCTGGCCGCGCACTTCCTGCACTCGGGCTGGGTCGCCTAGGACACGGCGTCGTTGCGGACGGCGAAGATCGCGATGTCGTCGCGCGGGGGCTCGGGCGAGAAGCTGAGCGTGCGGGCCCGCAGCCGGGCCACGACCACGTCGGCGGGAAACCCGGCCAGGTTGGCGGCCTCCTCGCGCAGCCGGTCGACGCCGAAGAGGTCGATGCCCCGGCGCCGCTCGGTGACCCCGTCGGTGAAGAACAGCAGCGTGTCGCCGGGGTCGAGCGAGACCTGCGTGCGCGGGGTGTTGATGGTGTCGAGCAGGCCCAGTGCAGTACCACATGCGCCGACCAGTTCCGTGCGACCGTCTGCGCGCAGCAGCACCGGCTGGTCGTGCCCGGCCAGGTACAGCGTGACGTCGAGGCGGCCGTCCTGGCGGCGCAGCACCTGGGCGAGGCACAGGGTGCAGAAGCGGCCGCCGCCGCGCTCGAGCAGGGTCTCGTTGAGCCGCAGCAGCACCTCCGGCAACGGCCGGCCGTCGCGGACCAGCACCCGGGTCACGTCGCGGACCAGGCCGGTGACGGTGGCGGCCTGCACGCCCTTGCCGGAGACGTCGCCGACCACGACGAGCCAGCGCCGGCCGGACAGCGGTACCACGTCGTAGAAGTCGCCGCCGACGTCGACGCCCTCGCCGGTGGGCACGTACTCGGCGCCGAACTCGACGCCCTCCGCCTTCGGCAGCTGCGGCGGCAGCAGCGAGCGCTGCAGGGTCTGCGCGACGCTGCGCCGCTCCGCGTGGATGTTGGCGTTGTCGATGGCGAGCGCGGCGCGGCGGGCCACGTCCTCGACGACCGCCACCTCTTCGGCGCGCTGCCAGGTGTCGCGGTTGCCGCCGACGGTCAGCGTGCCGAGGTGCTGGTTGCGGGCGATGAGCGCGACGACGTAGCCCTCCAGGGGAGGCCCCAGCGGTACCACGGCGTCGGTTCCCATCGCCTCCTTCAGCTGCGGCGTCGCCTGCGCGAGCGCGTCGAGGAGGTCGCCGACCTGGGACTCGTCGGCGTGGGCGGCGGCGGCCAGGCGCAGCTCACCGCCCGCGTCCGCGGCGTGGATGGCGCACCACCGCCCGAGGCGGGGCACGACGAGCCGCGGGATCAGGGCCAGCGTGAGCTCGACGTCGAGGGACTGCGCGAGCAGCTCGCTCGCCTCGGCGAGGAACGTGAGCCAGGTGCGCCGCTCGGCGTCGGCGCGGCGCAGCCGGTGGTTCTCGACCAGCAGCGCGAGGCGGTCGGCGGCCAGCGCGGTGAGCGGGCGCGTGTAGGGGCTGCCGGCGTCGCCGGTGACGAGCAGTTCGGCGCGCCACGGGCGGGCCACGCGCAGCGGCACCCGGCGGCCGTTGTCCGCGGAGCCGCCGACGCGGCCGTACGCGGCGGCGATGCGCGGCCCCTCGCCCTCGTCGACGGTGAGCGCCGCGCCGGACGCGCCGATCGCCCGGCACAGCCGCTGCAGGAGCTCCTCGGAGATCTCTTCCAGGGAGGTACCGCGGCCGGACCACGTCAATGCGTCGACCGCCGAGGGCAGGTCGAACGCGGGCAGGTCGGGCCGGTCGTCGGGCGCGACGTCGAGGCGGAACCACACGCCCTTGCCGCCGGCGAAGTGTGTCGTGCCCCACGCGGTGGCGAGCTGCTCGACAAGCAGCAGTCCACGGCCGCGTTCGGGCAGCTCGGCCCCGGCGTCGTGGATGGTGGGCGAGATCATGCCGGGGCGGAAGTCGAGCACCGCGACGGTGATGCCGGCGTCACTCGCGGTGATCTCCAGGTCGACCTCGGTGCCGGCGTGCACGACGCTGTTCGTGGTGAGCTCGGTGACCAACAGCAGGGCCTCGTCCAGAATCGGGCCCAGGTCCCGTTCGTGCGCGATCGTCCGGATCGCCTCGCGGGCCAGACCGGGAGAGCTATGGTCGGCCGGGAGCCTGATCCTCCGGACGGTCTGGGTTGTCACATATCGCAGTCTCCACTGATCGGTGGTAACAATCCAACCTGAAGGACGACGATGGGTGGACGCCGCCTGCCCCCGAGACCGGTGGAGACGCCATGACCACAGTCGAAGAAGCCACCCAGAAGAGTCCGGAAACACTACTGCTGGAGGAGCTGTCTTCGGCTCTGGACCGGCTCGCGGCCGGCGATCTCAAGATCCGGCTCAGCCGCCGTGACGGGCTGCCCGGCGAGGTGGTCGAGCGTTTCAACCGGCTGGCCGAGATGAAGCAGCGCCATACCCGGGAGCTGCTGCGCATCAGCCGGGTCGTCGGCCGCGAGGGCCGCATGACCGAGCGCATGGACGAGGAGGGCTTCGAGGGCGCCTGGCTGGACCGCATCCACGCGGTCAACTCGCTCATCGACGACCTGGGCCGCCCGACCACGGAGATCGCTCGCGTGATCGTGGCGGTGGCCGAGGGCGACCTGTCGCAGCAGTTGGCGCTGGAGATCGACGGGCGGCCGCTGCGCGGCGAGTTCCTCACGATCGGCCGCACGGTCAACACGATGGTCGACCAGCTCTCGTCGTTCGCCGACGAGGTGACCCGCGTGGCCCGCGAAGTGGGCACGGAGGGCAAGCTCGGCGGACAGGCCCAGGTCACCGGCGTCGCCGGCACCTGGCGCGACCTCACCGACTCGGTGAACTCGATGGCCGCCAACCTGACCGGCCAGGTGCGCTCGATCTCGACGGCGGCAACGGCCGTGGCCCGCGGCGACCTGTCGCAGAAGATCACGGTGAGCGCGAAGGGCGAGATCGCCGAGCTGTCGGAGACGATCAACTCGCTGGTCGACACGCTGCGGGTCTTCGCCGAGCAGGTGACGCGCGTGGCCCGCGAGGTCGGCACCGAGGGCAAGCTCGGCGGCCAGGCCGACGTGCCGGGCGTGGCCGGCACCTGGAAGGACCTGACCGACAACGTCAACTCGATGGCGTCCAACCTGACCAGCCAGGTCCGCAACATCGCCCAGGTCGCCACCGCCGTGGCCCGCGGCGACCTGTCGCAGAAGATCACGGTGGCCGCGCAGGGCGAGATCCTCGAGCTCAAGGACACGGTCAACACGATGGTCGACCAGCTGTCCTCGTTCGCCGACGAGGTCACGCGCGTGGCCCGCGAGGTCGGCACCGAGGGCAAGCTCGGCGGGCAGGCCCAGGTCACCGGCGTCGCCGGCACCTGGCGCGACCTCACCGACAACGTGAACTTCATGGCGTCCAACCTGACCAGCCAGGTCCGCAACATCGCCCAGGTCTCGACGGCGGTGGCGCGGGGCGACCTGTCGCAGAAGATCACGGTCGACGCCCGCGGCGAGATCCTCGAGCTCAAGAGCACCGTGAACACGATGGTCGACCAGCTCTCCTCGTTCGCCGACGAGGTGACCCGCGTGGCCCGCGAGGTCGGCACCGAGGGCAAGCTCGGCGGGCAGGCCCAGGTCACCGGCGTCGCCGGCACCTGGCGCGACCTCACCGACAACGTGAACTTCATGGCGTCCAACCTGACCAGCCAGGTCCGCAACATCGCTCAGGTGGCCACCGCCGTGGCCCGCGGCGACCTGTCGCAGAAGATCACCGTCGACGCCCGCGGCGAGATCCTCGAGCTCAAGAGCACCGTCAACACCATGGTCGACCAGCTCTCCTCGTTCGCCGACGAGGTCACGCGCGTGGCCCGCGAGGTCGGCACCGAAGGCAAGCTCGGCGGCCAGGCGCAGGTGCGCGGGGTGGCCGGCACGTGGCGCGACCTGACGGACAACGTGAACTTCATGGCGTCCAACCTGACCGCCCAGGTCCGCAACATCTCGCAGGTCGCGACCGCCGTGGCCCGCGGCGACCTGTCGCAGAAGATCACGGTCGACGCGCAGGGCGAGATCCTGGCCCTGAAGTCGACGGTGAACACGATGGTGGACCAGCTCTCGTCCTTCGCCGACGAGGTGACCCGCGTGGCCCGCGAGGTCGGCACCGAGGGCAAGCTCGGCGGCCAGGCCCAGGTGAAGGGCGTGTCCGGCACCTGGCGCGACCTCACCGACAACGTCAACTCGATGGCGTCCAACCTGACCAGCCAGGTCCGCAACATCGCCCAGGTCACCACGGCCGTGGCGCGGGGCGACCTGTCCCAGAAGATCACCGTCGACGCGCACGGCGAGATCCTCGAGCTCAAGAGCACCGTCAACACCATGGTCGACCAGCTCTCCTCGTTCGCCGACGAGGTGACCCGCGTGGCCCGCGAGGTCGGCTCGGAGGGCAAGCTCGGCGGCCAGGCGCAGGTGCGCGGCGTCTCCGGCACCTGGCGCGACCTCACCGAGAACGTGAACCAGCTCGCCTCGACGCTGACCACGCAGCTGCGGGCCATCTCGCAGGTGTCCACGGCGGTGACCCGCGGCGACCTGACCCAGCGGATCGCGGTCGAGGCGCTCGGCGAGGTGGCCGAGCTCAAGGACAACATCAACCAGATGATCGTGACTCTGCGCGAGACCACGAAGAAGAACGCCGAGCAGGGCTGGCTCGACTCCAACCTGGCCCGCGTCGGCGGCCTGCTGCAGGGCCAGCGCGACCTCGGCGAGGTCTGCCGGATGATCATGGCCGAGGTCACGCCGCTGGTCGACGCACAGATCGGCGCGTTCTTCCTGTCGGGAACGGACGCCGACAACGGGCTGCGGCTGCGGCTGGAGGCGTCCTACGGCTTTGTCGCGCCCGGCACCGACATCAGCTTCGCGCCGGGCGAGGGGCTGATCGGCCAGGCGTCGCTGTCTCGCCGGGCGATCCGCGTGCAGGCCGCGCCGGGCAGCCGGCTGCAGGTGCGCTCCGGCGTTGCCGAGACCCCGCCCGCCGACCTGGTCGTGCTGCCGGTGCTCTTCGAGGGCGAGCCACTCGGCGTGATCGAGTTCGGCAGCGTGTCGCCGTTCAGCGAGCTGCACCTGGCCTTCCTCGACCGGCTCGTGGTGACCATCGGCGTCGCGCTCAGGACGATCCTGGCCAACCGGCGCACCGAGGAGCTGCTGTCGCAGTCCCAGCGCCTGGCGCTCGAACTGCAGGACCAGTCGGCCGAGCTGCAGCGCACCAACGCCGAGCTCGAGGAGAAGGCGACGCTGCTGTCGGAGCAGAAGGGCAACATCGAGAAGCAGAACCGCGAGATCGAGATGGCGCGCCTCGGCCTCGAGGAGAAGGCGCAGCAGCTGGCGCAGGCGTCGCAGTACAAGTCGGAGTTCCTGGCCAACATGAGCCATGAGCTGCGGACCCCGCTCAACTCCATGCTGCTGCTGTCCCGGCTGCTCGCCGACAACCCGGACACCAACCTGACCGCCCGCCAGATCGAGTTCGCCGCGACGATCCACAACGCCGGCTCCGACCTGCTCGCGCTCATCGACGACATCCTGGACCTGTCCAAGATCGAGGCCGGTCGCATGGACGTCGAGCCGGGCGAGGTCTCGTTCGAGGAGATCCGGGCGTACGTCGAGCAGGCCTTCGCCCCGCAGGCCGAGGACAAGGGCCTCGACTTCATCGTGGCGGCCGACCCGGCACTGCCCCCGGCGATCGTCACCGACCCGCAGCGCCTCCAGCAGATCCTGCGCAACCTGGTCTCCAACGCGGTGAAGTTCACCGACAACGGCTCGGTGACGCTGGCCATCGGGGTCGCGCCGGTCGAGCTCGAGTTCAGCGCCCCGACGCTGGCCGGCGCCCGCCGCGTGATCCAGTTCGCGGTCTCCGACACCGGCATCGGCATCTCCGACGACAAGGTGGCGCTCATCTTCGAGGCGTTCCAGCAGGCGGACGGCACGACGAGCCGCAAGTACGGCGGCACCGGCCTCGGCCTGTCGATCAGCCGGGAGCTCGCCCGGCTGCTCGGCGGCGCGATCGGCGTGACGTCCGAGGTCGGCAGGGGCGCCACCTTCACGCTCTACCTGCCGGACGTCATCGCGACCGAGGTCATGCCGGCGGTACACCCGGTGCCGGCCCAGCCCCTGTCGCACCCGCCGGCCACCCGCGTGCTGCCCTCGGCCCCGGCGATGCTGCGCTCGCTGCCCTCCGGCGACCGCCGCGCGACCGCCGCCGCGCACCAGCTCGACGGCGCGACCGTGCTCATCGTCGACGACGACGTGCGCAACGTCTTCGCCCTGACCAGCGCGCTCGAGCTGCACGGGATGACGGTGCTGTACGCCGACAACGGCGCCGACGGCGTCCGCATCCTCTCCGAGCACCCCGGTGTGGACATCGTCCTGATGGACGCGATGATGCCCGACCAGGACGGCAACGAGACCACGCGCGCGATCCGCCGCAACCGCCGCTTCGCCGAGCTGCCGGTGGTCTTCCTCACCGCGAAGGCGATGCCCGGCGACCGCGAGTCTTCCCTCGCCGCCGGCGCCAGCGACTACATCACCAAGCCGGTCGATCTCGACGAACTGCTTGACGTGATGGCCGCTTGGGTAAACGGGGAGGGCCGCGCGGTGTAGCTTCGTTGGGTCATCCTTCGTTGGTGGCATCGCGGCACGGACGAAGGGAGCGGCATCCTTGACTGGACCGGACAGGCCGGCGAAGGTGCTGCTCGTCGACGACCGGCGGGACAATCTGCTGGCCCTGGAGGCGATCCTGCAGGGCCTGCCGGTGCAGACCGTCGGCGCCGACAGCGGCGAGGAGGCGCTCAAGGCGCTGCTCGTCGACGACTTCGCCCTGATCCTGCTCGACGCGCAGATGCCGACGATGGACGGCTTCGAGACCGCGCGCCACATCAAGCGCCGCGAGCGCACCCGCCACGTGCCGATCATCTTCCTGACCGCCGCGGACCGGGACTCGCACCTGGCCCTGCGCGGTTACGCGGCCGGCGCCGTGGACTACCTCACCAAGCCTTTCGATCCGTGGGTACTGCGGGCCAAGGTCTCCGTCTTCGTCGAGCTCTGGACGATGACGCAGCAACTCGCCGCCCAGTCCGAGCTGGTGCGCACCCGCGAGACCGAGCTGCGCGCCGCCGGCGCGGCGGTCGACGAGGCCACCGCGCTGCTCAAGGCGGCTCTGGCGGCGGACGGCGAGCTCGGCCGCGAGCAGGTCGAGAAGGCGATGGCCGCCCTCGCGAAGGCCCGCGCCAAGATCTAGCCCCCCTCGCGCATGACGCCCGCGCCCCTGAGACCCGGGACCTCACTCCACACTCGCAATTGCGCCCAAACCTTTGACCAGCGCTCGCCATCGCATTTGCAAGGGCCGGCTCGAGACGCGTGCTCGCGGAACATCATGCTGCCGACGACCCCGAACGCGCCCGGCAGGTGCTGCCGCACCCCGCAGGTGCGCGGGATCTCCAGATCTGCGCTGATGCCGGATTTATCCCCTGTCAGGGTATAAATCCGACAAGTCGTGGCGCGCCAGCGCCCGACTTGTCGGAAAAGCCCGCGGAAGGGTGCTATGCCTCCTGGATCATCAGGGCGTTGCGCAGGCCCGTGATGTCCAGGACGCGGATGAGGAAAGCGCCGACGTTGACCAGGACCAGGTAGCTCTGCGCCAGGGTGGCCTTGCGGCTCAGGACGACAAGCGTGCCGAGGCCCTGCGAGTCACAGAACGTGACCCCCGCCATATCGAGCACGACCCGGGCCGGGGGCTCCGCGAGGACGTCGTCGACGGCGGCGGCCAGGCGGGAGACGGTCGACATGTCGATCTCACCGGACAGCGACACCACGGTTTCGGTCGGGGCGCGGCGTACAGAAACGGAGAGATCGGGGCGATCCACCGCCACAGCCTATATCCGATCACGGCCCACAGTGGCGTCGGGCACACGCGCCCCAGGGCCGCGCGGAGCCGGTCCGGAAGGGCTGTCAGAATGGGCAGGCTGTGACCGATTTTGACGCTGCCGGTCTCGGCCCGTATGCGGGTGACGCGCCGGCCTCCGAGGCCCTGTTCGACCGCGCTCAGGCCATCGTGCCGGGCGGGGTGAATTCACCTGTCCGGGCGTTCCGGGCGGTCGGAGGCACCCCACGATTCATGGTCAGCGGCTCCGGCTGCTGGCTCACCGACGCCGACGGGCGGCGCTATCTCGACCTCGTGTGCTCCTGGGGACCGCTGATCCTCGGGCACGCGCATCCCGAAGTCGTCGCCGCGATCACCGAGGCGGCCGCGCGCGGCACCAGCTTCGGCACGCCGACGCCCGGTGAGGTGGACCTCGCCGCGGAGATCGTCGCGCGGACGGCCGTCGACCAGGTGCGCCTGGTCAACTCCGGCACCGAGGCCACGATGAGCGCACTGCGGCTGGCCCGCGGGTTCACCGGGCGGGCCAAGGTCGTCAAGTTCGCCGGGTGCTACCACGGGCACGTCGACGCGCTGCTGGTCGCGGCCGGGTCCGGGGTGGCGACGCTCGCGCTGCCCGACTCGCCCGGCGTGACGGGTGCGGCGGCCGGCGACACGATCGTCCTGCCGTACAACGACGTCGCCGCGCTCGAAGCGGCCTTCGCCGCGCACGGGGACCAGATCGCGGCGGTCATCACCGAGGCGGCGGCCGGCAACATGGGCGTGGTCGCGCCGCACGACGGGTTCAACACCAAGCTGGCCGAGATCGCGCACCGCCACGGCGCGCTGCTGATCCTCGACGAGGTCATGACCGGATTCCGGGTGAGCCGCGGGGGCTGGGCCGGGCTCGAGCCCGTGGACGCCGATCTCTACACGTTCGGCAAGGTCATGGGCGGCGGCATGCCGGCCGCGGCGTTCGGCGGGCGGGCCGAGATCATGGCGCGGCTGGCGCCGGCCGGGCCGGTGTACCAGGCCGGCACCCTCTCCGGCAATCCGCTGGCCTGCGCGGCGGGGCTGACGACGCTGCGCCTGGCGACCCCGGAGGTCTACGCCCGGCTGGACGCGACGGCGGCGACGGTGGGCAAGTTGTCCTCCGACGCCCTTTCCGCCGCGGGTGTACCGCACGTGCTGTCCACGGCGGGCAACATGTTCTCGATCTTCTTCACGGACCGGCCGGTGCTCTCGTTCGCCGACGCGCAGACGCAGGACGTGGCCGCGTTCCGGGCCTTCTTCCACGAGATGCTCTCCCGCGGCGTCTACCTGCCGCCGAGCGCCTACGAGTCCTGGTTCGTCTCCACGGCGATCGACGACGGGGCCATGTCGGTGCTGGAGGCGGCGCTGCCGCACGCGGCCCGGGCCGCGGCCGAGGCGGGGTCCGCCAAGGCATGAAGACCATCGTTCACGTGCTGCGCCACGGCGAGGTGCACAACCCGGAGAAGGTCCTCTACGGGCGCCTGCCCGGCTACCGGCTCTCCGAGCTCGGCGTCCAGATGGCCAAGGCCGCGGCCGAGTCGATGGCCGGCCGGGACGTCACGCACCTGGTCGCGAGCCCGCTGGAGCGAGCGCAGCAGACCGCCGCGCCGTTCGCCGAGCAGCTCGGGCTGCCGATCGCGGTCGACGACCGGCTGATCGAGAGCGCCAACTTCTTCGAGGGCAAGCGGGTCGGTGTCGGCGACGGCGCCCTGCGCGACCCGCGCAACTGGTGGGTGCTGCGCGACCCGATGACCCCGTCGTGGGGCGAGGCCTACACCGTGATCGCTGCCCGCATGTTCGCCGCCCTGATGGCGGCCCGGGAGGCGGCCGAGGGGCACGAGGCGGTCTGCGTCTCGCACCAGCTGCCGATCTGGACGCTGCGCCGGCACGTGGAGAAGAAGCGGCTGTGGCACGACCCGCGGCGGCGGGAGTGCTCGCTGGCGAGCTTCACGAGCTTCCACTTCGAGGACACGAAGATCGTCGGCATCGCCTACACCGAGCCCGCCGCCCACCTCATCGCGCTCTCCGCGTCCGCGCGCCAGGCGAAGGGGGCCTGACGTGCTGCGCCGGGTCCTCGCCGCGGTGCTCGTCGCCGCCGCCCTGCTGACGGTGTCGGCGTGCGGCAGCAGCGCGCCGAAGAACGCGCTGGGCAGCCGCAAGATCGCGGTCGCCGACCGGGTCGCCGCGCCCGCGATGCGCGGCGAGCTCATGGGCGGCGGCCAGTTCGACCTGTCGCAGCACAAGGGCCAGGTCGTGGTGGTCAACTTCTGGGCGTCGTACTGCCCGCCGTGCCGCACCGAGGCCCCCGAGCTGGAGAAGGTCCTCGCCGCCACGAAGGACCAGGGCGTCACGTTCATCGGCGTCAACGTGCACGACCAGCGCGACCCGGCCAACGCCTACCTGGCCGACACCAAGCCGACGTACGGCAGCATCTTCGACCCCTCCGCGTCGCTGGCGCTCCAGTTCGACGTGCCGCCCAACTCGATCCCGGCCACGCTGGTCATCGACCGGTCCGGGCGGATCGCCGCGGTCATGCGCGCCGAGATCGACCAGGCGCTGCTCGAGCCGGTCGTCCGCGAGCTGCTGGCCGAGCAGGCCTGACATGCCGACCGTGCTCGCCGACGCCGGGACGGTCGCCGCGAGCGGACCGCTCCTGGCGGCGATCGCCATCGCCGTGCTCGCCGGGCTGGCGAGCTTCCTGTCGCCGTGCATCCTGCCGTTGGTGCCCGGCTACCTCTCCTACGTCACCGGCCTCGCCGGCGCCGACCTCGACTCGGGCCAGCGCCGCGGCCGGGTGGTCGCGGGCGTCGGCCTGTTCATCGCCGGCTTCTCCGCGGTGTTCATCGGCCTGATCGTGCTGGCCACCCGGGCGGCGATGTCGATGCTCGTGCACCGGCGGCTCATCGAGGTGATCGCCGGCATCGCCGTGATCGTGCTGGGCCTGGCCTTCATGGGCGTGGTGCCGGGCCTGGAGCGGCAGTGGCGGATCCAGCGGCTGCCCGCGGCCGGGCTCATCGGCGCGCCGGTGTTCGGCATGGTCTTCGCGCTGTCGTGGGCGCCGTGCACGGGGCCGACGCTGGGCGCCGTGATCGCGCTCGGCTCGACCAGCGGCTCGCAGGCGCGGGCGGTTACCCTGGCCGTCGCCTACTCGCTGGGCATCGGCCTGCCGTTCATCGCCGTCGGGCTGGGCTTCCAGCGGCTCATCGGGGTCGTCAAGTTCATCCGCCGCAACAGCCGCTGGGTGACCCGGGTCGGCGGCGCCCTGCTCGTGCTGGTCGGCCTCGCCCTGGTGACCGGCGTCTGGAGTTCCCTCATGATCGCGTTGCAGTCGAACATCGGGCCCGGATCGGTGCCGATCTGATGCGCTGGCTCTACCACACCACCGCGGCCGTGAGCCGGCGCGCCTGGCGCCAGCTGACCAGCATGCGCACGGCGCTCGTGCTGCTGTTCCTGCTCGCCGTGGCCGCGATCCCGGGCTCGGTGCTGCCGCAGCGCAACGTGTCGCCGGAGAAGGTGCGCAACTACCTGGCCACGCACAAGCAGTGGGGGCCGACGCTCGACCGGCTGTTCTTCTTCGACGTGTACGGCTCGCCGTGGTTCTCGGCGATCTACCTGCTGCTGTTCGTCTCGCTGGTCGGCTGCCTCGTGCCGCGGTTCCGTTCGCACATCGTGGCGCTGGTGAAGGTACCGCCGAAGGCTCCGAAGCGTTTCGACCGGCTGCCGGCGCACGCCGAACTGGCCGGGTCGGGCGACGCCGCCGACGCCGAGCGCATCCGCGCGCTGCTGCGCCGGCGCCGGTTCCGCACCACCGTGCGCCAGGACGGCGACGTCTACGAGGTCTCTGCCGAGAAGGGGCACCTCAAGGAGACCGGCAACCTCGTCTTCCACTTCGCGCTGCTGTCGCTGATCATCGGCGTCGCGTACGGCTCGTGGTTCGGCTGGCACGGCAACCGCCTGCTGGTGCAGGGCGAGGACTTCGCGTTCTGCAACACGCTGCTCAACTTCGACGAGCACGCCCTGGGCGCCCAGGTCGGCGAGAACGACCTGCCGCGGTTCTGCCTGCGCCTGGACAAGTTCAACGCGACGTACCTGGCCAACGGGCAGCCGGTCACCTACAAGGCCGACATCAACGTCACGCAGCACGGCAAGCAGAGCGAGAAGGTGCTGCAGGTCAACGACCCGCTGCGCCTCGACGGGGCCAACGTGTCGCTGCTCGGCCACGGCTACGCGCCGGTGCTCGAGTACACCGACAAGTACGGCAGGACCTCGACCAACGTCGCGCCGTTCCTGCCGCAGGACGGGCTGCTCACCAGCCAGGGCGTGGCCACGTTCCCGGACGTGAACATCAACCCGCAGACGCACACCCGCGACGAGAAGGCCCAGATCGGCTTCTCCGGCATCTACCTGCCAACCGTGCCCTCGGACCCGTCGGCGAACTCCTCGGCCTTCCCCGCCGAGAACGACCCGCGGCTGATGCTGCAGGCCTACCAGGGCGTGCTCGGCTTCGACGCCGGTGCGCCGCTGTCGGTGTACACGCTGGACGACCGCCAGATCGCGGCGGGCCGTCTCAAGACGTTCGGCGAGCCGATGATGCTCAAGCCCGGCCAGACCGGCACGCTGCCGGACGGCACGACGGTCAGGTTCGCCGGCACCCAGCAGTGGGTCACCATCTCCATCCGGCATGACCCTGGCCAGCCGATCGTCCTCGGCGGCGCCATCGCGCTGCTGGCCGGCCTGCTCGGCTCGCTGTCGGGCAAGCGCCGCCGGATCTTCTTCCGCATCTCACCCACCGGCATCGAGGCGGGCGGCCTGCCGCGCAGCGACTACCCGGGTTTCGCCGAGGAGTTCGACGGGATCGTGCGCGACGCGGCCCCTGCCGCGAGCGTCCCGGAGCAGGTGCCGCAGACTGAGAACGTCGAGGAGGTTGTGTGATGGGCGGGCTGTCGAACCAACTATTGGTCGTCACGATCCTTTGCTACGTGCTCGCGATGATGGCGTACGCCATCGAGTACGCCTTCGGCGGTCGCAGCATCATCGCCCGCGCCGCGGTCCGCGAGCCGGCCCTGGTCGGCGCGGCCGTCGGCGGCCCCACGGTCCTGCCCGAGTCGCACCTGCCCGCCGAGCCGTCGGCGGAGCCGGGGCGCTCCGGTGGCCACAAGGCCGGCGTCGTCGCGGTCGTCCTGACGATCCTCGGCTACGCCGCGCACGTCGGCGCGCTGGTCACCCGCGGCATCGCCGCCGACCGCGCCCCGTGGGGCAACATGTACGAGTTCGTCATGATGGCCACCGCGGTCGGCATGACCGCCTGGCTGGTCGTGCTCGCGAAGTGGGCCAACCTGCGCCACCTCGGCCTGTTCGTCACGCTCGTGGCCTCGATCCTGCTCGCCGTCGCCGGCATGACCCTCTACGTGCCGGTCGGCCCGCTGGTGCCCGCCTTGCACTCGTACTGGCTGGTCATCCACGTCGGCGCCGCCTCGACCGCGTCGGGCATCTTCCTGGTCGGCTTCGTCACCGCCGCGATGCACCTGATCCGCTCCGGCTACGACGCCGGCAAGACCCGCTTCCCGTACTCCCTCGGCGAGCGCCTCCCGCAGGCGGCCACGCTGGAGCGGGTGACGTTCCGCATCCACGCGTTCGCGTTCCCGATCTGGACCTTCGGCGTCATCGCCGGCGCGATCTGGGCCGAGGCCGCCTGGGGCCGGTACTGGAACTGGGACCCGAAGGAGATCTGGTCCTTCATCGCCTGGGTCGTCTACGCCTGCTACCTGCACGCCCGCTCGACGCCGAGCGTGAGCCGCCGCCTGACGAGCTGGATCGCCGTCATCGGCTGGGCCACGATGCTGGTCAACCTCTTCGGCGTCAACCTGGTCGCCAACGGCCTGCACTCCTACGCCGGCGTCTGATTGGAGCGGTTGCCGCTGGACAGCAAGCTCTGCTGACCGGCGCCGCGTCCGCGGCGTGGTCGGCCCGGTGCGCGGCGGCAGCCACCGCACGACCACCCGGCGCAGGAGCAGCGCCGCCGAGACCGCCAGGCGCACGGGCGCGGGCGGGGTGCGCAGGCCGACGGCGGCCCGGGTGCGCGGCGCGAGCAGGGCGGCGACGACCGGGCGGACCAGCGGGCGCAGCCACGGGCGGACGCGGGCGCGGGCCATGGCCAGGGTGCGCTCGCTGCACATCCGGCCGGTCTCGGTGAAGGTGAAGGCGGCCTCGCGGCGCTCGAGGTACGCGGCCAGGCCGTCCGGGTCGCGGGGCAGGCCGGGCACGCCCATGCGGCGGCCGAGCTCGGCGTAGAAGACCGCCAGTGCGGTGCGCTCGCCCGCGGTGAGCCGCCGCCAGCCGTGCCGGTCCAGCCAGCGCATCAGCGTGACCGCGAGGGCCGCCAGGGCGAAGCCGTTGTGCTCGGCCGCGACCGCGCCGGTGCGGTGGCCGCGGTTGACGAAGCGCAGGATCGCCCGGCCGCGTGGGGAGTCCAGGCCGTGCTCGACGAGGTCGCCGAAGGTCAGCGAGGTGACCTCGGAGCGTATGAGCAGGGCGTTGGTCGGGCCGACCGCGTCGGCGACCGGCGGGTTGGCGTACAGGTGCCAGATCATGAGGCGACCGGCCATGCGCACGTCCCACGGGAACTCGTGGAACATGAGCAGGCGGACGATCTCCTCGTGGTCGCGGGCCGGGTCCAGGCCCGCGATGCGATCCCTGATCCCGAAGCGGCGCGGCACGCCGACGAGGATAGGAAAGCGAAGCTACTTCGTCTTCGTGATGGCGGTCGCGGTGACCGTGCCGTCGGCATTCTGACCGGTGACGGTGACGGTGGAGCCCGCGGTCAGGTCCTTCAGCGCGCCCGGCGTCGAGACCGTGGTCTTGTCGCTGGTCTTGACGATCACGGTGGTGCCGTCGGCGGTCTCGATGTAGACGGTGGTGCCGTCGACGAGCTTGACGGTGCCGCTGACGCCGCCGCGCGCACTGTTCTGGCCCGTGCCGCCCTGGCCCTGACCGCCGGCGCCGGGGAAGCCCTGCGCGCCGCCGCGGCCGGCGAAGGCGCTGGCCAGCGCGGCCGGGTTCACGCCGCCGGGCGTGGCGGCCGCCGGGGCGGTGCCGTAGCTCTTCTGCACCTGGGCGCCCCCGACGAAGCCGACCACCACGAGCGCGATGCCGGCCAGCGCGTAGGTGGCGCGGTTGGCCAGGCGCCGCGGCGCGGCCTTGGAGATCCGCTCGTTGAGGTCGTCGTCCAGCGGCGGCTGGGCCAGCAGGTCGGGCTCCTCGTCGCCGCCGAGCCGGTCGTGCTCCGCGGTGACCTCCTCCAGGTCCTCCGGGAACGGCAGCGGGTCCAGGAACTCCGTCTCCGCGTCCGACGGGTGCGGACGGCTGTACGGGGAGCCGTCGGACGGGTCTTGGTGCGCGTCCGGACGGCGGAAGGGCGAAGCGGCGTGGGTCACGGAACTCTCCTCGTCGACTGCCGTGCGGATGGGACCGGGTCGCGATGCCCGCGGGGGGTCGGGCACCGCAACCAGGACCCGTCCGCGCGGAGGTTGCTGTCACTCATAGCGGAGGGCCTCGATGGGGCGCAGGCCGGCGGCGCGGCTGGCCGGGTAGCTGCCGAAGAACAGCCCGATCGCGACCGAGAAGCCCAGTGCCAGGGCGACCGAGCTCGGCACGATGACGGGTTTGATGCTCACGATCGTGAACTGGCTGCCGATGATCGCGGCGGCCACGCCCAGCAGCCCGCCGATCAGCGACAGCACCGTCGCCTCGACCAGGAACTGGGTGAGGATGGTGCGTTTCGGCGCGCCGAGGGCCTTGCGGATGCCGATCTCGCGGGTCCGCTCGGTGACGGTCACCATCATGATGTTGGTGATGCCGATGCCGCCGACCAGCAGGCTGATCCCGGCGACCGCGCCGAGCAGCAGCGTGAACGTCTCCGCGGTGTTGGCGCGGGTCTCCAGCAGCTGCGACTGGTTGAGGATGCGGTACGCCGACGTCGTCGACGATCCGCTGATGTTGAGCTTCTCGTTGAGGATCGCGGTGATCTCCGACTGTGCGTCGCTGACCTCGTCCGGCGAGGTGGCCTGCACGAGGAGCTGGTTGAGCGAGCCGTACCCGGTCAGCGACTCCTGAACCGCGCTGACCGGCGCCATGGCGACGTCGTTGGGGTCGTTGAACCCGCTGCCGCCCTTCGCGGCAAGCACCCCGACGACGGTGAACAGCTTGCCGGACACGGCGATCTGCTTCGACAGCGGATCGACGTTGCCGAAGAGCTCCTCGGCGACGGTCGAGCCGATCACCACGACCTTGCGGGAGTCCTTGACGTCGTCGTCGGTGAACAGCGCACCCTTGGCGACCTTGAAGTTCGACGCTCCCACATAGCCCGGGTAGGTACCCACGAACTGCGGGATGGTGTGGTCCGTGCCCTCGTAGGTCGCCGACTGCGAACCGGTCACCACCGGCGAGACGCTCTTGACGTGCGGCGCATCGTCCTTGTTCTCCAGCGCCGGCACGAGGTCCATGTTCAGCGCGGTGTTCTGCGTCGAGGCGGCGCCGCGGGCACCGCCGCCGGCGCCGGCCGTCACGGTCAGCGTGTTGGTGCCCAGCGACTCGATCTGCTTCTGCACCGCCTGCGCGGAGCCGTTGCCGACCGCGACGAGCAGGATGACGGCCGCGACGCCGATGAGGATGCCCAGCACGGTGAGGCTGGAGCGCAGCTTGTTGGCGGTGATCGCGCGCAGCGCGAAGCGGATGGTCTCGAAGATGTTCACTTCAGCCGCTCATCCTGGACGATGTGTCCGTCGACCAGCCGGATCAGTCGCTTCGCGCGCTCGGCGACGTCCGGCTCGTGTGTGATCAGCACGATGGTCCGGCCCGAGTGGCTGAGCCGGTCGAACACGGCCAGCACGTCGTTGGTGGACTGGGTGTCGAGGTTGCCCGTCGGCTCGTCGGCGAGCACCAGGGCCGGCGCGGTGACCAGCGCCCGGGCGACCGCGACGCGCTGCTGCTGGCCGCCTGAGAGCTGGTTGGGCTCGTGGCCCTCGCGGTCGGCGAGCCCGACCATGCCGAGCGCCGCCCGGGCCCGGCGGCGCCGCTCCGCGCCCTTCACGCCGGCGTAGGCGAGCGGCAGCTCGACATTGGCCAGCGCTGTGGTCCGCGCGATCAGGTTGAACGCCTGGAACACGAAGCCGATCCGCCGGTTGCGCACCAGCGCCAGCTGCCGGTCGTTGAGCCGGCTCACGTCGACGCCGTCGAGCAGGTACTGCCCGGACGTCGGGATGTCGAGGCAGCCCAGGATGTTCATCAGGGTCGACTTGCCGGAGCCGGACGAACCCATGATCGCGACGTAGTCGCCACGCTCGACTGTGAGCGACACGCCCCGCAGGGCGTGCACCTCCGTCTCGCCCTGCCCGTACACCTTCGTGACGTCCTGGATGTCCAGCACCGGCTTCACGGCGCGCTCCAGCTCCTCGCCCGCCTCGGCGGTCATCTGCACGCTCATGTCAGTTGCCCCCACGACCGCCGAAGCCGCCGCCGCCACCCGTGAAGTTCCCGCCGCCGGTGAAGCCGGCCCCGCCCGGGAACTGCTGTTGGTTGTTGGTGCCCGTCGTCGAGCTGGTCGTCGTGGTGGTGATCAGCACCTGCTCGCCGGCCTGCACCCCGGACTTGATCTCGACGAAGCCGCCGCCGGTGATGCCGACCTCGACCGTGCGCTCCTCGTTTTGCCCGTTGACCTGCACGGTGACCGCGCGCTGGCCGCCGGCGGTGCGCAGCGCGGTGCTCGGGATGCGCACCACGTTCTGCGCCTCGGCGACCGTGACCACCGCCGTCGTGCTCTGGCCCAGGCGTACCCCTGCGGGCAGCGAGTCCAGCGTGATCACCACCGCGTAGGAGTTCACGTTGTTGCTGGTCGTGGCCGTTGGCGAGATCGTGCTGACCTTGCCCGTGGCCCGCGTGCCGCTCAGCGCGCTCCAGGTGATGTTGGCGGTCTGGGCCGCCTTGAGCTTGGTCGCGTCGGCCTCGGCGAAGCTCGCGTTGATCTGCAGCTTCGACAGGTCCGCCAGCTGGATGAAGCCGCTGCTCGAGCTCGAGCTGGAGCTCGACGACGAGGACGTGTTGTTGCCGCCGCCACCGCTGCTGGAGGAGGAGCCGCCCGAGGACGAGCCGACCGCGCCGTTGACCGCGGTGACCGTGCCGGCGATCGGCGCCGTGAGCACCGTGCCGTTCACCGTCGCCTGCGCCGAGGTCACGTTGGCCTGTGCGGTGGCGACCTGCGCCTCGGCCGAGGCGATCGTGGCGTCGTCGGCGCTGTTGTTCTCGTCGCGGGTCAGCGCGGCCTTCGCGGCGGTGAGGTTGGCCTTCGCGGTGTCCAGCGACGCCTGTGCGGCGGTCGGGTCGACCTTCGCGAGCGTCTGGCCCTTCGTGACCACGTCGCCGACCTTCACGTCCACCTCGGTCACGGTGCCGGAGGTGGTGAAGTTGGCGTTCGCCGTCGAGGCGCTCGCGACCGAGCCGGACGCGGAGACCGTCTGCGAGACGGTGCCGGTCGAGGCGGCCACGAGGCGGGTCCGCGTGGTGGTCGTCCCGGTGTCGGCGTTCGCGGCCGGCCCGCTGACGATCTGGTACGCCCAGAAGGCGCCACCCGCGGCGGCGAGCACGAGCACAGAGTTCACGAGGGTCACGGAGTTCAACCGTGGCCGGCGCAGAGACGGCAGCGACAAACGCATGAGGGGAATCGTGGTGGGCGTCGCTCGGAGCGACCCTCAGCGAACCTCGGAGTTCCCTCGGAATCCGGTTGCCCGGGTTTCATCGGATTCGTCCGCGTCCTCAGCGTAGTCCTCGTCCTCGTCGCTGAAGTCGGGCATTTCCAGGGCCGGCAGCAGTACCCGGAACGTCGCGCCCTGCCCTGGTGCTGTCCACAGCTCGACCCGCCCGCCGTGCGCCTGCACGATCGACGCGACGATGGACAGCCCGAGGCCGGCGCCGCCGGTCTTGCGGGAACGGGAGCCCTCGGCGCGGTACAGCCGCTCGAAAACGCGCACCGCGTCCTCCGGCTGCATCCCGGGCCCGCTGTCGCTGACCTCGATGGCGCCCAGCGGGACACCCTCGGGCAGCGGCGCGCCGACCGTGGCGATCGGCAGCATCTTCGGCGGCCCGGCCCGGCCGACCCGGACCACGACGCGGGTGTCCTCGGTCGTGTGCTGCAGCGCGTTGCTCACCAGGTTGGCCACCACCTGGCGCAGGCGGGTCTCGTCGCCCTCCACCGTCACCGGCTCGAAGGTCACCGAGCCCTCGTCGAGCGCGGCGAGCTGCACGAACCGGGTCGGCACCCGCACGTGCGCGTCGCGGACCGAGTCGGCGGCGACGGCGAGCAGGTCGACGGGGTGCTGCTGCAGCGGGCGCTCCTCGTCGAGGCGGGCCAGGATCAGCAGGTCGTTGACGAGCAGCCGCATCCGGCTGACCTCGGCGTCGATGCACTCCATCGCCTCGTCGAGGGCCGGGCCGGGAGGGGCGCCGCCCCTGCGGTACAGCTCGGCGAACCCCTGCACGCTCGTGAGCGGGGTCCGCAGCTCGTGCGCGGCGTCGGCGAGAAACTGCCGCAGCCGCCGCTGCGAGGCGGCGCTCTCGTCGACCGCGCCCTCGATGCGGGTCATCATCGTGTTGAGCGCGATGCCCAGCCGCCCCGACTCGGTGTGCGCGTCGGCGTCGTCGATGCGCCGGGACAGGTTGCCGCCGGCGATGTCGGCCGCGGCCTCCTCCATGCGGGTCAGCGGTGCGAGCCCCACCCGCACCAGCGCGGCGGTGGCGAAGCCGACCAGGATGAGCAGGGCGACGCTGACGCCGGAGCTGTACTGGATCATCTGGTCGCGGGTCGCCTCGACGTCGGCGAGCGAGATCGCCCGCACGCCGTAGCCGAGCTCCTCGTGCCGCTCGTTGTAGACCTTGAAGACGCGCACGCGCCAGTCGTTCTTCGCGCCCTTCACGGTGAACGGCCGGCCGTCGGCCGCGTGCTGCTCGAGGCTGCCCAGCAGCTTGGGCGGCAGCAACGGCGTGCCGATCGCCTGCACCTGGCCGGTCTTCGAGATGAAATAGCCCTCGTACTGCGGGCCGGGGTTGAAGCCCTCGTTCTCGCCCCGGCGGGTCGGGAACGACGACGCGCTCGGTGTCGGGAAGCCCGTTGCGCTCGGGTTGACGGCCGGCGGCCTGGGCCCGCCGCCGCGCAGCTGCTGGTTGACGCGCTCGATCAGGTAGGAGTTGAGCAGCAGCACGCCGATGATGTTGGCGGCGACCAGCGCGACCGCGGCGATGGACACCACAGAGACGACGATCCGGGTGCGGACCGTCCACTGTCTCCAGGGCCGCAGTCTCACCCCTCGGCTCTCGGCAATCGCAGCGCGTAGCCGACCCCGCGCACCGTGTGGATCAGCGGCGGGTCCCACTTGTCGATCTTGCGGCGCAGGTAGTAGACGTACGACTCGACGATCCGGCCGTCGCCGCCGAAGTCGTAGTTCCACACGCGGTCGAGGATCTGGGCCTTGCTCACGACGCGGCCGGCGTTCGTCAGGAGGTACCGCAGCAGGTTGAACTCGGTCGGCGACAGGTCGACGCGCGTCCCGCCCCGGCGCACCTCGTGGGCGTCCTCGTCCATCTCCAGGTCGGCGTAGCGCAGCACCCCGCCGTCGACGAGCTGCTGCTGATCGCCCAGGCTGCGGCGCAGGATCGCCCGGATGCGCAGCACGACCTCTTCGAGGCTGAAGGGCTTGGCGACGTAGTCGTCGGCGCCGACGGTCAGCCCAGAGATGCGGTCCTCGACCGAGTCGCGTGCGGTCAGGAACAGCACCGGCACCGGCCGGCCGCTCGTGCGCAGCCGCTGCGCGACCTCGAAGCCGTCCAGGTCGGGCATCATCACGTCGAGCACGACGAGGTCGGGGCCGTATTCGGCGGCGGCCGCGAGCGCCTCCCGCCCGCCGGTGGCCACGCGCACCTCGAAGCCGGTCAGCCGCAGCGTGGCCGACAACAGGGCGCGGATGCTCGCCTCGTCGTCGACGACGAGGACCTTCGGCTGGCGTTCGGTCGTCTGGGACGCGGTTACGGGCATCGGCTCCATCGTCACTGGCCCGCCGTCAGGATCTCGTCGCCTTCGGCAAGTCCGCTCTTGATCTCGGTGTTGACGTCGCCGCGCAGCCCGACCTCGACGGTGCGCTGCTCGTCCTTGCCGTTGACCCGCACGGTCACAACGCCGTCGTGCACGGCCGTAGAGGGCACCGACAGGACGTTGTCCACGGATGCGGTGACTACTGCGACAGTAGCGCTCTGGCCGTACAGGAGCGTATCGGGCACCTTGTCGAAGGAGATCAAGGCGGCGTATCGCACCAGGCGGTTCGACACCGTGCCGGCCGGGTCGATCTGCATGACCTTGCCGTCGTACTTCGCGCTGACGTTGTCCGGCAGCGTGATCTTCGAGGCCTGGCCGACCTGCAGGTGGGCCACCTCGGCCTCGGTGAACTGCGCCTTGACGACCACGTCACCGGTGCCGGCGAGCGTGATCACGTTGGAACCCGCCTGGCTGCCGACGGTCCCGTTGACCGCGAGGATCTTGCCACCTACCGGCGCGGTGATGACGGTGCCGGCGAGCTTGGCGTTGGCCTGGGTGAGGCTGAGCTTGGCGTTGTTGAGCCGCTGCTGTGCGCTCATCAGGTTGTCGCTGGTCTGCTGCACCTGGTTGGCGCGGTTCTGCGCGGTGTTCGCGTTCGTGTTCTGTCCGCCGCCGGTCGTCTGGCCACCCCCGCCGGTGTTCTGGCCGCCGCCGGTGGTGGCGCCGCGGGAGCTGCTGGCGCTCGGCGTCGGGTTGGCGGTCGGCGTGGCGAGCGCCGCGTCGTGCGCGTCCTCGGCCCGGGTCAGCGCGTCCTGCGCGCTGTCGACGTTCTGGGAGGCCTGGTCGACCGAGTCCTGCGCCGAGGCGGGATCGATCTTGGCGAGCACCGCGCCCGGTGCGACCACGTCGCCGGCCTTGACGTCGAGCTCGATAAGCGTGCCGCTCGTGGTGAACCCGAGACTGCGGCTCGCCTGGGCCTGCACCGCGCCCGACGCCGAGACCGTCGTGCTCACCGGGCCGCGGACCACCTTCGCGGTGCTGACCTTTACCGGAGCCGGCTTGTCGTCCCCGGTCAGCACGACCGTCGTCACGGCCGCGGCCGCGAGCACGGCGGCGCCTCCGGCCAGCCACCAGACCTTCATGGGAAGGTAGTTCAGTCCGCTCTCCTCCCGGCTACCTAGGCCGGACCTCAAAGTTTCCTGAGAGCCCCCGCCGGCTCACGCCGCTCGCCGGTTGTGAGCAAACTTTGAGGTTCGGTCTACTTCTCGTCGAGGTTGGCGCCGTTCCATCACACGGGTGATGAACAAGCGGATCGGCGGCGCCGCGCTCGCGCTCGCCGCGGTGGCGTTCTTCGCCGCCGCCTGCGGCTCCTCCGACAGCAACGCCCCTGCCACTGCCGGCGCGTCCGGCGGCACCGACTACGCGTCGTGCCTGCGCAACAACGGCGTCAACCTGCCGCAGTTCAATAACGCGTCCGGCCGCCCGACCGCCCGCCCGTCGGGCTTCCCCACGGCCCGCCCGTCGGGCCAGTTCCGCTCCGGCGAGCCTCGCCCGTCGGGCAGCGGCGGCTTCCGCAACGGAGGCGGCGGCTTCTTCGGCACGGCGGCCCCGAACGGCGTGGACCAGCAGACCTGGGAGAAGGCCCAGAAGGCCTGCGAGTCCCTGCGCCCGACGGCCTTCCCGAACGGTGGCGGTGGCGGCGGCAACGGCCGCGACGCGGCGTACCGCAACTGCCTCACCGAGCACGGCGTCACGGTGACGGGTTCGACGGACCAGCTGGACACCTCGGACGCGAAGGTGGCCGCGGCCGTCCAGGCCTGCGCCCCCTTGAAGCCCAGCCCGCGCCCGGCGGCCTCCTGATCTCTGTGCCCCGGCGCACCTCCGCGAGGATTCAGACCCCCGCCCGAACGGCCACCGGACTCGCCGGCCCCACCCGGCGGGTCACTGCGCCCGGTGACCGCTCGGGCGGGCCATCGCTCACCAGCCACCCCGTGGGCTTCATTCCAGGGTGCGTCGGCGTCGCACCCTCTGTGCGCTGATCTTGCGGCCGCGTACCGGCAATCCGGGCATCGTGGGAGTGTCCCGGCGGATGCGGCCGTGAGATCGGCGCCGGAAACGCGTGTCGGCCTGACGTGATCGGCCCATCCGGGCCGCGGGCGCTGGCTGCCGCGGAGCGAGTGGGCCGATCATGAACATGGTTCTCCGGCCCTGGCGATTCCCAAACATGGTCCGAACATCGGGCGGGTGACGCAGCCGTCAGAATGGGACGGTGGTGGATCAGGGCAAAGGCCTGGTGCTCGTCGTCGAGGACGAGAAGCCGATCGCCGACCTGCTGCGCATGTACCTCGCCCGCGACGGCTTCGGCGTCCACGTCGAGCACGACGGCGCCGCCGGGCTCGCGGCGGCGCGCAAGCTGCGGCCCGTCGCCTGCGTCCTGGACATCGCGCTGCCGGGCATGGACGGCACCGAGGTCTGCCGGCGCCTGCGGGAGAGCGGCGACTGGACGCCCGTGCTGTTCCTCACCGCCCGCGACGACGAGGTCGACCGAATCCTCGGGCTGGAGCTCGGCGGCGACGACTACATCACCAAGCCGTTCAGCCCCCGCGAGCTGGTGTCCCGGGTCAAGGCCGTGCTGCGGCGCACGCAGGGGCAGCCGGACGTCGGGCAGGTGCGCACCGTCGGGCCGATCACGATCGACGCCGCGCGGCGGGAGTGCCGCGTCAACGGGACGCCGGTCGCGCTGACCTCCACCGAGTTCTCCCTGCTGGCGCACCTCATCAAGAAGCCGGGACGGGTGTTCACGCGCGAGGAGCTGCTGGGTTCCGTCTGGGGGTACGCCGCGCACAGCGGCACCCGCACCGTGGACGTCCACGTCGCCCAGGTGCGCGGCAAGCTGGGCGACGCCGCCGCGGTGATCCGGACCGTGCGCGGGGTCGGGTACACCGCCGATGCTTAGCTCGCTGGCCGCCCGCACCGCGCTCGTCACCTGCGTCGTCGCGGTGATGTCGGTGGTGGTCACCGCCGCGGTGGGTGCCCCGCTCGCGCTGACCCGCGACAACACGGCCGCGCAGCAGCGGCTCGAGGACGACGCCACACTGCTGACCGTGCTGCTGCGCCCGAAGCTCGCCACCGCGCGCAACCCCGCCGACGAGGAGGCGGTCGTCAAGCAGCTCGCGGCGAAGAACATCGACGTGTACCTCATCCGCGCCGGCCAGCCCGACCGTGCCGGCCTGCCGCCCTCGGCGGTCAAGGCGATCGCCAACGGGCAGCCGGTCAAGGCGCACCGCGGGCTCGTGGACGGGCGCGTCCGGCTGCTCGTCGGGCGCGCGATCGGCAAGGACGGCAACGGCTTCGTGGTGACCGAGCCGCCGCCGACCGGCACGCTCGCGCGGTTCTTCGGGCAGCTGTGGATCGCGCTGCTGGCGGGCCTGGCCGCCGGGCTCATCGCCGGTCCGCTGCTGGCGCGGCGGATCTCGCGGCCGATCAGGACGGTCGCCGCGGCCGCGAAGCGGCTCAGCGCCGGGGACCGCACCGTCACGCTGTCGCCGGACGGGCCGGCCGAGGTCGCCGAGCTCGCGCACGCGGTCAACGCGCTGACCGCGGCGCTGGCCACGAGCGAGGGGCGGGAGCGGGAGTTCCTGTTGTCGGTCTCGCACGAGCTGCGCACGCCGCTGACCACGATCCGCGGGTACGCCGAGGCGCTCGCCGACGGCGTGGTCGGCGAGGACGGGGTGCAGCGGGCCGGGCGGACGGTGCTCGACGAGGCCGAGCGCCTCGACCGGCTCATCGCCGACCTGCTGGTGCTCGCCCGGCTCGAGGCCGCGGACCTGCCGATCGAGATGGTCGAGGTGGACCTCTGTTCTCTGCTCGCCACGACCGCGGAGGCGTGGGGCGGGCGCGTCGCGTCGGCGGGGCTGCTGCTGCGCACCGAGCTGCCGCCGTTCGCGGTCCCCGTGGTCACGGACCCCGGGCGGATCCGGCAGATCATCGACGGGCTGCTGGAGAACGCGCTTCGGGTGGTACCGGCGCAGGCTCCTCTGGTCTTGGCTCTTTACACGAGCCCGTCCGCGGCATGGCTCGAGGTGCGCGACGGCGGCCCGGGCTTCACCGACGAGGACCTCGCGGTGGCGTTCGAGCGGGGCGCACTGTCGCGGCGGTACCAGGGCATCCGCAAGGTCGGCAGCGGCCTCGGGCTGGCGCTGGCCGCCCGCCTGTCACGCCGGCTGGGCGCACGCATCGACGCCGGCCACGCTGCGGAGGGCGGCGCCCGATTCACGGTGACATTCCCGTTGCGCACCGTGTCATGATGCATGTCTATGCATACCTGGTGGGTGGTCCTGGGGCTCGGCGGCGCGGGTGCGTCGCTGGGCATCCTGCTCGTCCAGGTGCTGTTCTGGCAGCGCCTGCGCCGGGTGGGCGCCGATCCGGTGGGTGTCTTCACCCAGGGGGTCGCGCTGCGGTGGGTCGGCGTGCCGCTCGCCGTGCTGCACGTCGCACTGTTCCTGGCGCTGACCCGGCTCGACCAGCCGGGCTGGTGGCTCGGCGGCGTCGCCACGGTCCTGTCGATGCCGGTGCGACGGCTGCTCAACCTCAAGGCGATCGCGGTCATCTTGCGCGGCGTCGGATACGAGCACGGCCCGGTCCTCGACCGTGACGGGGTCCAGGTCGACAAGCAGCCCTACTGGAGCCTGGTCCGCAGCTGGTACCGCCACGAGTACACCGGCCACGGCGTCGGCGACGTGATCGCCATCAAGGTCCTGGGCCTGCTGGTACACCTGCTCTTCTGGCCGCTGGCGGCGCTGGGCGCGCAGGCCTCGCACGTGCTCATGTGCCAGGACCCGGCAGACGCGCTCGGTCACTCCACCGACGGCCATGAGCGCCCCGGCGACGCCTTCCGCGCGCTCGGCACCCCTTATGTCAGGTTTGCGGCGAGAGATCCGCGGTAGGGAGAGAGTTAGCCCGATTCCGAGGAGGTACCCCGATGAGACGCTCGCGGATAGGCCTGCTCTGCGGCGCGGCGGTCATTGTGGTTGCCGGCGGCCTGCCCCCGACCGCGGCGGCCGCTCAGCCCACCCCCACGCCGACGCCCCCCGAAACCACGAGCTCGGCGCCGGCCGGACATGACATGCTCTCCGGCGTCCTGCACGGCGAGGGACTGGTGCAGACCACGAAGGGGCCGATCCGGGTCGCGATGCAGCGTGGCGAGGCGACGAAGCTGACGCCCACGTCGCTGACGGTCTTGTCGACCGACGGCTACTCGCGCACCTGGACACTGACGAACAACGTCCGCGTGTACGACAAGCGGCACACCCTGCAGCCGGGCGCCCTGAAGGCCGGGGCCCAGGTGGCCGTGGCCGGCACCGCGCCGGTCGCCGCCGGTGCTACCCCGACGGCGCCGGCCCAGTTCACGGCAAAGTGGATCCTGGTCCAATCGACATGAGGAGTCGGCGATGAGCCCGGTCGGAGCCGGGCTTATCGCCGCAGCTCGGCGACGCAGCACTTGATGCTGCCGCCGCCCTTCTTGAGTTCCGACAGCTCCACCGGTACCGGTGTGTAGCCGGCCTCCCGCAGTCGCGCCGCGAGCGTCGTGGCCTCGCTGTTGAGCACCACGTTGCGCCCGTCGGAGACGAGGTTGAGGCCGAACGCGAGCGCGTCCTCCTCCGTGGCCAGGATCGCGGCCGGGAACAGCTGCGCGAGCACCGAGCGCGACGCCTCGGAGAAGGCGCCCGGGTAGTACACGACGTTCTCGTCGTCCAGCGGCGCCAGCGCCACGTCGAGGTGGTAGAAGCGCGGGTCGACCAGGCGCAGCGAGATCACCGGCCGGCCGAGCGCCTCCTGGGCCTCCGCGTGCGCGGCCACCTCGGTGCGGAAGCCGTGCCCGGCGAGCACCAGGCCGCCGAGCGCGGCGGGCAGGTACGTGAAGTCGCCCTCGCCCTCGTTGGTCTGCGACGGCGTGACGTAGCGCCAGCCGATCGTGTCGTAGAAGCGCCGGTGCGCCGCGGCCTCGGCCGTGCGCTGCGGGTACTTGAACCGTGCGCCGTAGACGACGCCGTCGACGGAGAAGGCGCCGTTGGCCGCGTACACCATGTCCGGCAGGCCGATCTCCGGCATCAGCACGTGGACCTCGTGGCCGAGGCGGACAAACGTCTCGCGCAGGCCCTCCCACTGCTTGACGGCGAGTTCGGTGTCGACCGGAGCAGTGGTGTCCATCCAGGGATTGATCGCGTACTCCACCACGAAGTGTTCGGGTGGCGACATCAGGTACGACCGCGTCACGAGATCAAACGGTAGATAGCCTGTGGTACACAAAACAGCGAGAAAAGTTGCTTTCGAGGAGGGATTCGTTGCGCCTCGACCCGATCGACCAGCGAATCATTGCGTTGCTGCAGGAAGACGCCCGTTCATCGTATGCGGAGATCGGTGAGCGGGTCGCGCTGTCGGCACCGGCCGTGAAGCGACGCGTCGACCGGCTCCGATCCAGCGGAGTGATACGCGGCTATACGGCGCTCATCGACCCGGGCGCGGTCGGCTGGACCACGGAGGCGTTCGTCGAGCTCTTCTGCACTGGTCGCACGTCGCCGCAGCAGATCCGGGCCGCGGCCAAGCGCCACCCGGCGGTCGTCGGGGCGTACACGATCTCGGGCGAGGCCGACGCGCTCGTGCACCTGCGCGCGATGGACATGGCCGGGCTCGAGGAGGCCCTCGAGCGGCTGCGCGGCGAGCCGTTCGTGACCTCGACGCGCAGCATGATCGTGCTGTCGCGGCTGGTGGAGACCCTCGCGCCGAGGATGATGGAGGACCCGGGAACCGGTGCGGCCCCGCCGCCGTCCTAATGCCATGAAGCGTGCCGCCGTTACGCTGGGTGCCGTCCTGTTGCTGCTTGCCGGGTGTACTGCGAGCAGAGGCCCCTCCTCGTCCACCGCCGCGTCCGCGGATGCGCCCGCCCCGGCGCCGGCGCTGCGGCTGGTCGCCTACGACTCGTGCGCCGACCTGGTCGCGGGCCTGCGCAAGGCCACGCAGGAGGCGGTCACCCCGTGGGGCCTCGCCGGCATGCCCGGCGACATGCGGGCGCTGAACGCCGCCGGCGACGCGCGCGCGGCCAGCGCGCCGGAGGCGATGCCCGGCGCGGCGAAGGCGCAGGCCGGCGCCGACCAGGCGTACTCCGGCACCAACACCCACGAGGCCAACGTCGACGAGCCCGACATGGTCAAGACCGACGGCAAGCGGATCGTGACCCTCACCGGCGCCGGCGTGCTCACCGTCGTCGACGCCGCGGCGCGCAAGGTCACCGGCACCCTGCGGATCGGCTCCGACGGCAACGGCGGCAAGCGCGCCGCCTCGGCGTCGCAGCTGCTGCTGTCCGGCGACCGCGCGCTCGTGCTCGGCTACGACTACACCGACCCGGAGCACAGCGGCGCGGAGTTCACCCTCGTCGACCTCGCCGGCCCGCCGAAGGTCGTAGGCACGTTCAACATCGGCGGCTCCCTGGTCGACGCGCGCCAGGTCGGCTCGGTCGCCCGGATCGTCGTGCGCTCCTCGCCGCGCATCGACTTCCCCGCCCAGAACTTCTCCGACCAGTCGAAGATCGCCGACGACGACGCCCGGCTCGCCGCCAACCGCGCCACCGTCGCCGGCGCGCCGGTCGAGTCGTGGCTGCCCCAGTGGGCCGCGGTCGACGCGACCGGCAAGCGCACCGAGGGCCGGGTCGACTGCGGCGCGGTGAGCCTGCCGGACTCGTACTCGGGCACCTCCATGCTCACGATCACCACGTTCGACCTCGCCGCGCCCGCGCTCGGGCTCGGCGACCCGGTCACGATCGCGGCCGACGGCGGCATCGTCTACGCCAACGGCCCGAGCCTCTACGTCGCCAACGACCAGCGCTGGCGCACGTACATGCCGATGGCGAAGCGCGGCGTCGCCGCCGACGCCGTGGTGGCCGTCCCGCAGCGCACCCAGCTGTTCAAGTTCACGGTCGCCGGCGCCGCCCGCCCGCGCTACGTCGCCGCCGGCGAGGTGCCGGGCTGGCTGCTCAACCAGTACTCCATGTCGGAGTGGGACGGGCGACTGCGCGTGGCCACGACCGCGAACGACGCCTCGACCGTCTACGTGCTCGAGCAGCGCGGCGGCGCGCTCGCCGAGAGCGGTCACGTCGGCGGGCTGGGCAAGGGCGAGAGGATCTACTCGGTGCGCTTCGTCGGCACCGCCGGCTACGTCGTGACGTTCCGCCAGACCGATCCGCTGTACACGCTGGACCTGTCCGACCCGGCCGCGCCCCGCGCCGTCGGGGAGCTGAAGATCACGGGCTACTCGGCGTACCTGCACCCGGCCGGCGACGGCCGCCTCATCGGCGTCGGGCAGGAGGCCAACGAGAAGGGCCGCGTGCAAGGCCTGCAGGTGTCGCTGTTCGACGTGCACAACATGGCCGCGCCGGCCCGCCTGGCCCAGTTCCAGGTCCCCGGCGCCACGTCGGCGGCCGAGTTCGACCCGCACGCGTTCCTCTACTGGCCGGCGACGGGCCTGCTCGTGCTGCCGCAGACCTCGCGCAACCAGCCGGACTCGGCCGCGAGCGCGCTCGTGCTCTCGGTGAGCGACAAGGCCATCGCGAAGACGGGCGTCATCACGCATCCGACGGCCCGCTACGTGATGATCGAGCGCTCGCTCGTCATCGGCGGCACCCTGTGGACGCTGTCGCAGACCGGCCTGCAGGCCAACGACATGGCGACGCTGGCGCAGCAGGCCTGGCTGTCGTTGCCTTCCGCCTAGAGGTACATCCCGGTGCGCTCGCTCTCGCCGGCGATGGCCGGCTTCGGCTTGTCGCCCTCGCCGAAGAAGCGCTTGCCGCCGAACTCGCCGTGCAGCCGGTCGTCCAGCTCGTCCGCGAGCCCGGTCATCACCTGCACGGCGAGCATGAGGTGGGTGGCCTGAAAGTCGCGCCCGAACACCGGGACGCTGGCCCACACGGTGTCGTTCGTGCAGTACAGCCGGCCGATCGGCATGCGGTTGGTGAGCTCGGAGAGCTTCACATACAGCCGCTCGGTCGGCTCGATCTCGGTGAGGATCGGCGAGAACACGTCGACCAGCGGCGGGTTGTCGCGCACCCGCACGAAGACCATCGCCGAGCCGGACCGGATGCCGATGTCCCCGTCGGGGTCGATGGGCAGTTCCTCCGGCGTCGTCTTCATGAGCCGGGCGACGACCGTGGTCACCTTGTCGTACAGCGGCAGGCCGTCGGTCTGCTCGTTGAGCTCGGCAAGGCTGCCGGCCCCCGACCGGACCACGTCGACGACCCCGTCGCCGTCGGCGTCGACGATCGAGGAGAGCGAGCGCGCCACCCCGAGCGCCGGCACGGCCGCGACCCGCCCCTCGGCGTCGTGCGCCAGGTAGGTCAGGAAGGCCGGGTGCGGCGCGCCGTAGATGTCCCGCAGCGTGCGCATGATCAGCCGGCTCAGCTGCGGCGCCTCGGCCTTGCCGACCCGCAGCCCGAACGACTCACCCGAGCCCGGCACGACCCCCGGCGGCGACCAGCCCAGCGCCACGATCTCCGCGATGACGCTCCTGTCCAGCCGATAGGCCGCCGGCAGGTCCGCGTTGCTCACCGCCGTCGCCGCGAGCTGGTCGTCGTCCTCGCCGGTCACCTGGATCGAATACACGGCGTCGCCGGTCCCGGACGCCGTCGGGTCGAGCGTCACGTCGAGCGTGGTGCCGCTGTCGAGGCCGCGCAGGGCGTCGACGAGGTGGAGCGCGAAGTCGCGCCAGGCCTCGGCGACCTTCGCCTTGAGGTCGCCTCCCACGGGCTCCTCGTCGTCGAACAGCGCACTCTCGAACGCCGCGGCCTCGTCCGGGTCACCAGCCATGATCGCCTCCCTGTCCCCCAACCCTCACCCTATCCAGAGTCGATCGCTCACTCGGACCGGGTAGCCAGCCGGCGCAGCGCCTCCCCCGTACGCTGCGGGTCCGCGCCGCGCCCCACCGCCACCCCGAGCAGGAAGGCGGTCAGCGGCGCCCCCGGCCGGGCGACGTTGTGCGCCACGTCCCGCGCGAGGTCCAGCACGGCGGCTCGCAGCGCCGCGTCGGGCGCCTCCACCCCGAGCGCCTCGGCGGCCTCGTCGAGCCACCGCTCCAGCACGTTCTCGTTCACTCGTCGACCACCTTGCGCAGATCCTCCTCGGTGTCGCAGTCGAAGTACGGCGGCCGCTCCCGGCCCCACCGCACCTCGGCGACGTCCAGCCCGGCGGTCAGCGCGCGCAGCGAGACCCCGTCGACGCTCGCGAGCTGCCGGATGTTTGCGGCCAGCGCCTCGATGCGCCAGACCCCGCACAACCACTGCCGCCGCCCGCCATCATCGACGAACACGGCACCGTCGCGCGCCCGATCGCCCTCGACCAGCGCGTCGGTGAGCAGCCCGATCGCCTCCGCGGTGACCCACGGCAGGTCGGCCGCCAGCAGCGCCACCACATCGGCCGAGCGCCCGACGGCCTCGAGCCCGGCCGCGGCGGCCGCGACCGGCCCGCCGCCCGGCGGCTCCTCCCGCACGACCCTGACGCCGCCCGGCAGCCCGTCCCGGCCCGGCCCGACCACGACGAGCGGTGCGGCACCGGCGCCGGCGGCCGCGGCGAGCACGCTGCGCACCATCGGCACGCCACCAACCGCCACCATCGGTTTGTCGCGCCCACCGAGCCGCCGAGCCTGCCCGCCGGCGAGGACCACTGCCGCGAGACGCATCGGTCCGAGCTCCGGGTGGCCGTCACGCACATGCAGAACCTACCGTCGAGCAAGAACGTCGACACGCTCCGGCAGAGAGGTACAACCATGGGCCGCGTCACGCAGCGCCGCACCATTGTCCGCGTTGCCATGACGCCCAAACCCGCCGAAATACCGGACACGTCCCGGACCGACGCGTTCGCGGTCGAGACGCGGGTGGGTCCGGACACGCTCGCCGCCGAGGAGCCCCTCGAGATCCGCGTCGGCGGCAGCCCCCTCGCGGTCACCATGCGCACGCCCGGCGACGACCTCGACCTGGCCATCGGTTTCCTGCTCACCGAGGGCGTGATCCACAGCGCCGCCGACGTGGTCACGGCCAAGCTGTGCGCCGGCGACGAGGAGCCCAACTCGTACAACGTGGTCGACGTCCGCCTGGCGGCCGGCGTCCCGGCGCCCGAGGCCCAGCAGGCGGCCCGGAACTTCTACACCACCTCCTCCTGCGGCGTATGCGGCAAGGCGAGCATCGAGGCCGTGCGCACCCGCTCGGCGTTCGACGTCGCCGCCGACCCGGTCACCGTCGAGCCCGCCGTGCTGGCCTTGCTCCCGGACGCCCTGCGTCGCCGGCAGCGCGCCTTCGAGACCACGGGCGGGCTGCACGCCGCCGGCCTGTTCACGCCCGGCGGCGAGCTCCTCTGCCTGCGCGAGGACGTCGGGCGTCACAACGCCGTCGACAAGGTCGTCGGCTGGGCGGTGCGCCAGGAGCGCCTGCCCCTGGCCGGCCACGTGCTCATGGTGAGCGGCCGGGCCAGCTTCGAGCTGTGCCAGAAGGCCTGGATGGCCGGCCTGCCGGTGCTCGCCGCCGTCTCCGCGCCGAGCACCCTCGCCGTCGACCTGGCCGCGGAGGCCGGCCTCACCCTCATCGGCTTCCTGCGCGGCCCGACCTTCAACGTCTACGCCGGCGCTCATCGCGTCCTGGGGATACCGCCCGATCAGGCCGGGCCTCACCGCGAGGCTCGCCTTTCCCCGGCTCGCTGACGCGGCCCTTTCCCAGCTCGATGGCGCGACCCTTCGCCGGCTCGGTGACGCGGCCCTTCCCCGGCTCGGCATGGCGCATCGGGCCGCGCCGCGGGCGGTCGACGGACCGTCGCGGCCGGCCCGGCGGGCGTCGCCGCCGGCGGGTCGGCGCGATCGGCGGCACCTGGCCCGGCGACAGGCCGCGACCGAGGATTTCCGCCATGAGGCCGGCCGCCGAGTAGTCCGGGTCGGCGTCCAGCGCCCGGTCGAGTGCGAGGGACGCGTGCAGCCCGTTGCCGGCCCGCCAGCTCAGGTACGACAACAGCGTCGCCGCCGGCGCCACCGACGCCGGCTCGCAGCGGCGCACCAGGTCGGTCCACAGCCGCCGGTGCGCCTCCCCGAGGTGGCCGGCGCGGCGCACGTCCCGGTCGAGGCGCTCCCAGGCCCGGTCCCGGAACGTCACGACGTGCAGCAGCACCTGCAGCCAGGCCACCTCGTCGTCGGTGAGCCGGCCGCCCTCCCCGTATCGGGCGAGCGCCAGGTCGAGCGCGGCCCGGCCCGCGCCGGCGAGCAGCGCCCGGATCGCGGCGGCGTCACGGCCCGCGACGAGGCGCAGCACGCGCAGGTTGGCCCGGTTGCCGGCCTCCTCCATCGCATCGAGCGCCGGGCCGTGCGGTCCGGCGAAGGCGGCCGCCACGGCGGCGCGGTCGGGCAGCGCGACCAGGCCGGCGAGCGTGGCCTCGGCGGCGACGAGCGAGGTGGTGGGGTCGAACGCGCGGCCCTCCGGCGGGCAGCAGCCGGGCGCGGCGCACAGCAGCGACCAGTAGCGCCCCTCGTGCGTGCGCAGCATGTCCAGCAGCGCGATGCCGGATCGCTCGAGCGCGGCGGCCACCGCGCGCAGGAACGGCTCGGCGCGGCCGGGCGGCCCGTAGCCGATCAGCAGGGCGCCGTCGATGCCGTTGCGGCTGAACAGCCCGGCGTAGTGCTCGGCCAGCACCTCGCCGGCGTCTCGGTCGCCGGGCAGGTCGCCGGGCAGGTCGCCGCGCAGCTGCACGTGCAGGCCGCTGCCGCGCAGGCCGAGGGCGACGAGGCTGTCGGTCGGGTGGAACCCCATGAGGTAGGGCATGGCGGAGAGGAGCTCGGCGGGGCCGCGCAGGCGCATTCGGGAAGCCATGCATCGAGCCTCGCCCGGGCCGGGCCGCGCGTGAATGAGCGGTTTTCGGCTGTGGATAACCCCGCAGGCCCTGTGGATAAGTCAGTAACGGAAGCGCAGATCGTGTAGGTCGATGCCGTCTTCGAAGGCCGAGCCCTTGCGGTCGAGGTCGATCGCGAGGGTCACCCGGGCGAGCGCGTCGTAGCCGGCGGCGTGCAGGCAGCGGATGGCGTCCAGGTTGCGGGCCGCCGGCGAGATGCTCAGCTGCCCCAGCCCTCTTCGGCGGGCCTGGTCGGCCACGTGCGCCAGCAGCGCGCGCCCGATGCCCTCGCCGCGCCGCGCGGACGCGACGACCAGCGGCTCCACCTGGCCGCCACGGCCGTCGAGCAGCAGGCCCACCATGCCGACCACGGCGCCGCCGGCGTCCGAGGCCACCCACATTCCGGACAGGTCGAGGCGCGTGAGGTACTCCTCGAACGCGGCGCCCGAGTCGTCCTCGGACGTCGCGCCGTAGAGCCCGGCGTCGGCCGTGGTGAGCTCCGCCCACAGCTGGCGGCACTCTCGATGGTCGGTCGGGCGGTACGCCCGGATCGTGAGGGCCGACACCTGCGCGGCCGGCGTCACCTGTGTGGTCATAACTCATAGTTACTCCGCCGGGCCCCGTTACGACACCCACATCGCAGGATTGCCACCTGGCCCGATTCGCAACTTTTGCTGCAGCGCGCTAGTAAAGACCTTCATGTACCGACCGAATCCGAACGCGGGTTAACATCGGAATCGGCTCGCAGCTACGACGAAGGGACGGCCGGTCGGGGCCGTCCCTTCGCTGTTTTCCAAGCTGGATCTTGTTTATCAAAACTACGGCAGGCGGAATTCGCCGTCCTCGTCGACCGCGGCGATGAAGGTCTCCCACTCGACGCGGGTGAAGCGCACCAGACCCGCGTCCGGTGCGTTCGAGTTGCGGACCTCGATGACGCCGTCGACGAGCCGCGCCTGGACGCATGCTCCGTTGTTACCGCTGCGGGTGGGCTTGTGCCACTCCTCGTTCAGCGCAGCCATTCTGCGCACTCCTTCGGGGTCGGGGCCGTGCTCAGTTCGCGGCTTCCTCGATCACCTTGATCGATTCCAGTGGGCTGAGCGCGGCGGCTCGCAGATTTTCGAACACGTCGTGATAGCGCTGGACATCATCGGCGGCAGGATAGATGTCGCCAGTCATTGCCTCGGCATAGACGACGCTTGGTGCACCATCGAACTTGAGAATCGAGAACGACCCAGCCATGCCGGCATATGCCCCTCCGGAGAAGGGCAGGATCTGGACCGTCACGTTTCTCGACCTGGCCGACTCGCCCAGGCGCTTGAGCTGCGACCGCATGACATCGGGCCCGCCGATGAGGCGCCGGATCACGCTCTCGTCGAGGACCGCGATGAAGTGCAGGGGTGGCTGATCCGCGCGGTTGAGGAGCACCTGCCGCTCGCGGCGGGCCTTGACGTGCGCCTCGACCGCGTCCTCGGACTCTCCGGGTGAGGCGGCGAGCAGCGCGCGCGTGTACTCCTCGGTCTGCAACATCCCAGGCACGACCAGCGCCTCGTAGTTGCGGATCTCGATCGCGCTGGACTCCAGCCCGATGAACCGTGAGTAACTCGCCGGCAGATCGCCGTAGCGGGCGAACCAGCCCCGCGTCTTGCCCTCCCTGGCGAGGACGACCAATGTATCGATCTGTTCCGGATCATGAACGTCGTAAATCTGGAGGAGGCGCTCCAGCGTGCTGCGCCGGACTCCGACCTTGCCGCCCTCCATCCGGCTGATGGTGCTGGGTGAGCAGTCCAGCTGCAGCCCGACGTCCTCGGTGGTGAGTCGCGCACGCTCGCGCAGCTCTCTCAGTTGCTTGCCCAACTGAAATCGGGGGAACGTGGGGCTGTGGGGGGTAGACAACGGTCACCTCCATTACTCAGCACGAGTGTGTCCGTTACCGGGTTGACGCGCAAGCGTCGCAGCGTCTGAGCGATTGCCTTGCTCTACTCAACTTTGACTTGCCGTATTGCCGCGCGAAACGTGCACGTGCATTCTGGATGTGTCAGATCGCTCCTCGCCGGAGGGAGATCCGTGGTGTTCGAGGACGACACGCTCCTGCTCGAAGGCGCACCACGACTCTTCGGCATTGTCGCCGATCCACTCGACGACGACCATCCACAGGTCGTCGCCTGGGGGCACGAGCTGCCCGATCAGGCCGTCCTCACCTGGCGCCTCGGCAACGGCAAGACCGAGATCGCCGTGTTCCGGTCGGCCGAAGCCGCACTGGCCACGGCGCAGCAGCTCTACGACGCGCGCCTGCTCTGGACCGCACCGGCGGTCCAGGGGTTCTGAGGGGTATCAAATGGCGGTGATCTACGACCACGCGGTGACGGACGCGCGCCGGCGCGTCGAGCGGCACCAGCCCGTGCCCGGCCACGGCGGCGGCTGCGCGGCCGGGTGCGCGCAGTGGCCCTGCAAGCCGTACTCGACGGCATGGGCGGTCGTGACGCGCAACTCCAACACGCGCGCCGGACGGTAGTCCCCGGCCGCCGAATCGGCCGACCGGAAAATGCCTGATCGACCGACCCGGATGGATACCACTGCCGCGGCGTTGCCGATCGGTCGGACCCGAAGGATGCGGCGCGGAGATGAGCGGTGGCCGCCGGTCGGGTGAGAACGGGCGGTGGTGGCGCACGCCGGAGGAGAACGGGACTCCAATAGGTCGAGACAAACGGACCAACGCCACGTAACCGCGAAACGATCCGCCCGACCTGGGGGGATTTTTGCGGATTAGTCCGCCGGTGCGGCCCGACTCCATGGTGTCGATCCACACGCCTTCTGCGATGCTGGACACACACCGGCAACGGGGCCGTAGCCTCCGCATACCCTGCGAGGCAGAGCCCGGGGCCGGCTCCCGGGCATGATCACCGTCATGCCCAACCGCGACGCGCCGACCCCACCGGGTTGCCGCGTAGCAGCCACCCCCGCTGCGCGGCAGGGTCACCCCCGCTGCCGACGCGAGAGACGACAGGGAGAAACGGATGGCGAAGGGCGAAGTCAAGGCCCGGGCGCACACGACACGGGCCGTGCCTGAACCCGCGTTCGTGCAGCTGCTCACCCCCGAGGGCGACCGGGTCGAACACCCCGACTACGCGGTCGACTTCACCGACGAGGAGTACCGCTCGCTGTACCACGACCTCGTCGTGGTCCGGAAGCTCGACGCCGAGGCGACCGCCTTGCAGCGCCAGGGCGAGCTGGGCATCTGGGCGAGCCTGCTCGGTCAGGAGGCGGCCCAGGTGGGCTCCGGCCGGGCGCTGCGGGCGCAGGACATGGCCTTCCCGACGTACCGCGAACACGGCGTTCTGTACTGCCGCGGCATCGACCCGATCATGCCGCTCAGCCTGTTCCGCGGTGTCGACCAGGGCGCCTGGGACCCGAACGAGTTCAAGTTCAACATGTACACGATCGTGATCGGCGCCCAGACGCTGCACGCGACCGGATACGCGATGGGCATCGCCAAGGACGGCAAGGTCGGCTCCGACGACGGCGAGGCCGTCATCGCCTACTTCGGCGACGGCGCCACCAGCCAGGGCGACGTCAACGAGGCCTTCATCTGGGCGTCGGTCTTCAACGCCCCGCTCGTGTTCTTCTGCCAGAACAACCAGTACGCGATCTCCGAGCCGCTGGAGCGCCAGACGCGCGTCCCGCTGTACCACCGGGCAAGCGGTTTCGGTTTTCCCGGCCTGCGCGTCGACGGCAACGACGTGCTCGCCTGCTACGCGGTGACCCGCAAGGCGCTCGACGACGCGCGGCACGGCCAGGGCCCGTCGTTCATCGAGGCGTACACGTACCGCATGGGCGCGCACACCACCTCCGACGACCCGAGCCGCTACCGCATCGCCAGCGAGGTCGAGGCCTGGCAGGCCAAGGACCCGATCAAGCGGCTCCGCGCGTTCCTGACCAAGCAGGGCATGGCGAAGGACGGCTACTTCGACGCCATCGACGAGGAGGCCCGCGTGGCCGCCGTCGGCCTGCGCGAGCGGGTGCTCAACATGCCCAACCCCGACCCCCTGACGCTGTTCGACCACGTGTACCCGCACGGCTCCCCCGAGCTGGCACAGCAGAAGGAACAGTTCGCCAAGTACCTTGCGTCGTTCGAGGGGAGTGGGCACTGATGACCGCGGAGAACCTGACCCTCGGCAAGGCGCTCAACACCGGTCTGCGCCGTGCGATGGAGCGCGACCCCAAGGTCCTGATCATGGGCGAGGACGTCGGCAAGCTCGGCGGCGTCTTCCGCATCACCGACGGGCTGCAGAAGGACTTCGGCGACGAGCGGGTCATCGACACCCCGCTGGCCGAGTCCGGCATCGTCGGCACCGCGGTCGGCCTCGCCATCCGCGGCTACCGCCCGGTCTGCGAGATCCAGTTCGACGGCTTCGTCTACCCCGCCTACGACCAGATCGTGTCGCAGGTCGCGAAGCTGCATTACCGCTCGCAGGGCAAGGTCAGCCTGCCGATCGTCATCCGGATCCCGTTCGGCGGCGGCATCGGCGCGGTCGAGCACCACTCGGAGTCGCCGGAGGCCTACTTCGCGCACACCGCCGGCCTCAAGGTCGTCTCCTGCGCCAACCCCGACGACGCGTACTGGATGATCCAGCAGTCGATCGAGTCCGACGATCCGATCATCTTCCTGGAGCCCAAGCGCCGCTACTGGGAGAAGGGCCAGGTCAACGTCGACAGCGCGAGCCTGCCGCTGCACGCCGCGCGGGTCGCCCGCCCCGGCAACGACGTGACCGTGCTCGCCTACGGCCCGATGGTGCGCACCGCCCTCGACGCCGCCACCGCGGCGGAGGAGGACGGCCGCTCGCTGGAGGTCATCGACCTGCGCACGCTGTCGCCGCTGGACATGGCGCCCGTGTACGAGTCGGTGCGCCGCACCGGCCACGCGATCGTCGTGCACGAGGCCCCCGGCAACCTCGGCCTCGGCGCCGAGATCGCGGCCCGGGTCACCGAGGAGTGCTTCTACTCCCTCGAGGCCCCGGTCCTGCGCGTCACCGGCTTCGACACGCCGTACCCGGCCGCCCGCCTGGAGGAGGAGTACCTGCCGGACCTGGACCGGGTGCTCGACGCCGTCGACCGCTCGTTCGGGTTCTGAGGGGAAGACGGATGACCAGGGTCAAAGAGTTCAACCTGCCCGACCTCGGCGAGGGCCTCACCGAGGGCGAGATCCTCAAGTGGCTCGTGCACGAGGGCGACACGATCGTCCTCAACCAGCCCATCGTCGAGGTGGAGACCGCGAAGGCGGCCGTCGAGATCCCCGCGAAGTGGGCCGGCAAGGTCAGCCGGATCTTCCACCCCGAGGGCTCGACGGTCGAGGTCGGCCAGCCGATCATCGCGATCGACACCGACCCCGGCGCCGGCGACCTGCCCGCGCCGTCGGCCGCGTCGCTCGCCGCTGTCGAGGTGGCCGGGGACGCGCCGGTGGAGCCCGGCCTGATCGGCGGTCCCGCTCCGGGCGGCCGCACCGCCGTCCTGGTGGGTTACGGCCCCAAGACCGCGGTGGCCAAGCGCCGCCCGCGGTCGTCGGCGTCCGCGCCGGTTCAAGAGCCTGCTGCGGTACCCCCACCGGCACCCGCCCCCACCGCTCCGGCCGCGCCCGCGGCCCGCACGGTGACGCCCCCGGCACCGGCTCGCAACGGGGCCGTCCTCGCCAAGCCGCCGGTCCGCAAGCTCGCCCGCGACCTCGGCGTCGACCTGGTCGGCATCGAGGGCAGCGGCCCCAACGGCTCGATCACCCGCGACGACGTGCTGACCGCGCAGTCGGCCCCTGCAGCGGCTCCGGCCGCCGCGGCGCGCCCGGCCCGGGCGCCGGGCGAGCGCGAGGAACGCGTTCCCGTCAAGGGCGTGCGCAAGCTGACCGCCGAGAACATGGTGGCCAGCGCGTTCGCCGCGCCGCACGTGACCGAGTTCCTCACGGTCGACGTCACCCGGTCGATGAAGGCCCTCGAGCGGCTCAAGGCACACCGCGACTGGCGGGACGTGCGCGTCTCGCCGCTGCTCATGGTGGCCAAGGCGGCGCTGCTCGCGCTGCGCCGGCACCCGATGGTCAACTCGACGTGGGCGGGCGACGAGATCGTCGTCAAGCACTACGTCAACCTGGGCATCGCGGCCGCCACCCAGCGGGGCCTGATCGTGCCGAACATCAAGGACGCGCAGGAGCTCACCACCCGCGAGCTCGCCGACGCCCTGACTGCGCTGGTCGGCACCGCCCGTGACGGCAAGACGCCACCTGCCGACATGGCCGGCGGCACGTTCACGATCACCAGCGTCGGCGTCTTCGGCGTCGACTCGGGCACCCCGATCCTCCCGCCCGGCGAGTCGGCCATCCTGGTCTTCGGCGCCGTGCGCGAGCAGCCGTGGGTGCACAAGGGCAAGATCAAGATTCGCCAGGTGACGACTCTGGGCCTGTCCTTCGACCACCGCATCATCGACGGCGAGCTCGGCTCGAAGTTCCTGCGGGACGTCGGCGCCTACCTGGAGGACCCGGAGGGCTCCACGCTCGCCTGGAGCTAGCGCGGCACCGGCCTTGCCCGTAGGCAGGCCAATTCATCGACAGTGGCCTCGTGCGATGCACGGGGCCACTGTCATATGCCCGACGAACAGGGCGTTTGCCCAGCTGCGAGCTTACGAATCTTCGGCTGGTGTGCCGCATCACTTCATATTCACTGGCTTTGGATCTTTTCACGGGCGTGTAATGGATGCGAAACCAAAGTGTCCTTACACCCGCCCCAAGGGAGCCAGCCGTGAGCACCTTCTTCGAGCGCTACAAGGCCCGCCGCAACGCCGCCCGCCGCATGGAGGCCATCGAGCGCGCGATCGCCAAGAACCCGTCGTCCGCCCTCCGCGACGAACTCCACGCCATGATCAACCGCAGTTAGCCCTCCCCCGTTCAGGGCTTCCTGCCTCCCGAACCGCCCCGGTCCGTCCCCTCCCCCGGACCGGGGCGGTTTTGTACGTCCTGCCCGCTTCGTCCCGGCCGATTTCTCATGTCTTGCCCACCCCTGGTTTGCTGAGCGCGGTGCCGGCGTTTGCCATCCCCAACCGACGAACCTCGGTACCGGCTCTGCCATGGCACTCCCCGGTCGACTACGGTCGCAAGGGTCTGACCAACAGGAGGCACGCATGACGTCCGACCAGCAGCACCCGTCCGAGCAGCCGGACGAGGGCGCGGCGGCAGCGCCGCCGGTCGGCAGGGCCCCGGCCGTCCGGGCAACCGCTTCGGTCCCCGTCCCCTCCTCACCCCCACCTTCGCCGCTGGCGCCAGCCACGCCGCCGTCGATCCCCGAGCCTTCGCCGTCCGCGCACGACGCCGCGGACGCCGAGCCGGCCGAGCGCCCCGGCCCCTTCCCACCGGCCGGCCCGCTCCCGCCGCGCGTGCCCCAGGTCCCGCCGGGCATGCCCCCGTACGGGCAGCAGCCCTCCGCGGGCGGCGCGTCGGGCAAGGCATCGGTGCCTACCCAGTTCGGCCAGGCCCCACCGCCGGCCGCGGGCCCCGCCGGGAGCTTCCCCGGCTTCACCCCGGCCCCTCCAACCACTCCCGCCACTCCGGCCGCTCCGGCTGCTCCCGCGGCCTGGCCCGAGCCGAGCCCGTGGGCCCCCACGCCCCCGCCGGCCGGCCCATCGTCCGGCGCACCCGTCTCCGGCGCCCCGATCTCGAGCGCGCCGGTCTCCGGCTCCGCCCGCGTACCGACCGGCACCGCCCAGGTCCCCACGGGTAGCGCCCAGGTTCCCTCCGGCACCGCCCAGGGGACGCCGCCGACCGGCACCGCCAAGATCCCTCTGGGTTCCGCGCGGGTTCCGACCGGTTCGGCGCAGGTTCCGACCGGTTCCGCGCAGGTCCCGACCGGCTCGGCCCAGTTGCCCACGGGCTCGGCCCAGGTCCCCACCGGTTCGGCGCAGGTGCCGACCGGCTCCGCGCAGGTGCCGACCGGGACGGCCCAGGTGTCCGGCGCCGGCGCGCCCGGCGTGCCAGCGCCGCCGAACCTCGGGCAGATCCCGCAGGAGAGCGCACCGCAGCCCCGGACGTACCAGGCCCGCGCCCAGGTCTCCGTCCCGCCGGTCTCCTCCGTGCCGCCGGTTTCGTCCGCGCCGCCGGAAACCTACGGCCAGCCCGTCTCCTCAGCGCCGCCGGCCACCTACGGCTCTCCGGCCTCGTCGACGCCGCCGGGCACCTACGGGCAGCCCGTCTCCTCAGCGCCGCCGGCCACCTACGGCTCTCCGGCCTCGTCGGCGCCGTCGGACTCCTACGGGCAGCCGGACTCCTACGGCTCCGCGGCCACCTACGGGCAGCCGGACTCGTTCGCTTCGCCAGCCTCGTTCGGCTCGCAGGACTCGTACGGCTCGCAGGACTCGTACGGCTCGCAGGACTCGTACGGGTCGCCGGCCGGATCGCAGGACTCGTACGGCCCGTCCGACTCGTACGGGTCGCAGGACTCGTTCGGGTCGGCGGGTTCGGCCGCGCCGCCGTTCTCGTCCACGCCGCCCGGTTCGTACGCGCCGCCGCCGGTGTCCGGTGCGTCGGGATCGGGCGGGCCGGGCTCGGCACAGCCGGGCTTCGGCGCCTATCCGCCCCCGCCCGCGACCTTCCAGGCGTCGGCGTCGGCCACCGGATACCAGGGCACCGCGACGCCGCCGACCAGCGTTCCGCCCGCCGGTGGGTCGCCGTTCGACGCTCCGTACGGCGGCGCGCCCGCGGGGTCCGCGCCGGTCAGCGGGCCCGGGCTGTACCAGGCTTCGCCGCCGCCGGCCGGCGGGACGTACCAGACGTCCGCGCCACAGGCCACCGGAGCGTTCCCGGCAGCGGGCACGCCGCGGTACAGCGACCTCGTCACCATGCCCGGCGACAACCCGCCGCCGATGCGGGGCATCGAGGGCGACGTCCCGCCCACGCCCGAGCCGCCGGTCAAGAGCCGCCGCGGCCTGCTCGTCGGCCTCGCGATCGTGGTCGCGGTGTTCCTGCTCGCGGTTGCCGGCACGGCCATCGTGGTCAAGGTCAGCAACCTCGGCACCACGAGCTTCGCGGTCAACTCCTGCGTCAAGCAGGACGGCGAGGGGGCCAAGGGCGCGAGCTGCTCGGACAAGGACTCGTTCCGGATCGTCTCCAAGGTCGACGAGCCGTCGAGCTGCTCCGACGCCAGCCAGCCGTTCATCGTCCTGCAGCACAAGGGGCAGAAGGACCAGGTCCTGTGCCTCCGCCCGGCGAGCCAGAAGTGACCGCCGACTCGCCACTGCTCAAGGCCCGCGTCCGCGCCCCGGAACTGCGCGGCCGCGGCTGGCTCAACACGGGCGGCCGGGACCTACACCTGTCCGACCTGCGCGGCAAGATCGTGCTGCTCGACTTCTGGACCTTCTGCTGCATCAACTGCCTGCACGTCCTGGACGAGCTGCGCCCCCTCGAGGAGCGCTACTCGGACGTGCTGGTGACGATCGGCGTACACAGCCCGAAGTTCGAGCACGAGAAGGACGCCGCGGCGCTCGCTGCGGCCGTCGAGCGGTACGGGGTCGACCACCCGGTGCTCGATGATCCCGAGATGCTGATGTGGCAGCAGTACGCCGCGAAGGCCTGGCCGACCCTCACGGTCGTCGACCCCGAGGGCTACGTCGTGGCGAACATGGCCGGCGAGGGCCACGCCGAGGGCCTCGCCCGGCTCGTCGACGAGCTCGTCCGCCTCCACGAGGCGCGGGGAACTTTGCGGCGCGGGGACGAGGCTCATGCGGTACCAAATCCGGATTTGACGCTTTTGCGCTTTCCCAGCAAAGCCTTGGCGCTGCCCGACGGGCATTTCCTCGTCTCCGACGCCACGCACCAGTCGCTGGCCGAGCTCGCCGCCGACAACGAGACCCTCGTGCGCCGCATCGGCACCGGCCGCCGCGGCCGCAAGGATGGCACCGAGCCCGAGTTCTCCGAGCCCGGCGGCCTCTGCCTGCTGCCGCCGCACGCGGCCGAGATCGCCGGCTACGACGTCGTGGTGGCCGACACGGTGAACCACCTGCTGCGCGGCCTGCGCCTGTCCACGGGCGAGGTCACCACGGTCGCCGGCAGCGGCAGCCAGTGGCGCGGCACCGTCGACTTCGAGGCGCACGACTCCCTGGCCGTGGACCTGTCCTCCCCGTGGGACGTCGCATGGTTCGACGGCAAGGTCGTGGTGGCGATGGCCGGCATCCACCAGCTGTGGTGGTTCGACCCGGTGAAGCGCACGGCCGGCATGTACGCCGGCACGACGGTCGAGGCCCTCAAGGACGGCCCCCTGGACGAGGTCTGGATGGCCCAGCCGTCCGGCCTGTCCACCTCCCCCGACGGCCGCCGCCTGTGGATCGCCGACAGCGAGTCCTCGGCAGTGCGTTGGATCGAGGACGGCGAGATGCACACGGCCGCCGGCCAGGGCCTCTTCGACTTCGGCCACGTCGACGGCCCCGCGGATCAGGCCCTGCTGCAACACCCGCTCGGCGTCCTCGCCCTGCCCGACGGCAGCGTCCTGATCGCCGACACGTACAACGGCGCCGTCCGCCGTATCGCCGCCGGCCAGGTGACCACGGTCGTCGACGGCCTGCAGGAGCCCAGCGACCTGGTCCTGACGGCCGAGGGCGACGTGATCGTCGTCGAGTCCGGCGCCCACCGCCTGGTCCGCCTCGGCGCCGGCACTCTGGCGGCGGCCGGCATCGACGTGTCGGGCGTACGCCACCGCACGGAGCGCCCCCCAACGCTGCTCTCCCCCGGCGAGATCGAGCTGGACCTGATCTTCGAGCCCGCACCGGGCCAGAAGCTGGACGAGTCGTTCGGCCCGTCGACGCGGCTGGAGGTGTCCGCGTCCCCGCCGGAGCTGCTCATCTCGGGCTCGGGCGTGACGACGGCCCTGCGCCGGACGCTGGTCCTGTCCCCCGACGTCCCCGCGGGCGTACTGCAGGTGGTAGCCCAGGCCGCGACGTGCGACATCGACGCCGAGTTCCCCGCCTGCCACCTGACCCGCCAGGACTGGGGCGTGCCGATCAGGGTGGAGCCGGACGGCGCCACCCGCCTCCCGTTGATCCTGCGAGGCATGGACGCCTGACACGTTGGGTTACGGAGTCTCACCCTCCGTAACCACATTGATCAACTGTTTGGTGGTGCGTGTTACGGTGGGTTATCAGCGGCCCGCCCCGCCGCCGAGTTCCGTCCGCACGTCTTCCTAGTCAACGAACGGCTCAACGGCAACACCAGCGACCAACAGTCCGTCGCGCACCGCCCGCGCCATGTCGACCGCGCCAGGCGTGTCCCCGTGCACGGAGAGCGACTCGACCGGCATCGGGATGAGGGTGCCGTCAACGGCCTGGACGACGCCTTCGAGGGCCATGCGCACGGCTCGGACGACGACCTGGCCGACGTCGGTGACGAGCGCGCCCCGCGAGGTGCGGGGGACGAGGCGGCCGTCGGGGAGGTACCCGCGGTCGACGAAGCCCTCGGCCACGACCCGGAGGCCGCGCTCGGCGGCGAGCCGGGCCAGGACGGAGCCGGGCTGGCAGAGCACCGGGAGCCCCGCGGGGCTCGACGGACCCGTGCCGCCCAGCCCGGTCGCGGCCCGGGCCGTGCCCTCGCCGCGCCGCCCAGCCGGGTCGGCGTGGTCGGCCGGGTTCAACGAGTCGGCAGGGCTCGGTCGGCCGCCGACGCTCGGCGCACCCGCGCCCGTCGACGCGCCCGCTGCGGCGCCGAGGGGTGAGAGATCGGCGGGCGCGGGGAAGGCGGCGGCGGCCGACACGACGGCCGACGCGTGGGACTCGTCGATGGCCGCGGTGTTGTACAAGGCACCGTGTGGCTTCACGTAGGCGACCGGCCCGAACGCCGCCAGGGCGCCGATCTGGTACCGCAGCTCGTCGGCCAGCTCATCCGCCGGCACGTCGATGCGGCGGCGGCCGAAGCCTGCCAGGTCGCGGTAGCTCACCTGGGCGCCGACCCGGACGCCCTCGGCCGCGGCGCGGGCACTGACGCGGCGCATCGTGGACGGATCGCCGGCGTGGAAGCCGCAGGCCACGTTGGCGCTGGTGACGATCGTGAGCAGGGCGTCGTCGTCGCCCAGGCGCCAGATGCCGAAGCCCTCGCCCAGGTCGCTGTTCAAGTCCACCACGGGATCGAACGGTAATCGCAAACAGCGGGCTACGGGCGGAAGTGGACCTCGTCGCCGGGGCGAGCCTGTGCCAGTAGCGGCAGGTCGGCGGCATGGACCACCGCGACCACCGGGTACCCGCCCGTCGTGGGGTGGTCGGCCAGGAACACCAGCGGCTGGCCGTCGGCGGGGACCTGGACGCTGCCGAGCACGATGCCCTCGCTCGGCAGCTCGGCGGCGTCCGCGCGGGTCAGCGACGGGCCGGACAGGCGCGCGCCGACCCGGTTGCTCTCGGTCCGGACCCGGTACGGGCCGCCGACCAGCGCCTCCGCGTCCGCGAAACGGTCGGCTCGGGGGCCCCAGGTGATCCGCAGGGTGAGCGGGCCGCCCAGCACGGGGCGCGGTGCAAGATCCACGGCGGCCGGCGACGCGACGACGGGCCCGAGCGGCAGGTGGGCGCCCGCTCGCACCACCGGCGGGCCGAGCAGGGACAGCGTGTCGGTCGAGCGGCTCGACAGGACCGGCGACGGGGTCAGGCCGCCGGAGATCGTCAGGTACGCGCGCAACCCGAGCACCGCCCGGCCGACCTCGATCCGGTCGCCGACCCGAACCTGCACGGGGGCGTTGAGCGGTGCCGGGCGGCCGCCGACCCGCAGCGGGGCGGCCGCGCCGGTCAGGGCGATCGTCCCGGGGCGGCGCGCGACCGCCGCGAACGGGCCGAGCGTGATCTCCAGGCCGGCGGCGGAGGCCGGGTTGCCGACCAGGCGGTTGCCCAGCAACAGCGCCGGGCGGTCCAGGGCGCCCGAGCGCGGCACGCCCAGGTGCGCATAACCGGCGCGCCCCAGGTCCTGCACCGTGGTCAACGGCCCGGCGACCTCGACCAGCAACCCGCCGCTCACGCGGAACGGAACCGCACGGTACGGCCCGGCGTGAACAACGCGGGCGGCTCGCGGTCGACCCGGAACAGCTCGGCCGAACTGTGGCCGACGATCCGCCAGCCGCCCGGCGACGGGGTCGGGTAGATGCCGGCGAACTCCGCGGCCAGGGCGACCGACCCGGCGGGCACCCGGGTCCGCGGCGTGCCGAGACGCGGCACGTTCCAGGGCAACCCGCTCAGATAGGCGAATCCGGGCGCGAACCCGCAGAAGGCGACGGTCAGCTCGGTCCCGGTCAGCACCTCGACGACCGAGGCGACGGTCGTGCCGGTGTGTGCGGCCACGAACGGCAGGTCGATCCCGTCAAAAATCACGTCCACGACGAGGGTGGGCTCATGCGGTACCGCTGCAGGATCGATCGACCAGTCGCGCAATCGGGCGGCAAGGGCCGCGGGATCGGTCACCCCGTCTAGCAGGACCGTGCGCGCGCCGGGCACGATGTCCACCACCGACAGCCGGCCGGCGGCTCGCTCGGCGTCCAGCGCGGCGAACCAGTCCAGCGGGGTGTCGACCTCGATGAGGAGCGCGTCGGCGCCGACCGGGCGAAGCTGCACTCCGTCACGATAGACGTCAGGAAGATACTTGCGAGTAACCTACGGTACCGTAACCTGGAGGGCGTGACCGTGAAGACCGAAACCCGGCTGCGCCCGGTCGACCTCGGCAAGCCGCGCATGCGCGGCTGGCTGCATGCGTATGCGGCCGGCGCCGCCGTCGTGTGCGGGATCGTGCTGTGCTCGCTCGCGGCCGCGCGGCCGGGGTGGGCGCCCTTCGTCAGCTGCGTGATCTACAGTCTCACGGTCGTGGCGCTGTTCGGCACGAGCGCGCTGTACCACCGGCGGGTCTGGTCGGAGCGCGGGTACAAGATCATGCGCCGGCTCGACCACTCGATGATCTTCGTGTTCATCGCCGGCACCTACACCCCGTTCAGCGTCCTGCTGCTCAGCGGCAACACGCGGGTGGCGATCCTGGCGACGGTCTGGAGCGGCGCGGTCCTCGGCGTGGGCATGAAGTTCGCGACGGGGTTGAGCAAGCGGCGATGGCTCTCCGCGCCGCTGTACATCGCGCTGGGATGGGTGGCGATCGCCGTGCTCCCGGACATCCTGCACACCGGGGGCGTGACCGCACTGGTGCTGACGCTGGCCGGCGGGGCGTTCTACACGGTCGGCGCCGTGTTCTACGCCCTGCGCAAGCCCAACCCGTGGCCGACCGTCTTCGGCCACCACGAGTTCTTCCACGCCTGCACGCTGGTCGCGGCGATCTGCCACCACATCGCGATCTACTTCGCGTTGTACGCGAAATAGCGAACTAGTACCGCCGCGTGCGCCGCTCGACGATCTCGTCCGCGGTCGGCGGGATCGCGGTGCCGGCCGCCGGGGGCGGCGGCGGGACCGCGCGACGGCGCGTGTTCCAGAAGTAGAGGGTCAGGACCAGGCCGACGAGCCCGGCAATCTGCAGGATCCAGCCGATCGTGTCGAGGTTGAACGGCCCGAGATCGGTGTCGTCCAGCCCGAACGTCATGATCGCTCCGACAACGATCAGAAGAATGCTTCCGCCGATGCCCATCGAAGACCTCCCGAGGCTGTCTGTTGGGTAACCGTCTGTGCCCGGGTTACCCACGTGCGACGTTCTTCAATCGGGCAGGCTGTCTCCATGACCGTGCGCACGCTCATCCTGCTCCGGCACGCGAAAGCCGCGAACCCGGATGACTACGACACCGACATCGAGCGTCCACTGGCCCCGCGCGGGCATCGCGACGCCACCGCGGCCGGGGACTGGCTGCGCAGCGAGGGACTGACGCCGGACGCCGTGCTGTGCTCGACCGCGGTGCGCACCCGGGAGACCCTGGCCGACCTGCGCCTCGCCGACACGGTCCCGGTGATCTACGAGCATCGCATCTACGTCGGCTCCGCCGAGGACACCCTGGACCTCGTACAGCACGTCGACGCCGCGACCGAGACCCTGCTCCTCATCGGCCACAATCCCACTATTTCCGATTTATCCGACACCCTCGCACCCCGGGCGCTGCCGGACGGCGTCCTGCCGACGTCAGGCATAGCCGTACACCGCTTCAAGGGCACCTGGCACGACGTCGGGACCGCCCCGTTGGCCACCCAGCACACCGCACGCGGATAGCAAAAGGGGGAGGGCGCCATTGCCCTCCCCCTGCAAATCCAAGAACGCCTAGAACGCGTCCTCGGAAAGCTGCATCGCGTCCAGCGCGGTCGACTCGATCACGCGACGGTCGGCGCCGACGCGCGGCAGGATCTCGTGCGCGAAGAACTTCGCCGCGGCGACCTTGCCCTCGTAGAAGGCCTTGTCCGCCGGCGACACCTCGCCCGCGAGCGCCTTGAGGGCCACCTCGGCCTGCCGCTGCAGCAGCCAGCCGACCACGATGTCGCCGAGGTCGAGCAGGAAGCGCCGCGAGTTGAGGCCCACCTTGTAGAGCGCCTGCGGGTCGCCCGCCTGCGCCTCGCCGAGCCAGCCGGTGAAGATGCCCAGGATCTGCTGCACCTCGGCCAGGGCCTTGCCCAGCGCCGCCCGCTCGACCTTGAGCTGGCCGTTGCCGCCCTCGGCCTCGAGGAACTGCTGGATCTCGCCGGCCACGGTGAGCAGCGCCTTGCCCTGGTCCTTCACGATCTTGCGGAACACGAGGTCGAGGCTCTGGATCGCGGTCGTGCCCTCGTAGAGGGTGTCGATCTTCGAGTCGCGCACGTACTGCTCGAGCGGGTAGTCCTGCAGGAAGCCGGAGCCGCCGAAGGTCTGCAGCGACTCGTGGCCGAGCAGCCCGTAGGCCCGCTCGGAACCTACGCCCTTGACCAGCGGGAGCAGCAGGTCGTTGACCCGCTTCGCGATCCTGGCCGCCTTCTCGTCGCCCGCCGCCTCGGCGAGCGCGACCTTGTCCTGCCACGACGCCGTGTAGCAGACCAGGGCGCGCAGGCCCTCGGCGTACGACTTCTGGGTCAGCAGCGAACGGCGCACGTCCGGGTGGTTGATGATCGTGACCCGCGGCGCCGCCTTGTCGTTGCTGACCAGGTCGGAACCCTGGACGCGGCTCTTGGCGTACTCGAGCGCGTTGAGGTAGCCGGTCGACAGCGTCGCGATGGCCTTGGTGCCGACCATCATCCGGGCGTACTCGATGATGAGGAACATCTGCCGGATGCCCTCGTGCACGTCGCCGAGCAGCCAGCCCTTGGCCGGCACGCCGTGCCCGCCGAAGGTGACCTCGCACGTGGTGGACACCTTGAGGCCCATCTTGTGCTCGACGTTGGTCACGAACGCGCCGTTGCGGTCCTTGAGCTCGCCGGTCTCGGCGTCGAAGTGGAACTTCGGCACGACGAACAGCGACAGGCCCTTGGTGCCGGGGCCGCCGGCGCCGGGCGTGTCGACCGGGCGGGCCAGCACGTAGTGGACGATGTTCTCGGCCAGGTCGTGCTCGCCGCTGGTGATGAAGCGCTTGACGCCCTCGATGTGCCACGAGCCGTCGGCCTGCGGGATCGCCTTGGTGCGCCCGGCGCCGACGTCCGAGCCCGCGTCGGGCTCGGTGAGCACCATCGTGGAGCCCCACTGCTTGTCGACGAAGAGCTTCGCCCACTTCTTCTGCTCTTCGGTGCCCTCGATGCGCAGCGTGTTGGCGAAGGAGGGGCCGGAGGCGTACATCCAGATCGGCGCGTTCGAGCCCAGCACCAGCTCGGCGAGCGACCACCACAGCGCGCGCGGCGCCGCGGTCCCGTCGAGCTCGGCGGGCAGGTCGAGGCGCCAGAACTCGGCGGCCATGAACGCCTGGTAGGACTTGCGGAACGACTCGGGCATGCGCACCGAGTGCGTCGCCGGGTCGAAGACCGGCGGGTTGCGGTCGCCGTCGGTGTAGCTGGCCGCGAGGTCCTCGCGGGCCAGGCGGTCGACCTCGCCGAGAATGCTCCGGGCGGTGTCCACGTCGATGTCGCCGTAGGGGCCCTGACCCAGGACCTTGTCGACACCGAAGACCTCGAAGAGGTTGAACTCGAGGTCTCGCAGGTTGCTCTTGTAATGGGTCATCGCGGAGAGGCCCCCGTCTCTGGGTCGCTGCTGTTCCAAGCCGAGCATGGCCGACCGAGGTTACCAGTCGGTAACAGCTATCTTATTACTGGCTAGTAACGTCGGACAACCCGCACCGGCAAGTGAGCCGGACCACAGATGCGACCCAAGACCCAAGACACGAACAAAGATCCGAGCTACCGCGGCGCCCGCCGTGGGCACGGTCCGTGACTCCCGGGCCTGCCGCGTCCGCGCGTAGTCACCCGCGGCGGCGCTCAGGACGACGCGACGCCCGCGCCGCCGATGTCCCAGCTCGGCACCGAGGCCGGCGGCTTGACGCCCTGGTACTCCACCAGCACCAGCGCGATGTCGTCGTCGAGCCGCCCTCGCACCCACTCCAGCAGCGCGCTCTCGAGCGACTTGAGCCCGTCGCCAACGGTCCCGTGCCCCAGCAGCCGCTGCGCCCGCTCCGCGGTCGGGAAGAATTCCCCGTCGCGGCGCGCCTCGGCCAGCCCGTCGGTGAAGAACAGCAGCCGGTCGCCCGGCTCCAGGCGCTCCACCCGCGGCTTGACCACCGGCATGAAGCCCAGCGGCGGCGCGTTGGACGGCGGGTCGAGCTGGATCACGCGCCCGCGGCGCAGCAGCAGCGGCGCGGGGTGGCCGCAGTTGACGATCGTCAGCGTTCCGCCGCGCTCCTCGACGAGCGCCGCGGTCACGAAGTCCTCGTCGCCGAGCGAGCGGGCGACGGCCCGGTCCAGGTCGGCCACGATCGCGCGCAGGTCGCCGCGCTCGAAGGCCACATGGCGGTAGGAGCCCAGGACGATGCTGGCCAGGCGGACCGCGTCGAGGCCCTTGCCGCGCACGTCGCCGATGATCATGCGCACGCCGTAGGGGGTGTCCAGCGCCTCGTAGAGGTCGCCGCCGATGTCCGCGGCGGCGCTGGCGGAGATGTAGCGGGCCGCGACCGTGAGCGGGCCGACCTGGGGGCCGAGCGGGCGCAGCACGGCGCCCTGCGCGACGGAGGCGAGGCGGGACAGTTCGGCGTACCGCGCGATCTGCCGCTGCCGGATCGCCCCTACGGCGGAGGCGATCCCGCTGGCCACGATTACGCCGCCCAGGTTGAGCATCAGCACCAGCGCGCGGTCGCGGCTGTGCATGAGCTCGATCGAGCAGAACAGGAACGCCAGCAGCGTCGAGGCGCTGCCGACGGCGAGCACCTCCGGCCAGGACGCGAACGCCGCGGCCAGGAACGGCGCCGCCGCGAGCAGGCCCACGTAGTCGGCCCTGACCCCGTCGGCGACCTCGGCGGCCAGCACGAGCGCGATCAGCACGAAGGCCGCGCCGACACCGGCGCGGGCCTCGGGAAGCAGCTGACGTTTCATAGGTCCGGCAAACAGCATGCCACCAACCCGGCCCCGGTCCGCTCCATCAAACGGCCGGGTCTGCCTTACTTGAGTACCTCGTACCGCGCGTTGATGACACCGGCACCCAGCGAGGCGATCTTCTGGAACGCGGCGCGGGACAGGTCGATGCAGCGCCCGGACACATAGGGCCCACGGTCATTGATCCTGACCACTACGGAGCTGCCGTTGGCGAGGTTCGTCACCCGAACCTGCGTGCCGAACTTCCACTCCTTGTTCGCGGCGGTCATGGCGTTCGGGTCGAACGGCTCGCCGCTCGCCGTCATCTGGCCGTCCGCGTAGTACGACACCTTGCAGGTGCCGGTGCTCGACACCCCGGTGGCGGTCGCCGTCGAGGTCGTCGGCTTGGGCTTCTTCGACGGCGTCGGCGAGGCCGTGACCGGCACGGAGCCGAGGCCGGCGGTGTCCGGCGGCAGTGCCGCGGAGGCGGAGGCCGAGGGATCGGGGCGATTGCCGCGGTCGGCCCGCTCCTGTGGGCTCCGCGCGGCGTCCACCACCGCCTCGGGCTTGGCATCGTCGGAAACGAGGTTCACGGTCGCCACCGCGCCGCCCACGAGGACGACCACGGCCGCGATACCGGCGATCAACGGGACGAGCTGGCGGCGACTCACGACGGAATGTCGGCCGGACAACGTCTGCACCCTTCGTCGACAGCAAGGCCGTGCCCGACCGTAACGGTCGGGCACGGCCGCCCGTCAAACCGAAGCGCGGCGACTGTCCGCATTTGCCCGCATAGTTCCAGCCGAACGGATGACCCGCGGAGGAGCCGTTCAGCCGATCTGCGAAACGACCGCCGTGACGGCCTCCGCGAGCGCGACCTCCGACTTGTCGCCGGTCTTGCGGTCGCGGATCTCCACCACGCCGTCGGCCAGGCGCTTGCCCACCACGACGATGGTCGGCACGCCCAGCAGCTCGGAGTCGTTGAACTTCACGCCGGGCGAGACGTCCTTGCGGTCGTCGAGCAGCACGGTCAGCCCGGCCGCCTCGAGCTGCTCGGCGAGCCGCTCGGCGCCGCCGCGGATCTCGTCGGTCTTGCCGGCCGCGACCACGTGCACGTCGGCCGGCGCGAGCTCGCGGGGCCAGCACAGGCCGCGGTCGTCGGCGGTCTGCTCGGCGACCACGGCGATGGCGCGGGACACGCCGACGCCGTAGGAGCCCATCGTGACGACCTGGGCCTTGCCGTTCTGGTCGAGCACGGTGAGGCCGAGCGCGTTGGCGTACTTGCGGCCGAGCTGGAAGATGTGCCCGATCTCGATGCCGCGGGCCTGCTCGAGCGCGCCGCCGTCGATCGGGCAGATGTCGCCGTCGACGATGCGGACCGCCTCGATCGTGCCGTCGGGGGTGAAGTCGCGGCCGGCGACGAGGTTCATCACGTGCTTGCCCGGCTCGTCGGCCCCGGTGATCCACGCGGTGCCCACGACGACTCGCGGGTCGACGAGGTACCGGATCTCGCTCGCGCCCTTCTCGCCCAGCACGCCCGGCCCGATGTAGCCCTTGACCAGCGCGGGATGCTGCGCGAACTCGGCCTCGGTCATCGGCGCGACCTCGGCCGGCGACACCGCGGCCTCCACGCGGCGCAGGTCCACCTCGCGGTCGCCCGGCACGCCGACGGCGAGGGGCTCGCGCTTGCCGTCGGGCAGGGTCAGCGTGAGCATGACGTTCTTGAGCGTGTCGGCGGCCGACCACGCCGCACCGTCGCGGCGCAGGTCCTCCTGGGCGTTGAACAGGTCGACCAGCGTCTCGATCGTCGGGGTGTGCGGCGTGTCGACGACCTGCGCGGCGGGCAGCCCGTCGATGGGCCGGGCCGCCGGCGCGGGCGTCACGACCGCCTCGACGTTGGCCGCGTAGTCGCCGTTGGTGCACCGCACGAACGTGTCCTCGCCGATCTCGCAGGTCGCGAGGAACTCCTCCGACGCGCTGCCGCCCATCGCGCCGCTCATCGCGGAGCAGATGACGTAGTCGAGGCCGAGCCGGTCGAAGATGTTGATGTAGGCCTCGCGGTGGCGGGCGTAGGCGGAGCGCAGGCCGTCGTCGTCGACGTCGAAGGAGTAGGAGTCCTTCATGACGAACTCACGGCCGCGCAGGATGCCGGCCCGGGGGCGCGCCTCGTCGCGGTACTTCGTCTGGATCTGGTACAGCGTGAGCGGCAGGTCCTTGTACGAGGAGCACATGTCCTTCACGGCGAGCGTGAACATCTCCTCGTGCGTGGGCCCGAGCAGGTAGTCGCCCTGGCGGCGGTCCTTGAGCCGGAAGAGGTTCGCGCCGTACTCCGTCCAGCGCCCGGTCGCCTCGTAGGGCTCACGGGGCAGCAGGGCGGGGAACGACAGCTCCTGGCCGCCGATCGCGTCCATCTCCTCGCGGATGACCCGCTCGATGTTGCGCAACACCCGCAGGCCCATCGGCAGCATGGTGAAGATGCCCGGTGCGACGCGGCGCACGTATCCGGCCCGGACCAGCAGCCGGTGGCTGGTCACCTCGGCGTCGGCGGGATCCTCGCGCAGTGTCCGGAGGAACAGCGAGGACATCTTCAGGACCATCTGTGTCCACCTTCTTGTGGCCGTTTCCGTCACGTTGGACGATACCGAACGTACCCATTTGCGGTCCTGCGGGTTTCCGTGTCCTGGCGCTCATGGCCGTCGGCGCCCTGGCCGCCTGCTCGCACGGCACCTCACCCGAGGGCGGACCGGCGACACTCACGGTGACCAGTACGGACTGACACACTCGCCTACACTCCACCGGGTGACGATCAGGGGGAAGTTCCCGGCCAGGACGGCTGACACGTTGGCGATCCTGAGCTTTGTCATCGGGGCGGTCTACGTGCTGAACGAGCTGTGGGCGGATCCCAACGGGCGCTACCTTGCGCTGAACTTCCAGGACAGCTTCACCTTCGAGTGGTTCCTCACCCACGCGACCGAGCTGTTCACGAAGGGTGAGACGCCGTTCTTCTCCTACGACGTGAACTACCCCATGGGCGTCAACCTCATGGCGAACACGTCCATCCTGACGCTGGCCCTTCCCCTGACGCCGGTCACGCTGTGGCTCGGCGCGGGCGTCACGTTCGCGATCATCTCCACGCTCGCCGTCGCCGGCACCGCCGTCGCCTGGTACTGGGTGCTCTCCCGCGACTTCGGCCGCTCCCGCCCGGCCGCCTACGTCGGCGCCGCGTTCCTCGGCTTCGCACCGGCGATCATGTCGCAGTTGGCCGGCCACCCGAACATCGCCGGGCAGGGCCTGATCCCGCTGATCGTCGCCGCGGTGTTCCGGATGCGCCACCCCGGCAGGACCTGGCGCCAGGGCCTGGTGCTGGCCGGCCTCGTGCTCGCGCAGGCGGGCATCAACGAGGAGATGCTGTTCTTCACCGCCATGGCCCTGTTCGTGTTCATCCTGGCCTACGTGCCGTGGCGGGACCTGCCGGGCTACGCGAAGGTCATGCTGCCCAAGTGCGGCGTGACGCTGCTGGTGGCGGGCGCGGTGCTGGCCTACCCGCTGTACTTCCAGTTCACCGGCCCGCAGGCCTACCACGGCCTCGACAGCGGTGTGCGCTCGATCAACCTGGACGTGCTGGGGTACACCACCTTCGGCCGCTACTCGATCGGCGGCGACGTCGCCGAGGCCGTGCGCGTCAACCGCGGCAACGCCAGCGAGGAGAACGGCTTCTTCGGCTGGCCGCTGTGCCTGGTGCTGGTGGCCGCCGCGATCGCCATGTGGCGCAGCCGGCTCTCCCGCGCGCTGTTCGTCACCGCGTTCTTCTTCGTGATCATGTCGTTCGGCGACACGCTGCGCATCGACGCCGTCGAGCACACCGACTGGCACGGCCCCTGGCACTGGCTCGCGCTGCTGCCGCTGTTCGACTCGGTCGTGCCGACCCGGCTCGGCCTGGTCGTCACCGCGGTCGCCGGCGTCACCATCGCCCTGATCATCGACCGCCTCATCGTCGACCGCCTGCGCCCCCCGCTCGACGCGACCGCCGCGGTGCCGGTCGAGGCCGAGATCCTCGAGGCCGACGACCCGCGGCTCGACCCCGTGCCCGCACTCGTCGGCTCCGGCCCGTCCGACGGCGAGTCGGCGACGGCCCGCCTCGACCCGCCGCCGGCACCGCCCCGCCGCTCGGCCGGCTCCGCCGACGACGAGCCGCTGCCCATCGAGCGCCCGGGCCTGGTGCCCGCGATCGCGTGGGTCGTCGCGCTCGCCTTGGCGCTCCTGCCGCTGGTGCCGACCCCGCAGCCGGCCGCCGAGCGCCCGCCGCTGCCGGCGATCTTCGCCAACGGCAACTGGCGCACCGAGCTGCCGCCCAACCCGGTCGTCACCGTCCTGCCGGGCGGCTGGGTCGACAACATCAAGCTGATGCGCCTGTCGACCGAGACCAACTACGAGGTGAAGTTCAACGGCGGGTACTTCCTCGGCCCCAACGACACCGTGCCGGAGGACAAGAACGCGCACTTCGGCCCGGGCGAGCGCCCGACCGTCGCGCTCATGGACCGCGTCCGCGGCCAGCTCGCCTCGCCGGACGTGACGGAGCAGCAGAAGGCCGACATGCGCGCCGACCTGCAGTTCTGGCAGGCGACGAACATCGTGATCGTGATCGCGTACCACAACAACGTCGACGTCATCCGCCGCACGATCGACAAGCTGGTCGCGCCGGAGGTCGGCCCCGGCCGGCTCGTCGGCGGCGTCTGGCTGTGGGACGTCCGCCCGATCAGCGGGGCCTGAGGATCAGCTCGGCGGCGAGCTCGGGGTGCATCTCCGGAATCCAGTGGTGCACCCCGCGCAGGATTTCGAAGGTGTACTGCCCGTCGACCCACGCCCCGCACATGCGCGCGAGCCGTTCGGTGACGTACCGGTCCTCGTCGCCCCACGCGAACAGCGTCGGCACGCTCACGCGCGGAAACGCGGCCGTCAGCCCCATCGCGCGGTACCAGTTCAGGGCCGAGTCCAGCTCGTGACGCCGCCCTCGCTCGGCGTAGCGGCGCGCGAACTCCTCGCCGAGCCCGCTGCGCCGCAGCGCACCGCCGATCCCGCGCCCCAGCACCCACTCGGGCACTTTCGGTAGCGAGAAGAGCCCGATGTACGCCGACCGCCACAGCTGCGCACTGCGCAACGCCGACGGCGCCCACGCCCCGCGGTGCGGGACGGACAGCGCGGTCAGCGTCCGCACCCGTTCGGGAAACAGCCCCGCGACGTGGAACGCGAGCGCGGCGCCCCAGTCGTGCCCGGCCAGGTCGAACCGCTCCAGCCCCGCCTGGTCGGCCAGGGCGATGACGTCGCCGGCGAGCAGATCCAGCGCGTACGGCCTCCTTCCGCGCGGCCGCGCCCCCGGCGAGTAGCCGCGCAGATCGGGCGCGAGCACGCGCCTGCCGCGCTCGACGAGCAGTGGCACGACGCCCGCCCAGGCCGTGCGGTCCTGCGGAAACCCGTGCAACAGCACGACTCCGGGCGCCTGCGGTTCCCCGGCGTCGTCGACGTCGAACTCGAGCCCGTCGTTGACGAATCGCGTGATCAAGCCTCGGCCTCCACGAGCTTGCGCTGCGTTGTCAGCAGCAGGAGTACCAGACCACCGGCGAGGCAGTACTGCGCACCTTGGGCGGCGATCACCGGCACGATACCGAGCTGGTCCCCGAGCACGCCCGCCGCGAGCGCGCCGACCAGCATCGCCCCGGCTTCGAGCGCACTGAATACTCCGAAGAGCCGCCCACGGTACGCGTCGTCGCTGTGCGTCTGGAACAACGTCAACAGCCCGGCAAGCATGAACGCCCCCGGCAACCCGACGACCAGCATGATCGGCAATGCGGGCCACCACGCGTCGAACACCAGCGGATACAGGAAGAGAAGCAGGTCCAACCCCCCGAACGCCAGCGCCCCGTATCCGACGAGCCGCCGAGGCGAGACCCGGTGCCCGAACGCCGCCGCCGCGAGCCCTCCGGCGATCCCCCCACCGGCCTGCACCGCCATGATCAGCCCGTACACCGCGGCATCGGCATGCAGCACGCCCCGCACGAACGGCGCCATGAGACTGCCCATGACCGCCTCCCCGACCCCGGTCATGACGACGAAGAGCAGGACGACCCGCAGCGTCGGCTCCCGGACGGCAACCCGCGCCCCATCGGCCCATTCCCGCAGCAGGTGCGGCTTCTCCTGACGTTGCCCATGCCCGGTAGGCGTCCGGATGAGCAGCAGTGTGCCCGCCGCCAGCCCGAAGCTGACCATGTCCACGACCGCCAGCAGCGAGATGCCGCCGAGCCCGGCAACAACACCGCCCACGGCGGCCCCGACCAGCCGCGCCACGTCCCTGACCTGCCCGTTGAACGCATTGGCCGCCACGAGATCGCGCTCGTCGACGAGCCGCGGGATGACGGCGGCTTCCGCCGCGATGAAGAACTGCCCGAGCCCGCTCTGCACCGCCGTGACCAGGTACACGATCCAGACATCCCCACGGTCCTGCACTCCCAGCAGTGGCAACAGCCCCACCGCGAGCAGCAGGTTGGTCACGACCATGACCCGCCGCCGCTCCCACCGGTCGACGAACACGCCGGCGATCGACCCGAGCACGAACTGCGGCACCAGCGAGGCCAGCAGCGCCCCCGCCGAGGCCAGCGTCGACCCGGTCAACTCGTAGACCGCGTAGGTCAGCCCGACCCGCATGATCCAGTCCCCGGTCAGCGAGACGAGCCCCGCGCCGAGCAACAGCCGGAAGTCGCGCGTCATCGCCTCATCCCCCCGACGCGGTCGCCTCGAGCGGCGTACAGATGATCGTCAGATCCACGGGCCGGGCCCCGGCGGGTCGCGCGGCGGCGTCCCCGATCGGCCGCCGCGCAACCAGCGGCTCGATCACCGCATCCAGCGCACGCCGCAGCTCGACCATCTCGTCGGCCGTGAGGTACACGAGGCTCTGCCCGATCCCGGTGTTCTCCCGCCACACGGCGTCCTCGCCGCCGCGCCGCCGCTGCCAGTCCACCAGCTGCCCGATCGCTCGCTGCGCGATCAACTGCTCGAGCGCATCGGCCCCCGCGCCGGCCTCCCACGAGTACGAGGTGGTGGTGACCCGCCACGGCCGCTCGCGGTTGTCCGCGGCCGGCGCCTGCTCGACAAACCCGTACTTGGCCAGCTGCCGCAGATGATGCGAGGCCAGCGCCTGACTGACGCCCAGCTCCCGGGCCGCCTGCGCGGCGGTGAGGGCCCCTTCCCGCCCGACAAGCTCCCGCAGCTTCAACCGCAACGGATGCGCCAGCGCCCGAATGGCCACCGGATCATCCACAACAAGCCTCGTGGACTCACCCGAACCAGACTCCAAAGACATGCTTGGAGTCTCACGCCTTTCGATGGACGATGTCAAGCACTTACTTGGAATACGCTCCGAACGCCACTACCGTCGCGGATCGTCCTCCGGGTCCACGTACTCGAGCCCGAGCGGCCCCATCGCCATGACCTGGGTGACGTACTCGCCGGACTTCGCCCAGTGAAAGTGCGGCGTGCCGCCGGGCAGCACGACGACGGCACCGGGCGGATACGCCTCCAGCTTCTCGCCGTCGAACCGTTCACCCAGCCCGACGTAGAAGACGCCAGACATGACTGTGTAAACGCGATCCTCCGGATGCCGATGGGGCATGAGCTTCACCCCGGACGGCACCTTGACCCGGATGACGTAAAGCTCGGCCTCGGTAGGCCGCCCCACCACGACGGCCAGGCGAGCCTCCGGCGGAAACGCCGGGAACGGCTCCCAGCCGACGTCCTCCGGCAGCACCGCCCTGAAGGCGCCCAGGTCCGGCTGGTGGGTACGCGTCGCCGCGGCCCGAACATGCGTTCTTTAGCTCATCGAGCATCAACAACTGGCAGACTCGCGATATACATCACTACCTTATCTTCCGAAATGGACGATCTCGGCTACTGTCAGGCGATGCCGTTCCGATTCATGACAGGCGAACGATTGGAGAACTCTCCGACCTTGCCATTGAGATCGATCCGCGATTCTGGACTCGACGGCAACGCGACGGAGTGGCGTATATCGGGCGGTAGACGACCTTTACCGCGGCTACATGAGGCATTCTATCGGTACTGCAAGGACGGACAGTCGGGGTCGTACATACCAAAAGATGTTTGAAGCGGTCTCGTTCTTCCGTCGCTCACACCAGGGTCGCAGCGATGACTGGGCCGCAGTGATTAGCCTCGCCACCGCGTTCGAAATGCTATTGACTGATTCGTACGAACCAAATGTTGCCAAACGCCTCCGAAAGCGGACCCAAGCGCTGCTTAGGGGGATTCGCGGAACGGCGCTGATGCAACAATCTGTCGAGGACCTCTATTATGCCCGCAGCGCCACTGTTCACTCCGGAGAGCCGCAAAATATCGACCTAAGCACTGCTCGACGGGCCTTCGTGCTGGCATTTCAGGAGATCATGCAACGGATGCCGACGCTCCGTGCCGGAGAAGAAAAGCCGCTCGCGTTCCTAACAGGTATTCGCTAGTCGTTAGTCTGCGAACTCCACGCATCGGTCTCCGGCGTTGCTGGCCCAGGCGCTGCGGCTCGTGACGGCCCGTTCGGTGTCGCGGTTCGGCGCAACGCGCGCATCCCAGCACCAGCCGGAGCGGCTGACGGCGGCGCCGTGCCGTGTGAAGACCTTTGCAACTAGCACCATCGTGAAGGCTCAGAACGGGGGCTCGTCGTCAAAGGCGGACCTGCCTGGGGTAGCCGCTGCCCACGGGTCCTCGTTCCTTGCCTGTCGGCGGGCTTGCGGTCCAGGCACGTCAGGGTCTTCCTCGATCGCCTCTGACCAAGCACGTCTGGTGGCGTCCAAGTTGGTGAACGGGTCACCCATGCTGTCGGGGTAACGCTCCTCGCCCGGCTCCATGGTCGATGTGGCGTAGAACGCCAATGCGATTGCTTCGACAGTGTGCCAACGCGGAGGCACGTGGCCGCGCAAGATCCGCCGGATGGTCTCGGTACTCGCCGTGCCCTTCAACTCGTCGTTGGCTCGAATCCACTCTTCGACCTCCCGCAACGCCGGGCTTCCGGCCGCGCGGTACAACATGAACATCTCTTCCATGAAAGCCCGGCGCTTAGTTCCCGCCGGCACGACGTCGTGGCGTGGCATCCGGATGACCTTCGGCATGGCGAGTCCTCGTGCAGCAGGAGAGGAGGCAGACGAAAACACTTGAAGACCCGTAATAACACACGATGACAATGGATGCCACGTGTAGACGCCGCTCACCGCCCCGTTCCCCCAGGTCAACAAGGATGCGCAACCACTCTGGCCAGCCTCGACACTGGATCCCGTCGCCCTGGGGGCGAGGCCGGCAGCCGCGTGGGTGCCGGGGGCAGCCGGAAGGAAGAACATGCGGTCACCGTTCCTCTGGACTAGCGCCGCGGTCGCAGCGTTCGCACCCGCGTCTACGCCCTGGTTTGTTTGGGCACTTCTGACGGTGGCTGCTCTTGCAACGGCGGTGACAGGCAGCATTCTGGACTATCGGCTTCGGCGGCACGCACTTGCGAAGGTGCCGGCACAGCGTGTGGTGGACGTGCTCAACGCCGGCTCGGTTCGCCGTGGCGTCCGCCCGGAGTGAGCACGGCGGTCGAGGCTTAGCCCGAGTGGCTCCGGCATCAGCCGGGCGGCGCCGGACGGGCTGCCTCTACCGAGCTAATGGCACGCTAATGGCACGAAGCCGGTGGCGAGTGCCCTGAGACGCGAACGGCCCTGGCTGGACGTCTGTCCTGACCAGGGCCTGAGCGTTGGAGCGGGTGAAGGGAATCGAACCCTCACTGTCAGCTTGGGAAGCTGATGTTCTGCCATTGAACTACACCCGCGAGCGACGCCTACTGTACCGAATCCAAGGGCTTCGTGCACGGATCATTCTCACGTGCCTTCGGGACGGGGCGCGCGCGGTCGCGCCACACCGTCCGTGTTGACACCTTCGAGGTCTCGTGGCGGACCACCATCGCCACGCTGACCGACAGCTCGTAGATGCGCCAGTCCACGCCGGCGGCGGCGCGCATCAGGGTGGCCAGGTGTGCCGTCAGGGCGGGGTCGGTGACCGGGGTGGCTGTACCGGAGAGGTACGCCTCGTCGTCCGCGTCCGTGGACGGGAAGCTGTGCAGCGAGTAGCGGCCGTCCCGGTCCAGGTCGTGGCGCTTCGGGGACGGCAGGACGAAGCAGAAGAGGCCGGCGTCGGTGATGACCGGGGAGACGGGGTGGATGCGGGGGCCGCCGTCGGGGCGGACGGTTGCCAGGTAGCCCAGGCCGGGGCCGTACTGGCAGACGAGCGTGCGAATGTCCGCCGCCAGCTCGGGCTCGGCGGCGGCGAAATCTGCCCACGATGCCATGACGACAACGGTACTCGAACACGCGTTCTAACATGCCGCGATTACGCCAAACCGGGCCGCAACGTAACCTCAGGGGGTGCTGCTATCCGACCGTGACCTCGCCAAAGAACTCGAAGGCGGCCAGCTGCGCCTCGAACCGTTCGATCAGGCGCTGGTGCAACCGTCCAGCATCGACGTGCGGCTCGACCGGTGGTTCCGGGTGTTCAACAACCATCTGTACACCCACATCGATCCCGCCATTCAGCAGGACGAGCTCACGTCCATGGTCGAGGTCGACGACGGGGAGCCGTTCGTGCTGCACCCGGGGGAGTTCGTGCTCGCCTCGACGCTCGAGGTGATCACGCTCGGGGATCAGCTGGCGGGGCGGCTCGAAGGGAAGTCCAGCCTCGGGCGGCTCGGGCTGCTGACGCATTCGACCGCCGGCTTCATCGACCCCGGCTTCTCCGGGCACGTGACGCTCGAGCTGTCCAACGTGGCCAACCTGCCGATCCGGCTCTGGCCGGGGATGAAGATCGGGCAGCTGTGCATCTTCCGGCTGTCCTCGCCGTCCGAGCACCCATACGGATCGGCGGTCTACGGCTCGCGGTACCAAGGCCAGCGCGGTCCCACGCCGAGCCGCTCCTGGCAGAACTGGCGCACCTGGTCGACAAAGTAAGAAGTAGGTCGACAAAGTAAGAAGGGCGGGCCTGCAAACCAGGCCCGCCCTTCGAAGCTATGCGACTCTTCCGTACCCGGATATTGGCTCGGAGTCGATCTTTTTCATCTGCACCGGTTCACTTGGGTTCGGTGCATGGACCATCCATCCGCCGCCGACGTACAGCCCGACATGATGGAAGTCGCTGTAGAAGAACACCAGGTCGCCGGCCTTGAGGTTGGCCCGCGAGACGCGGCTGGTGTCGTCGTACTGCCACTTGGTGTAGTGCCGCAGCGTGTACCCCGCCTGCTTCCAGGCGTAGAGGGTGAGGCCCGAGCAGTCGAACGTGTTCGGGCCCTCGGTGGCCCACACGTACTTCTTGCCGATCTGCTGGCAGGCGATCTTCGCGGCCGTGGTGCCGGGGCCGCCGGTGTACTCGTACGGGCACGCGACAGGCCGCAGGTTCCCGGTGCCGCCGCTGGAGCCGTACGCCTTCAGGCGCATGTCCTGCAGCGACTTGATCTCGCCGTTGATCTGCGTCTCCTGGGCGGCCAGCGCGGCCTCCTGCTCGGCCTGCTTGGCGACGAGCTCGTCGATCGGGGCCTTCTGCGCGTCGTATTCCTTCTTCGACGCGAGGACGTCCTTGATCTTGATCTGCTCGTCCTTCGCCAGCATGTTCAGCATCGTCATCTGGTCGATGAACGTGTCCGGGGAGCCGGTGGTGAGCATGGCGTCGAGCTTGGAGACATTGCCGGTCTTGTACTGCCGGATGGCGAAGGCGCTCACTCGGTCGAAGGCGGCGTCGACCTGGGATCGCAGCGGGGCGATCTGGTCCTCGAGCTTCTTCTGCTTGGTCTTGTTGTTGGCGAGCTCGATCTTGAGCTGGTTGTGCTGCTCGATGATCGGCTCGATCTGGTTCCACTTCTCGTCGATCTGCTTCTCAATATCGCCCGGCGTCGGGTCCGCGTGCGCGTTCCCGGTGATGCCGACGACGAGGGACAGACCGCCGAGGGTGGCAACGAGGAGCCGTACCAGACGACTGGGCCGCCTCGTCCACCTCAGATGGGTCTCCACCGAGGAGTTACTCCTTCTTCCATGGCCGCCTACCGGGTTAGCTGACGGGTTCGGACGGGAAGGTCGCCCTACCGCGCACGCAGATCTCGCGGATTCACCCCGATTGAGCTGGTTGGGTCCCCGGCTCGGTTTCGACTCGGCGGTGCCGCCTGGCGCGCCCGTGGCAGGCGCGGACATCCAGCCGACGAGAATTCACGTTAAGGGGAGTGCGTTCCCAGGTTCAAGCCACGACACGATTCTTGTCCGATTTGTTCCGAAAGGTCACGTGAATCGAGTGACGAACACATCATCGATTACACCGATGAACGAGTCGTTGTTCACGCTCGTTCCCTTGCCGCCAATACACAGCGGGTCGTCGTTCACTATCGACAGTGACGAAGAAATCGCGGTGCGTCCGCCTCGACCCCGGACGCGGCCACCGTGAGCAGCGCGTTACCCCGCGTGCACGCTATCCGGCGCCACCGCGAGTCAGCGACGGTCCGCGATGCCGGCGCTACATAAATGGTAGGAGAAACGGTTCCGACAATCACGCAACCGGGCGCTCGGACACGCCGTCGACCTGCAGTTCGAACTGACCGTCACCGACCGGGAACCCTTTTTCCACGACATTGGCGCCCTTGGAAATCTCATCGGGGCCGCGCAACGTGTCCGACAACTGAATGTCCGAATGCCCTCAGGCCGGCTGCGTCACGGGCGGTCCGCCGACGACCGCCGTCAGCACGTCGTCGAGGGTCACCACGCCCAGGGGCACGCGCCCGTCGCTCACGAGCACGATGTGCTGGCGCTCGCGGCGCATGGCCAGCAGCAGCTCGGCCAGGGTGCGGGTCGGCGGCACGATGCCCAGCGGGCGGATCAGCTCGGCCGGGATCGGGGCGCGCCGCTGCGGCCCGACGAAGCCCAGCACGTCCTTGACGTGCACGAACCCGAGCACCCGGCGGCTGGCCCGCTCCACGACCGGGAACCGCGAGCGCCCGGTCCGGGTTGCCAGGACCTCGAGCGAGGCCGGCGAGACGTCCTCGGCGACCGTGGTGATCTCCGACCAGGGCCGCAGCGCGTCACGGGCGCTGCGCTGCGACAGCGCCAGGGCGCCGGTGATCCGGGCGTGCTCCTCGGGCGCGAGCAGACCCTCGGTGGTCGCCTGCGCGGCCAGGCCCGCGAGCTCCTCGGCGGTGAAGACGGTCTTGACCGAGCCGGTCGCCTCGATGCGCCACAGCGACAGGATCGTGCGGGAGGCCCACTTCATGGCGACGAGGACGGGCTTGGTGCCCATGCAGAACGCGTACATCGGCGGGCCGAGCCACAGCACCGCCCGCTCCGGCGAGGCCAGCGTGAGGTTCTTCGGCACCATCTCGCCGACCACGGTGTGCGCGAACACGACCGCGCCGAGCGCCAGGCCGAAGGCGACCGGGTGGACGAGCCGCTCCGGCACGTGCAGCGCCTCGAACGGGCCCTGCAGGCCGTGCGCCAGGGCCGGCTCGGCGAGCGCGCCGAGGCCCAGGGTGCAGATCGTGACGCCCAGCTGGGCGCCGGCGATCATGAGCGGGATCTCGTTCATGGCGCGCAGCGCGGTCCGGGCGCGGCGAGACGTGGCGGCCATCGGCTCGATGACCGTGTGGCGCGAGGCGATCAGGGAGAACTCGCCGGCGACGAAGAACGCGTTGCCGAGCAGCAGCACGATGGTGACGATCAGCTCGGTCATTCGGCCGGCACCTCCGGGCGCATGACGCGCACCTGCTCGATGCGGCGCCGGTCGACCTCGACCACCGTGAACTCCCAGCCGTCCTCGTTCCAGGTCTCGCCGACGGTCGGGATGTGCCCCAGCCGCGCCATCAGGAAGCCGGCGAGCGTCTCGTAGGGCCCGGGCGGCACGTGGAAGCCGGTGACCTCGGCCAGCTCGTCCTCGCGCAGCACGCCGTCGACGAGCACGGTCCGCTCGGCGCCGGGCACGGTGAGGTCGGGCATGCCGTGCGCGGTGGTCGGCTCCTCCTCGACGTCGTGCTCGTCGGCGATCTCGCCGACCAGCTCCTCGACGAGGTCCTCGACGGTCACGACGCCGTCGGTGCCGCCGTACTCGTCGACCACGATCGCCACGTCGGAGTTGCCCTTGCGCAGCGCCTCGAGCACGCCGTCGAGGTCGAGGCTCTCGGGCACGAACACGGGCTCGCGGGCGACGGCGGAGACCTTGGTGGTGGGCCGGCGCACCGGCGGCACGCCGAGCGCGTCGGTGACGGTGACGACGCCGGTGACCTGGTCGAGCGTCTGCACGTAGATCGGGAAGCGGCTGTAGCCGGTCTGCACCGAGGTCGCCAGCAGGTCGGCGACGGTGGCGTCGGCACGCAGTGAGATGACGTCGACACGCGGCGTCATCGCCTCGGCGGCCCGCTTGTCACCGAAGCGGATCGTGCGCTGCAGCAGCACCGCGGTCTCCTTCGGCAGCGCGCCGGCCCGCGCGGAGATCGCGGCGAGCAGCCCGAGCTCCTCGGGCGAGCGGGCGCTGGCCAGCTCCTCCTGCGGCTCGACGCCGAAGCGGCGCACGACCCAGTTGGCGGTGCCGTTGAGCAGCGTGATCAGCCACGAGAAGAACCGCGAGAACATGCGCTGCGGCCCGGCGGTGGCGCGGGCGAGCGGCATCGGCCGGGCCAGCGCGGCGTTCTTCGGCACCAGCTCGCCGAAGAGCATCGACAGCAGCGTGGCGATGATCAGGCCGATGACGTGCGCGGCGCCCTTGGTCACCGAGCCGAACACCGGGTGGATCAGCGGCTCGACCAGCCGCGACAGCGCGGGCTCGGCCAGGTAGCCGGTCAGCAGCCCGGCGAGGGTGATGCCGAGCTGGGCGCCGGAGAGCTGGAACGACAGCTCGCGCAGCGCCTGCCGGACGGTCCGGGCCTTGCGGTCGCCCGCGTTGGCCTGCTGCTCGATCTCGGCGCGGTCGACGGTGACGAGCGAGAACTCGGCGGCGACGAAGGCCGCGTTCGCCGCGGTGAGCAGCGCGAACGCCAGTAGGGGCAACAGTGTGGTCAACACGCTCGCGCGATGGTCCTCTCAGGTGTGCCCTGATTGTTCCACGTGAACCCAAAAACCTCCCAAGCCGCCCACCGGTCAGGACTTTCGTCCGGAGTCGAACGAGCCATGCATCGAAAAGCCAATGCATGGCTCGGGTCCGTTCAAGTTACGACCGTTGTTCCCACCAGCGCCGGGTCTGGGTCGATCTACGCGAAGCTCATCGAGCCAGACTTGGCGAACCGGTCGGCGCCGGGGCGCCTCCCTGCCACGTCCGCGGTGCCAAGGTCCTACTTTCCGACCGCCTTGAGCAGGACGGAGGCCACGTCCACGACCTCGACGTCGTCCGGCGCCGCGCCCGCGGACTTCTTCCCCGTCACGCCGTCGCCGAGCATCGTCAGGCAGAAGGGGCACGCCACCGCGACCGTCTTGGCGCCGGTCGACAGCGCCTCCTCGACCCGCTCGACGTTGATCCGCTTGCCGATGCGCTCCTCCATCCACATGCGCGCGCCGCCGGCGCCGCAGCAGAAGGAGCGCTCCGCGAACCGGTCCATCTCCACCAGGCCGCCGCCGTCGTCCTTGGCCTTGCCGGTCACGGCGCCGAGCACCTCGCGCGGCGGGGCGAACACCCGGTTGTGCCGGCCCAGGTAGCACGGGTCGTGGTAGGTGACCGACCCGTCCAGCGGCTGGACGGGCGTGAGCTTGCCGGAGGACACGAGCTGCGCGAGCAGCTGAGTGTGGTGAATGACCTCGTAGTGCCCGCCGAGCTGCCCGTACTCGTTCGACAGCGTGTTGAAGCAGTGCGGGCAGGTCGCCACGATCCGCTTCACGCCGGCCTCGTTGAGGGTCTCCACGTTCTGCTGCGCCAGCATCTGGAAGACGAACTCGTTGCCGATGCGCCGGGCCGGGTCGCCGGTGCAGGTCTCGCCCTGGCCGAGGATGGCGAACTTGACGCCGGCCTCGTGCAGCAGCGTGGCGACGGCCCGCGTGGTCTTCTTGGCGCGGTCCTCGAAGGCGCCCGCGCAGCCGACCCAGAACAGGTACTCGAAGTCGCCCTCGGACAGCTCCGCGACGTTGGGCACCTCGAAGCCGAGCCCCTTGGTCCAGTCGTCGCGGGTGGACTGCGCCGCGCCCCACGGGTTGCCCTTGTTCTCGAGGTTGCGCAGCATGACGCCGGCCTCGGTCGGGAAGTTCGACTCGATGAGCACCTGGTAGCGGCGCATGTCCACGATGTGGTCGACGTGCTCGATGTCGACCGGGCACTGCTCGACGCACGCACCGCAGGTGGTGCACGACCACAGCACGTCGGGGTCGATGACGCCGAGCTCGTCGGCGCCGCCGATCAGCGGCCGGTCCTTCTCGGCCAGGGCGAGCACGTCGACCTTCGCCAGGGCCTCCTCGGTGGCCTTGTCGCCGCCGGCGAGCAGGTAGGGCGCCTTGGCGTAGGCGTGGTCGCGCAGGTTGAGGATGAGCAGCTTCGGCGACAGCGGCTTGCCGGTGTTCCAGGCCGGGCACTGCGACTGGCACCGCCCGCACTCGGTGCAGGTCGTGAAGTCGAGCATGCCCTTCCAGCTGAACTGCTCGACGGTGGCGACGCCGAACTGGTCCTTCTCCGGGTCGGCCTCCTCGAAGTCCAGCGGCTTGCCCTCGCTGGTCATCGGGCGCAGCGCGCCGAGGCCCGAGCCCTTCTGGCCCGGTGCGCGCTTGAAGTAGATGTTGAAGAACGCGAGGAACCGGTGCCAGGCCACGCCCATCGTCACGTTGCTGGCGATCACGATGACCCAGGCCATCGACACGACGATCTTGAGCATCGCGATCAGGCTGACCGCGGCGTTCCAGTGCGGCAGGACCGAGCCGAGCGCGTGGCTCACGGGCGCGGCCCAGACCGGCCATTCGAGCTCGTCGTTGGCGGCCTTGAAGCCGCGGATGAAGAAGCCGCAGAGCAGGACGGCGAGGATCGTGTACTCGACGTAGTACGCCTGCCACATCGTCGAGCCGGTGAAGCGGGACCGCCGGTTGGGGTTGCTCGGCAGGTTGCGCAGCCGAATGCCCATGAGCACCAGGATGCCGATGAAGCCCAGCACCCCGATCCACTCGGTGACCAGGCCGTAGACGTCCCAGCCGCCGATCAGCGGCAGGCCGTTGCCGGGCTTGACGACCTCGAAGTACGCCTCGAGCACCAGCGAGGAGAGCGCGATGAACGCGATCATCACGAACCAGTGCGCGGCGCCGACGACGGTCCAGCGCAGCATGCGGGTGTGCCCGAGCGTCTCGGCGAGCATCGTGCGCAGGCGCAGGCCACGATCGCCGGAGCGGGTCGGGTCGGGCTGACCCAGCCGCACCACGGCGAGCATCCGTCGCACGGTACGCACGACCAAGGCCACCGCGACGATGGTGATCGCCGCCGCGACGCTGGTCGCGACGATCTGCACTGCACCCATGCCGAAGCCTCCCACGGTCCCGGGCCTCCAACTCCTGTGGAGACCTTAGTCCCCCTTGTTACCCGTGGGTAACGTGAAGTTGGTCGCAGCAAACGCTAGGCCACCGAACACACGGGCACCGCAACTTGTGACAAGTTCGCGCAGGACGAGCGCCACGACGAGCGTGAGCGCCGCCCCGACGATGTGTCACACGACGGTGAGCGACAAAGCGCAGCCCCCTCGCGGGCGCGAGGGGGCGAACTGCTCAGCGTCTCAGCGCCACTTGGAGAACACGGCGAGCGACGCCACCAGGAACCCGAAGCCGATCGCCAGGTTCCAATACCGCAGATCGGCGAGCGTCGAAAGCCAGTTGACGTCGAAGAACCCCTGCGTCAGGTAGTACGTCACGAGCCAGGCAATGCCGATCACCACGAACGCCACTGCCATCGCCGGCACCCAGACCGGGCTCGGGCGACGCCTGGCTGCGGCGGTCTCCTGCGGGCGGAGTTCCGCCGGCGCGGTGTAGACCTTCTTCTTACGTACTGTCGACTTCGGCACGGCGCTCTCCTGGAGGGGTCGTCTGGCCAACACTATCCACGTGACGCCGCCACCTCCGCCAGCGCCGGCCTGAATAATGTTCTCCGACTAGCGTAGTCAAGTCGGTACGCGACTGTGAGAAGGGGGCGTGGTGGAGTACACATCAGGTGGCTCTTCCTGGTCTCGCGCCCTCCGCCGACTCGGTCGAGCTATGCTGCCACGCCGTCACCCGCAGCGGAGTTTTGCCTGGTCAGTGCTGACGCCGGCGGTCCTGGCGGTGGCCGGGATGCTGTTCTCCCTCAGCGCCGCGACCGCAAAGGGCACCGACCTTCGCGACGACCGCCGCCCGGAACTGACCAACCTGATCAGCGAGCGCAAGCGCGAGGTCGCCGATTCCCGGGACCGGGCCAGCCGGCTCCGCGCCGAGATCGACGCGCAACAGCGGGCCCAGGCCGGCGCCGACGGCCAGGTGGACCAGCAGCGCCGCCGCGGCGACCAGGAGCAGGCCGCCGCCGGGCTGACCGCCGTGCACGGCCCCGGCGTCGTGGTCGTGCTCAACGACGCCCCGCGGCGCGCCGACGGCACCCGCCCGGCCGGCGCCACCGTCGATGACCTGGTCGTTCACCAGCAGGACGTGCAGGCCGTGGTGAACGCTTTGTGGGCCGGCGGCGCGGAGGCGATGACGCTGATGGGCGTCCGGGTGATCTCGACGAGCGCGGTACGCTGCGTGGGCAACACGCTGTTGCTCGACGGCCAGGTCTACTCGCCCCCGTTCGAGATCGCCGCCATCGGCGACCAGGCGAGACTCGAGCGCGCGCTCGGCGTGTCCGAGGGGGTTCGGTTGTTCAGCGAGGCCGCCGGGACCTTCGGGCTCGGCTACGAGGTCAGGTGGGAGGGCGACGTGCAGGCCAGGGCATACGACGGCTCGACCGCGCTGCGCGCGGCCCGGACCGGGTCCTGAGCCGGGGTAGCGCCGCGATGGACCACCACCGGCCCCGCCACCGCGCTCTCGACCAGGACGACATCGCCACCACCGTCATGCCGCGCATCGATCCCGACGCGCCGCCCCCGCCCGCGACCCCGCCGTCTTCGCCGCCCCTGTCTTCGCCGCCGCCTTCACCCCCGCTGCCTTCGCCACCGCCGGCGGATTCGGCCGATGCGACCGCGATAATCCCGAAAATCACCCCGGACGCGGACCAAACCGCATATATTCCGAAATTCAGCGGGCCGCCCGCGGAAGCAACTGCCATCCTCGCGAAACTTCCACAGAAGCCCCCCTCCGACGAGCCCGCCCAGCCGACCGAGCCCACCCCCGAGGCCAAGCCGGAAGCAGTGGACGCCAACGGCGCCATCGTGGTGCCACTGCGCCCGGTCCGCACCGAGGAAGGGTACCGGAGCGTGTACTCCGAATATACGCGAACAACGTTCGGCTCGGTGGCGCGCACCGTCAGCCGGACCACGGGCGAGGTGCTCATCACCTTCGGCCTGATCGTGCTGCTGTTCGCCGGCTACGAGGTCTGGGGCAAGTCCGCCATCGTCGACGCGCACCAGGACGAGCTCAACCACCAGCTCGAGGAGCAGTGGGCGCAGCAGCCGACCGTCGGGCCGAGCACGACGCCGAGCGTGGTCAAGCCGCCCAACGGCGCCGTCATCGCCTCGGTGCACATCCCGCGGCTGAAGAAGAAGTGGGCCATCGTCCAGGGCGTCACGCCGGCCGACATCCGCTACGCGCCCGGCCACTACCCCGACACGGCCCTGCCCGGCCAGATCGGCAACTTCTCCATGGCCGGGCACCGGACCCCGGCCATCTGGTGGGACCTGGACCAGCTCAAGCCCGGCGACCCGGTGATCATCAAGACCGCCGACACCTGGTACGTGTACCGCGTCGTGGGCCACGAGGTCGTGCTGCCCACCGCCGTGCAGGTGGTCGCGCCCGTGCCCGACAAGCCGGGCCAGGCGCCGACGAAGGCGATGCTGACGATGACCACCTGCAACCCGAAGTTCAACAACTACCAGCGCTACGTCGTGCACGCCGAACTCGACCGCTCCCAGCCCGCCGCCGACGGCGACCCAGCCGAGCTGAAGGGCTGAGCGCGTGTACTCGTGGATCTGGCGGCACATCCCGTTTCGGCAGTGGCAGCTCAAGGCGCTCGTCTCCGCCGCGCTCATCGCCGGCGTCGGCGCCCTGCTGTGGTACGAGGTCTTCCCCGCCGTCGAGCCGATCCTGCCCTTCGACGACGTCCAGGTCGAGACCAACGACCCCGGCGCGGACACATCCGTGGAGAGCCCGGCCGCGCGACCGTCGGGCAGCACGATTCCGCGCAGCCCAGCGCCGGGCGCGACCAGCACTACCCCGCCAATGGTGCTTCCGAGTTAGGTGACCCCCGTGCGCGTGCTCGTCATCGACAACTACGACTCGTTCGTCTTCAACCTGGTCCAGTACCTGGGCCAGCTCGGCGTCGAGTGCGACGTCCGGCGCAACGACGAGATCGGCGTCGCCGACGTCGGCGCGGCCCGCCCGGCCGGCGTGCTGCTCTCCCCCGGCCCCGGCACGCCCGAGCGGGCCGGCATCTGCATGGCGGTCATCGAGGAGTACGCCGGCAAGCTGCCCATCTTCGGCGTCTGCCTGGGCCACCAGGCCTTCGGCGCCGCGTTCGGCGCCACGGTGACCCGCGCGCAGGAGCTGCTGCACGGCAAGACCTCGCTGGTGGAGCACAAGGGCCAGGGCGTGCTCGCCGGGCTGCCGGACCCGTTCATCGCCACGCGGTACCACTCGCTGGCCGTTGTCGAGGAGACGCTCCCGCCGGAGATCGAGGTGACCGGCCGCACCGAGTCGGGCGTCGTCATGGCGATGCGCCACCGCGAGCTGCCGATCGAGGGCGTCCAGTTCCACCCCGAGTCGGTGCTCACCCAGGGCGGCCACCTCATGCTGGCCAACTGGCTGGCCGTGTGCGGGCTGCCCTCGGCCCTCGAGCGGGCCCCCGAGCTCGTCGCCGAGGTCGAGGCGCGCCGGGTCGCGGCCTTCGCGTAACGAGCGTCACCGAGAGCGGTTACGCCGCCGAAAGTGTGAGCCTGTGCACAACCCTGTGGATAACTGGCCAGTTATCCACAGGGCACCGTATGTAGCGCCCGCGCCCTTTGCTCAGGGAGTCGCGCTGCCGCTCGGCTTCGGCGTCCCGCCCGACGGGTTCGTGGTCGGGTTGTTGTCGGACTGGCCGATGCGCAGCACGATCTGCTCGGTCTTCGGGTACACCTTGCCGATCGTCTGCTTCGCGCCGACCACCAGGCCGACCTTCGAGTCGTCGGTGACCGTCGTCACCGTCGTGCTGACGTTGATGAAGCCGTACTGCTCGAGCAGCGCCTCGGCCTGCGCCGGAGTCTTGTTCACGACGTCGGGCATGGTCGCCTGGTTGAACTTCGACACGAAGATCGTGACCGTCGAGCCGGCCTTGACCTGGGTGCCCGCCGGCGGATCGGACGCGACGACCTCGTCCTTGGGCTCGACGCCGTCGCGCTCGGCGATCACCGCGTTGAGGTGCATCCCCTGCAGCTGCTGGGCCGCCTGGTCCTTGTTGAGCCGGGTCAGCGACGGGATCGTCAGCAGCTGCGGCGCGCCGCAGATCGTGTAGTCGATCTGCGTGCCCTTCTTGACCTGCTTGCCGGCATCCGGGTTCTGCGTGAGGACGGTGCCGGCCTGGCAGTTCTGCGAGGGGTCCTGCCGCGGGTCGCCGGACAGGTTGGCCTGGCGCAGGATGGTGCTGGCCTCGCCCTCGGTGTGCCCGGTGATCTTCGGCACCGTCGCCAGCGGCTCCTTGTTGGCCAGGTAGAGGCCGATCGACAGGGCGGTGACCGCCAGCAGCCCGAGGATGGTCAGCGCGACCACGACGCCCGTGGAGCTCTTGCGCTTCTGCCGTTGGTTGGCGCGCGACGGCTGGCGCGAGGCCGGCGGCGCGGGCCGGTACTGGGTGGCCTGCTGTGCCATGACCGTGGCCATCTCGTCCTCGGTCATGACCGGCGGCGCCGACACGGGCCGGCCGGCCGCCGCGCGCATGACGTCGGCCCGCATCTCGCCGGCGCTCTGGTACCGGTTGAGCGGGTTCTTGGCCAGCGCCTTGAGCACCACGGCGTCAACGTCGGGCGTCACGTCGCGGTTGCTGCTGCTCGGCGGCCGCGGGTCCTCCCGCACGTGCTGATAGGCCACCGAGACGGGGTTGTCCCCGACGAACGGCGGGTGGCCGCACAGCAGTTCGAAGATCACGCAGCCGGTCGCGTAGACGTCGCTGCGGGCGTCGACGGGCTCGCCGCGGGCCTGCTCCGGCGAGAGGTACTGCGCCGTGCCGATGACCGCCGACGTCTGCGTCATGGTCGTCGCGCCGCTGGCCAGCGCCCGGGCGATGCCGAAGTCCATCACCTTGACCTGGCCGGTCTGAGTGAGCATGACGTTGCCCGGCTTGATGTCGCGGTGGATGATCCCGTGGCGGTGGCTGAACTCCAGCGCCGCGCAGATGTCCGCCGTGATTTCCAGGGCGCGCCGGGGCATGAGCCGCCCCTCGGCCGCGAGCACCTCCTTGAGGGTGCGGCCGTTGACGAACTCCATGACGATGTACGGCAGTTCCTCGCCCGCCGGGCCCCGCTCCTCGCCGGTGTCGTAGACGGCGACGATCGCGGGGTGGTTGAGGGAGGCGGCGTTCTGCGCCTCCCTGCGGAACCGCAGTTGGAACGTGGCGTCGCGAGCGAGGTCGGTGCGCAGCGTCTTGATCGCGACGTCGCGGCCGAGCCGCAGGTCGCGACCCCGATGGACCTCGGCCATACCGCCATAGCCGAGCAGCTCCCCGACCTGGTAACGGCCGCCGAGGAGGCGCGGCTGGGCGGTCATGTCGTGTCGTCCTTCGGTCATCGACTAATACCTTGCCACGTCTTGCGACAAGAACACATTCGGGTTGTTTGTCAGCCCGGCACGCAAAGGTTGCCGACCAGCTTCATCGGCGGCTCGCACGTCTTCGACGTTCCCGGCTGCGGGTTGGCCGACTGCGACGGCTTGCCCGTCGAGTCGTCCCCGGGCGGGGTCGTCTGGTCGTCGATCTTGCCGATGTTGGCGTAGATGGTGATCGCGCTGCCCGCCGGCACGGCCTCGCCGCACGGCTGGACCTCGACGACGGCATTGGGCAGGTAGCCCTGCGTCGGCTTGGGCGCGATGGTGACCGTCATACCCTTGCGCTCCAACTCCCGCTTGAGGAAGTCGGCCTGCTGGAACCTCGGCTTGCACTCGATCGGCACCGGACGCCCGGTCGCCTTCGGCGGGGTCGGCGACGCCGAGGTCGGCGCGGTCGTGGTCGGGTTGTCGCCCACGTTGCTGGACGGATTGTCGTCGCCCTTGGTTGCCAGCCAGATGCCGCCGATGCCGACCAGCACCAGCAGTACCACCGCGAAGACACCCACGATGAGCACGTTGTTGCGCTTGCCGCCGTTGCCCCGCGAGCCCGAGCCGCTGGGCCGCGGCGGCTCGTAGCCCCCGGGTCCGCCCATGTCGTAGCCGCCGGGCGCGCCCATGTAGGTGGCCGTGTCGTTGGAGGGCGGGGGCGGCACGCCGGCCGCGCCGCGCGCCTGGTGGCCGCCGAGACCCGCGGCCGCGCCGGGCGCGCCGGGGGTCGCGCCGGGCATGATCCGGGTGCCGCCGACGCCGGAGGTCGGCGGCCCGGACATCGGCGAGCCGGACATCGGCGACATCGGCTGTCCGCCGTAGCCGGGCGAGACGGGCGAGCCGGAGACCGGCGGCCCGGATACGGGGTTGCGGCCGGTCGGCGACCCGGGCGGGCCCATCGGGGCGCCCATGGGCGCGACCGCCGGGCCGGTGGCCGTCCCGCCGGACATCTGCCCCGAGACGCGGCGGGCGGCCTGTGCCAGCGCCGCGGCGCTGGGCCAGCGGGCACCCGGGTCCTTGGCCATCGCCCGCTCGACCAGCTGCGCCACCGGCGGCGGGATGTCGGGCGGCAGCGGCGGCGGCAGGTCGCGCACGTGCCGCATCGCGATCTCGAGCGGGTTCTCGCCCTCGAACGGGCGCACGCCGGACAGGCACTGGTATGCCACCACGCCGAGCGCGTACACGTCGGACAGCGGGGTGGCCTGCGAGCCGGAGGCCTGCTCGGGCGAGATGTAGGAGGCGGTGCCCAGCACCGAGCCGGCCGCGGTGAGCTGCGCGACGGCGGCGGAGCGAGCGATGCCGAAGTCGGTGAGCACCAGCGTGCCGTTGGGGCGCACGAGCAGGTTGCCGGGCTTCACGTCGCGGTGGACGATGCCCTTCTCGTGCGCGGCGTGCAGCGCGTCGGCGGCCTGTGCGATGAGCGCCATGGCGCGGGCCGGGGTGAGCCGGCCGACCCGGGACAGGGTGCGGGAGAGCGCGTCGCCCTCCACGTACTCCATGATCAGGAAGGCGGTGCCGTTCTCGCTGCCGTAGTCGTAGATGTCGACGACGCCCGGGTGGTTGATCGTCGCCATGGTGCGCGCCTCGCCCCGGAAGCGCTCGGCGAAGCCGGGCTCCTCCAGCAGCGCGGGCAGCAGCACCTTGATCGCGACCGTGCGGCCGAGCACCTCGTCGGTGCCGCGCCACACGTCACCCATTCCGCCGCCGGCGATGCGTTCGTCCAGGCGGTAGCGACCGCCCAGGGTGGTGCCGGCGCTCAACATGTCGCGCACCTCATTATCGAATGCCCTTTTCGTCCGCGTATGCCTTCATGACCAGGCCGCCGATGCGGGCCGCCTCGGCGCTGCCACCTTTGCCAGCGTTCTCGAGGAAGACCGCGACCGAGACGACCGGCTTGCCGTCCTTCAGGGCAAAACCGATGAACCAGCCGTGGTCCTGTGCCTCCTCGCCGTCCTGCGCCGTACCGGTCTTACCACCGACCTGCAAGCCCGAGATGCGCGCGCTCTTGCCGGTGCCGTCGTCGGCGGACACGACGCTGAACATCATGTCCTGCAGTTCGTGCGCGACGTCGGCGGTGATGGGGGTGCGCAGCGTCTTGGGCTCGGTGTGGTCGGCGATCGACAGATCGGAGTTCTGCAGGCGGTCGACAACGTACGGGCGCATCTGCTTTCCGTCGTTGGCAACCGTCGCCGCAATCATGGCGCCTTGCAGCGGAGACATCTTCACCTCGCGCTGTCCGATGCTCGACTGAGCGACGGCCGGCGGATCGACGCGGTTGTCCGAGCCGGCGGTCATCGAGCCGGTGTGGCTGGCCACGATGCCGCAGTAGTTGTGGTCCTGGTCCTCGACGAAGCGGGGCTCCGACTCGAAGCCGAAGGCCTGCGCCATCGACTTGAGCTTGTCCGCACCGACCCGCTCGACGCCCATCCGGGCGAACACCGTGTTGCAGGAGACCGTGAGGGCCTGCTTCATCGTGATCTGGTCGGGGCAGACGCCGGTGTGCGAGTTCTTGATCTGGAAGTCGGAGACCTGCGGCGGCTTGTAGAACTCGCCGCCCGGCACGATCGAGTCCGGCGTGAGCGAGGAGTCCGCCGTCATCGCGGCCGCGGAAGTGATGATCTTGAAGGTCGAGCCCGGCGGATAGATTTCCGACACCGCGCGGTTCAGCAACGGCTTGGCCGGGTCGCCGTTGAGCGTCTTGTAGTTCGCGGACGCGGCGTTGATGTCGTGGGTGCTCAGCAGGTTGGGGTCGTAGCTGGGCAGCGAGACCTCGGCGAGGAGCGCGCCGGTGTTCGGGTCCATCGCCACGACCGCGCCGCTCTTGACCTTGAGCTTGTTGGCGCCCAGTGCCTGGTACGCGGTGTCCTGCGTCGCCTTCGACAGCGTCAGCAGCACGTTGCCGCCGGCCGGCTCCTTGCCGGTGAACATCCCGGCGATCCGGTCGGCCGCCTGCTTGTCCGAGGTGCCGATGAGGAAGTCGTTGTTGAGCTTCTCGAGGCTGGTCGAGCCCAGGTTGACCGGCTTGTAGCCGAGCACGTGGGCGTACTCGTCCCTGAGCGGGTACGTGCGCAGGAACTTCAGCGAGTCGCCGGTCGACTGGGCGTCGGCGAGCACCGTGCCCTTGGCGTCGGCGATCTTGCCGCGCGGCCGCTCGTACTCCGTCGCCTGGACCCGCGCGTTGTGCGAGTCGGTCCGGTAAGCGTCGGCCATGACGACCTGCCGGTAGTTCAGGTTCAGGAACAGCAGGGCGAACAGGACCAGTACCACGACGCCGACCCGGCGCAGCGGGGCGTTCATCGCACAACCTCCGTGGGCATCTCTTTGATCTGTACCGGCCCGCCGCCGCCACCTCCGGTGGAGATCCCGCCGAGACCGATCGACGGCGGACCGCCGGCCGGGCGACGGCCCGCATCGGAGATGCGCAGCAGCAGGCCGATCAGCAGCCAGTTGGCCACCAGCGACGAGCCGCCCGCCGAAAGGAACGGCGTGGTCTGGCCGGTCAGCGGGATGAGCTGGCTGATGCCGCCCACGATGACGAACACCTGCAACCCCACCGTGAACGCGAGGCCGCCGGCGAACAGCTTGCCGAAGGAGTCCCGCACGTTGATCGCGGCGCGCAGGCCGCGCTCGACGAGCAGGACGTACACCACCAGCAGGGCGGTCAGGCCGAACAGCCCGATCTCCTCGCCCAGGCCGGAGAAGATGAAGTCGGTGCGCACCTCGGGCACCTTGGTCGGCTGCCCGGCGCCGGGCCCGGTGCCGGTGAGCCCGCCGGTGCCCAGGCCCAGGAGCGACTGGACCAGCTGGTAGCCCTTGTTGTTCGCGTCGCCGAACGGGTCGAGCCAGGTGGTCGCGCGCTCGGAGAAGTTCAGGAACGGCCCGCCGATGGTCTTGCCCAGGAAGTACGCCAGGAACGCGCCGCCGAGGAACAGCCCGAGGCCGATGATCAGCCAGCTGACCCGCTCTGTGGCCACGTAGAGCGTGACGACGAACAGGCCGAAGTACATCAGCGAGGTGCCCAGGTCCTTCTCGAACACGAGGACCATGAGCGACATAAGCCACACGCCCACGACCGGGCCGAGGTCGCGCCCGCGCGGGAAGTCGATGCCGAGGAACCGCTTGCTCGCCAGGGACAGCACCTCGCGCTTGCGCACCAGGTAGTAGGCGAAGAAGACCAGCAGGCAGATCTTGGCGAACTCGCCCGGCTGGATCGTGAAGCCCGGCAGCTTGATCCACAGCTTGGCGCCGTTGATCGCGGAGTACCGGGCCGGCAGCACCGCGGGGATCAGCACGAGGACGATGCCGGCGAGGCCGAGCGTGTAGGCGTACCGCGAAAGGGACCGGTGATCGCGGACCACCGCGAGCAGCACGACCGCGCCGATGACCGCGACCGCGGTCCAGCCCAGCTGGCGGAAGCCGTCACCGCCGAAGACGCTGAGCCCGGCCCGGTCGACCGCCTTCGTGCCGGCCAGGTCCAGCCGGCGCAGGAACGCCACGCCGATGCCGTTGATGAGCGCGACCGCCGGCAGGATCACGGGGTCGGCGTAGGGCGCCAGGAAGCGGACCGCCACGTGCGCGACCCCGAAGATGATCGCGATCATGGCGGTCTGGAACCAGAAGTCGGACGTGACCTCGCCGATCGCGTTGCCCTCGACCACCGCCGCATAGACGGTGAGGATGGCGATCACGAAGACGAGCAGGCCCAGCTCGACGTTGCGCCTGGTGCGCGGGCGGGCCGGCGCGGAAACGCCCGCTCCGCCGCCCGTGGGCGGCGGAGCCGGGATGGCGGTGGCGGTCACGACTGAGTTCCTTTTCGCCTCGGCACGTCTGTTCGTCCCAGCGCTGTCAGCAGCTTGCCGCGGGGGTCGGGGTCGGCGTGGAGGTCGCGGTCGGCCCGCCCGTGGAGGACGGCGTGCCGGCCGGGTCGTTGGCGGGCGCGCTGACGCCGCCGCTGGTGGGGGTCGACACGGAGATGGACGCCGTTGCGGAGTCCGAAGGTTGCGCCGTCGGGCAGGCCTGCTTGCGCGAGGGGTTGCTCGGGTCCTCCAGGTCGGCCATCTTGTCCTGGGCCTGCTGGAGGTTGTCGACCTGGATGCCCTGCCTGACGTTGCCCTGAGCGGCCGGCGTCAGGTCGTCCAGGGTGAGCGTGGGGCTCTCCTGGTAGACCTCCGACAGGTGCAGCCAGGCGATCTTGCCGGGCACGCCCTTGAAGATCGCAACCCGGCCGGCGTCGGTGGCGCCGACGTAGTACCGCGACTGTGTCACGCTCCAGCCGTACCAGAGCCCGCCGCCAAGCAGCCCGAGCAGCACCACGAGGAGGATCGCCGTGCGCAGCGGGTGGCGGCGGGAGCGCGGCTCCCCCTCCTCCTGCGACTGCGCCGCGGCGGCGGTGTGCCCGCGCGGGTCGGCGGGGTCGTCCGGCACCGGCGGACGCGGCGCGGCGAGCGCGGCGCCCCGGGCCGAGGACATCGACTGGTCGGCAGAGGTCGCCATGCCCCGGTCCTGGGCGGCGGCGCCGCCCACGATCGGCCGCTCCTCGACGATGTCCTCGTCGGTCACGTCGGCGACGATCACGGTGATGTTGTCGGGCCCACCGCCGCGCAGGGCGAGCTCGATGAGCCGCCCGGCGCACTGGTTGGGGTCGACGTACTCGCGCAGCGTCGACTCGATGGTCTCCGCGCTCACCACACCGGAGAGCCCGTCGCTGCACAGCAGGTACCGGTCGCCGGGCTTGACCTGGCGCACGGAGTACTCAGGGTCCGCGTCGCGGCCGTCCAGCGCCCGGGTCAGCAGGGATCGCTGCGGGTGGCTGTTGGCCTCTTCGAGGCTGATGCGGCCCTCGTCGACGAGCATCTGGACGTAGGTGTCGTCCTTGGTCACCTGGGCGAACTCCCCGTCGCGCACAAGGTACGCACGGGAGTCGCCGATATGGACCATGCCCATCTTGGAGCCGGAGAACAGCATGGCGGTCAGGGTCGTACCCATGCCCTCCATGGCCGGGTTCTCCTCAACCGCATCCCGGATCTGCTGGTTGGCCAGGTCGACGGCGCCCCGAAGGGTGTCGATCATGGCGTTACCGGGCACGTCTTCGTCGAGTGGCGCCATGGTGGCGATGACAATGTTGCTGGCGACGTCACCGGCGGCCATGCCGCCCATGCCGTCGGCCACGGCAAGCAGCCGCGGTCCGGCGTACACGGAGTCCTGGTTGCCACTCCGGATCAGACCGCGGTCGCTGCGAGCCGCATAGCGCAAGGTGAGGGTCATGGCCGTAACTCGAGAGATGTGCGGCCGATGCGAATCGGCACGCCGAGGGGGACGGGGGTAGGTGCGCTGACCTTGGTCTTGTCGAGGTACGTCCCGTTGGTCGAGCCGAGATCCTCTAGGTACCACTGGCCGGCGCGCGGCACGAGGCGGGCGTGCCTGGACGAGGCGTAGTCGTCGGTGATCACCAGCGTCGAGTCCTCGGCCCTACCGATGGTGATGGGCGCCTCGCCGAGGGTGATGCGAGTGCCCGCCAGCGCACCGGCGGTGACGAAGAGCTGGTTTGCGGTCTTCCCGCGCTTGACTTTCGCAGGACGGCCAGGAGCCGTCACCGCACCAACCCCCCGGGGTGCGGCGACGATCCGGCTCGAACGCGAGCCCGCGAACAGGTCCCGGCGGATCACTCCCACCACTGTGAACACGAAGATCCACAGCAGCACGAGCAGCCCGTACCGGGCAACCGTGATGACAAATTCCATCTACGACGCGCTCATTCAGATCCGCCTACGTAACGTACGGTCATCCATCCACGCGGTAAGTCAGCGTGGTCGTGCCGAGCTGGATCATGTCACCCGGGTTCAGCGCGACCGCAGAGACGCGCTGACCGTTGACCATCGTGCCGTTCGTGGAGCCGAGATCGGTCAGTACGACCTGAGCCCCGTCGAAGTCGAGCCGCGCGTGACGACGCGAGATCCCGACATCGGGGAGCCGCATGTTGGCCTGGTCGCCCCGGCCGATCACGGTCGAACCGATCGACAGAGGGTAGCTTCGCCCGTCGCCGGACACCAGTCGAACGTTGCGGGCCGGCCCGCCGGGGCCTCCGGGCGGGGGGCCGTAGCCGCCGCCACCCTGGTTGTAGCCGCCATACGGGTCCGGCGGCGGCGGCTGAGCCACGTCGGCGCCGGTGTAGACCTCAGCGGTCACCCGGAACATGCCCGTGTCCAGCCCGTCGCCGCGCTCGATCTCGACGATGACGTCGCCGTACACCGTCCAGCCCTGCTCGCCGATGAACTCCGCCTGCGACTGCGCAAGCTCCTGCGCGAGCGCGGCGGCGTACGGCGCCAGCCGACTGTGGTCATAGGGCGACAGGTCGATCACGTAGCGATTCGGCACGAGCGTGCGCCCGCCTGCCAGAATTGCCTTGTGGGCTTCCGCCTCCCGTTGCATGGCGTTGAGGATCTCCACGGGGTGGACGACCCCCTTGAAGACCTTTGCGAAGGCCCCCTCGACCAGGCCCTCAAGGCGCTTCTCAAAGCGCTGCAGCACACTCACCGGTTCCTCCTCGGGTTCCGAGGCCATGATGGTATCCGGACGTCGCACGCCCGTATGCAAGCTGACCGGCTGGCCCGTGCTACTCTTCCGTGGCGCCCAGGGAAGCCTAGTGCCTACCCGGTGATTTCGCCGAGTGGGACTTAGGTTATGCTCTGACGCGCCAGGGCCCAAGGAAGTCACTCCAGGGTCCCAGGGGAAGTGGCGGAATGGCAGACGCGCACGGTTCAGGTCCGTGTGCCCGAAAGGGCGTGGGGGTTCAACTCCCCCCTTCCCCACCGCTGATGTGAGGGCTCGCGCCGGAAGGCACGGGCCCTTCGCCATTTCCCGATGGTCAAATACATGACTCCGGCCCACAGCGGCGGCAAGAGGCTCCCCGCGACTCACGGTATGCTCCGAAACGGTTTGGACTACGCCGTCATCCTTGGGAGTTCTCCTCGTGAGCGTTGCACTGGTCACCGGCTCGGCCGGCCTCATCGGCTCTGAGGCGGTGCGGCACTTCGCGTCCCTCGGGCTGGACGTCGTCGGCATCGACAACGACATGCGCAAGCGGTTCTTCGGCAACGAGGCCTCCACCGCGTGGAACGTTGTCCGCCTGACGAGTGACCTCGGTGAGGCCTACACGCATCACGACGTGGACATCCGCGATCGCGACGCCGTCGCCGGCATCTTCCAGCGCTACGGCAAGGACATCGCCGTGGTGATCCACACGGCGGCCCAGCCGTCACACGACTGGGCGGTCCGCGACCCCTTCACCGACTTCGACGTCAACGCCGGCGGCACGCTCAACCTGCTGCAGAACGTCCGCGAGCACTGCATCGAGGCGCCGTTCATCCACTGCTCGACCAACAAGGTCTACGGCGACCGGCCCAACAGCCTGCCGTATCAGGAGCTCGAGACCCGCTGGGAGATCGAGCCCGGGCACGAGTACGAGAACGGCATCAAAGAGGACATGTCGATCGACGCCTGCCTGCACTCCGTCTTCGGCGCCTCCAAGGTCGCCGCGGACGTCATGGTGCAGGAGTACGGCCGCTACTTCGACATGAAGACCGCCTGCTTCCGCGGCGGCACCCTCACCGGCCCCGCCCACTCGGCCACCGAGCTGCACGGCTTCCTCGCCTACGTGATGCGCTGCAACATGGAGCGCCGGACCTACCGGATGTTCGGCTACAAGGGCAAGCAGGTCCGCGATGCGATCCACAGCCACGACGTGACCAGCGCCTTCGAGGCCTTCTTCCGCAACCCGCGCTCCGCGGCCGTGTACAACCTCGGCGGCGGCCGCCACTCCAACACCTCGATGCTGGAGGCGTTCGCCCTGGCGCAGCGCATCACCGGCAACGAGATGGTCACCGAGTACCACGAGGCCAACCGCGTCGGCGACCACATCTGGTGGATCGGCTCCAACGAGAGCTTCCAGCTGGACTACCCGGACTGGAAGCAGGTCTACGACGTGCCGATGATCTGCCAGGAGATCTACGAGGCCAACGTCGACAAGTGGACCCCGGAAGCCTGAGACGGATCGGCCGTGATTGACAGAGGCAAGCACAACGTCCTCGGCGTCGAGGTCAGCGCCGTCGACTACGACAGTGCCGTCGACAAGGTGATGGGCGCTGCCCGCGAGGGCGGCTCGCTCGCGGTCACGGCGCTGGCCGTGCACGGCGTCATGACGGGCGTGCAGGACAAGGCGCACGGCGCCCGCCTCAACTCGTTCGACCTGGTGACCCCGGACGGCCAGCCGGTGCGGTGGGCACTCAACCTGCTGCACCACGCGCAGCTGGCCGACCGCGTCTACGGCCCCGACCTGACGCTCAAGGTCCTGGAGTCCAGCGCCGCCGAGGGCCTGCCGGTGTACTTCTACGGCTCGACCCAGGAGACCCTGGACCGCCTGGCCGGGAAGCTGCACGAGCGCTTCCCCGCGCTGAAGATCGCCGGCATGGAGCCGTCGAAGTTCCGCACGGCCCAGCCCGGCGAGCCCGAGCAGATCGCCGCGCGCATCAAGTCCTCCGGCGCGCGGGTCGTCATGGTCGGCCTCGGCTGCCCGCGCCAGGAGGTCTTCGTCTACGCGATGAAGCACCTGGTCGACGCCCCGATGCTCGCCGTCGGCGCCGCCTTCGACTACCACGCCGGCGGCCTGAAGAACCCGCCGCCGTGGATGCAGCGCTACGCCCTCGAGTGGCTCTGGCGCCTGGGCCTCGAGCCCCGCCGCCTCTGGCGCCGCTACATCCTGCTCAACCCGAACTACCTGGCCCGCCTCGGCGCCCAGAAGACCCGCGTGTGGCGCGCCGCGCCGCCCGCCCCGGCAACAGAGCCCCTGACCAGCTTCGCGGTCTGAGCCGCGCCCGACGCGCCCAGCGCCCGCTCTACGGGGCCTGGGCGCGTCTGCGTCGGTTGCCCGGTCGTGCCTGCCCTGGCTCGCGCGAAGCGCGGAAGCGGGCCGGCGGTGCGCTGCGGTGCTCCGAAGGAAAGTGCCCCACAACGCCGATGGGCGCCCCTAGGGCGCCCATCCGTGCGTTCGGCCGTCCCGGCTAGCGGGACCAACCAACAATGTCCGAAATATCACACCAACGGCCGATCAACCGGCCGCGGCCGCATCAGCGGCCCGTGATCGCGTCGACCTTGGCGGTGCGGCGCTTGAACGTCCCGCGCTTGTCGAAGGCGCGCTCGGCCGGCCACAGCATCAGCGCCAGCGGCGCGGCGATGTACCAGCGGTCGAGCATCACGTAGGCGACGATGTTCGCGACGACACCGAGTGCGTAGAGCCCGACCAACCAGTCGACGCGCTTCTCGCCGATGCCGCGCTTGTTGTAGGCGTCCAGGACGCCGAACGCGCCAATACTCAGGGCCAGCAGGCCGACACCGCTCACGACTGCGAAGATCAGATCGGACACGTCACTCACCCTTGCCTCCCCGTTACCACCGGCGAACCCGACCCAAGCTAAGCGGACATTTCAAGATCGACCATCAACTTTGCGACACCGCCGGGGGCCGAACGTTCCGTACCAATCGGGCATTCGGCCGATTTCACTGATCTTGCGCAACCACCCAAATCGGCCGGTCGGCGCCGGTCTCGAGGCAGATCTCCGCCCATTCGCGGCGTGCCGTCCACTTTTCGGGGGCGCTGTCCGATTCGCGGTGCGCCGGCCACGCCGCAATGGCGACGCGCGGTTCGCCGTGTGTCGCGCCGACCGGCAGTACCTGACGGGCCCCGGTCGCGCGTTTTCGGCGCACCCGGAGCCCGTCCGACCTCCCCAGGTCGAGTCCTCCCTGCTTTCTACAGGTTGCGGATCGACCTGTCGATAGACAGGCAGGTGCGCGTAACGACCACGCCGGAGCCACGAAACAAACCGGCCCGCCCCGCAGGCATCACGCCGCGGAAACGGGCCGGCCGGTTGCGCCCCGGCGCGCGTCACGCCAGATCGAACTCGCCGTCCTTGGTGCCGTCGACGAAGGCCAGCCACTCCTCCGGAGTGAACAGCAGTACCGCGCCGGCCTTGTCCTTCGAGTCGCGGAGCGCCACAGCCCCACCGACGAACGCGACCTCGACGCAGTTGTCCGAGTACGGACCGCTGCGGGTGCTCTTGCGCCACGCGGCACCATCGAGGTTCACGCTGAAGCCCTTGGCTTCGATTTCCACTACAGCTCCTTTGTCAGCTTCACGAACATCGACACTGACTCGTCCGGACGGAGTGCGTTGGCGCGCAAGTAGTCAAAGATGAATCCGTAGCGCTGAAGCTCGTCGTCCTTCTCGAGGAAGAGCCCGCCGGCAGCGTTCGAGGCGAACACGAAGTTCTGCCCGGCTGACTCGTCGTACAGCAACATCGTGAATGCCCCATCCATCCCGGCATGCGCGCCGGCGGAGAAGGGCAGGACCTGCAGGGTCACGTTCGGCCAGGTCGCCGCCAGGCTCAGGTGCTCGAGCTGCCGGCGCATGACCGCCCTTCCACCGATCGGGCGGCGAAGGACAGCCTCGTCCAGCACCACCCAGAGATCGATCGGGTCATCCTGAGTGAGCAACGACTGGCGGCCCATTCGGACACGCACCCGTTTCTCGACATCCGTGGCGCCGATGTCGGGGCGGGCGGCGTGGATCATCGCCTGCGCGTACTCCTCGGTCTGCAGCAGTCCGGGCACGACGAGTGCCTCGTAGGAGCGGATGTGGTCGGCCGCGGCCTCGAGCCCGACGTAGGCGCTCGTGAGCACGTCGCCGTAGAGCTGCCACCAACCCTTCTGCCGCGCCTCGCGCGCGATCTTCAGCAGTTGGTCGGCGTATTCGGGGTCAACGCCGTAAATGTCCAGCATGTCGCGGACGTCGCGGGGCGTGACGCCGGTCTGGCCGGTCTCGATCCGGGAGATCTTGGATCCGGAGCACTCGAGCCGGTCGGCCACCTGGTCGATGGTGACGCGCGCGGCCTCGCGCAGCCGTCGCAGTTCCATGCCCAGCTGCCGTCGTCGGAGGGTGGGGCTGCCACGTCGACTTGCCACGTTGTCGCACCTCCGCGCTGCGGGACCTACGTAGATAACTTACGTATAGATCAGCGCAACATCGTAAAGCCATGCAAGGCGACGAGACAGGACAATCGGCGACTCATACCTGCGGTGGAAAATTTCTTTTGCAAGTTGCATTGATCAGGATTCTCGGGCAACCTGTGCGTGTGGCTGGGGTCACGGATTGTTCACTTGCCCGATCAATCCGTCCCAGGCGGACGCAGCGACAAACGATCCAACCGATCGGCGGTCAAGGGCCCAAATCACCGCGATAGGCCCCAAACCGACCTTCCCATTAGCCGACGGAAGACGGGAGTCCCACCGTGTTGCCGAGGACCGGTGACGTGCTGCGCGTGACCAGGACCGCGAGCGTCCAGTTCGCACAGCCAATACTGTTCCGGGTGATCAGAGTGCACGACTGGCAGACATACGACGGCTGGGCCTGGCTGGACGGGTACCAGCTCAACGCGGCCGGCGACGCAGTCGAACGCCGCACCATCTTCGTCCAGCTCCTGGGCCTGCGGCCCGGCTTCGTCGCCCGCAACCAGCGCGCCAACACACTGACGCGCGCCCGGGTTCCGGTCGCCGTCGCCTGAACAGCGCTGCCGGCCACCTCCCCGGTCCGGGTGCGGACCGGCGGGCGAGGTGGCCGGCAGCTCTCGTAGCGCGTGGCCCTACGTCTTTCTCTCAGTCGCTCGCCGACGCACTCGGGCCCGGCTTGGCCGGGGATGACACCGGAGCAGCCACGATCAGGGTGACCGTGTCCCCCGCGTTGACCGTCTCGCCCTCGCCGGGCCGCGTGGAGAGCACCTCGCCCGGCGGCAGCGAGCCGTCGGCCTTGCGCTCCACCTCGACGTTCAGCCCGAGCACCTGCAGCTTCACCGTGGCATCGGCGAGCGTGTTGCCGCGCAGGGCCGGGATCACGACCTGCCCCGGCGGCGGCGCGCTCGAGGTCGGGGCCTGCGAGGTTGGCGCCTCGGAGGTGGCCGCCGGCGGCGACGTCGTCGGCGCGGGCGGCGACGGCAAGGTCGTGACGACGCTCGGCTCGACCCCGCCGGGCGCGTTCTGCCCGTTCACGGTCGCGCGATAGATGAGGAACAACCCGAAGGCCAGCGCGGCGACCATCACCAACGCCACCATGCCCACGAAGACCGGCCTCAGCCAGGACCGCCCCTGATACGGATCCTCTTCCTCCACCCACTCCTGCGGCGCGGGTCGGCGCAGCGCGGGGTCGCCGGGCTGCGGCACTCCGGCGCGCGCCGACCACCGCGCCCCGTCGTCGGCCGGCGGCTGCACCCGCGTTCCTTCGCCCTCCCCCGGCTGCACCCGGGTCGCATCCCGCGGCGCCTGCCTCCGCGTGGCGTCGGCGTCCTCGGCCGGATGGGCCCGCGTGACGTCCGCGTCCCCGGCCGGATGGGCCCGCGTGGCATCGGCGTCCGCGGCGCGGTGCGGCTGCGTCGTCTCCTCGCCCGCCGGCGGGTACGCCGACGTCGCGTCGGATCGCACACGCGGGTGAACCTGCGTCTCGTCGCCGCCGCGCGGCCGGCGCGGCTGGGTCGTCTCGTCGCCGGGCTCCGGCGCAGGTCGGTACGGCTGCGTCGGCTCCTCACCGGGCTCCGGCGCGGCTCGGCGCGGCTGGGTCGTCTCGTCGCCGCGCTCCGGCGCAGGTCGGTACGGCTGCGTCGGCTCCTCACCGGGCTCCGGCGCGGCGGGGCGGAGCCGGGTCGTCTCGTCGCCGGGCTCCGGCGCAGCGGGGCGGGGCCGGGTCGTCTCGTCGTCCGCGGGCGGGTTGATGCGCGTGGCGTCGGTATCGTCCCGGTCGTCGCCGGGCCGTCCCGCACCGGCCTGATCGGGCGAGCTGTCCGCGCTGTTCGACATACCTCCAGTTCACCACCTTGTCCGACTTGTCCGCCCGCCCGCGCCAACCTGCCCATCCGCGAACGCCTCTAACACGGCGCACGACGGGGCGCTGACGTTCCCGCGACTAAGACTCGCCCGTGTGGACGGCTGGGCGTACGCTGCGCGGCATGGCGGCACGAAGCTGGGGAACCTCTATATTCACGGCGATCGGCGTCGCGGCCGGCGCCGGTGCGGCGCAGCTCGGGCTGGGGTACGGGCTGGGGATCATCGCCTGGCAGCCGACCGGCAGCAGCGCGACCGTCTGGGTGAGCAGCCTGGCCTGGGTGACGTGGCTCGCCGCGTCGTCGACGGTCATCGGCGCCGTGTGCGCCGACCGGCTCGCCGGCGCGGGCGCCCCCGTCCCGGCCGACCCCGACAGCGTCGGCGGGCAGGCCCTGATGATCGCCTGGCGCGTGGTGATCGCGCTCGCGGCGGCCGTCGGCTCGCTCATCATCGTCCCGCTCGTCGCCATCCCGGCGCGCCTGCCGCGGCCGGACAACGCCGCGCCGTACTTCACCGCCGGCGGGTACGCGATCGCCGGCCTCATCCTCGGCCTGCTCATCGCCGTCGGCGCGCTCGCCGCCCGGGCCATCGCCGCGAACATCATCGCCTCGTCCGCCTGGCTGTGGACGCTCGCCGTGGTCGCGGTCGCAGATGTGGTACGAGCGGACGGCGACACCGCCACGGCCGCCCAGCTCGGCACCTGGCAGTTCACCGACGCGACCTGGGTGAACGGCATGGTCAACCTGCCCGGCGCCCTGCTCATGCTCGCCATCGCCCTGGTCATCGGCAGCCTCGCCGCCTGGCCGGCCGGCCGCCGAGGCGACAACCGCGTCGGCGTGGCGATCTCCGGCGCCGCCGGCCCGCTGCTAGTGGCCGTCGCCTACTTCCTGGCCGCGCCCGCGCTCGGCGAGCACGACCAGCACCTGTCGGCGTTCGTGATCGCGCCGTATGCGGTGCTCGCCGGCCTGGCCGGCTCCGTCATCGTCTCCGCGGTCGGCCCACGCGGCTCCCGCGCCCGGGCCCGCGCCGTGCGCCGCGCCGCCGCGGACGAGCGCGACGCCCGCTCCGCCGCCGAGTACTCCGACTGGGCCGCCGCCCTCTCCGCGGCCGACGCCGCCGAGTCGCGCCGCGGCGACGACGACGAGTCCGCGACCGACCCGGTCTACGCCTCGTCGTCGAGCCGCTCCCGCGAGCCGGTCTCCGTCGGCGCCGGCGAGATCGACTCCGCCACCGACCTCGAGTCCGACGCCTACGCCCCGTCGCGCGCCTACGGCGGCAGCGACTCCGCCGGCAGCACGTACACGTCGGACGCCGCCAAGCGCGCCTACGCCGAGGACACCGTCGACGAGGACCCCGCACCGGCCAAGTCCTCGAGCACGTCGACGAGCTCCGGCCGCGCCTCCGTCGCGCCGCTGTGGCCGAGCGAGGCGGCCAACGACGCAAGCTCGTCGAAGCCGACCGGCCGCACCAAGCGCGGCCGCGGCAAGCCCACCGACTAGCCGCTGTTCAAGCTCGCTGCGCTCGCGCCGAGGGAGCTTCGCTCCACCCGAACCCCCTCAAACCCGCAGCGCGCGCCCGGACGACGAGCACGTTCGCGGTCATCGTCGGACCAGCCGGCGTATCGTCCGCAGCCGCTCCGGCTTCGGCGCAGGCCTGATCACGAAATTTGCGATTGGCGCTGGACACAAAGGGCGCGCCCCAGCGGACGGCCGAGGACCGCGAGCGGGCAAGGGCGAGGGGCGGGCCGCCGGGACGGAGGATGTCCGGCGTACGCCAGGCGTGCTTGCATACTGCGATGTTCGTGAAACTGGGCGCGCTCATGGACCGTGGCCGCTGGGTCGTCGTCGGCGCGTGGCTCGTGGCGGCGATCGCCGGGGCGGTGTTCGGCGGGGGGCTCTTCGACCGGCTGGTCACCACGGACACGAACCGCCCCGACAGCGAGTCCGCCGTCGGCAAGCATCGCATCGACGAGCTCGCCCCGACCGGCGCGCTGGTGTTCGCGGTCATCGAGGGGTTGCCGCCGTACGACCCGAACCTCGTCGCGAGCGTCTCCGACGCGGCGCGCGAGATCCGCGGGCTGCGCGGGGTGAAGGAGGTCAACGATCTCTACACCGGCGTCGGCGGTCGCATCGGCGCCGACAACCGCAGCGTGATGATCCAGGTCGAGCTCGACCCGGCGCTCGCCGACGCGCCGCGCGAGGCGCTCGAGGACCGGGTCAAGGCGCGCCTGGAGCAGATCAAGGCGCCGACGGTCCGGGTCGGCGGCACCAAGCTCGCCGAGCGCGCGTTCGCCGACCAGTCCGTGCACGACCTGGCGATCGGCGAGAGCGTCGCGTTCGCCGCGCTGCTCGTCGCGCTGTTCCTCATCTTCGGCGGGATACTCGCCGCCACGCTGCCGCTGGCCGTCGCGATCGCCGGCGTCACCGGCTCCCTCCTGCTGCTGCTCGGGATCAGCTACGCGACGCGCGTGAGCGAGTACTCGCTGAACGTCGTCACCCTCCTCGGCATCGGCCTCGCGGTGGACTACTCGCTGCTCATCGTCGCCCGGTACCGCGAGGAGCGCCTCCGTCACGATCCGCACGAAGCGCTGGTCGTGGCCATGGACCGGGCCGGGCGCGCGGTCGCCGTCTCCGGCGTGGCCGTCGCGCTGACCATGGCCGGCCTGACCGCGTTCGCCGAGCCGCTGCTCGCCGCGGTCGCCCTCGGCGGCGCCGCGGTCGTGGCGGTGGCGACGCTGGCCGCGCTCACGCTGGTCCCGGCGCTCATCGCGCTCGCCGGCACGCGCATCCGGCCGCAGGGCGAAGGCTTCCGGCTGCCGTTCAAGCACCGCCAAGGTGTACCGCCCGAAGCCCGCCGATCCGCCGTGCCCACGCAGCGCAAGGACAGTGCGACCGAGCCGCGCAACGGCACGGCGTCGAAGCGCCGGGAAGGCGGCGCGTCCACGCAGCGCCAGGGTCTGCTCGCGCGGCTCGCCGCGCGAGCGCAGCGGGAGCCGGGGCGGGTCGCCGGGCTCGCGACCGTGGGCCTGCTGGTCCTGGCCGCGCCCCTGCTGGGTGCCAACCTGGCCAACTCCGACGCCCGGGCGCTTCCGCGCGGGAACGAGGCTCGCCAGGCGTACGACATCATGAGCTCGAAGTTCTTGAACAACGAGGCGGATCCGGTCGTCGTGCTCGTCCAGGCCGGCCCGGAGCGGGCCGAGGTCCGGGACCTGATGAACCGCATCGCCAACGAACTGCCGCAGGACCTGCTGCGCCAGGACCTGCGCGACAAGGTGCCCGCCGGCTGGACCGTCCTCGAGCTGACCCCGAAGGGCGGCGTCGGCGGCGAGCAGGGCTACGACCTGGTCCGCCGCGTGCGCGCCATGCCCACCCCGTTCGCGAAGTGGGTCACCGGCCCGGCCGCCGAGGTCGTGGACTACCGCAACTCCCTGGCCTCGCGGCTGCCCGCCGCGGCGCTGATCGTTCTGCTGGTCACCATGGTGATGCTCTTCGCGCTGACCCGCTCGGTGGTCATCCCGATCAAGGCCGTCCTCATGAACCTGCTGACCCTCGCCGCGACGCTGGGTGTGCTCGTGGTGCTGTTCCAGTGGGGCTGGGGCGAGGTACCGCTGTTCTTCGACTCGTGGGGCGGCCTGGACCTCACGACGCCGGTGCTGCTGTTCGTGTTCGTCTTCGGCCTGTCGATGGACTACGAGGTGTTCCTGCTGGCGCGGATCAAGGAGGAGTACGACCAGCGCCCCGACACCAACCGTGCCGTCCTGCGCGGCATCTCCCGCTCCGGCCCGGTCGTCACCGCCGCCGCGATCTGCATCGGCATCGTGTTTCTCGGCTTCGCCGCGGGCGGCCTGGTCGCAGTGAAGGAGATCGGCGTCGGCATGACGGTGGCGATCATCATCGACGTGACGGTCGTCCGAGGCCTGCTGCTGCCGGCGCTCATGGCCATGCTGGACGCCTGGAACTGGTGGGCCCCGCCGTTCCTGCGCCGCCGCCGCGTCCCGGAACCGGCCCGAGCGTGAGATATTGACAACGGTCGTGGTTCCGACGCCCGCCTTCTTCGGACCCTCTTTCGCCCGTACCCTTCCACAACATGTCTCCAGTTGCGGATCATGATCCGCGAAACGCCGGGGCGACCTTCGCCGCGACGCTGCGAGCCCGCCGCCTCGCCAGGGGACTGACCCAGGACGAACTGGCCACCCGCGCCAGGCTCGGCGTGCGCACCCTGCGCGAGCTCGAGCGCGGCCGGGTCGCCCGCCCGCAGCGCAACACGGTCGCCCTGCTCGCCGACGCCCTGGGCCTGACCGGCCCGGACCGCGATTCGTTCCTGTCCGCCGCCATGGGCCGCGCATCACTGTCCAACCCGGCGACCGGCGAGTTACATACCAGTTCGGATCACGGCAGGTCAGATGTGCCGGAGGCCGGCATCGCGGGGACCGACCGCACCCGAAGAGCGGACGCGGACCTCGGACACACCGCCGCGACGCCCGGGCCGACGTCCGACGCGGCCCAGCCTCGGCGGACTCCGCAAGGCCTCGCGCCGAACGTGCCCACACAGCGCGGCCCGAGCCCTCAGTTCGGCAACCAAGGGTCCAGCAACCAAGGGCCCGGCAACCAAGAGGCCGGCAGTCGAGGGGCTGGCCATCAAGAGCCCGGCGAACAGCGGCCGGTCGACCCGAGCCCGGTGCGGTCGTCCCGGGGCACACTGCCGCTGCCGACGCTGCCGACGCTCATCGGCCGCGACAACGACATCGCCGAGCTGCTGGCGCTCCTCGGCGTGCCGACCGCGAACAGCGCCGACACCACGACGGCCTCGAGCCGTCAGGCCCCCGCTGCCGGACCGGGTGGGCAGGGGGCCGCCGAGCTCGCGCCCGGGCGTGCGGCCGAGGTCATCGCGCTCATCGGCATGGCCGGAGTCGGCAAGACCGGCCTGGCCCACACGGTCGCGCATTCCGCGGCGGCCGCCGGCTGGACCGCCGTCTCCATCACCATCACGAACATATCCCAGCCCACCGACATTTTTGCCGCAGTCGCCGCCGTCTTCGGGGTCGCGCGCGTGGACGAGCTGGTGGAGAGGTACGCCGCACACCGCGAACGTCCGGCGCTGCTCGTGCTCGACGGGGTGGACCGCTCGCCGCGCGCCGTGGTCGAGGCGCTCGGGTGGCTGCGCGCGCGCCTGCCGACCGTGCGCATCCTCGCCACCTGCCGGCGGCCGCTGTCCGGGGAGCTGCCGGGGGCCGTGGACTGGCAGGTCCTGCCGCTGGAGACGCCGGCGGCGCCCGAGTCCGAGGCCGGCGTCGACGTGGCGGCGATACGACGGGTCCCGGCCGTTGCGCTGTTCGTGGAGCGGCTGCGGCTGGTGCGTCGCGAGCCGGCCCGCGACGACGAGATTCCCACGATCGCCGAGCTCGTGCGGCGGTTCGACGGGCTGCCGCTCGCGATCGAGCTGGCGGCGGCCCGCGGGCGGGTGTTGGAGCTGGCGGAGCTGCTGTCGCGGTACGGTAACCGCGTTCTTGATCTTGCGGCCACGGACCCGGCGGGGCATCGGCTGCGCGACGCGGTCGCGGCGAGCTATCAGCTGCTCGCCGAGCGGGAGCAGGCGGCGCTGCGGCGGCTGTCGACGTTTCGCGGGCGGTGGTCCGTGGAGCTCGCCGAGGCGCTGCTCGACGGCGTGGTCGGGGACGTCGAGGCCGTGCTGGACCGGCTCGTCGGGCTCGGCCTGGTGAGCGTGCGCGGGCCGGGCGACCTGCGCTTCCGGCTGCTCGACGTGGTGCTCGACTTCGCCGCCGAGCGTTGCGCGGACGCGGGCGAGCTGCGCGCGGCCCGGCTGCGCCACGCCGAGGTCATCACGCGCGCCGTCGTGCGCGTCTCGGCGGGGCTCACGGGGCCGGACAGTGCCGCCGCCGTCTCACGCCTGGACTACCTCAACAGCGACATTCGCACGGCGCTGCGGTACACCGCCGTCCGCGAACCGGACCTCGCCCTGCGCCTGGCGGGCGCGATTCCGCGCTGGTGCCGGCTGCGGGGCCGCGACGTCGAGGCGCACCAGCTGCTGCGCCGGCTGCTCGACGATCGGCGCACGCAGGAGTGCGATCCGGGGGTGCGCGCCTGGGCCCAGGTCGGCGCCGCCATGCTCGCGATGGCGCACGGGCGCGGGGTCGGCGAGCTGTACGCGACCGAGGAGGCCGTGCAGGTGCTCACCGTGCGCGGCGACGTCATCGGCGAGCTCACCGCGCGGGCGCTGGTGGCCGGGATCTGGCAGGCGCTCGGCGGCACCGACGAGGCGCGCCAGCACAACGAGCTGGTGCTGGGCCTGGCCATCCGCACCGGCCGCGTCCGCGAGATCGCCGTCGCCCAGAACAACCTCGCCTGGAACGACGTGCTTGCCGGCGACCTCGCCACGGCCGCGCGGCGGCTCGCGGCGGCCGGCCGGCGGGCGGCGGAGGCGGGCGACACGCGCATCCGGGCGCTCACCGAGGCCAACCTCGCCGAGGTCGCGCGCCTGGACTGCCGGTTCGACGACGCGGTCGCCCTGGCCCGGCAGGCCGCGGCCGTGATCGCCGAGGTCGGCGACCCGACCCATCGCGTGCGCGTCCTCGGCACCCTCGGCCAGGCGTTCGCCGAGGCCGGGCGCGCGAGCGAGGCCGCCGGGGTGCTGGCCGAGCTGGCCGCGGTTCCGGGCAGCAGCGGCACGGCGGCGCTGATCGAGGGCTACCTGGCGCTGTCCCGCGGGGACCGCCGGGCCGCGGCGGCCGCGTTCGAGTCGGCGGCGAACCTGCTGGCGGGCCGCGACGACGTACGCGACGTGCTCGAGGCCCTCACCGGCCTCGCCGCGAGCGCCGAGCCGCCCCAGCGGGAGCGGGCGATCGAGGAGCTGGCCGGCCTGCGTGAGCGGGGGCGGATGGCACTGCTGGCCCGAGAGCATCGGCTGCTGGCGGCTCTGAAGGGCACGGACGAAGACCCCCTGGCTGCGTTGACACGCCTGCCCACCTAGCTTCGTCCGTGCCGGCCCCACCGGGGCGCGCTGCACCTCCCCGGCCGCCGACGCTAGCCCAGCCGGTAAGGTTGAAACCCGATTTTTCCGACTTGTACCTCGGGCCGATCCCAGACCTGCCGGTAGTTCTGCCGGTATCCGCCCCCGGACCCGGGGTCGCAAGCATCAGCTGCGCATATCCGAAATTTCGGACATACATGCCTTCGCCATGTCGCATGAACGCATGTTTCCCGTGAAACGCCACAATGTCACCCAAAGCAGCCGGTAGACTACAAAGCGTCTCTGGCCTCGGGGGCTGACTCAATGCTGAATTGTCGGATAAATGGAGCGAAGTCAGGCGGCCGGGCGCATGGAGGGCACGCCCGACGTCGCCTCCGGGCGCACCGCGTCGCGGATCGTCCGCAGGCCGCTCAGCAGGGCGTCCAGGCCCGCCGGCGACAACCGGCCCGTGAACCACTCCTCGATCAGCGCGACATGCCCCGGCAGGACCTCCCGCATCTTCGCCGAGCCGGCCGGCGTGATCACGGTGAACGAGCCGCGCCGGTCCGTCGGGCAGGCGCGCCGCGTCGCCAGGCCGTCGCGCTCCAGGCGGTCCACCACCCGGGTCACGCCGCTGGTCGACAGGCCGGTCTGCGCGGCCAGGTCGGTCATGCGCAGCTCGCCGCCCGGAGAGCGGGCGAGCCGCACGAGCACCTCGAAGTCGACGTTGCCGAGACCGTGCTCGGCCAGCTGGACGTTGAGCCGCGCGTTCACCCCGGAGAAGGCCTCCACGAACAGGCCCATGGCGGTGATTCGCGGGTCTTCCAGCATTTCGTCGGTCACAGTGCAACTCTAGCAGAGAACTTGACGAACGAGAGTCTGCCGTGTGTATATTTGCTGCGGCAATCTTCTTCACAACCGCACAACGAGGGAGTCACCATGACGGCACCCGCGAACACCCGCGAGTACAACGGTCTCACCATCCCCACGCCCGGCAAGTTCGAGCTCGACCCCGCGCACACCCGGGTCAGCTTCGTCGCCCGGCACATGATGGTGAGCAAGGTTCGCGGCGGCTTCACCAGCGCCAGCGGCAGCATCGTGATCGCCGAGGACCCGCTGCAGTCGCACGTCGAGGTCAACATCGACGCCGCCAGCATCGACACCGGCGTCGCCGACCGCGACGGTCACCTGCGCAGCCCCGACTTCCTGCACGTCGAGCAGTGGCCGGCGCTGACGTTCAAGAGCACCCGCGTGATCGGGCTGTCCGGCAACGAGTTCCGGCTCGTCGGCGACCTCACCATCCGCGACGTCACCCGCGAGGTCGAGCTCGACGTCGAGTTCGAGGGGCACGCCAAGAGCCCGTGGGGCCAGGAGGTCATCGGCTTCAGCGCGACGACCGAGATCGACCGCGAGGAGTTCGGCATCACCTGGAACCAGGCCCTCGAGACCGGCGGCGTGCTCGTCGGCAAGAAGGTCAAGATCGAGATCGGCGCCGAGGGCGTGCGCCAGTCCTAGGGCATTTATCCAAACAACGGCTAATGCCGGAGTTTGACCATCGTGCAGAGGGTGGGCGAATTCTCCCACCCTCTGCAAGGTTTTGCTCACCCTCGGCTGACCAGATGTCTGTTTTGTCCCTAGCGGTACACCTGGACTGCTCCTAACGTGAGGGGTCCAAGAGGGCCAGGGGGCAGGCATGGGCCAGGACGTCACACGGGGCTCGTTCTCGCGTGAGGACCGTGCTCGATATCGGCGGAAGGTGCGCCGATGCCTCGACGTCTTCGCGCTCATGCTCAACGATTTCCGGTTCGACTCCGACCGGCCGATGACCGGCCTGGAGATCGAGGTCAACCTCATCGACCCGGACGCGCAGCCGGCCATGCGCAACGCCGAGGTCCTCGCCGACCTCGCCGATCCGTCGTTCCAGACCGAGCTCGGCCAGTTCAACCTCGAGATCAACGTCGCGCCGCGCGTGATCGAGGGCGACGGGCTGGACGTGTACGAGCGCGAGGTCCTCGCGAGCCTGGTCCACGCCGACGAGCGCGCGCACAAGTCCGACGCCCGGCTGGTGCTCATCGGCATCCTGCCCACGCTGCGCCCCGAGCACCTGGTGCTGGCGAACATGTCCGACGACCCGCGGTACCGGCTGCTCAACGACCAGATCATCAACGCGCGCGGCGAGGACATGACGCTGGACATCCGCGGGCAGGAGCGGCTCGAGGCCCAGTCGGACTCGATCGCGGGCGAGTCGGCGTGCACCAGCGTGCAGTTCCACCTGCAGGTGGCGCCGGAGGACTTCGCGATGTACTGGAACGCCTCCCAGGCCATCGCGAGCATCCAGGTCGCCGTCGGCGCCAACTCGCCGTACCTCTTCGGCAAACACCTCTGGGCCGAGACCCGCATAGCGCTGTTCGAGCAGGCCACCGACACCCGGCCCGAGGAGCTCAAGGCGCAGGGCGTGCGGCCGCGGGTCTGGTTCGGCGAGCGCTGGATCACCTCGATCTTCGACCTGTTCGAGGAGAACGTCCGCTACTTCCCGCCGCTGCTGCCGATCACCGAGGACGAGGACCCGGTGGCCGTGCTCGAGGCCGGCGGCGTGCCGCGCCTGGGCGAGTTACGCCTGCACAACGGCACGATCTACCGGTGGAACCGGCCGGTGTACGACATCATGAACGGCCGTCCCCACCTGCGCGTCGAGAACCGGGTGCTCGCCGCCGGCCCGACGGTGGTCGACCAGCTCGCCAACGCGGCGTTGTACTTCGGCCTCGTCCGCGAGCTGTGCGAGCAGGACCGCCCGATCTGGACGCAGATGTCCTTCTCGGCCGCCGAGGAGAACTTCCACACCGCCGCCCGCGAGGGCCTGGACGCGCACGTCTTCTGGCCCGGGCGCGGCGAGATCGGCGTCTCCGCCCTGGTGCTCGACGAGCTGCTGCCGATCGCCGCGGCCGGCCTGGACCGCTTCGGGGTGCAGCCGGCCACGCGGGACCGGCTGCTGGGCGTGATCGAAGGCCGGTGCCGCACCGGGCGCAACGGCGCCGCCTGGCAGACCCAGGTCGTGCAGCGCCTGCAGGAGCGCGACGGCCTGGACCGGCCCACGGCGTTACAAAGGATGCTCCAGCGGTACGCCGAGGGCCTGCACGAGAACGTCCCAGTACATACCTGGCCGGTGTAGGACCCCTACAGCCCCATCGACCGCGAAATGATCATGCGCTGCACCTCAGACGTGCCCTCGCCGATCTCGAGGATCTTGGCGTCGCGGTACATGCGCCCGACCGGCGTCTCGTTCATGAAGCCGTAGCCGCCGTGCACCTGCGTCGCCTCGCGCGCGTTGACCATCGCCGCGTCGCTGGACGTCAGCTTCGCGATCGCGGCCTGCCGCTTGAAGTCGCGCCCGTTGACCAGCCGGCTCGCGGCGTCGTAGTAGGCCAGGCGGGCGGTGTGCGCCCGGCTCTCCATGTCCGCGATCTTGAACTGGATCGCCTGGTACTCCCCGATCGCCTTGCCGAACGCGTGCCGCTGCCGGGCGTAGGAGACCGACTCGTCGACGCAGCCCTGCGCGAGCCCGACGCCGAGTGCGGCGAAGGCGACCCGGCCCTCGTCGAGCGTCTGCAGGAACTGCGCGTAGCCGCGGCCCCGCTGCCCGAGCAGGTTGCCGGCCGGCACGCGCACGTCGTCGAAGCTCAGCTCGTGCGTGTCCGAGGCGCACCAGCCGACCTTGGAGTACCCCGGCTGGACAGTGAACCCCCGCGTGCCGCTCGGCACGATGATCGCCGAGAGCTCCTTGCTGCCGTCGGGGTTGACCCCGGTGACCGCGGTGACCGTGACCAGCACGGTGATGTCGGTGCCGGAGTTGGTGATGAACGCCTTCGACCCGTTGATCACCCACTCGCCGGTCGCCTCGTCGAGCACCGCGCGCGTCTGCGTGCCGGACGCGTCGCTGCCGGCGCCCGGCTCGGTCAACCCGAAGGCGGCCAGGGCCTCGCCGGAGGTGAGCTTCGGCAGCCAGTGCTCCTTCTGCGCCGGCGTGCCGAACCGGTAGATCGGCATGGCGCCGAGCGAGATGCCGGCCTCGAGCGTCACCGCGATCGACGAGTCGACCCGGGCGAGCTCCTCCAGCGCGATACACAGCGCGAAGTAGTCGCCGCCCATTCCGCCGTACTCCTCCGGGAAGGGCAGGCCGAACAGCCCCATCTTGCCCATCTGGCGGACCAGGTCGTAGGGGAAGGCGTGCCGCTCGTAGTAGTCGCCGATCACCGGCGCGACCACATCGTGGGCGAACTCGCGGACGCTGTCGCGCAGCGCCTCCAGCTCTTCCGGCAGCGTGAAGTCAATCATGGTCAGTTCGCCCCTCTAGACCGGCGTGACGCCGTGGCGACGCCGTGAGAACGCGCGGTCCTTGGCCCGGGCCGCGGCGAAGCGGCGCACGAGCTCGCCGCGCAGCGCCGAAGGCTCCACGACGGCGTCGACGACGAGCTCGCTGGCCAGCCGCATGATGTCGATGTCGCGCTCGTAGTCGGCGCGCCGCTCGGCGACGAACGCGGCCCGCTCGGCCTCGTCCTCGATCGCCGCGATCTTGTTGGCGTAGACGGCGTTGACGGCCGCCTCGGCGCCCATGACCGCGATCTTCGCCGTCGGCAGGGCGATCGTGGCGTCGGGCTCGAAGCCCGGTCCGGCCATCGCGTAGAGGCCGGCGCCGTAGGCCTTGCGGACCACGACACAGATCTTGGGTACCGTCGCCTCGGAGATGGCCGTGATCATCTTGGCGCCGTGGCGGATGATGCCCTGCTTCTCCACCGCCGAGCCGACCATGAAACCGGGCACGTCGGCGAGGAACAGCAGCGGCACGTTGAAGGCGTCGCAGAGCTGGACGAACCGGGTCGCCTTGTCGGCCGAGTCGACGAAGAGCACGCCGCCCTTGAACATCGAGTTGTTGGCCACGACGCCGACGACACGGCCGTCGAGGCGGCCGAAGCCGACGGTCAGCTCGCGCGCCCAGAGCGCCTGGATCTCGAAGAACGAGCCCTCGTCGAGCAGCCCCTTGACGACCTTGCGCATGTCGAAGGCCTGGCGCTCGCTCGCCGGGATCTCGGGAAATCCGGTCTCGGCCAGTCCCGCAACGGCGGGCGGCTCCGACGTCCAGTTGGAGGGCAGGTAGGACAGATAGCGGCGTACCGTATCAATGGCGTCCTGCTCGGTCTTGCACAGGAAGTGCCCGACGCCGCTCTCGGCGCAGTGCACGCGCGCGCCGCCCATCGCCTCCAGCGTCGTCTTCTCGCCGGTGACCATCTCGACCATGCGGTCCGAGCCCAGGTACATCGAAGCGTTGCCCTCGACCATCGCCACGACGTCGCAGAACGCGGGGATGTAGGCGCCGCCGGCGGCGGAGGGGCCGAAGAGCGCGCAGGCCTGCGGGATGCTGCCGCTGGCCCGGACCTGGGTGTGGAAGATCCGCCCGGCGCCGCGGCGGCCGGGGAAGAGATCCACCTGATCGGTGATGCGCGCGCCGGCGGAGTCCACGAGGTACACCATCGGGACACCGGTGGCGTAGGCCTTCTCGATGATCCGGATGATCTTCTCGACGGTCCGCGCACCCCAGGACCCGGCCTTGACGGTCGAGTCGTTGGCCATGAGGCAGACAGGCCGCCCGTCGACCGTGGCGGTGCCGGTGATCACGCCGTCGGCCGGCAGCCCGTCGGCCAGGGCGTTGGCGAACATCCCGTCCTCGACGAAGGAACCCTCGTCGACGAGCAGGGCGACGCGCTCCCGGGCGAAGAGCTTGCCGCGCGCAGCGTTGGCCGCGTGGTACTTCTCCGCGCCACCGGCCTCGACCCGTTTGCGCAGCTGGTTGAGGGCATCACCCTCCATGGTGCGACCTCCGCGACGGCTTCCTGAACGGTCGTTCATGTTAACGCTCGTTCAGGTTAGCCGACGCAGAGGTGAAGTTCCAACTCTCGGCGTGTGTGCATCACAAGGGGAGGCGCGGACCCGCCTTGAGCACCCCGGACGGCAGCTCCCGGCCGACGATCTCCTGCGCCAGCCGCGCCGCCTCCAGCAGCGCCTTGAGGTCGATCCCCGTCTCGTACCCCATGTCGTGCAGCATGTGCACGACCTCCTCGGTGGCCACGTTGCCGGTCGCCCCCGGCGCGTAGGGGCACCCGCCGAGCCCGCCGACGCTCGCGTCGAACTCGGTGATGCCCATCCGCAGCGCGGTCAGGATGTTGGCCAGCGCGGTGCCGCGGGTGTTGTGGAAGTGCAGCAGCAGCGGCAGGTCCGGGTGCCGGTCGCGGACCCACCCTACGACCTCCTCCACCCGCCGGGGCGTGCCCATGCCGGTCGTGTCGCCGAACGCGACCCGGTCCGCGCCGTCGGCCACGACCCGGTCGACGATCGCGGCCACCCGCGCCGGGTCGACGTCGCCCTCGAACGGGCAGCCGAAGCTCGTGGAGATGATCACCTCGGCCTTGGCGCCGGCGCCGTGCAGCAGGTCGATGAGCACCGCGATGTCGTCGAGCGACTCGTCGGTCGAGCGGTTCACGTTGCGCCGGTTGTGCGTGTCCGAGGCGGAGACGACCACCTCGATCTCGGTGAAGCCGGCGGCCAGCGCCCGCTCGGCGCCCTTGGTGTTGGGCACGAGCGCGGAGTAGCGCACCGCCGGGTTCTTCTCGGCGCGCTGCCACACCTCGGCGGCGTCGGCCATCTGCGGTATCGCCTTGGGGTGGACGAACGAGACCGCCTCGATCCGCTGTACACCCGTGGCGGAGAGGGCGTCGAGCAGCCGCACCTTGGCGTCGGCCGGCACCGGGTCCTCGTTCTGCAGGCCGTCGCGGGGGCCGACCTCGCGGATGGAGACGAAGCTCATTTGCTCGCACGCATCCTTCCCACGATGCCGGTGTCGTAGTCGCCCGAGATGAACTCCGGGTTGCCCAGCAGCTCGGCGAAGAAGGGCAGGTTGACCTTCGGCCCGGCGACCTCGAAGCCGGCCACTGCGGCCCGCAGCCGCTCCAGGGCGTCGGCCCGGTCGGCGCCGTGCACGACCAGCTTGGCCATCAGCGAGTCGTAGCTGGGCGTGACGACGTTGCCGGCGCTGTACCCCGCGTCGACCCGCACCCCGTCCCCGCTCGGCTCGACCCACGCGGTGATCGCGCCCGGCCCCGGCAGGAAGCGCTTCGGGTCCTCGGCGTTGACCCGCACCTCGATCGCGTGCCCGGTGACCGTCAGCGCGTCGGGGTCGAACGTCGGCGCGAGCCCGGAGGCGATCCGCAGCTGCTCCTCGACCAGGTCGATGCCGAACACGGCCTCGGTGACCGGGTGCTCGACCTGCAGCCGCGTGTTCATCTCCAGGAAGAAGAACTCGTCGCCGGCCGGGTCGAACAGGCACTCGACGGTCCCAGCGTTGCGGTAGTCGACCGCCTCGCCGGCCCGCACGGCCGCCGCGAGCAGCTCGGCGCGCTTGCCGGGCGAGAGCGCGGGCGACGGCGTCTCCTCGACCAGCTTCTGGTTGCGCCGCTGCACGGAGCACTCCCGCTCGCCGAGCGCGACGACCCGGCCGTCACACAGGCCCAGAATTTGTACCTCGATGTGCCGCACCCGCGGGAAGTAGCGCTCGATCAGCACGGACCCGTCGCCGAACATCCGCTCCGCGAACCCGCGCACCCGGTCGTACTCGGTGCGCAGCGCGTCGGCGTCGTTCGCGACGGCCATGCCCATGCCACCGCCGCCGGCCGCGGCCTTCACCATCACCGGGTAGCCGATCTCGCCCGCGGCCTCCAGCGCCTCGCCCACCGTCCGCGCCGGGTCGGTCGTGCCCGGCGCCACCGGCACGCCCGCGGCCGCCATCAGGTTCCGCGCGTTGATCTTGTCGCCCATCGCGTCGATCGCGTCCGGCCCCGGCCCGACCCAGATCAGCCCGTTGTCGGCCACCGTCGCCGCGAACGCCGCGTTCTCCGACAGGAACCCGTAGCCCGGGTGGATCGCCTCGGCCCCGGTCGTCTTGGCCGCGGTCAGGATCGCCTCGGTGTTGCGGTAGGACTGCGCCGGGTTGGCCGGTCCGAGAAGAACCGCCTCGTCGGCCTCGAGCACGAACGGGAGCCCCGCGTCCGCCTCCGAGTACACCGCAACGGTACGAATGCCCAGGCGGCGCGCGGTGCGGATGATCCGCCGCGCGATCTCACCACGGTTGGCGACGAGCAATGAGTTCAGCATCGTTGCTGTTCTCCTGTGGATAACTCTGTGGGTAGGAAGGCGGTGAGCCTGTGGATAACCGCCACGACTCACCCGGAGCGTTATCCCTGCAGCGCGGAGAGTGTTGCCGCCCGCAGCAGCTCGGCGCGGCGCGCCCGGTCGACCTCGCCGCCCAGGAAGGGCGTCGAGTTCATGAGGCCGAACGCCGCGTGCGCGAGCACCCGCGCCTCGCCCGCGTCCAGGTCCGCGCCGCGCAGCGAGGTCAGCGTCGACACCCACTCCTCCACATAGAGGCGCTGCAGCCGCCGGATCTGCCGCCGCGGCTCCTCGGGCAGCCGGTCCAGCTCGTGCAGATGCAGCGCGATGACCGCCGGGTTGGCCAGCGCAAACTCGACGTGGAAGTCGACCAGCGCCGCCAGCGCCTTGCCGGGGTCGTCCCCCGCCTCGGCGATGCGCGCCTGCCCACCGGCGAGCAGTTGCTCACTCACGGGGATCAGCGCCGCCGCGAGCATTGCCTCCTTGCCCGCGAAATGGTGGTACAACGCGGGGCCGGTCACCCCGGCCGCCGCGCCGATGTCATCCATGGACACCCCGTGGTAGCCACGGGTGGCAAAGAGCCCGACGGCGATCTCGAGGATCTCGTCGCGCCGGGAGCGCCGCCGCTGACCGGCGGGCCCCGCTCCTCGCGACTGCGCCGGCGGTCGAACCGCGTGCTGTTCCAGCGTCATGGGGAAAGCCTAACCTCGTGTCAAGCCGTACACTGAACGCTCGTTAAGCTCATCACATCCCATCACTAACGGCAAACGCGCTGGATACGCTCCCAGCGCCCTACGCGAGCGTGGCGGTGTCGATCACGAACCGGTAGCGCACGTCGGAGGCGAGGACGCGCTCGTAGGCGTCGTTCACCCGGTCGATGCCGATGATCTCGATCTCGGCGCCGATGCCGTGCTCGGCGCAGAAGTCGAGCATCTCCTGCGTCTGGGGCAACCCGCCGATGATCGACCCGGCGAGGGTCCGCCTCCGCATGATCAGCGAGCTGGCGTGCACCGCCATCGCCTCCGGCGGCCCGCCGACCGTCACCAGCACGCCGTCGACGGCCAGCAGCGACAGGCACGCGTCCAGGTGCCGCCTGGACGTCATCGGCACCAACGCTCTGGGCCGCGCCCTCTACGAACCCATGTACGCGGCCCCGTCCCGCCCGGTCAACACGGCCCGCTTCGGTTTTCTCAATCCGGCCGCCCGCATCTTCTGGCGCGCCTGGGACAAGATCGCGAACGACTGCGCCAACCTGCTCCGCGCCGAGGCCGGCCGCAACCCGTGCGACGCGGAGCTCACCGCACTCATCGGCGAGCTGTCCACCCGCAGCGAGGACTTCCGCGTCCGCTGGGCCCGCCACGACGTCCGCATCCACACCACGGGCGTCAAGCGCCTCCACCACCCGATCGTCGGCGACCTCGAGCTGCCTTACGAGGCGACCCCGCTGATCGCCGACCCCGGCCAGACGCTGCTCATGTACACCGCGGAGCCCGACACCCCGACCGAGGACGCACTACGCCTCCTGTCGAGCTGGGCGGCCTCCCAGCATGGGCCCGCCGCCGACGCCTCCCAACCGGAGCGAGACACCACCGACTCCGAGCCCATCTGATCCCGACGCCGCTCGTCGCGCCGCGACCAGGCCAACGCCCCGACCAGGCCCACGCCGCGCGGGGCTGGAGCTGGTCACGCGGGGCCGGAGCCGGTCGCGCGGGGCCGGAGCCGGTCGTGAGGGGCCGGAGCCGGTCGCGAGGGGCGGAGCCGGTCGCGCGGGGCCAGGCCAAAAGCGCCGCGGGGAACCGGAACTGGCCCCGGGGCAAGGCCGAAGCGCCGCGCCCGGCTGGAGCTGGCCGCCGGGGACCGGAGCTGGCCGCGCGGGCCAGGCCGAGCGCCACGCAACGTGGCCGAAGCGCCGCGCGGGGCCGGGGCAAAGCACCGCGCGGGCCAGGTCCGAACGGCGGGGCTACTGGTTCAGGTAGTCGGCGCGGATTTTCGCGGCCTCCTCCGATCGGCCCTGTGACTCCAGGGACTCGGCCAGCATCCAGGCCGAGTTCTGTTCGATCTGCGAGCCCCGCGGCGCCGCGCCCAGGACGGAGCGCAGGTGCGGCTCCGCGCCGGACGGGTCGCCCAGGCGCATCAGGGACTCGGCGTGCAGGAAGTCGGCGTCCAGGGCGTCGCTCAGGGAGCCGATCGAGCGCAGCGCGTCGCCGGCGCCCGCCGACCGCTGGGCGGCCTCGTCGAGGCGGCCGGCGCCGATGTACACGCGGGCGGCGTCGCAGTCGAGCATGGCGCGCTGCCAGATCAACCAGGGCTCGGTGCCCTCCGGGGACTCGGACAGCTGCACGGCCAGGGCGTCGGCCTCCGACAGCGCCGACAGCGCGGCCGGCAGGTCGCCCGCCCAGCGCAGGGACAGCGCCCGCATCCGCCGCGTGTACATCTCCGGCTGCACCATCCCGGACGCCCGGAAGGCCTCCGCCGCCGCGGCGAAGCGGTCCGCGGCCAGCGCGTCGCGGTCGGCCTCGTAGAGCAGCTGGGCCGCCTCCTGGAGCATGCGGCCGCGGGCCGGCAGGTTGTCGTAGCCGTCGAGGTTGGTCGCGAGGGTCTCCAGCAGGCCCAGCGCCAGGTCCGTCTCGCCGAGCTCCCGGTAGATGCGCGAGAGCAGGTAGCGGGTCTGGTCGGCCTGCTCCTGCGCGCCGGCCCGGTCGAGCGCGTCCAGCGCGCTCTCGGCGGCCTCGGCCCCGTCGAGCGGCTGGCCGGCGTGGTGGTAGGCGCCGGCCAGGTCGTAACGCAACAGGGCGGCCGGCACGTCCTCGCCGTGCGCGACGTGGTCGGCGACCACCTCGACGAGGTCGTCGATCGCCTCCGCCGGGCGCTCGGCCGCCAGCCGCGCCCGGGCCCGCCCGACCAGCGCCGACAGGCGCACCGTGCGCTCGGCGGCAAGGGCGAGGGCGTTGTCGAAGGACGCGACCGCCTCGTCGAAGCGTTCGAGGTTGCCCAGCGCGTGCGCGCGGATCAGCGCCGCCATGCCGGCCGACGGCGGGTTGCCCAAGGCGGCATACCGCTCGAGAGCCTCCTGCGCGCCCGCCGCCGCCTCCTCGTGCCGGTCCAGCACGAGCAGGTAGTGGGCGCGCCGGGCGGCGACGTCGGCGCGCAAGAGCGGGCGCTGCGGTTTCTCGGCGATCGCGGCCTCGACCGAGGCCAAGGCGTCGGCCGGGCGCTCCAGGCGCATCAACGCCGACTCGGTGCGCAGCCGCGCCTCCGCGCGCGTGTCCGCGTCGGCGCCGGGGTGGGCGAGGATCCGCGTGGCGAGCGCCTCGACGTCGGCGAGCACGCCGTCATCGGGCTCGCGCAGGCACAGCAGCGCCCGGGCCTCGCAGGCCAGCGCCGGCAGCTCCTCGCCGCCGGCCCGGTAGGCCGCGGCGGCCTCGGCCAACATGGCCTGCGCGACCGGTCCGCCGTCCTCGCGGTAGGCGGTCAGCCGGGCGCGGGCCTCGAGCCGGCGCACGGCGAGGTCGGCCGGTGGCTGCGGGTGCAGCTCGTCGAAGCGGTCGAGCGCGGCCTCGGCGGAGTCGATGCGGTGCTCGTCGTAGAACTCCCGGATCCGCTCGAGGAGCTCCGCCGCGCCGGTGGGCAGCTCCCGCACCGGCAGGTCCCGGGCCGGCGGGACCGCGACCGGCGGCGCCTCGACGCGACGGCGGGCGACGGCGCTCAGCGGCACGTGGTCCCCGAGCGGCCCGGCGGCCAGGGTCGCCTCGACGCGGCCGGAGACCGACTCGGTGGCGTTGCGCTCGTCGAAGCGGCCCGCCCACTCGCGGGCCCGTCGGGTCAGGCGCGCGGCGAGCTCGCCGGCGGTGCTGTCGCCGAGCGCGAAGCCCGGGTCGAGCCGGCCGAGCAGCAGCGCCGCCGACGCCGAGAACCACATGTCGGCCTGCGGGCTGGGCGCCCGGTCCAGCCAGGGCAGGTGGCGCTGGACGAGCTCGAGGCCGCGGGCCTCGTTGCCGGTCCGCGCGCAGAACTCGATGTGCGCGCCGATGCTCTGCAGGTCGGCGAGGTTGCCGCGCAGCCGCCGGTACGCCTGCCGATGCGCGTCGGCCGCCTCGTCGAGTCGCCCGGTGCGCACATACGGCACGAGCAGCGAGGTCAGGATCGACTGCGGCTGCTCGACGCAGGTGAGCCGGCCGGCGAGCACGGGCGCGGCCATGGCCACGGCTTCCTCGTCGCGGCCGAGGCCGATGAGGTGGTCGACCTTGGCGCCCGGGTCGCAGCCGGCGCAGTCGGAGTTGCTGTCGCGGGGCGCGGCGTTCCACTTCGCATACCACTCCTCGGCCGCCGGGTCGCCCACGTGCGCGGCGACCTGGTAGCGGTGGGAGTAGACCGCGTGCAGGCTGTGCCCGCCGGCCCGGTAGCGCCGCTCCATGTCGTCCAGCACGTCGTAGGTGCGCGCCAGCGGCACGGCCGGGAACTTCAGCAGGCCGTTGACCATGAACTTGAAGTGCCACAGCAGGGTGTGCTCGTCGTCGGCGTCGAAGCGCTCGGGGTGCGCGTCGTACTCGGCCCGGCACCACGAGAACGTCACGAACGACTTCGCCGGCTCGCCGCCCTGCACGTAGGCCGACGTCGCGAACAGCCGCGACGCGAGCCGCAGCTCGTCGTGCCCGCCCGCGTCGGCGTGCTGCATGACCTGCTCGACGAGCGCGATCTGGGCGCCGCCGTAGGGCATGTGGTAGGCCTCGCGCAGCAGCGACCACAGCTCTTCTTCACTCTTCATGACCCACCGCCTTGTTGAGCAGACCGAGGAACGAACCGTTGAGCAGCGCGGCGTCGGCCGGCCGCAGCGGATGGTGCCCGAGCAGCAGGGCCTGGCCGTAGAGTCCCTCGACCGCGAGGCGGACCAGGTCCGGGTCGGGGATCTCGCTGACCCGACGCACGAGCGGGTTGCGGTAGTTGAGCACCAGCTGGGAGCGGTCCTGCTCGTCGGTGCGGGCCAGCGCGTCCAGCACGTCGGCCCAGACCTCGTCGACGCGCTCGCGGGTGGCCCGCAGCTCCGCGGCGAAGGAGGCCGAGCGGCTGGTGAGGTACATCGCCGGCATCCCCGCCGGGTCATAGGCGCGCAGCACGACCTCGCAGCCGAGCCGGTCCAGGGCCCGCTGTGCCAGCTGCAGGAACGGCCGCTTGGCCAGCTCCACCTCGGGCTCGAGCGCGTCGAAGGCGGTGCTCAGGTCACCCGGCTCGACCCGCTCGATCAGGGCGCCCGGCTCGACCTGCGGCAGCCTCTCGATGATCTCGGTGTCGTAGATGTAGCCGGCGTTGACCAGCGGCATGCCCTGCGCCGCGGCGACCGCGCCGATCTGGCGGAACTCGTCGAGCTGTGCGGAGTAGCGCACCAGCCCGTGCTGTGCCCGGAAGTCGGCGAGCGTCATGCGCCCGGTGTTGGTCTCCATCGGCCACCAGCGCTCGACCAGCCGCAGCATCTCGTCGTCGTGCAGCGCGAGGGCCTTGACGCCGAGGTGGTGCACGTCGAGGAACTCCCCGAGCCGGCGCGGGTTGCGCCCGGCGAGGCGCATGAGCCAGCCGCGCAGCTGGTCGCCGAGGGCCTCCCGGGTCGCCTCCAGCAGCGAGTCCTCGTAGAGCGCCTCGCGGCTCGCGGTCGGGCGCAGCTCGCCGGCGTCGATCACGCAGCGGGCGAAGAACGCCCACGGCGGCAGGACCCCCTCGGCCCCCTCGGCGAGGAGCATGCGCTTGAGGTAGACCCGGTGCCCGGCCCGCGCCGCCGGGTTGGCCGGCGTCGGCAGCACGAACGCGATCCCGGTCAGCCCGGCCGCCGGCACCGAGAGGTCGATCGCGTCGAAGGGCACAAACCCGAAGAGCTGCTGGCAGTACTCCTGCAGCCGCTCCCGCCGCCCCTCGTCCCCGGTCCGCCACGGCAGCCCGTCGCCGCTCACGGGGACCCCGGCGACCTCGACCCGGAACGGCAGCAGCGAACCGTAGAGGCTCGCGAGCTCGACCACCGTGTAGCGCTGCAGCCACTGCTCGGCATCGCGGCGCGGCACCAGCGTCACCGTCGTGCCGACCTCGTCGCGGCGCTGGCCCTCGGTCTGCACGCTGTATCGCCCGTCGCCGAACCCGCGCCAGAGCACCGCCGGGGCGCCCTCGGCCCGGGTCAGCACCCGGATCTCGTCGGCGACGAGGAAGCAGGACAGCAGCCCGATGCCGAACTGGCCGAGGAAGTCGTGCCGAGCGAAGCCGAGGTCGTCGCGCTTGGAGCTGCGCCCGATCGTGGCCAGGAACTGGTGCACCTGCTCCTCGGTGAGCCCGATACCGGTGTCGATGACGCGCAGCGTGCCGTCGCCGGTGACGTCCGGCGGCTCGATGCGGATCAGCGCCGGCGCCGAAGCGCCGCCGGCCGCACGCCGGGCCGTGATCGCGTCGACGGCATTCTGCAGCAGCTCCCGCAGGTACACCCGGGGGCTCGCATAGAGGTGGTGGCTGAGCAGGTCGACGACCCCGCGCAGATCCACTTGGAACGTCCGGTCCACGCGGGCACGCTACCGCGTAGGTCTGACATTTCCAGCCCCGTAAGCCTGTCCAAGCCCGGGCGCCGAGCCGCGCGAGGCCGGCGCCACTCTCGGCAACGGCTCGCATCGGCCGGCCCAGGACACGGTGCCGGTCGCATTCCGCGGGAATGGATCGACGCCCGAGAACCGCTGCCGGAATGGTTCCAGCGTCGGTGGTGACAGTCCGAAGTCACATTACGTGACGTTTAGCCTCTCGCGCAGGCGAATGCAAGCAATTGATAAACATCCACGCGTTTGGTCGGGTGATATCGGGCATGAGCTGCAGGGGGGCATGATCCCACCACACTCCCCATCCGGGCGTATGAAGGTTTTTCGGCCCCGCCGGGGGTAACAATGTGCTCATGTCACACCCTGCCGCGACCTATCGACTCGGTATCGTGTCGACCTATGTGCCGCGCCAATGCGGTCTTGCGACGTACACCGCAGACCTGCGCGAGGCACTGGGTGTCGCCACCGACGATCTGGAAACAGTCGTCGTGGCCATCGACCGTGACGGGCTCACCTACGGCGACGAGGTCGTCGCCACCATCAACCAGGACCGCATCGAGGACTACTCCGCGGCGGCCCGCGTCCTGCGCGAGGCCGACGTCGAGGTCGTGCTGATCCAGCACGAGTACGGCATCTTCGGCGGGCCGGACGGCTCCCACTTGCTGGAGCTCACCCGCGCGCTCAACGCCTGCGGCATCCCGTACCTGCTGACGCTGCACACAGTGCTGCCGACGCCGTCACCGGGGCAGGCCGCCACGCTGCGCGCCCTGTGCGCCCGTGCCGCTCGGGTGACCGTGTTCACCGAGACCGCGCGCCGGGTCGCCATCCGCACCGGCGTCGCCGCGGGTCACCAGCTCGTCGTGGTACCGCACGGCGCACCCGACGCGATGCGTCGCCCGCCGGAGCCGTCCACGCTGCGCACGGACCTGCGCGAACTGCTCGAGCGGGTCCGGGGCAAGCCGACGCTGACGACGTTCGGCCTGCTCGGCCCGGGCAAGGGCATCGACATCGCGATCGACGCGCTCGCCGAGGTGGTCCAGAAGCACCCCGACGTGCAGTACATCGTCGCCGGAACGACCCACCCCGAGATCAAGCGGCAGGGGGGCGAGGTCTACCGGGAGAGCCTGCATGCGCAGGTGGAGCGGCTGGGCCTGGCCGGCAGCGTCCACTTCGTCGACGCCTTCCTCGGCCTCGACGAGCTCTCGGCGATCCTGCACGCGAGCACGCTGTTCGTGACGCCGTATCGCCAGCCGGAGCAGATCTGCTCGGGCGCCCTCACCTTCGCGCTGGGGGCCGGCCTGCCCGCCGTGTCCACGTCGTACAGCTACGCCGAGGACATGCTCGCCGGCGGCGCCGGCCGGGTCGTGCCGATCGGCGACGGCGACGCGCTCGCCGCCGAGATCATCGACCTGCTCAGCGACACCCGGGCGCTCGCCGCGGCGAAGGCCGTCGCGGAGGCGTGCGCGGCCTGGCTGCCCTGGCCCGCGGTCGCGGCCCGGGAGGCCGACCTCTTCGCCGACGTCGTGCGCCAGTCGCAGGCCGCCTCGGCCCGCCCCGGCCACGCCACGGCCACCGCGCCGGTGCTCAACCTCGACCACCTCGACCGGCTCACCGACGAGATCGGCATCCTGCAGTTCGCGCAGGGCCCCAACCCGGACCAGGCCTCCGGTTACTGCGTCGACGACGTTGCCCGGCTCGCGATCGTTGCCGCGGACCTGCTCGCGGTCGGCACCGACGCGAAGCAGACGACGCTGGCCACCCGGTGGCTGCGGCAGTCGATGCGGTTCCTGACCGCCGCGTACGACCCGTCCGGCTCGATGCACAACATGCTCAGCTACGGCGGCACCTGGCAGGACTGGCCGCACATGGGCGACCACGTCGGGCGCACGGTCTGGGCACTGGGCGTGCTGGTGGGCACTCCCGCCGTACCGGATGACATCAGAATGCCGGCGGCGACACTGCTGGACGAGCTGGGCCCGCGCACCGACGCGCTGCCCGGGATCGGCCTGCGCTCGGCCGCGTACGCGCTGATCGGCCTCGCCCGCGCCGGCCGCGTCGAGCTGGTCGCGCCGCTGATGGCACGGCTCGACGAGGCGCTCGCCGAGACGTCCGCGGTCGACCCGTCCTGGCGCTGGTTCGAGCCGGACCTCACGTACGACAACGCGCGCCTGCCGCAGGCCATGCTGCTCGGCGCGGCGCTGCTGGAGGACGACGCCGCGGCCGCCCGGGCCGTCGCCGCGCTGGACTGGTACGTGCAGCACGTGGGGCTCGCCGACGGCACCCTGCGCTGCGTCGGCAACAACTGGCACCGCCGCGGCGAGCCGAGCGCGGTGTGGCTGGCCGACGACGGCGACGAGCAGCCGATCGACGCGGCGGCGGTCACCGAGGCGCTCGTCGACGCCTGGCAGCACACGGCCGATCCGCACCTTGCACGGCTGGCCGGCTGGGGCTACTCGTGGTTCCTCGGGCGCAACCGAGCCGGCGCCCGGCTCTACGTGGACACCACCGGCGCCTGCCATGACGGTTTGTCTGCTACTGAGCCAAATGGGAACCAAGGCGCCGAGTCCACGCTAGCCTATTACCAAGCGCTCCTCAGTCTTCTCAGGGCCGGTTTGGCCGCGTTGCCGCATCCCGTTGCGCCAACGACACCGGTTCCGACCTCCCTGCCGGTCACCACGTTGTCCAAGCCCACCAACAAGGGCCGCGTGGTCGGCCGGGCGTCGGCGGGGTACAGCGCGACCGCCACACCGCCCCGCCTGCGCAATACGGAGGACCATTCCGATGCACTTTGACGCGGAGCTGTTCCATCGGGAAGCCACCAATCCCCTGCTGACCGCGGGGGACTGGCCCTATCCCATCAACAGCGTCTTCAACCCGGGCGCGTGCCTGCACAACGGCGACACGGTCCTGGTCTGCCGGGTCGAAGACCGCCGCGGCATCTCGCACCTGACCGTCGCCCGGAGTAAGGACGGGCGCACCAACTGGGTCGTCGACGGCAAGCCCCTCATTGCCGACGACCCGACCGACGCGCACAGCTGCTGGGGCGTCGAGGACCCGCGGGTCACCTACGTCCAGGAGCTCGGCGCTTACGTGATCGCCTACACGGCGTACGGCCCCGGTGGCCCGTGCGTCGGGCTCGCGAGGACCGAGGACTTCCTGACCGTGGAGTCACTGGGCGTCGTGATGCCGCCCGAGGACAAGAACGCGTCGCTGCTGCCGCGCATGATCGACGGCCACTACGTGCTCTTCCACCGCCCGGTCTCCGTGCTGTCGGCCCGGGCCGACGTGTGGCTGTCCAAGTCGACCGACCTGCGTTCGTGGACGACGCCGGATCCGGTCATGCAGGCCCGCTCCGGCCCGTGGTGGGACGCCACCCGGATCGGGATGGGGCCGCCGCCGATCGAGACCCCGCACGGCTGGCTCGCGGTGTACCACGGCGTCAAGGCCATGGTGGCGACGTCGATCTACCGCGTCGGGCTGGTCATGCTGGACCTCGACGACCCGACCAAGGTGATCCGGCGCACCCCGAGCTGGGTGCTCGGCCCGGATACCGACTACGAGCGGGTCGGCGACGTGCCCAACGTCGTCTTCCCTTCCGGTCTCGTCCTCGACGAGACGACCGACGAGCTGCGCCTGTACTACGGCGCCGCCGACCTCACCGTGGGGATGGCGAGCGCCCGATTCTCCGAGGTCGTGGACTACCTGATCTCGCTGCCGGCCGAGGACGAGTAGAAGCAACAAGGCAAGAGGGGGCCGCAGCGTCGCGGCCCCCTCTTCGCGTTCACCGAGGGTCGGTGCCCTTCACCACCGGCACCCGGACGAGGTTGCCCCACTCCGTCCACGAGCCGTCGTAGTTGCGCACGCGTTGGTACCCGAGCAGGTGCGTCAGCACGAACCAGGTGTGCGACGAGCGCTCGCCGATGCGGCAGTACGCCACGATGTCGTCGCTCAACGCCAGCCCGAGCTCGTCGGCGTAGATGCGGCGCAGCTCGTCGGCCGGCTTGAACGTGCCGTCGTCGCGCGCCGCCTGCTTCCACGGCTTGCTGACCGCGCCCGGGATGTGCCCGCCGCGCAGCGCGCCCTCCTGCGGGTAGTCCGGCATGTGCAGCAGCTCGCCCGAGTACTCACCCGGCGAGCGCACGTCGACCAGCGGCCGGTCGGCCTTGATGTGCGCGAGCACGTCCTCGCGGAACGCCCGGATCGGCGCGTCGACGCGCTCCACCACCGGGTACTTCGTGGCCTCCCGCGCCGGCACGTCCCTGGTCATCGGCCGGCCCTCGGCGACCCACTTGGCCCGCCCGCCGTCGAGGATGCGCAGGTCGCGGTGGCCGAACAGGGTGAACACCCACAGCGCGTAGGTGGCCCACCAGTTGAAGTTGTCGCCGTAGAACACGATCGTGTCGTCCGGCCCGATCCCCTTGGCCGAGCAGAGCGCGGCGAAGCCCTCGGCGTCGAGGTAGTCGCGGGTGACCTGGTCGTTGAGCTCGGTGTGCCAGTCGACCTTGACCGCACCCGGGATGTGTCCGGTGCCGTAGAGCAGCACGTCCTCGTCGGACTCGACGACGACGAGGCCCGGGTCGTCGAGGTGCTCGGCCAGCCACGCGGTGGTGACGAGCCGGTCCGGATGCGTATATGCGCCCAGCTCGGGCGCCGGATCGGAAGCAACAGGCATGATTTCGACCCTAGCGCTCCCGCGGGTGGGCTCAGGCCTCGTTGAGCGGAGCCAGCTCGGGACGTTTCGCGGTCACCCGGTCACCCGAGGAGCGGCCGGTCAGCCGGCGCTTCACCCACGGCGCCAGGTGCTGGGTGGCCCACATGGCGTCGGCGGCCTTCCGCGACACCCAGGACAGCTCCTCGGGCGGCGGCGGCGCGGCCAGCCACTCCGGGTCGCACACGACGCCGAGCTTGGTGAGCACGTGCGCGGCGACGCGGCGGTGCCCGGCCGGCGACAGGTGCAGCCGGTCGATGCCCCACAGCCGCGGATTGGCGAACTCCGTGTCGTCCCACAGGCTCACCACGTGCGCGCCGTGCTTCACGCCGACCGACTCGATGGCGGAGTTGAACAGGTCGACGCGCGGGCGGAGCATCTTGCCGCCCGGCATCCGGCCGGTCATGTCGGCCCAGCGAAAGAGGACCACGTCGGCGCCGGTCCCGCACAGCTTCTCGATCGTGCGGTCGAAGCGTGCGACCAGCGCGTCGAGCTCGAACGAGCGGCGCAGCGCGTCGTTGCCGCCGCCGGCGAAGCTGATGAGGTCGGGCTTCATCGCCACGGCCAGCGGCACCTGCTCGGCGGCGATGTTGTCGAAGAGCCGGCCGCGCACGGCCAGGTTGGCGTAGCGGAAGTCGGCGCTGCCGTTGGCCAGCACGCCGGCGACGAGGTCGGCCCAGCCGCGGTAACCCTGTCCGTCGGGGCGTGGGTCGTCAAGTCCTTCGGTGAAGCTGTCGCCGACCGCCACGAAACTCGCCCATTGCCGCGCCACGCCCTGTTCCTCCCCGTCAGCCCTCGAGCCGTCCCCGATTCGCATCCTTTCAGGCGCCGGGAGTGGGAGAAAGCGACTTTGGCCGAGACCACACTGCCGCCGTAAAGCGGACCGCCCGGTCGCACCCCCCTCTGATGGAGTGCGGCCGGGCCACCTTTGGTGTCGCGGTATTCAGTTGTCGTCGCGCTATTGAGCACGACGATGTACTTGCCCTGGATCGCCTTACTGGTGGCCCCGCTCTGTCCAATGTGGACGGTATGGCGGTCTGTGCCGGTGCACTGTAAGCCTTACTTTGCGCTCGCGCGCTGCCCCGCTTGTGCCGCGGACGGTTTCGGCGCCAGGAAAAGCGACAACGCCCAATTCGCCCAGCGAGCGGGCGGAAGCGGCAAATTCGGACGTATCTTGTTGTGGATGACCGGACACTCCGGGTTACGGGAGTCATGAATCCCCAGGTCGCCGGAGGTCTGTAACCATCCATGGGGCCAAAAGGGTGCGGCGAGCGAGAGTGGCGAAAGTCACTCACTAAAGGTTCGCTAAAGTCGGGAAATGATCCTCGTGCCGTACCACCTGGACGAGCCACTGTACGGTTTGGAGGCCGATCTGCCTGGCCCTCCCGGCCGTGTGGTGAACGCCGAACTGCCCGACGGTGACATTTGGACCCGCCTCGCGGCGCTGTACGACCGGGCCGCGGACGCCGTCGCCGAGGAGGTCGCCGCCGGCGGCACGCCAGTGGTCGTTTCCGGCGACTGCACCGTCTCGCTCGCGACCGTGACCGGCCTGCAGCGCGCCGGAGTGGCGCCGGGCGTGGTCTGGTTCGACGCGCACGGCGACGTGCAGACGCTGGAGACGACGACGTCGGGGTACATCGGCGGCATGCCCCTGCGCATCCTGGTCGGCTACCGCCCGGAGCTCATCGCGGACCGGCTCGGCCTGCGAGCCGTACCGGAGGAGCGCGCGATGCTCGCCGACGCGCGCGACCTCGACCCGGCCGAGGCCGAGTATCTGGCGGGCGCGCGGCTGCGGCGCTACAGCGTCGAGGACGTCCCGGCACCCGACGGACCGTTCCTGGTCCACGTGGACCTGGACGTTGTGGATCCTTCCGACATCCCGGGGTTACTCTTCCCTGTCGATGGAGGCCCGACCGGGTCGGCCGTCGTTGCTGCGGTCGCGCGGCTCGTGGCTACCGGCCGGGTCGTGGCGCTGGACGTTGCCTGCACCTGGCGGCCCGACGGAGGCGATGCTCGGCGACGCAGTTTGGTCACCGCGCTTACTAACTGTCTCTAAAGCAAACTCACAGAGTTTCCAACTGGGTGTGATCAAGGGAGTGCGGAACGTGAATGCCCCTCGGGATCCCCGCCGACGAATGACCAAACGCGTGACCCACGAATCGCTTATCTAGGGAATATTGGTAACCGTGAGAGGACGGCACCGGGCGACGGACCTGAGGAGCAACGGGTTCGCCGCCCTCGCGGCCGGCATGATCCTTCCCCTCGTCGCCATCGGTGCCGTCTACGGCGGGTATCGAGCCATGTCGACGTCGGGCTGTGCGGGAACGGTGCGTCTCACCGTCGCCGCGAGCCCGGAGATCGCGCCGGTCATCAAGGACGCCGCGGCCCGCTGGGTGAAAACCGAGCCGCGGGTCGACAACGAGTGCGTCGCGGTCGATGTGACCGCGGTCGGCTCCGCCGAGGTCGCCGCCGCGGTGGCGGGCGAGGGCGGCGCCACCGTGCCGGGCCTCGGCCAGGCCGACGGCAAGACGCAGGTACCCCAGGTCTGGATCCCCGACTCGTCGCTGTGGCTGCAGCGCCTGCGCACGGCCCGCGAGGACCTCGTGCCGCTGGTCGCGCCGTCACTGGCCCGCAGCCCCATCGTTCTGGCCGTGCCCGAGCCCACCGCGAAACAGCTCGGCTGGCTGGAGAACAAGGTCACCTGGAAGCAGGTGCTCGAGCAGATCGTCGGCGACACCAGGATCATCCCCGGCATCGTCGACCCCAACCGCGACTCGGTCGGCGTGTCGACCCTGGTGGCGATGGCCTCCGTGCGCGACCAGTTCGGACCGGAGGGCGACTCGCTCACCGTCGGCGCGGTCAAGTCGCTGATGACGGGCAAGTCGGAGCAGCAGACGGGCCTCATCGCGCGCTTCCCGCGCGACTCCGACCCCAAGACCCTCTCCACCGCGGTGACCCTGGCGCCGCTGTCGGAGCAGGCGCTGCACGCCTACAACGCGGCCGGGCCGGCCGTGCCGCTCATCGCCGTGTACCCCGATCCGGCGCCCATCGCCCTGGACTTCCCGTTCGCGGCAATGCCGCGGCTGTCGCCGAACCGGGCGTCCGCCGCCGAACAGTTCCGCTCGGTGCTCACCGGCGTCGCCTTCCGCAACCTGCTGGCCCAGCACCAGCTGCGCGCCAACGACGGCACGGTCGGCACCGGCATGACGCTCAGCCCGAGTGCGCCCGTGGGCGGCCAGGTCACCCCGGTGCCCGACGCCACCGTGATCTCCAAGGCCCTGCAGATGTGGGTCGAGATCACCCAGCCCTCGCGGATGCTCGCAGTCGTCGACGTGTCCGCGGCGATGAAGGCGCCGGTGCCCACCGCCGGCGGGCTGACAAAGGAGCAGGTCGCCGTCCAGGCCGCCCAGGGCGGCCTGGACCTCTTTCCCGATTCGTGGGCCGTCGGGCTGTGGTGCTTCTCCACCAACATGCCCGGCGGCCATGACTACCAGTCGCTCGTACCGATCGGCCCGCTCACCTCGCAGCGGGACCAGCTGCGCGCCGCCATCGGCGGCCTCAAGCCCAACCCGAAGGGCGGCAGCGGGCTGTACGACACCATCCTCGCCGCCTACCAGAACGTCCAGCAGGGCTGGGACCCCGGCCGCGGCAACTCCGTCGTCGTGGTGACCGGCGGGCGCAACAACGACGCCAGCGGGCTGTCGCTCGATAACCTGGTCTCGTCGCTGCAGAAAGCCGAGAAGCAGGATCAGCCCGTGCAGATCATCATCATCGGCGTCGGTTCCGAGGTGAACCAGGCCGAGATGCAGAAAGTCGTCGACGCCACCGGCGGCGCTGTCTTCGTCGCGCCCGACCCCTCGAAGATCGGCGAGATCTTCATGAAGGCGCTCGCGCTGGACGACGGGCGCTGACCTTGCGACTCGATCTCTCCGCGGCGCTGTCGCGCCCCGAACTGCTCGCCGCGCCCGTGCGCGACGCCCTGCCGAAGGTCGCCGACATCGACTCCGTGCGGGTCGCTCCCATCGATCCCGGGCTCGCCGACACGGCGGCGTTCTGCGCGGCGTACGACGTGACCCTCGAACAGTCCGCGAACTGCGTGATCGTCGTGGGCAAGCCCGCCGGCGTGTTCGCCGCGTGCGTCATCCTGGCGACGACCCGCGTCGACGTGAACGGCGCGGTGCGCCGGCTGCTCGGCACGCGCAAGGCGAGCTTCGCGCCGATGGACGAGGCGGTGAGCCGCTCCGGCATGGAGTACGGCGGCATCACCCCGATCGGCCTGCCCGAGGACTGGCCGATCTACGTCGACGCGCGGGTGCCCGCCGTCGAGTCCGCGGTCATCGGCAGCGGCCTGCGCGCCAGCAAGATCGTGCTGCCCGGCAGCGTCATCGCGGCACTGCCCGGCGCCACCGTCGTCGACGGGCTCGCCGTCTAGCGCTGCGCCGTGACCTGGTTCTTGAGCCGCTGCAGGATGGCGGTGCCGCCCCGCACGCGCAGCGGGCTGATCGCGTTGGCGAGCCCCATGCGCTGGTAGATGTCGGCCGGCACGGCGAGCACCTCGTCGACCGTCGCACCCTCCAGCCCTTCGGCGAGGATGCCGGCGAACGCGCGGGTGGTCGGCGCCTCGGGCGGGCAGTCGAAGTACAGCTCCACGGTCCCCTTCGCCGTGACGTCCGCCTTCAGGAAGAACGGGGTCTGGCACTCCGGCACCTGCTCCATGCCCGCGTGCCCCTCGAGCTCGGCGGGCAGCGGCCGGACGGCGTCGGAGTACTCCAGCAGCATCTCCAGCACCACGTCGCGTGGCGCCGACGCGAACTCGTCGACGATCAAGGCCAGCTTTTCGGGCATTTCCACCCCGCAAACGTACATCCACGCCCGCGTTGAGCACGGGCGTGGACGTAGTGCGTGACCGTCAGTTGTTCGGCTGGGCCCGGCTGATCCCGCCGAGCACCGATTCGGGGTCGATCTCCTCGGCCAGGTCACCGATCGACACAATGCCGACCAGGCCCTTGTGGTCGTCGCAGACCAGCACCCGACGCACCGCCTGGTCCCGCATGAGCAGCGCCGCCGAGTGGATCGAGTCCTCGGGGCGGACCGTCACGAGGTTCTTGCTCAGGATCTCGCCGATCGTGGTGGCCGCCGGGTCGCACCGCTCGGCAACCGCGCGCACCACGATGTCGCGGTCGGTTACCAGCCCGGTCAGCTCCGGCCCGTCCGCCACCACCACGTCGCCGATGTCCTGTTCGCGCATGGTTCGCGCCGCCTCGGCCAGCGTGGTCTCGCTGGGCAGGTAGACCACATTCGTGGTCATCACATCCCGGACTGTCTGCATCGTCATCGCCTGACCTCCCGCTGTTCGATACAGATCTGTTACCCAGCGTGCCGTTCGCTTAACGATCAAGCGTGCTCGCCCACGGGGATGAAGTGCCGTCGGCTGGCCGGCAGCGCCAGCAGCCCGGCGCACACGGCGACGAACCCGAGGAACACCAGCGACGCCGACTCGCCGAACGCGAGCAGCTTGAGCAGGCTGAACGCGGCCTGGGCGGCGAGCAGCACCAGCGCGGCGCGCAGCCACCCGGTCCCGCCGCGCCCGAGCCGCACCGCCGCGACGATGCAGGCGAGCGACATGATCGGCGCCCACACGACGGCGATGTAGTCCTTGCCGGACAGCGACATCGTCAGCGAGAAGGCGACGGTCGCGACGAGCTGGAACGCGCCGAGCGGTACGAGCAGAAAGAACTGCGCCCCGCGAACGGAGAGAGGAATCTTGACGGACATTGCGGCCTCCGGATCGATTTGGTTGCGTCGAATCCTGCGGCCGCGCCCGCCTCCCATTCATCGACCCGTGGGCGGGACCTGCGGCAACCCCGTGGGCCGAGCGCGAGCTCAGCCCACGGGCTGATGACACCCCTCGGCCCGCTCGCCTACGGTTGCCCCGTGTCCGCCGCAGCCGCTGTCCCCGCCCGGCGCCGGCGCTGGAGCACGGACGCCGTGGTCGCCATTGCCTTGGTCGCCGTCGCGCTGGCCCAGGTCCTGGTCTTCCTGCCGATCGCGCCGCGCCCGATCGGCGCGTTCGTCGCGATTGCCTCGACCGCCCCGATCGCCTGGCGCCGCACCCACCCCGTGCCGGCCGCGCTCGTCGGCTCCGCGGTATGGCTGGTCCCGACCGACGGCTACGTCCTGGTCGGTTACGTCGCCTCGCTGCTGCTGTTCTATGCCGTGACCGCCTACGTCGCCGACCACTACCTGGCGGCGGCGACGGTCCTGATCGGCGCCGTCTTCGGCATCATCGGCACCGCCCTGCAGGACTCGGGCATCGGCGACTACGCCGGCGCGCTCCTGGGCGTCCTGGCCCCCGCCGCCGTGGGCGTCCTGGCGCGCCGGCAGCGGCGGAGGACCTCGCGTCTGGAGGAGCTCACTCGCTACCTCGAGCAGGAACGCGACCGCCGCGAACGCGCCGCCGTCGCCGACGAGCGCGCCCGCATCGCCCGGGAGCTGCACGACCTCGTCGCGCACGCGATCAGCATCATCGCCGTGCAGGCCGACGCCGCCGAGGCCGCGCTGGAGCGCGACCCGGCCCTGGCGCAGCGCCCGCTGGCGGCGATCCGCGGCTCCGCGGGCGAGGCCCTCACCGAGATGCGCCGCCTGCTGGGCGTCCTGCGCACCGACTCATCGGATGCGGACCTCGAGCCGCTGCCCGGCCTGTCGCAGCTGCCTTCGCTCGTCGCCCGCGCCCGCGAGGGCGGCCAGCCCGTCGAACTGTCGGTCGACGGCACCCCGGCGCAGCTGCCGCCGAGCCTGGACCTGTCCGCGTATCGCATCCTGCAGGAGGCGCTCACCAATGCGGTCAAGCACGCGCCCGGCGCCCCCGTCACCGTCGCCCTCTCGTGGCGCCCCGACGAACTGGTCATCGACGTGACCGACCGCGGCCCCGGCGCCGTCGCTCCTCCGTCCCCCGACGCGCACGGCCTGGTCGGCATGCGCGAGCGGGTCCGCATCCACGGCGGCGACCTGCGGACCGGCAACGCGGAGCCGGGCGGTTTTGGGGTACACGCCCGCCTCCCGATCGAGGCGTCATGACCACGGTCCTCATCGCCGACGACCAGGACCTGGTCCGCTCGGGCCTGCGCCTGATCCTCGAGGTGGCGGGCATCGACGTCGTCGCCGAGGCCTCGGACGGCCACGAGGCCTTCGCCGCGGCCGAGCGGCTGACACCGGACGTGGCGCTGATGGACGTACGAATGCCGGACATGGACGGCATAGCCGCAACCCGCCGCATCGTGGACGCGCAGCTGCCCACCCGCGTCCTGATCCTCACGACGTTCGACCTGGACGAGCACGTCTTCGCGGCGCTGAAGGCCGGCGCGAGCGGCTTCCTGCTCAAGGACGTGGGCCGCCAGCAGCTGATCGAGGCCGTCCACACCGTCGCCGCGGGCGAGTCGTTGTTCGCCCCGACGGTCCTGCGCCGCCTGGTGACCCACTACGTGTCGCGCCCGGCCCCGCCCGGTTCGTTGCCGGCGCTGGCCGACCTGACCGCACGGGAGCTCGAGATCCTGCGCCTGATCGCGCGCGGCCGCTCCAACTCGCAGATCGCGGCCGACCTGTTCATCTCCATGGCGACGGTGAAGACCCACGTCCGCCACCTGCTGCAGAAGCTCGACCTCCGCGACCGCGCCCAGGCCGTGATCATCGCCTACGAGTCCGGCCTGATCACCCCGAACGCACCGTGAAGAACGGATCCGCCCACCTGCCCGCTGGACCTATTCCGCGGCGATCGCGTCGAGGTGGCCGTTGAGCGCGGTGTAGGCGAAGTCAGTCAGCTTGCCGTCCCGGTAGAGGCCGGCCAGCTTGTCTCGTAGCGTCCTGATCTTCTTGGTCTCGTCGTCCGGGTTGGCGGTGGTCAGGGTCTTCGCCAGGTCATCGACCATGTGGGTCAGATCCCGCGCGGCATCCGCCTTGAGGTCTCCGGCGTCGACCTGCTGCTGAATGGTCCGATGCATCGCAACGATCGGATCCGTCGGCGACGGTGACGCGGACTCCGTCGGGGACGGCTGGGTCTGCGCGCGGGCGGTGGCCGGCGCCGAACGAGCCGCGCTCGGCGATGGGCCGGCCGCCGCCGGGGAGCCGGCCGTGGTCAGGCGCTGCGCCTCGAGATGTGATCCCGCCCGGTCCGTCGACGGCAGAGCTGCGATGAACGCCGCCACGGCGACGGTTGCGGTGACGAGTACGGCGGCCACCGACAGCCACAGCCCCGGCCTCGGCACGAGCAGGCCACGGTCGTGTCTCGACGGTCGCACACCAGCCGGCGCCACGGAGATCGGCGCTGCGCCGACGTTCGGTTCGCGTGGTTCGGGATCATCGGCCGGCCGCAGCGTTCGTCGCGCCGCCAACACCGCCGCTGACGAGACAGCCGATGAGGGGAGGACGTCCGAGGCGCCGTGCGCCAGCAGATCTGCTGCCGCGGCAATGCGTGCCCGGGCAACGATGGCGTCCGGAGGACGTTCGTCCGGTGTCTTGGCGAGCAGGTCGGCCACCAGGGCCTCCACGTCGGCCGGCGCATCCGGGCGGCGAACCCGCAGCGGCTCTGGTGCGTTCGCGAGGTGCTGGTGGGCGATGCTCTGCGAGGTGCCGGTCGAGAACGGTGGATGGCCGGTGAGCATCGCGTACATGCTGCAGCCCAGGCCGTACAGGTCGGCCCTGCGGTCGACCGGCTCGCCGTTGATGTGCTCTGGCGCCATGTACTTGGGGCTGCCCACGGCGATGACCGTCCCGGTCAGGTTGACGTGTTCCGTGGTGTCGAGGATCCGGGCCACACCGAAGTCGCAGATCTTCACCACGCCGGTCGCGGTCAGGATGAGATTGCTCGGCTTGATGTCGCGGTGGACGATCTCGGCCGCGTGCGCCGCTGTGAGCCCGTCGCAGATCTGTGTGGAGATCGCGAGGACGTCGCCGATCGGCAGCGGGCCCTCGGTCAACAGGTCCGCCACTGTAGGGCCGTCCACGAGTTCCATCACGATGTACGGATCGCCGTCCTCGGCCCCGAAGTCGTAGATCGGAACGATGTTGGGGTGCGACAGCCGGGCGACCGCACGGGCCTCGCGGTCGAAGCGTTCCATGGCCTTGGGCAGGCTCAACCCTTGGTTGGACAGCACCTTGACGGCAACCGGCCGGTCCAGTCGAAGGTCGTAGCCACGCCAGACAGTGCCCATGCCTCCGCTGCCCAGCACCTGTTCGACCCGGTAGCGGCCGCCGAGGAGCCGTTGTGCCATCGCGGTCGCACCAACAGGTCGCTCGTACACATCCACCCCTCCCCAGGTTTCCGGTTTCCGGCTACGCGGGTTGTCGCAGGCCGCTACAGCCATGGCAGTGGGACGGCGGCCGAGATGTTGATTTCAGTGGATGGCCCAGATCGCGACATCACCCGCTGCGGGTGAAGCAGAGGGTGAATCCGGACGCGGGCCAACGGTCGCCACGGACTTCGACGCCGACCGTCACTCCGGTTCCCAGCGAAGCCACCGCTGGTCCTGCTCGAAGCCTGCTCGCAGGTAGAGCGGCGTTGCACGGTCGTTGGAGTGGACGGTTACGTGTTCCAGCGCCAGCTTGCCCGCTTCGGCCAGCACGGCGTCCAACAACGCCGCGCCGATGCCAGTGCCACGCAGCTCGGGCACGACGTATACCGATTGGACGTCGCCACAACGGCGACATGGCTGACCGGGCCCGGGCACCCGCTCAGCGATCATCAGCCAGGCCACTCCGACAAGTTCATCGTCGACCTCGGCGATGAACGGCAGGTGGGTGGATAGGTGCTCGCTGATCCAGGCGACGAAGGAATCTACGAAGGCCTCGCGGTCGAGCTCGCCGTACTCCGGATGCTCGGACGTCACTCGCCAGCGAAGCCCGGCCAGCGCGGCACCGTCGTCGAGTGTCGCTTTCCGCACGGTCACCTGCATCGAGACTTCCCCCTGATGAAGAACACCGCGCCCAACGACCCGGGCGAGCGTTTTCATCGATTGTGATCGTCTGCCAGCGCTCGCCATCCTCAGATTTACCGGACTCCCACCAGTACGGACCGCGACGCCCGCGCCTTACCTGAGTGCCTTAGCGGATCGGGGCGGGCCGAGGTGTTCCCGGTGTCACCGCAGTTCATGGCATGTCCGGGGACACGCACCCACGTGTTGCCCCGGTGGGGTGTCTGGCCCGCATCCACGCTCCGAGCGGGGCTGCTCGCTGACAGCAACATCCGTAGCATCAACGATCGAGGGACGGAGGACCCCGAATGGGTGTGGAGCACTACTGGCGGAGAACGTCGACGGCGGCTATTCGGGACCTCGGCCCGGACGGCCTCTTCAATCTCGTTCCTGAATTCTTCGACGACCGGTTTGCGGTCGAGCGGAGAGAAGGTCTCGTGGTCGTTGCAGAGAGCACCGGCGATCTTCTCCGCGAACTGCTACGCCTCGGGGCAACCGACCACGCCTCGACCGCCGCGGTAACACTCTTCAGGCGCCCGCCTCCGAACTGGGACGACGACTGGATGGTAGGTAGCCACGCTCCAGGCACGGTGTCACAGATCGCCGCGTTCTTCGCCGGCGCTCCGCTCGATCACTGGCTCGAACAGCACCGTGTCACGCTCGCCGCCAAGGTCGAGGACATTGGCTACGGAGGCTGGGCCGAGACGAGTTGGGCTCCGCAGCTCCTCCGAGATGCACAGGACGTCGCAGCCCTCTTCGGCGCAGCTGCCGCCAGCGATGAAGCGGTGATCATCAAGATCTCGGCCTAAACGCCAGCATCGCGAGTCTCGGCGTGCCCGCACCCGAGTAACCGGACAGGCCATTCCTTGGTGCGGGGCAGGGACTGCGGGTCGGTGAGGCGCTGGGGATGGAGGACGGGCCGCGGTGCGTCGACGTCGGCGAGGGTGATGCAGCAACTGCGGTACTCGCCGAAGGAGTACGGCGGGTTCTACCTGGCGAAGCCGAAGGCCGGCTCGTCGGGGACGGTCGACCTCGACGGCCTGGTGGCGGAGCAGATCGCGGCGCACGTGGCGGAGTTCCCGGCGCGCGAGGTTGAGCTTGTCGACATCACGACAGGCAACCAGCGCGGCGGGTGGTGCCGTTGCTGTTCACATCCCGGCACGGCAACCCGCTGACCGACCGGATCTGGTCGCGGGAGTGGGATAAGTGGCGGGAAGCTGCCGACTGGCCGAACACCGAACACGCCGGATTCCACGCGCTGCGGCACCTCTTCGCCACCGTGCTCATCACGAACGGCGCCGAGCCGCAGGAGGTACAGCGGGCGCTGCGGCACAAGTCGCTGTCCCTGACGCTGGAGACCTACGTCGGGTGGTGGCCGAAGCGGATCAAGACGCGCGGCATCTTCGGCGCGGCTCTGTCGGCCGTGCGCGGAAGGGACGAGCGGGGGTGAGACTTACCCGCGGCTTACCGGGCGATCTTGGCGGACCTATAACCGCAGGTCGCACGCCATTTTCAGTGGAGACGAGGGGACTCGAACCCCTAACCCCCGCCTTGCAAAGGCGGTGCTCTGCCAGTTGAGCTACGCCCCCGCAGGCCGCCGGCCCGATAGAGACTACCGCAGGTCCGGGGCGGTGGTCGCCTCGTGCCAGAGGGCGCGCTCTTCGCTCGCGGCCTTCACGCGCTTGGCGACGTATGCGGCGGCTCCGACGACGGCGACCACCAGAAGCACCTTTTTCCACATGTGGGGCTAGCTGGATTCGAACCAGCGACGTCGGTCATGATCGTCGTGCGCATCCAAGTTGCGCCTATCCCGGCTCGGCATGAGACAAAGAACTCTCTCTACCGCCGCACGGAGCTTAGCACCGCCAAAGGACGCCCAAACACACGGGGCACAAACCCGACACCCCAACATCCACACGAACAACACCCCGACCATCCGGGGGAGAGAGGGAGACGGCGAAGCCCAACGGAGAGCACGACCGCAACCCCCGCACCATTCGCACAGAGGCCGCCCCGGTCAAGGGGTCATGGGTGGGCGAAGCTTCACGGAGAGCGCGACCGCAACCCCGCAACATTCGCACGGAGGCCACCCCGGTCAAGGGGGGGGCATGGGTGGGCGAAGCCCCCCATTGGGGAGCGAGCGAAGCGAGCGCGAGGAATCCCACCACTAAACGGCAAGCGGCCCCCGCCGCGAAGCAGGGGCCGCCATAGTGGTGGGGCTAGCTGGAATCGAACCAGCGACCTCAGAGTTATCAGCTCTGCGCTCTAACCGACTGAGCTATAGCCCCGCTGCACCGTGCTTCGGTCCGCATGTCCCGAGCGGTGCGAACAGAAGGTTACCGTACCCGACGCGCCGGGCTCAAACCGGTTACCCCCTGGCGCGGCGCGCCGGCGCCAGGGGGCACGAAACCGCAGGTCAGTCCTTCTCGGCGAGCGTCAGCTCGATGCCGCCGACCAGGTCGGCGCACACGTTGTAGATGAAGGAACCCAGGGTCGCCAGGGCGGTGAAGAGCACCACGTTGACGACGCCCAGGAGGGCGGCGCTGCCGATGACGCCCTTCGCGGTGATGCGGAAGGTGCTCTGGCCGGTGCTGCCGGTCGAGCTGACCAGCTCGGCGAGCACCTGGTTGATGCTCTTGAAGACGTCCATCGCGTCGAGGGCCAGGTAGAGCACCGACGTCGCGACGATCAGGACGACGAAGAGGACGAAGCTCACGGCGAAGGCGAACTTCATCACCGACCACGGGTCGATCCGCTTCAGGTGCAGCCGCGCGCGGCGCGGGCCGCGGCCCACGGCGGAGCTGACCGTCTTGCGGGCCGCGCGCACGGCCTCCGTGACCCGGGCCGAGCCGCTGACCGCGGGCGCAGGCGTGTTGATGGCCTGCGTCGCGGCGGCGGCCGGCGTCCGGACGGCGGCGCGGGCGATCGCGGAGACGCTCGCCGTGCCCGTGGCCGAACCGCTGGTCGGCGACATGCCGCCCGGGAACGGGACGGCCGGCGGCGTGCCGCCGCCGGGCAACGGGGGCGTCTGGATCGGCACCGTGAGCGAGTCGGGGGGTGGCGCCATGCCCGGGGCACGCGTGAACTTCGGCGTGCCTCCGGTCGTGGTCTCGCCGGGGAAGGAGCCCCCGCTGAGCGCGTCCGGTTCCCCACCGGCGGCAGGCGCCCCCGAGTCAGATCCCGACATGGCAGCCTCTCCGGCCTGCGCGGCCTCGTCGGTTGCCGAGGCGGTCCCCGACTTCGCCTGAGTGTCTGTCATCAACTAGTCCTGTTCGTCGGGCTCATCGGCGTTACGGGCGATCGCGACGATCGTCACACCCTCGGGAAGGTCCATGAGTTTGACCCCCATTGTGTTCCGATCCCGCGTACGCCGTACAGGCTTCACGGGAGTCCGGATCACGCCACCATTCGAGGTGATGGCGAATAGCTCGTCATCCGGACTGATCACCACCGCGCCGACGAGACCACCGCGCCGCGACGTGATTTTAGCGGTGAGGACGCCCTTGCCGCCGCGCCCTTGCACCGGATACTCCTCGATGGGAGTCCGCTTGGCAAAGCCACCGTCGGTGGCCACCAGAACGTCCAGGTCCATCCCCTCACGCACCACTTCCATGGCGAGCAGCTCGTCGCCCTCGGCGAACCGCATCCCGATCACGCCGGACGTCGCACGACCCATGGGCCGCAGCGCTTCGTCGCTGGCGGTGAAGCGGATGGCCTGCGCCTGCTTGCTCACCAGGAGGAGGTCGTCCTCCGGGCCGAGCAGGGCGGCGCCCACCAGCTCGTCATCCTCGCGCAAGTTGATCCCGATGATGCCACCCGACCGGTTGGAGTCGAACTCCTCCAGTTTGGTCTTCTTCACCAGGCCCTCCTTCGTCGCGAGGACGAGGTAAGGCGCGACCTGGTAGTTCGGGATCTCGATCACCTGCGCAATGTGCTCGTCGGGCTGGAAGGCCAGCAGGTTGGCGACGTGCTGACCCTTCGCCGCCCGGCTCGCCTCGGGCAGCTCGTAGGCCTTTGCCCGGTACACCCGACCTTTATTCGTAAAGAACAGCATCCAATCGTGCGTTGAACACACGAAGAAATGGCTGACGATGTCGTCTTGCCTCAGTGTCGCACCGGAGACACCCTTGCCGCCGCGCTTCTGCGAGCGGTACAGGTCGACCTTCGTGCGCTTCGCATAGCCCGTCCGAGTGATCGTCACCACAACGTCCTCCCGGACGATGAGGTCCTCCATGGAGACCTCGCCGTCGAACGGGATGATCTGGGTGCGGCGCTCGTCGCCGCGACGGGCGACGATCTCGGCGAGCTCCTCGGAGACGATCTGACGCTGCCGGGCCGGCGTCGCCAGGATGTCCCTGTAGTCCGCGATCTGGATCTCGATGTTGGCCAGCTCGTCGAAGATGCGCTGGCGCTCGAGAGCGGCCAGCCGGCGCAGCTGCATGTCGAGGATCGCGGTGGCCTGGATGTCGTCGATCTCGAGCAGGTTCATGAGGCCGACCTTCGACTCCTCCGCGCTCGGCGAGCGGCGGATGAGCGCGATGACCTCGTCGAGCATGTCGAGGGCCTTGACCAGACCGCGCAGGATGTGCGCGCGCTCCTCGGCCTTGCGCAGCCGGTAGCGGGTGCGCCGCACGATGACGTCGATCTGGTGCGCAACGTAGTGCCGCACGAACTGCGCGAGGTTGAGCGTGCGCGGCACGCCGTCGACCAGCGCAAGCATGTTGGCGCCGAACGTCTCCTGCAGCTGCGTGTGCTTGTAGAGGTTGTTGAGCACCACCTTGGCGACGGCGTCGCGCTTGAGCACGATCACCAGGCGCATGCCGGTGCGGCCGGAGGACTCCTCGCGGATGTCGGCGATGCCGGCGAGCTTGCCCTCCTTCACCAGGTCGGCGATGCGCTCGGCCAGGTTGTCCGGGTTGACCGCGTAGGGCAGCTCGGTCACGACCAGCTGCGTGCGGCCGCGGGTGTCCTCCTCGACCTCCACGACCGCGCGCATGCGGATCGAGCCGCGCCCGGTGCGGTAGGCGTCGACGATGGCCGCAGTACCGACGATGAGGCCCTTGGTCGGGAAGTCCGGGCCCTTGACGATCTTGATCAGCTCGTCGAGCGTCTCGGACTCGTCCGCCTCGGGGTGCTCGAGGCACCACTGCACGGCCGCGGCGATCTCCCGCAGGTTGTGCGGCGGGATGTTGGTCGCCATGCCGACCGCGATGCCGGTGCTGCCGTTGACAAGCAGGTTGGGGATGCGCGACGGCAGGATCGTGGGCTCCTGGGCCCGGCCGTCGTAGTTGGGGACGAAGTCGACGGTCTCCTCGTCGATGTCCCGCAGCATCTCCATGGCGAGCGGGTCGAGGCGGGCCTCGGTGTATCGCATGGCGGCGGCCGGGTCGTTGCCCGGCGAGCCGAAGTTGCCGTTGCCGTCGATCAGCGGGTAGCGCAGCGACCAGTTCTGCGCCATGCGCACGAGCGCGTCGTAGATCGAAGCGTCGCCGTGCGGGTGGTAGTTACCCATCACGTCGCCGACGACGCGGGCGCACTTCACGTAGCCGCGGTCCGGGCGGTACCCGCCGTCGAACATCGCGTAGAGGATCTTGCGGTGCACGGGCTTGAGGCCGTCCCGCACGTCGGGCAGGGCTCGTCCCACGATCACGCTCATGGCGTAGTCGAGGTACGAGCGCTGCATCTCGACCTCGATGCCGACCGGCTCGATCCGGCTGGCGACCGCGGAACCACCCTCGTCCGGAGTGTCAGGGGTGGAAGTCGGTTCCGTCACGCTCTTATATCCCTTTTCTTAGTATCCGCGGGTCAGATGTCGAGGAACCGGACGTCCTTGGCGTTTCGCTGGATGAACGAACGCCGAGCTTCCACGTCTTCGCCCATGAGGACGCTGAAAAGCTCGTCCGCGGTTGCAGCGTCGTCCAAGGTCACTTGGCGCAACATGCGCGTCGCCGGGTTCATCGTGGTCTCCCACAGCTCCGGGTAGTTCATCTCGCCCAGGCCCTTGAAGCGCTGGATGTCGTCCGGCTTGGCGTTGGGCTTCGTGCGTTGCCGCAGCTCGATGAGGCCGTCGCGCTCCCGGTCGGTGTACGCGTACTGCGCGTCGTCGCCCTTCTTGTTCCACTTGATCTTGTACAGCGGGGGCGCCGCGAGATACACGTGCCCGAGCTCGATCAGCGGACGCATGAACCGGAAGACCAGCGTCAGCAGCAGCGTCTGGATGTGCTGGCCGTCGACGTCGGCGTCGGCCATGAGGATCAGCTTGTGGTAGCGCAGCTTCTCGATGTCGAACTCGTCGTGGATGCCGGTGCCCAGCGCCGTGATCAGCGCCTGGACCTCGTTGTTCTTCAGCACGCGGTCGATGCGCGCCTTCTCCACGTTGAGGATCTTGCCGCGGATCGGCAGGATCGCCTGCACGCGCGGGTCCCGGCCCTGCTTGGCCGAGCCGCCGGCCGAGTCGCCCTCGACGATGAACACCTCGCACAGGCGCGGGTCGTTGGACTGGCAGTCGGCCAGCTTGCCCGGCATCGAGCCGGACTCGAGCAGCGACTTGCGCCGCGCCAGCTTGCGCGCCTGCGAGGCGGCGATGCGGGCGCGGGCGGCCTGCGAGGCCTTCGTGATGATGGTCTTGACCTCGGCCGGGTTGCGGTCGAACCAGTCGACCAGCCACTCGTTGCACACCTTCTGCACGAAGCTGCGGGCCTCGGTGTTGCCCAGCTTGGTCTTCGTCTGTCCCTCGAACTGGGGGTTGGCCAGCTTGACCGAGATGATGGCGGCGAGGCCCTCGCGGATGTCCTCGCCGGTGAGCTTCTCGTCGCCCTTGAGCAGCTTCTTGTCCGCGCCGTACTTGTTCACGACCGTGGTCAGCGCGCTGCGGAAGCCCTCCTCGTGCGTGCCGCCCTCGTGCGTGTTGATCGTGTTGGCGAAGGTATACACGCTCTCGCCATACGATTCGTTCCACTGCATCGCGATCTCGACCGCGATGCCCTCGCCCTCCGACCCGAACTCGATCACCGAGCGGTGGATGGGGGTCTTGGTGGCGTTGAGGTGGCGCACGAAGTCGGCGATGCCGCCCTTGTAGCAGAAGACGACCTCGCGCTTCTCCTCCGGCACGTCGGGGCGCTCGTCGCGCAGCGCGATCGTGAGGCCCCGGTTCAGGAAGGCGTACTCCTGGATGCGGCGGTAGATCGTCTCGTAGACGAAGGTGGTCGTCTCGAAGATGGTCGAGTCGGGCCAGAAGGTGACGCTGGTGCCGGTGCGGTCGGTCGGCTCGCCCTGCTGCAGCGGGTCGGGCTTGGAGTTGTTGTACCGCTGCCGCCAGACGAACCCGTCCTTGTGGATCTCCAGGTCGATGCGCGAGGACAGCGCGTTGACGACCGAGATGCCGACACCGTGCAGGCCGCCGGAGACCGCATACGCCTGGCCGTCGAACTTGCCGCCGGCGTGCAACACGGTGAGGACGACCTCGACGGTTGGCCGCTTCTCCTTCGGGTGCATGTCGACCGGGATGCCACGGCCGTTGTCCACGACCCGAACTCCCCCATCGGCCAGCAGCGTGACCTCGATGGTGTCGCAGTAGCCCGCCAGGGCCTCGTCGACGGCGTTGTCCACGACCTCCCACACCAGGTGGTGCAGGCCGCGCTCGCCGGTCGATCCGATATACATACCCGGGCGCTTGCGAACCGCCTCGAGGCCCTCGAGGACGGTGATCGAAGAGGAGTCGTAGGACTGTTCGGGCTTGTTTGCTGACACCCTCTGTCGCTTTCTCGCACTGGCCGGCCGCGCTAGTGTGTGCGCCCCGGGTCTCGTGCGGAGTCGGTGCGAGCGCGCCCGGGGGCAGCAGAAGGCACGCCGGTATCCGGCGCTCCTACGGCAAGCGCCCCGACCTCCGGCGGGCCGACCACTGCTGTGACGCACACGCGGCTGTGATCGACTGTTCTATGAGCCGATGCAATCCTACTGTGTCCGTGCGACATTTTCGCACCGGGACGGCGCCTGTAATCGACGTAGCGGCCCGAACGGTGCGGTCCGAAGGTCCCCCTACGCAGGAGGGGGTCCCGGTGCCTGGTGGCGGGCGGCACAGGCGATACCAGATCCGCTCAGCGCTTTGGGAACCTCCGGGGGTCGCGCAAGAGGCCGTTCGTGCCGTATGTTCCCCGCCGCGGGGCGGGTTGCGGTACATGAAACAGCGGAGGGGTGCGCGATGGGCCTGGACAACGTCGCCGTGCAGTGGCCGCGCACCGGCCGGTTCTACGATCCGGTGGCGCCGGCCGAGTTCGTCGACTTCGCCGACCTGGCCGAGAAGCTGCCGTTGCACGCCGGTCCGGCCGCGGCGCTGGCCGACCACGTGGCGAAGACCGGCACGGTGCGGGTGACCGGCTACACCGAACTGGTCGACCTGCTCTTCGGCCTCAATGGCGTGCTCTTCGCCACAGACGCGGCCGCCGAGGACGAGGACCCGGTGATCAGCCCGGACGACTGCGCGTGGATCGCCGGCGGGCTGGAGCGGTTCGTCAACGGCCACCAGGAGTACGGCGACGAGATCACGTTCGAGACCGTGAGCACGGTGCTGCGCAAGGCGCTGGAGGGCTCCCGCCTCGCCGAGCAGCAGCTGCGGTGGCTGCAGAGCCGGCTCGATGCGCTGCGTGACGACTCCGGCAACGCTCCGCAGTGGAGCTACTCCATCTCGGAGCTCGACGTGCTCGCCAAGTTCTACCGCCGCTGCGCCAACCGCGGCTTCGCCGTTTACGCCGACTTCTAGCCGTCAGCCATACGTGTCGCGAGGGCCCCGGCCGCGGATGCGCCGCGGCCCGCTGCTCCACGACGGCGTGCTCGGCCCGTGGATGTGCAGCCGCTTGACGACGTTGTGTCCGACCTCCTTGGCGATGCCGGCCAGCAGGCGGGCGGCCAGCATGCGCAGCTGGGTGGCCCAGGCCGTCGACTCCGCCTCGATGGTCAGCTCGCCGTCCTCGAGCTTGAGCGGCCGGCTGTGCGCGGCGATGTCCGCGCCTACGACCTTCTCCCACTCGCCGAAAATGCGCGCCTCGGACGTCGGGCGCTGCCAGCCCCGCTGCTTGACGAGGCGCTCGATCACGGCGCCGAACGGCTGCGGGTCGCGCGGATCGGGGCCCGGGCCCGTGTAGCCGCGGCGGCGTGCCTGGCCGTCGACAACGGATCGCCGCCGAGGCGCGGCGCGGTGCTTGGCCAGCGCGGCCTCCACCGCTGCCCGCGCGAGCTCGGGACCGGACTTCTCGGACTTACCGGATTCCTCAGACACGTCGCACCTCACCCCCGCCGACCACGAACCGCGCGCCTCGCAGCCCGGCCGGCACATCATCCTCCACCGCGCAGGTCACGACCACCTGGCTGGCGCCGCCGACCAGCTGCGCAAGCCGATCCCGGCGGCCCGCATCGAGCTCGGCGAAGACGTCGTCGAGGATCAGCACGGGCTCGATGCCGTCGTCGCGCAGGAGGTCGTACGCCGCCAGCCGCAGCGCGAGCGCATAGGACCAGGACTCGCCGTGGCTGGCGTACCCCTTGGCGGGCATCTCTCCGAGGGTCAGCGTCAGCTCGTCGCGGTGCGGTCCGACGAGCGTGACGCCCCGGTCGATCTCGGACGGCCGCGACTCCGTCATGGCCGCAAGCAGCGCCGCCTCGAGGTCGTCCTGGAGCGGGAAGGACGCGCTGTAGGCGATGCGCGCGTCGGAGCGGCTCGCGCTGACCGCGGCGTAGGCCTTCGCGACGTGCGGCGCGAGCGCGGCGACGAGGTCGAGGCGGGCGCGCACGAGCTGCGCGCCGTGGCGGGCCAGGTGCGTGTCCCACACGTCGAGGGTGGACAGGTCGCCGCCGCGGCTCCCGCCGGTCTTGCGCGCCAGGTAGGAGCTGCGCAGCAGGGCGTTGCGCTGCTTGAGCACCCGGTCGTAGTCGGATCTGACCCCGGCGAAGCGGGGCTGGCGGGCAACGAGCAGCTCATCGAGGTACCGACGGCGCTCTGAAGGGTCTCCCCGAACCAGCGAGAGGTCCTCCGGCGCGAAGAGGACGAGGCGCAGCGCGCCCAGGATGTCGCGGGTGCGCGTGACGGGCGCGCGGCCGAGGCGGGCGCGGTTGGCCTTGCCGGGCTCGATCGAGAGCTCGATCAGCAGCTCGCGCTCCTCGTGCACGACCGCGCAGCGGATCACGGCGCGGCCGGCGCCGAAGCGCACCAGCGGCGCGTCGGTGGCGACCCGGTGCGACTCCAGGGTCGCCACGTAGGCGAGGGCCTCGACGAGGTTGGTCTTGCCGACCCCGTTCGGACCGACCAGCACGCACGGCCCGGGGCCCAGCTCGACGACAACCCGCTCATAGCTTCGGAAGTCGACGAGCTCCAGGCCCCGGACGTACAAGCTCAGCCCTTCTTGACGGCGTGGCCGCCGAACTGGTTGCGCAGCGCGGCGACGGCCTTCATCGCCGGCGAGTCGTCCTGACGCGACACGAACCGGGCGAACAGCGACGCCGCGATCACGTTCATCGGCACGGCGAGGCGGATGGCCTCCTCGACGGTCCAGCGGCCCTCGCCGGTGTCGTCGGCGTAGCCCTTGATCCCGGCGAGGTCGGGGTCCTCGTCCAGCGCGCGGTCCAGCAAATCCAGAAGCCACGACTGTACGACCGAGCCGGCGCGCCAGCTCTTGATGATCTCGGGGATGTTGTCGACGTACTCCGACGCCTCGAGCAGCTCGTAGCCCTCGGCGAAGGCGTGCATCATGCCGTACTCGATGCCGTTGTGAACCATCTTCGCGTAGTGCCCGGCGCCGGGCGCCTCGCCCGCGTGCGCGAAGCCGAACTCGCCCTCGGGCTTGAGCCCATCGAAGATCGGCATGCAGTGCTCGACGTGCTTCTTCGGGCCGCCGACCATGAGCGCGTAGCCGTTGGTCCGCCCCCAGATGCCGCCGGACACGCCGACGTCGAGGTAGCCGATGCCCTTGGCGTCGAGCTTCTCCGCGCGGGGCTTGTCGTTGCTGAACCGCGAGTTGCCGCCGTCGATCACGATGTCGCCCGGCGCGAGCAGGCCGGAGAGCTCGTCGATGGTGGGCTCGGTGAACTGAACCGGCACCATGATCCACACCACGCGGGGCGCGGCGAGCTTCTCGACCAGTTCGTTGAGGGACGACACGTCCGTGACATCGGGGTGGTGGTCATAGCCGATGACCTCGTGCCCGGCGGCGCGCAGCCGCTCGCGCATGTTGAAGCCCATCCTGCCCAGGCCGATGAGACCGAGCTGCATTTGTGGTGCCTCCGAATCAGCTGCCGATGCGAACCGGCATGATCAAGTACCAGTACCCAGGGACGATCTCCCCATCATCCTTGGCCGGGGACATGACCGCAGGCTTCTTCGGGTCAGTGAACGACAGCACCGCAATGGGTGCGTCGAGCGCCTTGAGCCCGTCGAGCAGGTACTGGTGATTGAAGGCGATCGTCATCGGCTCGCCCTCGTACTGGCAGTCCATCGCCTCGCTGGCCCGCGCGTCCTCGCTGCCGCTGGCCTCCACGACCAGGCCGTCGGCGCTGAAGGACAGCCGCACCGGCGTCTGGCGCTCGGCCACGAGCCCGACGCGCCGGACCACCTCGTTGAGGGCCGCCACCGGAACCCGCGCCTGCGCGTTGTGGGTGTCGGGAAGCAGCGCCCGGACCTTCGGGAAGTCGCCTTCCAAAAGGCGGGACGTCGTACGCCGGGAGCCGCCGGCGAAGCCGATCATGCCGTCGCCGAGCTTGCCCCGCGACAGCGCGACCGACACGTTGCCGCCGAGCGGCCCGAGGGTCTTGGCGGTGTCGTCCAGGGTGCGCGCGGGCACCAGGGCGGCGACGCTCATGTCCGGCTCGTCCGGGTGCCACATCAGCTCGCGCACCGCGAGCCGGTAGCGGTCGGTCGCCAGCAGCGTCAGCTTGGTGCCCTCGAGCTCGATCCGCACGCCGGTGAGCATCGGCAGCGTGTCGTCACGGCCGGCGGCGACCGCGACCTGCGACACCGCCTTGGCGAACAGGGCCGCGTCGACGGCGCCCGCGGACTCGGGCATCTCCGGCAGCGACGGGTAGTCCTCGACCGGCATGGTCGGCAGCGTGAAGCGGGCGCTGCCGCAGGTGATCTCGACGTGCGAGCCGACCGCGGCGACGTCCACCGGCTTGGCCGGCAGCGACTTGGTGATCTCGGCGAGCAGGCGGCCCGACACCAGGGTCGCGCCGTCGGCGTCGGCCTGGACCTCGACGGTGACCTGGCTCGAAACCTCGTAGTCGAAGCTCGACACCTGCAGGCGGCCGTCGGCAACGCGCAGCAGGACGCCGGCGAGCACGGGCACCGAGGGGCGGCTGGGCAGGCTTTTGGCCGTCCAGGCGACGGCATCGGCGAGCGCGTCGCGCTCGACTCGGAACTTCATCGCGGTCCTCCCGCATTCTCTTCGGTACTTCATGTTCGCCGCTCGTCGCGCACCAGGTCCGGCGGCGCCGGCATGTGCTGCGGCAGTGTGATGTGCGGTGTGCGTGTGCCGTCTGATTCTCACCGGTCCGGTCGGCCGGTGGGGGGAAGTGGATGAGGTTCTCGAGCGGTAGCCGCCGTCCGCGGTGCGTCGGTCAGGCTCGCTCATCGAACCTTAGGGCCTCTCGGCGGCGGTCGTGCACCGACCCCGCCGAATCCGGCGGCCCGAGTCTGTCCACGCCCCGATGATTGTTTTTCTTCTCTTCTTAAAAGAAATTACCTTCGTAGTCATAGGGGGTGTGGATTCTGTGGAAAACCCTCGTCTTCGCAGGTCAGGCCACTTGGTTGACTTAGGATAAGCTGTGCATGGAGCGGTGTGTACAGCCCTGTGGATTGTGGACGAGTGATTGTCCACAGGCGTTGTCCACCGGTTGTCCACCGGTAATCCCCAGGGTTTGTCCACTGCTGTGGAAAACGTAGGGCCCAAACTCTGCTTACGCTCCGTCGCTCTACTGTTACCTTCCGGAAGCGTCCACATGACGTCCACATGCGATCCCCAGGAGTTATCCACAGGCTGTGAGCAACCCCTGTGAGCAATCGGTAGTCACCCGGTGACTCATCCCCGGAAGTTGGCACAAACAAAGTTATCCACAGGAAATCTGTGGACAGCGTGTGGACTTTGGGGACAACGACGCGAGCCCGGGCCCGAAGACACTGTGGACGACCTGGGGACAGTGTGTGGAAAACATAGGGCCACATGGCGACTTGCGGGAGGTCGGGTGCCTGTGGACACGGTGGAAAACCCGGTTGTCCACACCCTGTGATCAACCCCGGTGGACGACACCCGATCTGTGCATAACCACGATCGGGTGACGTCCGGCCGCCGTCAGGTCGTCTGCTTGATGCGGTTCGTCAGCTCCGCGATCTGGTTGTACAGCGAGCGCCGCTCCGCCATCTGCTGGCGAATCTTGCGGTCGGCGTGCATCACCGTCGTGTGGTCGCGGCCGCCGAACGCCTGCCCGATGCGGGGCAGCGACAGGTCGGTGAGCTCGCGGCACAGGTACATGGCGACCTGGCGCGCGTTGACGAGCACCCGCGAGCGGCTGTGCCCGCGCAGGTCCTCGAGGCTCACGCCGAAGTAGTCGGCCGTCGACGCCATGATCTGGTCGGCGGTGATCTCCGGGCCCGAGCCGTCCGGAATGAAGTCGCGCAGGACCTCCTCGGCCAGGCCGAGCTCGACCGGCGAGCGGGTCAGGTTCGCAAACGCGGTGACCCGGATCAGCGCGCCCTCGAGTTCACGGATGGACGAAGCGATGCGCGACGCGATGAACTCGAGCACGTCCGGCGGCGCGAACAGCCGCTCCTGCGCCGCCTTCTTCTGCAGGATGGCGATGCGCGTCTCGAGGTCCGGCGGCTGGATGTCGGCGAGCAGGCCCCACTCGAACCGCGTGCGCAGCCGGTCCTCGAGCGTGGCGAGCTGGCGGGGTGAGCGGTCGGAGCTGATCACGATCTGCTTGTTCGCATTGTGCAGCGTGTTGAAGGTGTGGAAGAACTCCTCCTGGGTGCGCTCGCGGGTCTCCAGGAACTGGATGTCGTCGATCAGGAGGATGTCCACGTCGCGGTACCGACGCTGGAACGCTTGTGTCTTGTCGTCGCGCAGCGAGTTGATGAAGTCGTTCGTGAACTCTTCCGTCGACACGTACCGCACGAACCGCGCGTTGCCGAGCATCGTCGCGTACTGCCCGATGGCGTGCAGCAGGTGCGTCTTGCCCAGCCCCGAGCCGCCGTAGATGAACAGCGGGTTGTAGGCCTTCGCCGGCGACTCGGCCACGGCGACCGACGCGGCATGCGCGAAGCGGTTCGAGGACCCGATGACGAACGTTTCGAAAGTGTACTTCGGGTTCAGGCGATTTCCGGCGGAGTCCCCGGCCGGCGTCGGCGCGCCTCGGCGGTCGTCGCGGCCGGTGCCCGGCGTCGACGGGCGCGCCGGCGGTTCGCTCACCGTCGCCGGCCCGCTCATGCCATAGGACGGCTGCTCGAACCGGCCCGCATCGGCGGCGGCCTCGACGGCGGTGCCGGAGTGCTCGTTGCGCCACGAGTCGGAGGCCGGCTTCTCGCCGGGAAGGTCGAACAGGCGGTCGTGCTCCGGCCGTGGTACCTCCACAGTCCCGCGGTTCTCGAGACTTCCCCGCCCGTCCATTGGCAGCCGCTCGTCCGCTGCGAGATCGGGCAGCTGCTGGCGCAGGGAGGCCGAGGCGCCGTTGGACCAGTGCGAGGCCGACGGCGACGGCAGCGCCGGCGCGTCCTCCGGCGGCCGGACGGTCACGGCCACCTGGATGGCGCGGCCCAGCAGCCGCGAGAGCGCCTCGGTGATGACCGGCCGCAGCCGGCTCTCGATCATGTCGCGCGAGTACGAGTCGGGCACGGACAGCAGCGCGGTGTCCTCGACGATCGCCCGCAGCCTGGTCATGCGCAGGTATGCACGTTGCTGCGCCGAATCGATACCGTCGGCGAGCTGATCCGTAGCTGCATTCCAGATCGCTGCGAGGTCGGTGTCAGTCACCGTTCGCGCACCCCCATCATCATTCGCGGCCCCCACCGCGAGTGGACGGTGCCCGGTTCTTCCCGCCGTCCTCGGCCATTGTCCACAGGTTTTCCACAACCTGTGTATCAACGAGTCATGTGCCGTGGACGGATCGTCCTGTCTCCCCCTCGCCCGTGCTGACTGTGCGGTGATCAGCGCATACGCAGAGGTGGTGCAGGTCGGGCGCGCGCCTCTTCCCCCTTGTCGAGCGCCTCTTCGAGCCAGAAAGTCCGTTTTGCCCCGCCGCCGGTCGTCGCGGTGTCTACCGGCAACCGGGCACGTTAACAGCGTTGTCCACAACCACTCAACCGTTGTCCACAACGAACCTGTGGATTTCGGCCCTGACCTGGGGATTCTTTGTTCACATCCCCGGGGCTGATCGCCACCGGGCGGCGCGCGTCGTTGATCGTTGACGGTGAGTAGGGTGGCGCGTACCCTGTTTCGGTTGGAGCACCGGTCCCTGGTAAACTCCAAGCCACCGATCGACATCCTGTGGGCGCGCCGGCATTTTCAGCCAAGTCGGGTCCACGCCAAGCCACGAAGACGGAGCCCGACGTGAGCAAGCGCACCTTCCAGCCGAACAACCGCCGGCGCGCGAAGACCCACGGCTTCCGGCTGCGCATGCGCACCCGCGCCGGCCGTGCGATCCTCTCGGCGCGCCGCGCCAAGGGGCGCGACCGCCTTTCGGCCTGAGCCTGACCAGACGACCGCGCCCTCCGGGAGGCAGCGTGCTTGCGGCCGGTCAGCGACTGCGGCGGCGGGAAGACTTCGCCGCCACCATTCGCAACGGCCGTCGGGCCGGTCGGGGGGCTGTGGTCGTGCACTTCCTCAACCCCGGGCCACCGTGGCCCGGGGTTGATCCGTTTTCGTCCCCTGCTGAGCCGTCTGGGGGCTCTGAGGGTGTCGCACCGTCTTTGTCCCCTTCTCCCTCGCCTGATGGTGCTGGCGAGGCCTCCGGAGATGTGGACCTGAGGGGATCGTCCGACGACGCTTCGGTCACCGGGACTCCGGGTGCTCCGGCCGCTCGCGCCGGGTTTGTCGTTTCCAAGGCCGTCGGCAACGCTGTGGTGCGCAACGCCGTGAAGCGGCGCCTGCGGCACCTCGTCCGCCCGCGCCTGGCCGACCTGCCGGCCGGCTCCGTGATCGTCGTGCGAGCGCTGCCGGAGGCGGCTCGCGCGGGGTACCACCAACTGGAGCAGGATCTTGACGCGGCGCTGCAGGCCGCGCGCCGACCGAGAAACCGAGGTGACCGTCGATGAACGCCGGAGCCCGGATCGTGACCGCTCCTATCGTCGCGTACCGTCGTTGGGTAAGCCCGGCGTTGCCGGCGCGTTGTCGGTTCTACCCGTCGTGCAGCGCTTATGCCCTGGAGGCGGTCAGCACCCACGGCGTGATCCGGGGAATCGGTCTCGCGATCTGGCGGCTGCTGCGCTGCCACCCATTCCACCCCGGTGGGTTCGACCCGGTGCCTCCGCGCCGGGGACACTCGCCCGAGCCCGAGTCGACGTGACTGGAGCAGTGTCGTGATTAGCAAGCTGATGGGCGGGATCTACTGGCTGATCTCGAAGGTGATGCTGTTCTGGCACACCGTCTGGGATTCGATCATGCCGGATCACCGCGTGCTGGGCACCAACTGGCAGTGGGTCCTGGCGATCGTCTTCCTGGTGATCACCGTCCGGGTCGTGCTCTTCCCCATTTTCGTCAAGCAGATCAAGTCGCAGCGCGCGATGCAGGCGATCCAGCCGAAGATGAAGGAACTTCAGGAGAAGCACAAGAGCGACCGGGAGACCCTCCAGAAGGAGGTCATGAAGCTCTACCAGGAGGAGAAGGTCAACCCGCTCATGGGCTGCCTTCCGATGTTCCTGCAGATCCCGGTCTTCATCGGCCTCCTGCACGTGCTGCGCCACCTCAAGCCCGGCACGTCCGACCACCAGATGCAGCTGTACGGCTGGACGAAGGACGAGTTCCTCAGCGCCGTCGACGCCCGCCTGTTCGACGCCCCGATCGTCGCGAAGTTCAGCAGCAGCGCCGATGACCTCATCAAGATCGAGGCCCACTCGACCACGGTCAAGATCGTGGCCGCCTGCCTCGTCGCGCTGATGATCACGACGACCTACCTGACGCAGCGTCAGATGATCAAGAAGACGGGCTGGAACACCGACCCGCAGCAGCGCATGATCCAGAAGTTCATGCTCTACGGCATCCCGTTCTTCACGCTGACCTCCGGCTGGTACTTCCCGATCGGCGTCATCATCTACTGGGTCACGAACAACGCCATCACGCTGGGCCAGCAGTACTGGGTGCTGCACAAGTACCCGCCGCCGGCGAGCGCGACGACCAGCACCGTGCCGTTCAAGGGCACCGGCGGCACCGCGAAGGTGGCCGAGTCGAAGCCGAGCGGCCTGGGCGCCCTGTTCAGCCGCGCCAAGGAAGAGGCCGCCGCGCAGCGGTCCAACGGCAAGGGCCCCGCGAAGGCGACCGGCGCCAAGGCCACCGGCGCGAAGGCGACCGACGCGGCCGCCAACGGCGCCCCTTCCCGCGCCCCGAAGCCGGGCGCGAAGCCGATCAACCCGAAGAAGGGTGGCGCCGCGAAGCGGCAGTCGGGTTGATGCGACCCCGCCGGGCCACCTCTCAGTCGGCCCGGCGCGGGGCGCTCCCTGTAGCAACCCACCCCTCACCGACGACCTGTGACGGCGCCTCGGCGCCCCAAACAAGCGGAGATGAGTTTCGTGACCGACACCACCAATGATCTCGACGCGGCGGCCGTGGCCCGGGACGAGGACAAGGACGTGGACCAGGCCGAGCACCGTGACGCCACGGCCGAAGCCGACGCCGACCTCGCCGACGCCAACGCGGACGACGAGGACGACGAGGCGGACGAGGAGACTGACGAGGACGAGGAAGCCGACGAGGACGAGGGCGACGAGGAGGCCGAGGACGACGAAGAGGCCGACGGCGACTCGGAGGCCAAGGCCGGCTCCGGTTCGGGCCGCGCCGCCACCGACCTGTTCCGCGAGAGCGAGATCGCGGCCGACTACGTCGAGGGCCTGCTGGACATCCTCGACTACGACGGCGACATCGACGAGCTGGTCGTGAGCGGGCGCCCGGTCGTCGAGGTCGTCGAGGGCGGCGACGGCTCGGGCAAGCGCCTGCAGGCCTTGGTCGGCCAGCGCGGCGCCACCCTCGAGGCGCTGCAGGAGCTCAGCCGGCTGGCCGTGTTCCGGCAGACCGGTTCGCCGAGCCGCCTTCTGCTCGACGTCGGCGGCTACCGCGCCCTGCGCCGCAAGGAGCTCGGCGCGATCGCGAAGAACGCTGCGGAGAAGGTGAAGGAGTACGGCGAGGCCGTGCGGCTGGAGCCCATGAGCGCCTTCGAGCGCAAGTGCGTGCACGACGTCATCAACGCCCTGCCCGGCGTCGAGAGCGAGTCGGAGGGCGTGGAGCCGTCCCGCCGGATTGTGGTCCGCCCGACCGCCTAGCTCTCAGTACCACTCACCGCCCCAACCGCGAGCTAGCGGTTGGGGCGGTTTCGTTTGTGAGCCTCGTGCCCGCGTCTTGTGTTCCTCGTGCCCGCGGTGGCCGGGCTTGCCCTTGTCGCATCCCTCGGCTTTCTGTCACGGTTCCTCTCGCCCCGCTCTCGCCCTCTCCGCCTTTCCCTCTCCGGCTCTCTCACTCCCCGTTCTCTCCGCTCTCCGGACGCGACCTGTTCGGGATGACCGTCTCGAGGCGAAGGCGGGCAGTCGGGCATAATCAAAGTGACGCGACTGGCGGCACCAAGGATGGGCAACCATCGGGAAGCCTCGTCGTGGGAGTCGACCGCCTGGGCTTCCACGCATTTGCGAGGAGCCGTATGTCCAACCAGTCGACCGCTCTTTCCGCCCCCGCTGACGCCACGCACACGGCACGCCTCCTCCCCGGCGCACCGGTAGCCGACGAGATCCTCGCCGACGTCGAGTCCCGCGTATCGGCCCTCCGCTCCCGCGGCATCACCCCGTCGCTGGCCACGATTCTCGTCGGCGACGACGACGCTAGCGCCGGCTACATCCGGATCAAGCAGCGCCAGGCCGCCGCCCTGGGCTTCGCCTCCCCGCATCAGCACCTCCCGGCGACCGCCACCCAGGCCGACCTGCACGCCGCCATCGACGCCTTCAACGCGGACCCGGATGTGCACGCGCTCCTGATCCAGTACCCGACGCCGGCCCACCTGGACTACGACGCCGCCCTCATGCGGGTCGACCCGGACAAGGACGTCGACGGCATGCACCCCCTGAACCTGGGCCGCCTGGCCGCCGGCATCCCCGGCCCGCTCCCCTGCACCCCCGCCGGCATCGAGGCGCTGTTGGCCCACCACGGCATCCCGGTGAGCGGCCGCGAGGTCGTGATCCTGGGTCGCGGCGCAACGCTGGGCCGCCCCTTGGCGATGCTCCTGGCCCAGAAGCGCCCAACCGCAAACGCCGCCGTGACGGTCGTCCACACCGGCGTCGCCGACTGGCCCCGCTACACCCGCCGCGCCGACATCCTCATCGCCGCGGCCGGCGTTCCTGGCATCATCCAACCCGAGCACGTACGCCCCGGCGCTGTCGTCATCGGCGGCGGCGTTCGCTACGAGGGCCGCCGCCTCCTCCCCGACGTAGACGAGTCCTGCGCCACGGTCGCCGGCGCCATCACCCCCCGCGTAGGCGGCGTAGGCCCCACCACGGTCGCAATGCTCTTCCGCAACGCCATCGAGGCCGCGGAGCGCGCTGTTTCACGTGAAACGGCCGAGGAGTGAGAGGTCCCCTGAGTCGCCTCGCGCCTCTGTAGAGCCGCCGTCCTCACACCGTCGCGCCATCGTCCCCACCGCCCCGCCTCCGACTGTTCGGAGGCGGGGCGCTCCGTTTCGCCGAGTCCGCGCTGCGGTTCCCTCCGGGCCGGGGTTCTGTCCGCGCCGCGGTTCCTCCGCGTCGCGGTTCCTCCGCGCCGCCGGTTCTCTCCGCGCCGGGTTCTGTCCGCGCAACCGGATCTCTCCGCGCCAGGGTCCTTCCGTCGTCTCCACCGTCTTCACGCCGCGGGTTCTCTCCGGGCCGACGTTCCGTCATCGGCTCCACGCCGCGGTTCATCTCGCGCCGCGGCTCGCCCCGGGCCGCAGTCCCCACGCGCTGCAGTCCTCCAGGGCTTGCTCTCTTCCGCGTCGCGGTCCTCCACGGGCGCTGTTTCACGTGAAACAGCGTGCGATCGAGGAACGGCCGAGGCGCGATCCCCCACGTCCGAGGCGACGGCGTTGGGCATGGTTTGCTTGACGGATGGACGGTGCAGTACCCAGCGATATCCTCCCCGCCGCCGAGAAGGCATTCGGCGATCGGCTTCCCGAGGCTCGGCGGTTCGCCGAGCTGCTCGTGACCGACGGCGTCGTGCGGGGCCTCATCGGCCCTCGCGAGGCGCCGCGCATCTGGGAGCGGCACCTCCTCAACTGCGCCGTGGTCGCGGAGCTCATTCCCTCGGGTGCCTCGGTGGTCGACGTCGGGTCGGGGGCCGGTCTGCCCGGGATGGTGCTGGCGGTGGCTCGTCCCGACCTTTCCGTCACCCTGGTCGAGCCGCTCGCCCGACGTACCGCATTCCTTTCCGAAGCGGTGACGGCGCTCGGCCTCGAGCGGACCCTCGTGATTCGCGCCCGGGCCGAGGAGTGCGTCGGGAAGATCCCGCTCGCCGATGTCGTCACCGCCAGGGCCGTCGCTCCGCTGGATCGGCTCGCCGGCTGGTGTCTCCCCCTCACCGCTATCGGTGGCCGGCTGCTCGCGATGAAGGGTGCCTCCGCCGCGGCCGAGATTGCCAAGCACGCGGAGGCGCTCGCGCAGCTCGGTGCGGGGACTCCGTCGGTGCGCGCGTGCGGGGAGGCCCTCCTTGCCGAGCCCACGACCGTGGTCGAGATCGTGCGCGAGCGGGAAGCCGCGCGTCCCCGAAAGGCCGGGGGCCGCCGCGGCCGGTGACCGGGGGACGGCACCGCCCCCGGTCCCCCAGGGCGGCACCGCCTCCGGTCCCCCAGGGCGGCACCGCCTCCGGTCCCCCAGGGCGGCACCGCCTCCGGTCCCCCAGGGCGATGCCACTGCCGGTGGCCCGGGGCGGCACCGCGACCCCCGGCGACGGGGAATGCAGAGGCACTCATGCGGGACTCATGGGGGACGGCGGGCCGGTCGGCATCGGGTGGCCGATGTCGCCGACACAGCGGCCCGGCGCCCTGCCTCGCCGAGTTGACGGATTTCTGGTCTTTTGGCGCACGAGTCGCCGTGAGAAGACCAACGACGCGCCGATGGGTCATGGCTCCGCCCGGCGAAGCGCCGTAGGCTGGCCCCGCGCCACTTCAATGTCCGACGGAACGGGCCCTGAGGAAGCCGGACTGGACGGAACGGATTCGAGCGGAACGCCCTCCAAGGGAGCGAGCACGCCTCCCGCGGAAGCCGATCTGCTCGGGTGCGGGACCGACGGGACGTGTGACGACGGGCCGGGCTCCGACCGGCGGGCTCTCGACGAACCGGTTCCCGGTGGGCCGGTATCGGGTAACCCGGTCTCGGGTGCACCGGACTCCGGTCTGCTTCCGGAGCCGGCGACTGGAGGTCCGGCGGGGAACTCACCGCATCGGCTCCGGCGGACGAGGCGGCCGAGGGTGCACATCTTTCCGAGCGGGACGGGACTGACATGGTGCGCGACAGCGATGATGGTCCGGGCTACGGCGATGCAGACGGTCATGTTTCACGTGAAACGGGGATAGAGGGCTGGGGCGTACGTCCCGCCGGTCGCGCGGTGCCACAGCCGCGGAACGACGGCGTCGAGGCGCCTCGCCCCGGCGATCCTGCCCGCGGTACCGGCCATCGGATCGAGCACCGAATAGACCCCGCGGGCGGCATGGACCCCCGGATCGACCCCGGCCGCACCGGTGAGCCGGCGCGCATGGACCACGTTCGTGCGCCCGAGCCCGGCCACGGTCCGGAGACGATACGCGGGCACGAGTCGACACGCGGGGGGACGGTGGAGTTTCACGTCTCCGGTCCGAGTGATCGAACCTCAACCGGTACCCTTTACGGCCGGGGAGTGACGCCGACAGTCGACGCTTCTCCAGCCGAGGTGCGGCCCGAACGACGGAACCCACCATCCCCCCAACCACACCCGTCCGTCGTCACCGCGGATACCGAGGGCGCCATGACTGACGCGTACGTTTCACGTGAAACCGAAGACCCCCCACTGGCACAGGAGGCAAAACGCGCCGTGGAGATTCTCAACCCGAGCGGGGAAATCACCATGCCCCGCCCACCACGGCGTCGCACGATGTGTGTAGCCAACCAGAAGGGCGGGGTCGGCAAGACGACCACCGCGGTGAACATCGCCGTCGCCCTGGCGCTGCACGGAAACCGTGTGCTCGTGATCGACCTCGACCCGCAGGGCAACGCCTCGACCGGGCTGAACGTCCCGCACCACTCCGGTGTGCCGGACGTGTACGACTGCCTGATCGACGGCGCCCCACTCGACGCGGTTACGCAGCAGGTGGAGGGGATCCCGAACCTGTGGGCCGTACCGGCGACGATCGACCTCGCCGGGGCGGAGATCGAACTCGTGTCGGTCGTCGCTCGTGAGTCGCGACTCAAGCGCGCCATCGAGGCCGGCGGCAGCGACTACGACTACATCTTCATCGACTGCCCGCCCTCGCTCGGCCTCCTCACGGTCAACGCGCTCGTCGCCGCCGAAGAGGTCCTCATCCCGATCCAGTGCGAGTACTACGCGCTGGAGGGTGTGCAGGCGCTCACGAACAACATCGAGCTGGTGCGGTCCCACCTCAACCCGAAGCTCGACATCTCGACGGTGCTATTGACGATGTACGACCGGCGCACCCGTCTGGCCGACCTCGTCGAGCAGGACGTGCGGAACCACTTCGGCGAGAAGTGCCTCAACGCCGTCATCCCCCGCAACGTCCGGGTGTCGGAGGCGCCGAGCTACAGCCAGTCGGTCATGACGTACGACCCCGGCTCGCGGGGTGCGGTCAGCTATTTCGAGGCGGCGCAGGAGATCGCGCTACGCGGCGCGCAGGTGGGAGGGGTCGCATGAAGTCCAACCGACGTGGAGGTCTCGGGCGGGGGCTCGGTGCCCTCATCCCAACCGCCGCCGCGCCGGCCGATGGCGCGGCGGGCACGGGTACCGCACTCGCCGAACCGCCCGCCCCTGGCGTCGCCACCAACGCTCCGGCCGCTGCTTCCGTGCCCGCGGCCGACGGGCTCGCCCCGGTGCCGGGCGCGCGGTTCGCCGAGATCCCGGTGGGCGCGATCGCGCCCAACCCGAAGCAGCCGCGGCAGGTCTTCGACGAGGAGGCCATCGAGGAGCTGAAGACCTCGATCCAGGAGGTCGGGTTCCTTCAGCCCATCGTGGTACGCGAGCTTCGCGAGACCGACGGCGAAAAGCAGTACGAGCTCGTCATGGGCGAGCGTCGCTGGCGGGCCGCCCAGGCGCTCGGCAGGGACGCCATCCCGGCGATCGTCCGCGAGACGCGCGACGACGCGATGCTCCGGGACGCGCTCCTGGAGAACATCCACCGGGCGAACCTGAACCCGCTCGAAGAGGCGGCCGCGTACCAGCAGCTGCTCGATGAGTTCGGCGCGACCCACGAGGAACTCGCCCGGCGCATCGGGCGGAGCCGGCCGCAGATCTCGAACACGATCCGCCTCCTGAACCTCCCCGCGCCGGTACAGCGCCGCGTCGCCGCCGGCGTGCTCTCCGCGGGCCACGCGCGGGCGCTCCTCGGGCTCGACGACTCGGAGGAGCAGGAGCAGATGGCGACCCGTATCGTCGCGGAGGGCCTCTCGGTGCGCGCCACCGAGGAGCTCGTCGCGCTCGCGGCGTCGGAGAGCGCAACGGCCAAGAAGGCGGCCCCGGCGCAGCGGCGCGCGAAGCCGCACGCGCCGGCGCTGACCGATCTGGCCGATCGCCTCTCGGATCGCTTCGACACGCGGGTGAAGGTCGACATCGGCCGCCGCAAGGGCCGCATCACGATCGAGTTCGCGACGGTCGACGACCTCGAGCGGATCGTCGGCATCATCGGCGTTCCGGACGAGCGCTCGGCGGGCCAGCGGGAGCAGTGACGCCGCCCGGCCGAGCCGGCGCTGCCGGTGCGACATAGTCGCCGACGCGAACGACACAAACTTCATAGACAGCGAGGGCCGACCCCGACCGGGGCCGGCCCTCGGTCATTCCGGCGGCCGGCCGGCTGACGCCGGGTCGGGTCGGTCGAGCGGCGCTGGCGGGCGGCGAGCGCGTCGGTCGAGCCGCGAGCGAGGCCGCGGTAGGCGCGGGCGAGTTGGTCGAGCGGGCAGGCGTGGGCGGTAGACGCGGACGCGGGCGGGGGGTCAGTCGAGCCGCGGGCGGGGCAGTGGGCGCGCGGGCGGGTCGATCGAGCGGCGGGCGTGGGCGGAAGCGCGGCGTGGGGGCAGGAGCGCGCCGCGTGGGCGGGAGCGGCGGCGCGGACGGGCGGTGGAGACGCATGGCGGCGGGGGTGTTTCGAGTCCGCGCGAGGCGTGTGCGGGCGGCTGGGAGGAGTAGCGCGGGCGAGGTGCCGAAATGCGGCGTTTGGAAAGGCTCAGGGGCCGAAATCGGGGGCCGGAAGAATCTTGAGAGAACGGCTCCCACGGAAGACTGTCCACAGGGGTTATCCACAGGCTGACCCGTTTCACGTGAAACCACGTGCTAGACCGGCTGACGGCCTGTGGATGAAGGCGCGCTCAGTCGGGCCTTGTTGAGATGCGGAACGGGCGTCATCCACAGCGGTCCTGTGGATAACTTCCCGACACGGTGATGGCTGTCCACAGGGTGCGGACACCGGCCCCGCGGTCGGCTAGGGTCGGCTTCGTGCCTGAGACGCCAGCAACCCCGGCCAATCCCCCGGCCGATTCTTCGCGGTCGGCCCAGCAGCTGCCCGCCTTCACGTACTGGCCGACCTTTCCGTTCGAGGGCGACCTTCGCATCAAGCGCCTCCTCGATCCCGTGCCGGTCGAGCCGCCCCGGCACGGTGACAACCCGGCCGAGTGCCGGGCCTGTGCGGCGCCCGATGAGGCGTACATCTGGGTGAGCGACCGCTGGCGGGTCCGCGCCCTCGACCGGCCGACGGGGCTGCCCGCTGTGCTGATCCTGGAGTCCCGCTCGCACCTGGACCTCGGCGACCTGCCCAACATGCTCGCGGCCGAGCTCGGCGTGATGACGGTCCGGCTCGAGCGCGCGATCCGCTCGCTTGACGGCGTCGCCCGGGTTCACGTGAATCGTTGGGGTGACGGCGCGGCACATCTGCACGTGTGGTTCCTTGCGCGGCCGTATGGGCGGCTCCAGCTCCAGGGCACGTTCCTCGCGCTGTGGGACGACATTCTGCCGCCGATCCCGGAGGACCGCTGGCGGGAGAACCTTGCGCTCGTGGCGGCCTGGCTGGCCGAGTTCGGTGGGCGGCCGCTGGCCGAGCCGCCGCGCATCAACTGGACCGCGCCGGCGAGCCTCGCGAAGGACCAGGGCGATCGGGATGACCAGGCCGAGGAAGAGCTCGAGCCCGCCGCGGCCGCCGAGGAGAACGACGACGTGGTGGTGCCGGAGCCGGCCGCCGGAAACGCCGACGACGCCGAGGAAACTCAGGACAAGCCACAGGGCTGAGGACGCCCGACGACACGCCATCGGGACGCCGACCGAGGACGCTGCCCGGAACGCCATCGGGACGCCATTGGGACGCCGACCGAGCACGCCGACCGGAATGCCATCGGACGCGACGTTCGGGGGCGGCAGTGCGAGAAATTGGCCACCGTCCCGACGGTGAGGACACGCGGCCCCTGGAGATGAACGCGCGAGGGCGGACGACAGCGAGGCGGTCGCGGACGACGCGCGCCGAGGCCGTCGGCTTGACGGCGGGGGTTCGTAGATCTTCATCGCCGTCGAACGTGCTGGCCCGGGGGCGAAAGCGCTCTGGGTGAGATCGGCGGGTGACGGGGAGAAGGAACTGCTGTCCCGGGGTGCGGAGGTGGGCAGCGCTGAGCGTCTCAGGGATGAGGAACTGTGGGCGGACGGCTCCCACGACGGATCGTGAGTGCGTACCATCATGACGAGCTAATGCCGGGTGCGGTGGAGATGGGCCAATGTCGCGACGTCTCGTCAGTTTGACGCTCGACACCCTCGAGGATCTTCCTCGATCGTGCCGCGATTGCGTGTTCTGGGAACTCGATCCGGTCGCGGCCGAGCGTGCCTGCGCCAACGGCGACCCAGGGCTGGAGAAAGAGGCCTGGGTCTCGCAGACGCTGCTCGAGTGGGGGTCCTGCGGCAAGCTCGTCTACGTCGACGGGATGCCGGCGGGGTTCGTGATGTTCGCGCCGCCCGCATACGTGCCGCGGAGCATGGCGTTTCCGACGTCGCCGGTCTCGCCCGATGCGGTGCTGCTGATGACGGCACACGTGGTCCAGCCGTTCGCCGACGGTGGGCTCGGGCGCATGCTCGTCCAAGGGGTCGCGCGAGACCTGACCAAGCGCGGCGTGAAGGCGATCGAGGCGTTCGGGGACGCGAAGTTCGGCGAGGTGGACGAGGCCGGGCGCAACGAGCGCGGGTGCCTGGCGCCGGCGGACTTCTTCCTGTCGATCGGCTTCAAGACGGTGCGGCCGCATCCGCGCTATCCGCGGCTGCGGCTCGAGCTGCGGACGGCGTTGTCGTGGAAGTCCGACGTCGAGTACGCGCTGGAGAAGCTGCTCGGGTCGATGAGTCCGGAATCGCTGCTTCGTCCGGTTCTTCCGGTTCGTCCCGCCACGAGGGAAATGACATCGGGCTGAGCGCCGAACCTGCGCTTGCCGGCAAATCAAACCTGCACCACAACCGACCTGCGCTTGCCGGCAAATCGACCCTGCGCCACAACCAACTGTGCTCGCAGGCGAATCGACCCTGCGTTCACAGCCAACCTGCGCCACAACAAAACAGCCAACCTGTGCCCACAACAAACAGCCAACCTGGTGCCCGCAACAAAAAACGACCCTGCGCCGACGAGTGACCAGCGCAGGGATCAGGACGAACGGGTGCGGGGGGAGCCGGGTAGGCACATGGGGTACACCCGGGGAAAATGCGAAAAGTCAGGCAGTCGCTGCGGGGGACGAATTCGTCAGCGCGCGCAGCAGGCTGACGTCGATCGAACCCGTCGGGACGTCGGCCTCGACCGGCAGGTACATCCGCTGCACCGCCGCCATGATGGCCTCAACGACGCGGTCGCGGAAGGCCGGGTCGATCAGCTGGCGGCGGTCGCCGGGCGAGGTGAGGTAGCCGACGTCGACTCGCACGGCGGGCATGCGGGTCAGGCGTAGCAGCTCCCACGTCTTCGCGTGCGTGTGGCAGTCGCGCAGGCCGGTGCGCATGACGATCTCGCGCTGGACCAGGCCGGCCAGGCGCTCGCCCACGACCGAGGTGGGGCCGGAGACCGAGCCGTAGTGGTAGGTGGCGACGCCGTCCGCCGTCGGCGTGTGGTGGCTGTCGATGTGGATCGAGATGAGCAGGTCGGCGCCGAGCTCGTTGGCGAGCTGGACCCGGTCACGGTCGCTCAGAGCCACCGTAGGCTGCGGACCCCTGGTGAGGTTCACCCGCATCCCCGCGGCCGCCAGACGGCCCTCCAGGCGGGCCGCAAGGTCGTACACGAGGTCGGCCTCCACCCACCGCAGCGGGCCGTCGGGGACGACGTTGCCCGCGTCGGGGCCGCCGTGGCCGGGGTCGATGACGATGCGCTTGCCGAGCAGGGTCGGTCCGGACTCGCGGAACGCCTCCGCCTCGCGCAGGAGCTGCGGGCGGCCGCCGATGACCTTGCGGCCGAGGCGGCGCAGGGCGCCGACCGTGGCGGGGCCGCACTCGCCGTCGGGGCGCAGGCCGACCTCGCGCTGGAACTGGGCCACGGCGTGCGCGGTGCGTCCGCCGTAGATGCCGTCTGCGCGGCCGGGGTTGTACCCCATCTCGAGCAGGCGCTCCTGCAGCTGGCGCACGTCGTCGCCGATGTAGGGGTCGGCGACGGTGTGGAAGAGGGCGCGCTGGCCGAGCCGCCAGCGGGCCGCGTCCAGGGCCCGCCATGTCTCGTCGCCGACCTCGCCGTCGACGGTCAGGCCGCGGCTCTGCTGGAACGCGCGCACGGCGCGCTCGACGTCGGCGTCGTATGCGGGGTCGCTCGCCGACGGATCCGTGGACGGCAGGTCCTCCAGCAGCTCCAGCACGACAAGAATGCTGCGGATCTCGGCAACCGCCGCTCCCCGCGCTCCGCGCCGGATAGCCCGCATGTGGTCCTCCTGACAGCCTGTGACCCCGCGACGGAATCGTACGTGCCCGGCCGAGCACGCCGTTATCGGGCGAATGACCCGCGCGGCGCCGCGCCCGCGAGGCAGCGTACTCCCACCGCCTCCACGCCGCGCTCCGGCGAGCCGTCACGCCGTGTGCGCCCTGCCCCGCTTGGGGCGCCTCACACACCGGAACAAGCCGCCCCGCCTCCGAGCGGTCCGGAGGCGGGGCGGCGGTGATGTTGTCCGGGAGCGTCAGGCCGGGTCGAGCGCCGACTCGATCAGCCGGACCAGCGCGCTCTTCGGGTTGGCCCCGACGACCGAGCGGAACGGCTCGCCGCCCTTGAACACGGTCAGCGTGGGCACCGAGAGGACCTGGTAGGCCCGGGCGGTCTCCGGGTTGCTGTCGATGTCGACCTTGACGATCTTCACCTTGTCGGCGAGCTCGCCTGCGGCGATCTCGTTCAGCATGGTCTCGATCTTGCGGCACGGCTGGCACCATTCCGCCCAGAAGTCCACCAGAACCGGAATATCCGATTTGAGGACGTCGACCTCGAAGGTCTTGTCACTGACGGGCTGGATGGCTCCCATGCGCTCTCCTTCTCTTGAGCCTGCTGACGCTGCTACAGCGCCGCGATGAAACGCTCGGCGTCGAGGGCCGCGGCGCAACCGGTGCCGGCGGCGGTGATGGCCTGCCGGTACGTGTGGTCGACGACGTCGCCGGCGGCGAACACGCCCTCGATGTTGGTGCGGGTGCTCGGCGCGGCCACCTTCACGTAGCCGTCGTCGTCGAGCTCGACCTGCCCACGGAACAGCCCGCTACGCGGGTCGTGACCGATCGCGACGAACACGCCGGCGACCGGCAGGTCGCGCTCCTCGCCGTTCGCCACGTTCTTGACCCGCACGCCGCCGACCCGGCCGCCGCCGTCCAGGACCTCCGTCACCACGCTGTTCCAGAGGACCTCGATCTTCTCGTTGCCCAGGGCGCGCTCGGCCATGATCTTGCTGGCCCGGAACTCGTCGCGCCGGTGGATGATGGTGACCTTGGTGGCGAAGCGGGTGAGGAAGGTGGCCTCCTCCATGGCCGAGTCGCCGCCGCCGACGACCACGATGTTCTCGTTGCGGAAGAAGAAGCCGTCACAGGTGGCACAGGACGACACGCCGCGGCCGAGCAGCTCCTGCTCGCCGGGGACGTGCAGCGGGCGCCACGCCGAGCCGGTGGCCAGGATCACGGCCTTGCCGCGGTACTCCAGATCGCCGACCCAGACGCTCTTCACCGGGCCCTCGAGGGCCACGCGGGTGGCGTCGTCGGTGATGAACTCGGCGCCGAACCGCTCGGCCTGCTTGCGCATGTTGTCCATGAGCTCGGGCCCGTTGATGCCGTCCGGAAAGCCGGGGAAGTTCTCCACCTCGGTGGTCGTCACGAGCGCGCCACCGGACGTGACGCCCTCGATCACCAGCGGCTTGAGGTTGGCACGGGCGGCGTAGACCGCGGCCGTGTACCCAGCGGGGCCGGACCCCACGATGATCAGGTTGCGGACGTCATCCACGGTCGACTCCTCGATTTCAGCCTGTGCCAGCAAAACGTCATCCTACGAACCGGCAATTCCCCTTGGGCGGTGACTGGTGTGCCACATCACCGCTACGGGGCGATGGTCCGGTACCGCTCGTCGGCGATGGCACCGCCGATGCCGCAGTCGGGCCCGACCACGACGATGAGCCGCTTGCCGGCGCCGACCCGCGTGCCATCGACGATCACCACCAGCGCCGCCTGGCCCTCGAACGCTGCGTAGTCGACCAGCGACACCTGACCACCGTATTCCCCGGTGATGGCGGCGAGGCACGCGGCCCGGGCGGCCGGCTGGCTGAGCCGGGTGAGCGGGCTGGGCACGTTGGTCGGCGCGGGCGCCTGCGCGACCATCGGGGGTGTCCCCGCCGCCTCGCCCTGCAGGTTCTGGCTGTTCGTGCTCTTCTGGCCGGCCTGGCCGGCGAGCTGGCCGAGCGTGCCGCGCCCGTAGTCGCGCCCGCTGCTGATCACGCCGCCGCCAGGCTGGGCGGACAGGTCCGCGCCTGACCCCGAGCCGCCGGCCGCGCGCGTCTCGCGGGTGTCGTTCGGCGCGGCCGCGGGGGCCGCCGAGTCCGACTTGGTGTCGGACATCACGTCGGAGCGCAGCGCCTGCACGCCCACCGCGCCGCACACGAGCGCCGCGGCGGCCGCGGTCAGCCCGACGGCCCAGCGCATCCGCCGCCGTTTGCGCGCCTCCCGCGCCCGGGCCAGATCAACGACCGGGGCGTCCGCCGGGGGCGCGGTCACCGCCGACGCCAGGGCCGCGTCCAGTCGTTGCTGCACATCCAGCGGTACCGCGGGAGCCTCCGCCCCCAGCGCGTGCAGCTCGTCGCGCATTGCCGCGTCGGCGGTCACGAGCATCGCGTAGGCCTCGGCCCAGCTCGTCTCCGTGCTCACCAGACGGCGCACGTCGTCCGCCTCCGGGGTGCCGTCCAGCGCCCCGCCGACGAAGTCGGCGAGCCGGTCGAGGTCGGCTTCGGAGAAGGCCGTCACGCGCCGCTCTCCTTTCCGGACGCAAACGGGAGGTCCGTGTTCACTGGTGATGGGACGCGGCCGCCGTCGACCGGGTTCCGCAGGTGGCCGAGGAGCAGGGCCAGCCGGGCCCGGCCACGCGCGCACCTACTCTTGATGGTGCCCTCCGCGACGCCGAGGATCACGGCGGCCTCGGCCACCGCATACCCCTGCACGTCGACCAGGACCAGCGCGGCGCGCTGCTCGGCGGGGAGCTGCCGCAACGCCTGCTGGACGTCCATCGCGGTGTCGCGGTCGGTCGCCGGCGCCGGTGTGACGTCGGTCTCGGGCAGCGGCACGGTCGGCCGGGCCTGCCGCCGGCGGACCCGGTCGAGGCAAGCGTTCACCACGATGCGGTGCAGCCAGGTCGTGACGGCGGAGTCACCGCGGAAGCCGCTCGCCGCGCGAAACGCCGACAGCAGCGCGTCCTGCAGCGCGTCGGCCGCCTCCTCGCGGTCGCCGAGCGTGCGCAGCGCCACCGCCCACAGCCGGTCGCGGTGGCGCCGCACGAGCTCGGAGAACGCATTGGGGTCGCCCGACGCGTGGGCACGCAGCAGCCACGCGTCGTCGCGCATCTCGCGCGCACCCGACCCCGCAGCGTCCACGGCACGCACCTTATCGATCGGGGCCGGTCCGTGGGGTCACTGCACGCGGACGGTTATCTCTCCGATAGCCACTCGGTATCCGCCGGAGCTCTCCTTGGGCAGCTTCGTGATCCAGACCATCAGGTACCGCGTCTTCTGCTCCGGCCCGTTGAACAGCATCGTGGCGCCCATGCTCTGCCGCGGCTGCCCCACCACCTGGTACTGCTGGACGGTCGCCTGGTCGCCCTGCGTGGTGCTGCCGAGGTCGGCGTCGCCGTAGCGCAGCTCGCCGTCGGCGCCGGGCGTCTGCAGGATGACCTGCACCGAGCTGACCTGCTTGGCCTCGCCGAGGTCGATCCACACGCCCATGCCGGACTTCTTGCCGCCGAAGTCGGCCTTCGTGTATCGGTCGGTCTTCCACACCGTGGTGGGATTCCCGTCCACGGTGTTGTCGGCGTCCTTGAGCTCGGACCGGCTGCCCTGCGGGTCGACGATGCGGACCTTCGACGGGTCGATCTTGAACTCCACCGGCTGCCCCGGCGGCTTCACCTGCTGCGACGTGCTCGCATTGGGCGCCGCGCTCGCACCGGGCGTCTCCGGCGTTGCCGGGTCGCCCAGCACCCGCGCCGCGGCCAGCGTGCCGGCCAGCGCGAGCACGAGCAGGCCGACGACACCGACGGCGAGCTTGCGCCCGGCCGGCTTCGGCGGCACGGGGGACGCCGCCGCGGAGTCGAAGGCGTCGAAGTCGACGCGCCCGCCCTCCTCGGCCGCCATGTCTTCCTCGTCGAAGCTGCCGAAGGAGGCGAGCTCCCCCGCCAGCGACTCGGCCGACGGCAGCGGAAGTTCACCGTTCAACAGGTCGGCGACCAGCGAGTCGAGGTGCGCGGGCACGCCCGCCCGCACCTGCCGCGGCGACTGCAGCGCCCCGGAGGAGTCGCGAACCCCGTCGGGCACCGAGTAGGAGCCGGCCTCGGCGTGCGGCCAGTACCCGGTCAGCGCGCAGTACAGGATCGCGCCGATCGCGCGGATGTCGGTCTCGGGCGTGGCGCCGTCGTCGGCCCGGGCGTCGGTGAGCACCACCCGCCCGTCGTGCGCGACCAGCACGGTCCCCGGGTGCACGTTTCCGTGCGCCATCCCGGTGCCGTGCAGTGACGCGACCGCGTCCGTGACGGCCCACGCGATGGCGACCGACCGTCCGGCGTCCAGCGGCCCCTGGGCGACGATGTCACGCAGGGCGATCCCGTCGACCCACTCGCGCACCACATAGGCGCGCACCCCTTCGTCGATCGCGTCATACACGCCGACGAGGTGCGGATGCACGATGCGGCTGGCGGCGACCGCCGCGGCCAGCATCTCCTTGGCGCTCTCCCCGCCGGGATAGCGCAGGACCACCGCCACTGGGCGGCGCAGAATGACGTCGATGCCGCGGTAGAGCTGCCGGCCCAGCGAGTCGTTGCCGATGTGCTCTTCGAGCTGGTATCGCTCGGCAAGGATTTCACCGACGGATGGGGTGCCGAAGGTCAGAACCTGAGGGACGCCCCTCGAAGCCTGCAGCCCTTCGTCGAGCTCAGCCACCCGTCCTCCCTTCCGATCCGTGTGCCGTACTTCATCGCTGACCAGAACGGCGTCCGTCGTAACGCGAGTCGCAGTCACTAAGCCTAAGCGCTTCGGCAGGGCGCCGGGGTTGACCTTACCTGTCGCCAGTTCGGTGTCCGACACGTCATCATCTCCGGACCACCCCGCACGAGGCCAATTGATCACCCATGTCCCGACATGGCAGCCATTTACTCTTTACCTACATTTCACCGAATAGTCGCAGCTGGCCGCACCGCCCCCAACACGCCGTTTGCGCGTGAGGCCGCCCACAATCTCCGCGAATGTGACAAATCACCCAGTTCGCTGCACCGGCCCCTGCGAACCGCACACCAGTCAGGCGCACCAGATTGCTCGCGCGCAACCCCAACCGGCCATTTCACCCGTCCGAGCCGATCTCACCCGATTCCCCCCGTCGCCGTCCTACCTCCACACGGCCCCCACCCGACACACGGGTTAAGCCGCGCGGAACACCCTCGCCGCGGCCGCACTCGTGCCGCGGCGGTGCAGGCGACGGATCGTCGAGGGGGGTTGCGCGGGCGGTGCGGATGCGGCGGTGCGGATGCGGCGGTGCGGACGCGGCGCGGCGGCGGAGGCCGGCCGGCGAGGCCGGCGAGGCGGCGCGGCGCCCGACAGGGGGGCGTCGTGGGCTGGCGGAGGGTCGGTGGATCCGTACGGGCGCTAGCGCGGCGGCGGAGGCCGGCTGGCGGGGCCGGTGAGGCGGCCGGCGAGGCGGCGCGGCGCCGGCCGGGCGCGTCAGCGGCCCAGGCGAGAGCGGATCATCCCCGCGAACTGCCGGACCTCCGGCACCTTCAGGAAGACGGCGCCGGCCGCATACGCCGCGAGCAGCACCGCGCTGCCGAACAGCAGCTGGACGATGCCCTGCAGCTTGCCCGGGTCGATGATCTGGGCGATCAGCCACGAGACGGCCAGCGCGAGCAGCGAGGCGGCGATCGCGGCGGCGCCGAGGCGGATCAGGGTGTCCAGGAGGCGGCGCAGGCCCAGGCGGCCGAGCCGCCGGCGCAGCAGGACGTAGCCGACGATCAGGGCGACCACGTAGGACAGCGCGGTGCCGACCATCAGCGACGTCGTGACGACCGCGACCGGGAGGATCACGTAGAAGCCGATGTCCAGGAACAGTCGGACGGCCACGCCGCCGATGTTGACCAGGGCGGGGGTCTTCGTGTCGCGCAGGGCGTAGAAAACGCTCGTCTGCATCTGGCTCAGGGCGAACGGGACCAGGCCGAGGCCGGCCGCGGCGACCACCGAGCCGGTGGCGAGGGCCTGCTCGTAGCCGTAGTTGCCCCAGTCGAAGAGGGTGACGGCGAGCGGGCGGCCGAGGACGACGTAGACGGCGGCGGCGGGGATGAGGATCACCGAGGCCAGGCGGCTGCCCTGGGCGAGCTGGTCGGTCACGTCGCTGAAGCGGCCGTCGGCCGCCGCGGCGGAGATGCGGGGCATGATCGCGGTGATGACGGAGACGGCGACGATGCCGTGGGCCATCATGAAGATCAGGAACGCGTTGTTGAAGACGGCCGGGCCTTCGCCGCCGCGGAGCTGGTTGTTCTTCGCCAGGGCCATGACGACGGTGATGCCGAGCTGGTAGACGCCGACGTAGAGCAGCATCCAGGCGCCGAGCTTCGCCAGCTCGCGCAGGTGCAGCTTGCGGAAGTCGAAGCGCCACTTCCAGCGGAAGCCGGTCTTGCGCAGCGCGGGCCACAGGCCGGCGGCCTGCACGATGATGCCGAGCGTGGTGCCCAGGCCGAGCACGAGCACCTGGGTGAGGGTGATCGTGTCCGGGGTCGGCAGGCCGCCGCCGCGCACGAGCATGAACACGCCGGCGGTGACGATGATGACGACGTTGTTGAGGATCGGCGTCCACATCGGGGCGGCGAAGTGGCCGCGGACGTTGAGGATCGCGGCGAAGATGCCGGCCAGGCCGTAGAAGAAGATCTCCGGCAGCAACAGGTAGGCCAGTAGCGTGATGAGGTCGCGGTCGGCCGTGGTGACCTTGTCGTTGCCGAGCGTGTAGATCGCCGTGATCAGCGGCGCGGCGAGCACCACGATGAGGGTGGCGGCGCCGAGTGCGACGGCGGCCAGGGTGAGCAGGCGCTGGGCGTGCGCCTCGCCGCGGTCGGGCTCGTCCTTGCGCGCGCGCACGAGCGTCGGGATGAGCACGCTGGCGAGCACGCCGCCGAGCAGCAGCTCGTACACCTGGTTGGGCAGGTTGTTGGCCAGCGTGTAGTCGTCGCCGACGACCTTGCCGCCGATGGCCGCCGCGATGGCCGCCGCCCGCAGGAAGCCCGTCGCCCGGCTGACCAGGCTCAGGATCGCCATCGTGCCGCTGTTGCGCACGACGTTGCCGGTGCTGTCGTCCTCGGCCGTGGGCGGCGGAGCCGACTCCTCCACGAATGGGGCGTCGGCGACGATCCGCGGCGTGATCACCGGCAGGGCGACGGTTGGCGCGTTGGCGGGGTCGAGCGGAATGCCCTCCGGCCGCCGGCCCACGTGCAGCCGGACGGTCTGGCCCGGATCGTCAGGCACGGGCTGGGCGGGCAGAATGACCTGAGTGGGCTCGTCGGGGGCGCGATGGGCCCCGCCGCCGCCGCCGGTCGGCCGCAGCCGGACGGTCGGCTCAGTGCTCCAGCTCCCGCGCTGTGCCGGGTCCGTACCCGGTTCCATTCGCCACACCTCGACTCGGCCCGTGCTTCTTCCGCAGCACGAACCATAGTGGCACCCTCCGACACTTCTGGGGCGGCGCGGATTTGACGCGACGGGACGCACATCGGGCCGCTACCCTCGGTGCCTGCTTCTTCCGTCGCGATAGGCTGACCGACCAATGCCAGAGACCAAAGAGAAAAGCGCCGTGGCAACCGACCGTAACCTCAGCGAGGCTCAGCGCCGTGCCGTGCACGAGCTGCTGCGAGTCTCCCCCGTCGCCGACGAGCTCGGCCGGCGGTTCGCCAAGGCCGGCCACGAGCTGCACCTCGTCGGTGGCTCGGTCCGTGACGCGCTGCTCGGGCGCCTGGGCGACGACCTGGACTTCACCACCGACGCCCGGCCCGAGGACACCCTGCGCATCATCAAGGGCTGGGCCGAGTCGGTGTGGACCACCGGCCAGGAGTTCGGCACGATCGGCCTGGCCCGTCACGGGCTGCGCATCGAGGTCACGACGTTCCGCGCGGACGCGTACGACCGCGTGAGCCGCAACCCGATCGTGCGCTACGGCGACAGCCTCGCCGAGGACCTGCGCCGCCGCGACTTCGCCGTCAACGCGATGGCGGTCTCGGTGCCGGGGCACGAGTTCACCGACCCGTACGGCGGCCTGAACGACCTGGCCGAGCGCGTGCTGCGCACGCCGGGTGCGCCGGAGGAGTCCTTCGCCGACGACCCGCTGCGCATGCTGCGCGCCGCACGGTTCGTCAGCCAGCTGGGCTTCACGGTGGCGCCGGAGGTGCGCGCCGCGATGGTCGCCATGGCCGGCGACCTGGCGCGGATCACGGCCGAGCGCATCCGCGACGAGTTCGTGAAGCTCATGTGCGGCGCCGACCCGATGGCCGGCCTGCGGCTGCTGGTCGACACCGCCCTCGCCGAGCAGTTCCTGCCGGAGCTGTCCGGTCTCAAGCTGGAGATCGACGAGCACGCGCAGCACAAGGACGTCTACGAGCACACGCTGACCGTCGTGCGCAACGCGATCGCGCACGAGCGCGACGGCGCCGACTTCACGCTGCGCATGGCCGCCCTGATGCACGACATCGGCAAGCCGGCCACGAAGGCGGTCGGCCCGGACGGCGGCGTGAGCTTCCACCACCACGAGATCGTCGGCTCCCGGCTGACCAAGCAGCGGATGAAGGCGCTGAAGTTCCCCAAGGACGTGATCTCCGACGTCGCCGAGCTCGTCGCGTTGCACCTGCGCTTCTACGGGTACGGCCGCGGTGAATGGACGGACTCGGCCGTGCGCCGCTACGTGACCGATGCCGGTCCCCTGCTGCCGCGGCTGCACAGCCTGACGCGCTCCGACGTGACCACCCGCAACCGGCGCAAGGCGGCCCAGCTGGCGGCCGACTACGACGCGTTGGAGGAGCGGATCGCGCGCATCGCCGCCGAGGAGGACCTGGCCCGCGTGCGGCCCGACCTCGACGGCAACGCGATCATGGAGCTGCTCGGGGTGCCGCCCGGCCCGATCGTCGGCCGCGCCTGGCGCTACCTGAAGGACCTGCGCCTCGAGCGCGGCCCGCTGGAGCACGACGAGGCCATTGCCGAACTCCTCCGCTGGGCCAAGGACGAGGGCATCACGCCACCCGAAGCTCGGTGATCTGCGCGCCCAGCTCGGGCGCCATTGATAAGCCGTTGTCGGAACCCCGACCACGGGTCGGTCGTGCATGTGGCGATTCAGTTGGTTCTGCACCTAGACCGGGTCCGCTACCGTCGCTAACACAAACCCCCGGACCACCCCCGGACCCCTTTGAACCTGGAGGCAGACATGCAGCCGTGTCCCAACTGCGGCGGCATGGGCATTGATGCGAACGGCTACTGCACGCAGTGCCGCACATATCGAGGCGTCCCGCAGGCGCCCCAGCAGCCGACGAGCGGCACGCCCTACAGCGGCGCACCGTACGGCGGACAGCAGCCCTATGCCGGCTACCCCGCGAGCTCCGTACCGTCATATTCCGACCCGGTCAGCGCGCCGCCCACCGCATACGGCGCGACGTACGGGGCCGCACCGTCCGGTCCCAGCCGGAACAAGTTCCTGATGCCGGTCCTGGCGCTCTCGGGCGTGCTGGTCGTTCTCGTCGCGGCGATTGTCGTGGTCGCGGTGCTCAAGAACGGCGACGACCCCAAGAACCCGCAGGCCGGCCCCACCGGCACCGCCGCGAACGCGGACGCGACCGCGACGGGCAAGACCAAGCCGTCGGCCGCGATCGACGAGTGCCTGGTCGGCACCTGGACCACGAAGACGTACACCGAGAAGACGGCGATGGACACGGTGGGTACCGTCGAGTTCTCGCTGAAGGAGAACGGCTCGACGGTGAAGTTCGCCCCGGACGGCAAGGCGACCGAGACGTTCAAGAACAGCACGTTCCAGGGCAACCCGACGATCCAGGGCCAGTCGGTCCCGATCACGATCATCGCCAACGCCACCGTGACCTCGAACGTGGCCACGACCAGCGGCAGCCTCGCGTACTCCAACGTTGCGGCGACGGGCACCCTCAACACGAAGGCGCCGTCGATCAACTACGACGAGACCGAGCCGTTCCAGGCCAACGACGACCCGGCGAAGTACACGTGCAACGGCGACTCGCTGAGCATCACCACCTCGATCTTCAGCCAGACGCTGACGAAGTCGAGTTCGAGCTACTGATTCGCGGGTGAGACCGCCCCGCCGGGGCCGGCGATGTCGTCGCCGACCCGGCGGGCCCAGCGGCCGCCGAGGGCCGCATACGCCGCCGCGGCCAGCACGTAACCGACGGCGACCACGGACAGCATCGCCGCCGAGTGCCCGGTCTCGGGCAGGGTGAGCGCGCCGAGGTAGATGCCGACGACGAGCGTCACGTTGAACGCGGTGTCGTTGATGCTGAAGACCCGCCCGCGGAACTCGTCGGCGCACTCGTGCTGCAGCGACGTGTCGGTCACGATCTTGATGCCCTGCGCGGCGAGGTTGATGACGAAGACGGCGCCGAGCAGCAGCGTCGGGTCGAACGGCAGGCCGAAGCCGAGGACTGCCGCACCCGTGCCGGCGAGCACGATGGACACCCACCGCCAGCCCCCGATGCGGCGGCTGAGCGGGGGCGTCACGAACGACGCGAGGAGCATTCCGGCGCCACCGGCCGCAAAAGCATTGGCGATGGTACCGAAAGAGCCGCTCACGTCCTGGCCACGGTTGAACTCCGTGCGGAACAGCAGCAGGCTGGCGAGCAGGATCACGCCGTACAGCAGCCGGAACATCGCCTGCGCGAGCACCAGGTAGGCGGCGCCGCGCTTGGCGGCGAGGTGCCGGACGCCGGCCACCGTCCCGCGGCTGGTCTCGCCGATCGCGGAGACGATCGAGCCGTGCCGGCGGTCCTCGGCGTCCGGCCCGAGCTCGTCCGGGCCGTACGAGACCCGCCCGACCAGCGCGGAGACCAGGTAGAAGGCGGCGGCGCCCGCGGCGACCAGCGCGTAGCCGTGGAACGACGTCGCCAGGACGGTCTTGATGAGCGCCGCGCCCGCGCCGATGCCTATTGAGAAGCTCAGCGAGCCCAGCGTCGCGGAGAACGAGTTCGCGGTCACGAGCATGTGGTCGTCGACCACGTGCGGCGTCGCGGCGGACAGCCCGGCCAGGAAGAACCGGCTGAGACCGATGACGACCAGGGCGAGCAGGAAGGGCACCGGCGACTTCTCGCCCTGCCAGATGTAGAGCGCGATCGGCAGGACCAGGCCGGCCCGCACGAGGTTGGCCACGCTGATGATCGACCGGCGCCGCCAGCGGTCCAGGAAGACCCCGACGTAGGGCCCGATCAGCGAGTACGGCAGGAGCAGGATCGCGAACCCGGCCGCGATCGCCATGCCGCCCGCGCGCTGCTCGGGGTTGAACAGCACGCTGCCGGCGAGCCCGCCCTGGAAGAGCCCGTCGCCGACCTGCGCGATCATGCGGATCGCCACCAGGCGGCGGAAGCCTCGCTGCCGCAGCACGGCGCGTACGAAATGCGCCTGTGCTTGGGCGGCGACGGTGGCGGACACGGCAAAAGCCTACGGCGCCAAGACCCGGACGCGAGTCGCACGAACGGAAGAGGGCCCGCGCCGAGCGGCGCGGGCCCTCCCCCGGGATGACCGGTGGTGCAACCGGACGGTCAGGACTTCGGCGCCTCGACCGCCGGTCGGCCGTTGACCGGCTCGTCGTCGGAGCCGAGCCCGCCCAGCCGGCTCAGCAGCTTCGGCAGGTCGATGCCGGTGAGGTCGGTGCCCAGCTGCAGGCCCTGGGCCACGTTGCTGGCCACCGACTTGGTCAGCGACGACGCGCCGTCGGTCGAGATGACCGTGATCTTGTCGATGTTGCTCATCGGGTCGCTGGCGGCCTTGACCACGTCCGGCATCACCCGGACGAGCAGGTCGAGGATGGCCGCCTCGCCATACGTGGCGAACGCGTCGGCCTTGAGCCGCATCGCCTCGGCCTCGGCCTGGCCGCGGGCCAGGATGGCCGAAGCCTCGGCCACACCCTCGCGCTCGAGCGCCTCGGCGATTGCGCTGCGCCGGCGCTGCTCCGCCTCACCTTCCTTGGCACCCTCGATGGCGTTGGCCTCGGCGAGCGCGGCGCGGCGGGACCGCTCGCCCTCACCGGTGAGGCGGGCCTGCTCGGCGGAGGCCTGCGCGGCGGCAATGGTGGCCTGCCGCTGCGCCTCGGCCTTGGCGATCAACGCGTTCTTGGCCGCCTCGGCCTCCTGCTCGACGCGGTACCGCTCGGCGTCGGCCGGCTTGCGCACCTCGGTGTCGAGCTGGCGCTGCTTGAGCTCGGCGTTGCGCTCGGCCACCTTCTGCTGCTCGGCGAGGATCGCCTGGTCGCGCTCGGCCTGGGCGAGCGGGCCGGCCGCGGCCGACCTCGCCTTGGCCGCGTCGATCTCGGCCTGGATGGAGGCCTGCTTGAGGGACAGGTTGCGGTTGGCCTCGGCGATGGCCTCCTCGGCCTTGAGCCGCTCGGACTCGGCGGCCTGGCGGGCCTGCGCCTCGGCGATCGCCGCGTCGCGCAGCACGCGGGCGGCCTCGGGGCGGCCGAGGTCGGCGAGGTAGGAGCCGTCGGCGAAGATGTCCTGCAGCTGGAAGGTGTCCAGCACCAGGCCCTGGTTGGTCAGCGAGTGCTCGGCCTCCTCGGCGACCGCACTGGCGAACGCGGTGCGGTCCCGGATGATCTCCTCGATGGTCAGCCGGCCGACGATCGAGCGCAGCGCGCCGGCGAGGACCTCGCTGGTGAACAGGTCGATGCCCTGCTGCTGGTTGAGGAAGCGCTGCGCGGCGGCGCGGATGGCGTCCTCGGTGCCGCCGACCTTGACGATCGCCACGCCCTGCAGGTTGGCGCGGATGCCCTGCTTGCTCACCGCGCCGGTGATCTCGACGTGGATGCGGCGGCTGGACAGGTCGAGCACCTGCAGCCGCTGCACGATCGGCACGACGAAGACCGAGGCGCCCATGACGACCTTCTGCCCCGACAGGTCGGTCGAGCGCGAGCCGTCGACGCCCTGCACGGACTTGCCCTTGCGGCCGGTGACGATGAACGCCTCGTTGGGGCCGGCCACCTTGATGCGCGAGACGATGAAGATCACCAGGAACAGGATCAGCAGCACGCCGCCGCCGATCGCGATGAGCAGGACGGTATCCATCCGCTTCCTTCTTCTTCCGGAGGTTTAGAGGGGGGTTTCTTCCACGATCACGCTGGTGGGGCTCGTAGCCTCCACCACGAAAATCCGGGCGCCGAGGGGTATCGGGCGGTCGGCGCGGGCGCTGAGCTTGACCGGTTGGCCGCCGAGGGAGATCCGCACCTCGCCGAAGCCGTTGCCGGTGATGGGGGTGACCACCACGCCGGTCGTGCCGATCATGTCGCGCTGGGTGGGGGTCGCGTCGGTGCGCATGTTCATCGCCAGGCGGGCGAGCCGGGTGGCGACCCAGGCGGTCGGCAGCGCCGCCACCACGCCCGCGACGACGGGCACGAGCAGGCCGTCGGAGCCGGTGATCGCGCCGGCCGCGGCGCCGGCGAAGCCGAAGGCGCCGATGAAGCCGGCGACGGCCGGAACCGAGAACGGGCCGGCCGCGTCGGGATGGCCGAAGTGGAAGACGTCGCCGATGAACACCGACAGGGCCAGAACCACGACACCGACACCGCCGATGACGAGGAACGTCGTCTCCACGGCCCCTCCCCTCGCCGACAATTGGAGGGTAGTCCCGCCGTGCCACTCGAGTCGTCCGGCAAAAGGCGCACAATTGGCGCCGTGCGGTGGGTAGAGGTGCAGGCGCCGATCGATGCGCTCGGCGTGGCTGTGGACGACGCGGGGATATGCCGGGTGCAGTTCGGCGGCGTTCCGCCGAACCGGAACGTTTCGGAGCCCGACGAGGTGCTGGCCCGGGCCGTCGACGAGCTCACGCGCTATTTCGCCGGCGAGGACGTTGCATTCACGGTGCCGTTGTCGGTCACCGGCGGCTCCGAGTTCGAGCGGGCCGTCTGGCGTGAGCTCTACGCCATTCCGTACGCCGAGATGCGCACCTACGGCCAGATCGCCGCCGCCGTCGGCGACCCCGACGCGGCGCGTGCGGTCGGCACCGCATGCAACCGGAACCCGATTCCGGTGATCATTCCCTGCCATCGCGTGGTCGGCGCCGACGGCAAGCTGGTCGGCTTCGGCGGCGGGCTGTGGCGCAAGAAGGTCCTGCTGGAGCTCGAGGCCCGCGTGCGCATCGAGAAGGAGTTCGGGCTCGGCTGAGCAATTGCAAAGGGCCGGTTCGCTGGTGCGAACCGGCCCTTGTGCGCTCTGCCGAATGAACTAGCGCTCGATCTCGCCCTTGATGAACGCCTCGACCGACGCGTGCGCGTCGTGGTCGTTGTACTGCACCGGCGGCGACTTCATGAAGTAGCTCGAAGCCGAGAGGATCGGGCCGCCGATGCCGCGGTCCTTGGCGATCTTCGCGGCGCGCAGCGCGTCGATGATGACGCCGGCCGAGTTCGGCGAGTCCCAGACCTCGAGCTTGAGCTCGGCGTTCAGCGGCGTGTCGCCGAACGACTTGCCCTCGAGGCGGATGTACGCCCACTTGCGGTCGTCGAGCCACGGCACGTGGTCGGACGGGCCGATGTGCACGTCGGACTTCACCATCTCGTGCGGGATCTGCGACGTCACCGACTGGGTCTTCGAGATCTTCTTCGAGACCAGGCGGGTGCGCTCCAGCATGTTCATGAAGTCCATGTTGCCGCCGAAGTTGAGCTGGTAGGTGCGCAGCAGCTCGACCCCGCGGTCCTCGAACAGCTTGGCCAGCGCGCGGTGCACGATCGTGGCACCGACCTGGCTCTTGATGTCGTCGCCGACGATCGGCAGGCCGGCGTCCTCGAACTTCTTCGCCCAGACCGGGTCGGAGGCGATGAAGACGGGCAGCGCGTTGACGAAGGCGCAGCCGGCGTCGATCGCGGCCTGCGCGTAGAACTTGTCGGCCGCCTCCGAGCCCACCGGCAGGTAGGACACGACCACGTCGACCCGCGCCTCGCGCAGGGCGGCGGCCACGTCGACCGGCTGCTCGTCGGACTCCTCGATGATCTCGCGGTAGTACTGCCCCATGCCGTCGAGCGTCGGGCCGCGCTGGACGGTGACCCCCGTCGGCGGCACGTCGCAGAACTGGATGGTGTTGTTCTCACTCGCGCCGATCGCGGCGGCGAGGTCCTGGCCGACCTTCTTCGCGTCGACGTCGAACGCCGCCACGAACTCGACGTCGCCGACGTGATAGTCGCCGAACTTGACGTGCATCAGACCCGGTACTCGGTCATTCGGGTCGGCGTTGCGGTAATACTCCACGCCCTGGACCAGGGACGAGGCGCAGTTGCCGACACCGACGATGGCAACGCGGACGGAGCCCATCGCGGATGCCTCCTTCTTGTTGTTCACGATGACCGCTCCGGATCTTGTGCCGAAGGCGGCTCAGGGGTGGTGCCATTGCGTTCGTTCGCAATGAGCTCTTCGAGCCAGCGAACCTCGCGCTCGCAGGCATCCAAACCGTGACGCTGCAGCTCGAGCGTGTAGGCGTCGAGCCGCTCGGCGGCCCGGCTGAGCACGTCGCGCATGCCCTCGCGGCGCTCCTCGACACGACGACGGCGGCCCTCGAGGATCCGCAGCCTGGTCGAGGGATCAGTGCGCGCGAAGAACGCGAAATGCACCCCGAAACCGGCCTCGCTGTCGTAGGTCTCGGGTCCGGCGGCGCTGAGCAGGTCCTGGAACCGCTCCTTGCCTTCCGCGGTGATCGTGTAGACCACGCGGCCCCGCTTGCCGGTGAGCAGGGGAACCTCTTCGGCGCTCGCCGGCATGTCCGCCGTCGGGGCGCCCTCGGTGATCCAGCCGTCCGCCTGGAGGCGGCGCAGCGTGGGATAGAGGGATCCGTAGCTGATCGCGAAGCGAAACGCCCCCAGCTTGGTCGTGAGCTGCTTGCGCAACTCGTAACCGTGCATCGGGGACTCGTGAAGCAGGCCCAGGATCGCCAGTTCGAGCACTCCCGGCCTCCTTCCCGTAACCAGCCCGATGTATCGGACCGATACATCGAACGGTAAGCCGCTGCCCGAACGGATGCAACAAAACCGACCAAGTGGCCTGCGACACACCGCTGGTCGTCTATCGAACGGTTACCTATCGTGACGGAACTCGCCGAGTGCCTTGGGACCGCGTACCCTCGGGCGCATGCGTACCCAGCGTCAGGTCGTGGACTTCTCCTTGCGGAGACGCGCCCTGCTGCGCGAGGTGCAGTCGGGTCGTGTCGGCACCTATGAGGTGTGCGACGCGTCGCCATACCTGAAGAGCGCTGCGAAGTTCCATGGTGAGCCGACGGACGAGCTGTGCCCCGTGTGCCGCCGGGAGAACCTCACCCATGTGCACTACATCTATGGCGACGAGCTGCGTCAGTCCTCTGGGCAGGCGCGCCGGCTGGCCGAGTTGCCTGTCCTGGCGATGACGCTGAGTGAGTTTCACGTCTACGTCGTCGAGGTCTGCCGCGACTGCGGCTGGAACCACCTCGTCGAGCAGTACCTCCTTGGCCGCGACGGTCTCGCGGCCGGGCCCGACGACGGCGAACAGCCGTCGCGCCTGCGGGGAGGGGCAGCCGAGTGAACCTGGCGTGCCGAGCACGCGAACTCCCTGATGGGGGCCGCGAAGCGTGGCGACTGCGCCATGGCGGCCGGGCTGCCTTAGGAGTGGCTCAGGTCACAGAGACGATGGCGACGGAGCATGCGACGACGATGCAACCGGCAAGGTGGGACGAATGAACTACGGTGACCCGGACAACCCCCAGTCGGGCCGCGCGCAGGTTCCCGGATTCCAGCCGGAACCACCGTCCCACAATCCCCAGGCTCCGGCGGCCCCGCCGCCGGCGGGCCGGGCTCAGGTGGGGCGCGCGAGCGTGGGACGGGCGAACGTCGGCGGAGCCAGTGGCTCCGCCAGCGTCGGTTCGGCGCGCGTTTCTCCCGCCTCCGGCTCCGCGCGCGTCACACCGCCCGGCGAGCCGGGCACCGGTCGCGCCTCCGTGACGGGCTCCGCATCCGTGCCGAGCGCCGGCGCGGCCGGCCGCGCCTCCGTCGGCCGTGCCGTAGTCGGCTCGGCCTCGGTGGGCATGGGCGATGTCATGGACGGCCCGGGCGGCCCGCCCGGCGACCTCCCGCCGGGGCGGCCCGGCGGTCGAGGCGGCGCCGGCGGCCCGGGCGGCGGGCGCAACACCGCGGCCAAGGCCAAGAAGCGCCGCCGCCGCAACATCATCATCGCCGCCATCGCCGCGTTCATCATGATCGCCGGTATCGGCATGGTCAGTGGTACCTACTACTTCGACCAGGTCGCTCTACCCGACGACATCACGTTGAACCAGTCGACGACCATCTACTACTCCGACGGCGTGACCCCGATGGGTCGCATCGGCGAGAACCGCACCGTGCTGCCGCTGGACAAGATCCCGAAGGACGTGCAGCACGCGGTCGTCGCGGCCGAGGACAACAGCTTCTACACCAACGACGGCGTCGACTACAAGGGCGTCGTCCGCGCGGCCTGGAACAACATCAGCGGCGGCGACCGGCAGGGCGCCTCGACGATCAGCCAGCAGTACGCGCGGCACTGGGCGGACCTGGAGGGCGTCACCTACGCCCGCAAGCTGCGCGAGGCGGTCATCGCGCTCAAGCTCAACCAGCAGTACAGCAAGGACGAGATCATGGCGATGTACCTCAACATCGTCTACTTCGGCCGCGGCGCGTACGGCATCGAGGCGGCGGCTCAGGCGTACTTCGACAAGCCCGCCGAGAAGCTCAGCATGGCCGAGGGCATGGTTCTGGCCGGGCTGATCAAGAACCCCGAGGGCAGCGGCAAGGGCAGCCCGTTCGACCCCAACATCGACAAGAAGCAGGCCCAGGACCGGTTCGACTACATCAAGGGGCAGATGCTCAAGCTGAACTTCTGCTCCGAGGCCGACGCGCCGACGAAGATGAAGTACCCGGACAAGGTCATCACGCCGCAGGAAGCGCGCAACAACACCGCGCAGTCGCAGAACTTCAGCAAGCCCGAGGGCCTGATCATGCACCACGTCCTCGGCGAGGTCGCGGCGCTGACCGACCCGAAGACCGGCAGCCTGCTGTACGAGGACACCGACGGCGAGGGCAGCAAGAACTTCGACCGGATCCGCAACGGCGGCCTGAAGATCGTGACCACGATCGACAAGGACATCCAGCCGATCGCGGTGCGCGAGGCCAGCCGCAACAAGGAATCGAACATGAACGGCCAGCCGGACAACTTGCAGGCCGCGCTCGTCGCGGTCGAGCCGGGCACCGGCGCCGTGAAGGCGTATTACGGCGGCGACAACGGCAACGGCAACGACTACGCCGGCTACTACAACGACCCCGTGCTCGGCGACGGCAAGGACAGCTGCTGCGGCGGCCACCCGCCGGGCTCGACGTTCAAGGTCTACACCCTCGCCACCGGTCTCATGGCCGGATACAAGATCGACTCGATGTGGAACGGCGAGTCCCCGGCGGACTTCCCCGCCAGTGGCCGTACGGCCAAAAACGGCAACCCGGTCAAGAACGCCGGCGACGGCTCGCCACAGTCCCCGAAGTGCGAATCCGGCTCGGGCCAGTGGTGCACGCTCGAGGAAGTCACCGTCATGTCGCTCAACGTGCCCTTCTTCGCGCTGACGGAGAAGGTCACCGCGGCCAGGGTGATCGACACCGCGCGGGCCGCCGGCATCACCGACATGTGGGCGACCGTCGACGGCAAGTCGCAGAAGATCGACCTGGTGGCCAACGACGGCGCGAAGGTGTCGCCGAAGTACTTCCAGACGGAGGTCGGCTTCGGGCAGTACCCGGTGACCGTGCTCGAGCACGCGGGCGGCATCGCCACCTTCGCGGCGCGCGGCGTCGCGGTGAAGACGCACTTCCTCAAGGAGGTGTGGACCGGGGCCAAGAAGACCTACCAGGAGGTCATCAACCCCAAGCGCATCCCGGGCTTCACCGACCAGATGGCCGACGACCTCAGCACCGTGCTGCAGGGCGTGCCGAAGCACTACAACCTGAAGACCCACGACAACCGCCAGATCGCCGGCAAGACCGGCACCTGGCAGTTGGGCACCGGCAACGGCGGCGGCGGTAACGCGCACGCCTGGATGGTCGGCTACACCGCGTACGACCCGGCCAAGAAGTCGCCCGGCCTGGCGGTCGCCGTCTGGGTCGGCAACAAGGACAAGGAAGTCGCACTCAAGGACAAGAAGGGCGTCTCCATCATCGGTGGTTCGCTGCCCGGCCCGATCTGGCGCGACTTCCTCGACGCGGCGATGACTCAGCTCAAGGAACCGAAGATCAACTTCCGGGGCCCGGCCAACACCGGCCGGATCGACGTCGGCACCGGTATCTCGCCGCAGCCGAGCCTGCCGCCGAACATCGACCCGAACAACCCCGGATTCCCGGGCAACGGCAACCCCGGCAATCCGGGCAACCCGGGCAGCAGCCAGGGCCCGGGCGGCAACGGCGGCGGCACGGTGCCGACCACCGATGCCACCCGAAGGCGCTGATCGAGCAGGGCAAAGATGTGCGGCCACGGCACCGGCGGTATGTTCGCCGGGACCGTGGCCGCAGTCGTTGGGGGTGTTGGTTGGACGCACGCAGGGCCGTCCGGTGGGTGCTGCTCGGGCTCTTCGTGGCGCTGGTCGTCTACGGCCACATCTGGTATCGCAACCGCCACGACTGGTTCGACCTGGGGATCTATCGCCAGGCCGTGAACTGGTGGCTCGACGGGCACAACATCTACGACTACGTGAAGCCCGACGACACTCAGGGCTCGCTCGGCTTCACCTATCCCCCGTTCGGCGCGCTGGTGCTCGTGCCCTTCGCGGTGCTCGGCTGGATGCCGGCCGTGGTGCTGTACAGCGTGGTCACCGTCGCCGCCGTGCTGGTCACGACGTACTGGCTGCTCGCGCCGGTCGCCCGGCAGAAGGGCTGGGACCTGCCGTTCGCCCTGGTCCTGGCGCTGGCCGTGATCAGCACCCTCGAGCCGATCCGTGAGAACTACACGTTCGGCCAGATCAACATGGTGCTGGTCCTGCTGATCCTGGCCGACCTGCTGGTCCTGGTGCCGCGGGGCAGCCGATGGGCCGGCGTGCTCATCGGGCTCGCCGCCGCCATCAAGCTCACCCCGGCGATCTTCATCGTGTATCTGCTCATCAGCCGTCGGTACCGCGCCGGGCTCACGGCCATCGCGAGCGCCGCCGCCGCGAGCCTGCTCGCGTTCGCGATCATGCCGAAGGGCTCGGTGCGGTTCTGGACCGACGCGTTGTGGCAGGGCGAGGGGATCGGCAACGCGGCGTACACCTTCAACCAGTCCCTCTACGGCATGCTCGCCCGGCTGTCGGCGCCCGCCGACGCCAACCGCCCGATCTGGGCCGTCCTGGTGCTGCTCACGCTCGGGTTCGGCCTCTGGCGGGCCCGCCGCGCCGCGCTCGCCGGCGACGAGGTCGTCGGCCTGACCCTCACCGGCATCGTCGGCTGCCTGGTCAGCCCGATCACGTGGGTGCACCACATCTACTGGTTCGTCCCGGCGATCATCGTGCTCGCTGCCTCCCGCCGCCACGCCTGGTTCGCCGGGGTCATCGCCGTCACCGTCGGCCTCGGCCTGGTGTCCTGGTTCGAGCAGGGGCTCCCGCTGGACCCGTGGAGCCACGGCGTGCCCGGATTCCTGATCAAGAACTGGTACCTGCTGCTGCTCGTGGCGCTGCTGTTTGCACTGCCGATCCGCGCAGGAGCACGCGTTGTACCGTCCCTTGCACCCGCTTCCGAGCCGGCGACGGTACGGTGACGGGATGCCGCCGAGTGTGCGACCCGAGCATCTAGTCGACGAGCCCGCCAACTCCGACCGCTTCATCGGTGGCCTGTCCGAGTCGATCGGCGGCCCGATGGGCGACCACGCCGTCCGGTCCAGCGTCCGGCTGCCCGGCGGCGGTCGTTTCTGGACGCCGGCCCGCGTGGTGCTGCTGCTCATCTGCGCCATGCTGAGCTTCCACTGGGTGCAGAAGTCCCCCTGTCGCGACGCCGCGTGGGCGGACATGAAGCAGTACAAGTACTTCTGCTACACCGATGTGCTCGCGCTGTACTACGCCGAGGGCCTCAACGAGGGCCAGGTTCCCTACGCCGAGCACGACGTCGAGTACCCGGTGCTGACCGGCGCGTTCATGGGCGTGCTCGGCCTGCCGATCCACGACCTGCACCAGCGCAACATCATCGACAACGACGGCCAGGCGTTCTACGACGTCAACGCGGTCGTGCTCGGCGCCTTCGGCATCATCGCTGTCGCCGCGACGTTGGCGGTGCGCCGCCGACGCCCGTGGGACGCGGCCCTATTAGCGGTGGCACCGGCGCTCTTCGTCTCCGCCACCGTCAACTGGGACCTGTTCACGGTCGGCCTGACGGCCGTGGCCATGGCCTACTGGGCGAAACGAAAACCCGTCCTCGCCGGCGTGTTCCTAGGCCTGGCGACCGCGGCGAAGTTCTACCCGATGCTGATCATCGGCGCCCTACTGGTGCTGAGCATACGCACCGGCAAGTGGCGGGACTTCTTCATAACCGTGGGCACGGGCGTGGCCACCTGGGTCGCGGTCAACGCGCCGGTCGCGATCTTCTTCCGGGACGCGTGGCTCAAGTTCTGGGACTTCAACCAGCTGCGCGGGATCGACTGGGGCACCCTGTGGTACATCGGGGCGCACTTCCCGCGGGGTAATGGGCAGTACGGCTTCCCGTTCTTCCAGAACCTCGACCTGGACCCCGAGCACTCGACGCTCAACATCCTGTACCTTGGGCTGTTCCTGATCTGTTGCGCGGGCATCCTGATCCTCGGGCTCACCGCGCCCAAGGAGCCCCGCCTCGCGCAGCTGGCGTTCCTGATCGTCGCCGCGTTCCTGCTCACCGGCAAGGTGTGGTCGCAGCAGTACGTCCTGTGGCTGATCCCGCTCGCCGTGCTGGCCCGCCCGCGGTGGGGAGCGTTCCTGGCCTGGCAGGTCGCGGAGGTCCTCTACTTCGTGTCGTTCTACGGCGAGCTCATGGGCGCGTCGGGCCGCCAGGTGTTCCCGGAGGGCGTGTTCGTGCTCGCCTCGATCCTGCGCCTGGTGACCCTCGCGATCGTGGTCGGGTACGTCATCCGCGACATCCGCCACCCGGAGGAGGACGTCGTCCGGCAGACCTACGAGGGCCAGGACCCCGACGGCGGCATCTACAACGAGGAACCTCTCGAGGACGACCTGCTCAACCCGCCGCCGGCTCCCGCGCTGGCCCGGACCGGTTAGTCCGGTTTCACGTGAATCATGGGCGGCCCAGCGCTTCTTCGCGCCGGGCCGCTCGTGTTTTTTGGTACTCAGGTTTCTTGGCCTCAGGTTTGGGTCCTCAGGCGGCTTTTGGTCCTCAGGCGGCTTTTTCGGTCCTCGGGCGGCTTTTTGGTCCTCACGCGGCGACCGGCTCGGCTTTCGGCTCGCTCTCGCTGCTGGGCGCGGGCCGGGCGGCGTCGCGCAGGCGGGCGGCGAAGAGCATGGCGAGCAGGACGACCGCGCCGGCGACGGCGAAGACGACCTCGATCCCGACCACGAAGTCGTTCATGGCCTCGGGATGGGCGGCGATGGCCGCGGACGACATCGCGCCGCCGCTGCGGGCCTCGTAGACGCGGCTCAGGATCGAGCCGAGCAGGGCGGCGCCGACCGCGGTGCCCATCGACTGGAAGAACCGGATGCCGGTGGTCGCCACCCCGAGCTGATGCGCCGGTGCGGCGTCCTGCACCACCATGATCAGCCGCCCGATGAGCTGCCCGAACCCGATGCCGAGCAGCACCAGCGCACCGCGGATCGCCCACAGCGACGTGCCGAGGTGCACGAACAGCACGACGCCGCCGATCGCCGCGGCCGCGCACGCGGTGCCCACGAGCAGCGCCGGCCGCGTGGCCAGCCGCAGCCGCTCCCCCAGCATCCCGGACGCGGTGAGCCCGGCGGCCATGAACGCGAGGTACAGCCCCGAGTCGGACGCGCTCACGCCGCGCGCCACCTGGAGGTACAGCATCAGGTGCAGCATCGCCCCGATCATCGCGGCCCCGATGAGCAGCTGGACGATGTAGCTGTTGCGGATGGTCCGATCGCGCAGCAGGGACGGCGGCAGCACGGGATGCGCGGCGACCGACTCGCGCCACGCGAACAGCGCCAGGCTCGCGACCCCGGCCGTGATCATGGCGAGGATGGGGCCGGAGGTCCAGGCGTACCGCTGCCCGCCCCACTCACACACCAGCAACAGGCTCGCCGCGAACGCCGCCGCCAGCGCCGCACCCGGCAGGTCGAGGTCCGTGCGCCGGGTGACCCGCGGAATGCGGATCGCGAACAGCCCGCCGAAGATCACGACCAGCCCGAGCGGCACGTTGACGTAGAAGATCCCGCGCCAGTTGTCGTGGTCGGCGAAGAGCCCGCCGATGAACGGTCCGATCGCCATCCCGACACCGGCGAAGAGCCCGCCCATCCCGCCGCCGCGCCCGCGGTTGGCCCCCGGCTCGGCGAGGTTGGCGATCACGACCATGGTGACGCTCATCAGCCCGCCCGCGCCGGCTCCTTGTATCGCCCGGAACGCGATGAGCTGCCCCATGCTCTGCGCCGCCCCGCACAGCACCGACCCGACGAGGAAGATCCCGACCGCCGTGAGCCACACGGGTTTGGCCCCGAAGGCATCGGTGAGCCTCCCGTACAGCGGCAGCACCACGGTCGCGGCCAGCGCAAACGCCGCGACCAGCCAAGCAACGTGCTCAACCCCATGGACCGGATCGAGATCCCGCACGATCGGCACGATCGCCGAGGACACGATGTTCTGATCAAGGATCGCCAACACGATCGTGAACAGACACAACACCATCCCAACCCGCCGCTGATTCTTCGTCATGCTTCTTAGACTAAGCATAACTTTAGACCGAGTACAAGTTTGTGCCTGGTACAGTTCTGTCCATGGAGGCCACGCTGCGCGAGCGCAAGAAGGCGCAGACCCGCATGGTGCTGTGGAACACCGCGATCGCCCTCTTCGTCGAACACGGCTTCGACAACGTCTCGGTCACCCAGATCGCCGCCGCCGCCGAGGTCTCGAAGATGACCTTCTTCAACTACTTCCCGACGAAGGAAGACCTGGTCATCGGCCCGATGTCCGAGCACACGCACGAGCTCGCCGAGATCGTCCGAACACGCCCGGAGGCCGAGTCCCCGGTGGACGCCCTGCATCGCCACTTCCTGGGCGGCCTGTCCCGCCGCGACCCCGTGACCGGCCTGTGCGACAAGCCGAACGTGCTGGCGGTCCAACGCCTGATCCACGAGACCCCGAGCCTGATGCACCGCGCATTCGCGCTGCTGGCAATGTCCCAGGACGCCCTAGCCCAGGAACTGGGCCCCGATTTCCGCCACCGCGCAGCGGCCGCGATGATCGCCGGCGCCCGCAACGCTTTGGTCGTGGAGAACACCGCGCGCCTGCTGTCCGGCGCGACGACGGACGCCGTCTACCCAGAGGCCGTAGCGAACGCCAACGAGGCTTTCACCCTGCTGAAATCCGGCCTGTAGCCAGCACCACTTTCGCTCGCCCCCCGCCCCAAGGGCGTTATCTCTCCACAATCACAACTATGTCCGATTTTCGCGGGCACTTTTCGCATGATCGCGGAGAGAAAACGTCGCCCGGTGGTGCCTACGCTGGCTCGCGCGAAGCGCGGAAGCGGGCCAGCGGTGCGCTGCGGCCCCGACCGTCAGCCCCACTTCGCGCCCCGTGCCCGTAGCCGCAGCCCTGCTCCCTGTCCGTGTGGGGCGTACCCACGGCCCCGCGCGCTCGGGGGCGTCGCGGGGCTGGGCGCGGCGGCCGGCGGCGGGGCGGGACAGGGCGGAGCGGCCGGCTAGCCGTCGATCTTGTAGATGATGACGTTGCCCTGCTCGGTGCGGGTGATGCCGAGGCCGTCGATCGGGGCGTCGATCGCGCGGGCGTACGGGGTGCCGGCGGCCTGGTCGCGTAGGACGACGATCGTGTGGATCTTCAGTCCGCGGAGTTGGGCGACCGTGGGCTCGTCGGGGAACTGCTGCATGTTGAGGCGCAGGATCTCCTGGTCGCCCGGCGTGAAGCCGCTGCCGCCGTTGACCATCTTCGGCAGGCCGTCGGTGCTCCACAGCATGACGTTCATGTCGAACAGCTCGCTCGTCGGCAGGACCATCAGCGGAGCCTCGAGCGTGCTCATCTTCACCGGCGACGGCGGGACCGTCGGGTTGGGCAGCGTCGGGTTGTGCAGGCCCTCGGCCAGCACCAGGAGCAGCGGAATGAGCGTCACGATGCGCCACGCGCCGGCGTGCCCGCCGATGTTGTCGGACTGCGTGCGGTCGGTGAAGAGCTCTACCGCCCGGTCCGCGAACGCGCTCACCGCTCCAGCCGCGAGCAGCGCCAGGAAGAGCGTCACCCAGACCATCAGGCGGCCCGACGTGCGGATGCCCTCGAAGCCCGGCAGCACCTTGTACAGCAGCATGTACCCGGCCTCGCCCTTGTCCGGGCCGTTGGTGCCCATCGCGAGGATCGCGGTCCCGACGACGCCGAGGGCGAGCCAGATGCGGTGCTTGAGCCGCCACACGGAGACGAACAGCCCGACGAACGCCAGCCCGTACAGGAAGAACCCGGGCAGCAGCGCCATCTCCGGCGCCCACCCGAGCGTCGAGCGGGCGTTGGCGTAGATGTCGCCCCAGAGCCACGACTCCGGCGGCGAGATGAAGAAACCCTTCAGCGGCGGCGAGAACAGCTCGATGATCTCGGCGCTGCGCTTAGCTTCCTGGTGCTGCTTGAGGACCTGCAGGTAGGGATACGCCATCATGGCGCTCACCCCGGCGAAGACGAGCCCGCCGCCGAGGTTGGCGAAGAACAGCTTCCAGCCGAACGGCCGGCGCACCCCCCAGCGCCAGATGGACCGCACGCCCCATACCAACGCCGTGACGACCACGATCAACAGCAGCGCGTATGCGAACGGGATGCCGATGCCGAACCCGAGGCTGATCTGCCACGCCGCGACCAGCCAGCCGCCGAGCACCCAGCCCCACCGGCGCTTGTCCGGCTCGTAGCCCTTGCGCAGCGAGAACCCGTGCCCGCGGGCGAGCATCGCCAGCGCCAGCGCGATGCCGCCGATGGACAGCACGTGCAGGTGTCCGGCCTGCCCGAGGCGCCACGGCGCGTAGGCGAAGGCCGCCCCCGCCACCGCGGCCCCGGTGCGCCCCGCGCCGAGCTGGCGGACCAGCGCGTAGGCCCCGAAGAAGGCGAAGGCAAAGATCAGGACGAAGATGATGTTGTACCGGACGATGGCCGCCACCGGCCCCGACCCGATCATGCCGGCCGGCGCATACCCGAGCAGCGTGTCCGAGAAGGCGTAGCTGTACTGATCCGGGTAGAACGCGTTGGCCTGCCACAGCCGCAGCGGGTCGGTCGTCAGGATGTGCCCGGCCCACGACATCTGCCACGCCTGCAGCGTCGGGTCCCAGATGTCCTGCGGGATCGTGCTCGCCGGGTGCGCCAGCGCCGGCCAGGTCATGACGACGGCGAGCGCGATCGACCCGAGCACGGCGAGGGTCCACTCATGCGAAAAGAACCGGGCCAGCCCCGACCCGGTCCGCCTGCCGATGCGGCCCACCCGCCCCGGCACCACCTCCGGCTCGGGCGCGAACGCGCTGAACGGATCGGCGGGCGCCTTCTCGCCGTCCGCCTCCTCGTCGCTTTTCTCGCCGTCGCTTTTCTCGTCGACCTTGTCCACGGCGTCGTCGACCTTGCCATCGGCGTCCGCGTCACCGTCCGCGCCGTCCCGGTCGGCCGAATCACCGCCGGAACCACCGTCCGGCTCGTCCGGGCTGAGGGCGGCCTGCCGCTCGATCTCGTCGGCCGCGCCGCTGGCGTCGCCGTCCGCGCCGGCGTCGGGGCCCGAGGGGTCCTCAGGCCCCGACGAGGGCGTGGCGGGGCGGCCGGGCTCGGGACGTACCGAATCCGGGAAATCCTCCGGCGAGGGCTCTTCCGACACCGTCCGCTCCGACGAAACGTTGCTCACGCCAGCCGCTCCCGCAGGTAGGTGATGTCGGCGCCCTGGCCCTCGGCACCGCCCGGTGTCTCCACGAGCGCCGGCGCGCCGGCCGCCCGGATCACGGCGACGATCAACTCCGGGTCGATCTCGCCGGCGGTCATGTTGTCGTGCCGGTCGCGACCGGAGTCGAAGCCGTCGCGCGAGTTGTTCGCGTGGATGAGGTCGATGCGGCCGGTGATGGCCTTGACCCGGTCGACGATGCCGAGGAGGTCCTCGCCGCCGGCGTGCGCGTGGCAGGTGTCGAGGCAGAAGCCGACCTCGTAGTCGCCGATCGCGTCCCACAGCCGGGCGAGGTTGTCGAAGCGGCGGGCGCAGGCGTTGTCGCCGCCGGCCGTGTTCTCGATCAGCACCGGAGTGGCGAACCCGCCCTGCTCGGCGGCGTATGCGAAGGTCTTGCGCCAGTTGTCGAACCCGGCGTCGAGGCCGTCGGCCTTCTCGACGTGGCCGCCGTGCACGATCAGGCCCTTGGCGCCGACCTTGGCCGCGCCCGCCGCATGGCTGAACAGCAGCTTGCGGCTGGGGATGCGGATGCGGTTGTTCGACGACGCGACGTTGATCCGATACGGCGCGTGGACATAGACGTCGATCTCGGCCGCGCGGATCGCCTCGGCGTCGGCGCGCTCCTTCGGGTCGGTCCAGCCCTGCGGGTCGGTCAGGAAGAACTGAATGAGGTCGGCGCCCCGGGCGGCGGCCTCAGCCAGCGGCTCAGCGGGGTCGACGTGAGCACCGATTCGCATGCCGCAGAGCCTACGACGTGGGTGTGACACTTTGCGCGACGCGCCTCTGGCCGCACGACCGATGCGCCCGGAATGCGCGGCTTCCGTCGCCGTCTCGCGACGCACGCAGCCGCCCATGATCGCTCAGGCTTCCCCCAGGTCTTCCGAGACGCAAGATCCCCCGAACGAACGTCCCCCGGCAACCGAACATCCCCCAAAACGAGGATGGTGGAACAGGCGGTCGCGGCGAGCACTCGTGGCGACGGTCGGTGTCGGAATCGTCGCAATTCGGGCTATTATTGCTCAGCGGGCATCACGCGCTAGCTGCGCTTAAGGTACGATTTCCCCTAAGCTCCGCGGGGCGCCGTCATCCAACGCACCGGTGTGGTCGTTCCTCCCCAGGTCCCACCCAACGAAGCGGATGATGCGCCCCGCGGTCCTTTTTCATCTCTTGACACCTCAGCGTGTACTCTGGTTCGGTCCACCAGCCTCTGCGCAGGTGGACGACGCATGACCTCCTGCCGCGGATGGACCGCGGCCGCTTAGCCCGTAGGAGGTGAGAACGTCTTGCGTCATTACGAGATCATGGTGATCCTCGACGGAAGTCTCGAGGAGCGCACCGTCGCCCCGTCGCTCGACACGTATCTCAACGTGATCCGGACGTCGGGTGGCTCGGTGGAGAAGCTCGACGTGTGGGGCCGCAGGCGCCTCTCGTACGAGATCAACAAGAAGACCGAGGGTATCTACGCCGTCATCGACCTCCAGGCCTCGCCGGAGTCGGTCGCCGAGCTGGACCGTCAGCTGCGACTCAACGAGTCCGTGCTGCGCACCAAGGTCATCCGGCCCGAGGTCCGCTGAGCGGATCCCCGGGCGAGATCGATCTGCTTCGCCCGGCCGCGCGTCATCAGGCGTAACAGGAAACTGTCGTACCCCTGTGACATCGTGGCCATACACCAGCGCGCGAGGAGTTGACTCATATGGCAGCGGGAGATACCACGATCACGGTCATAGGCAATCTGACCGATGACCCTGAGTTGCGTTTCACTCCGTCTGGACAGGCGGTCGCCAAGTTCCGGGTGGCTTCGACCCCCCGGTTCATGGACCGTCAGACCAACGAGTGGAAGGACGGCGAGCCGCTGTTCCTGGCCTGCACCGTTTGGCGGCAGGCGGCGGAGAACGTCGCCGAGTCGCTGACGCGAGGGGCCCGGGTGATCGTCTCCGGTCGGCTCAAGCAGCGGACCTACGAGACGCGCGAGGGTGAGAAGCGCACCGTCATCGAGCTGGAGGTCGACGAGATCGGCCCCTCGCTGCGCTACGCGACTGCCAAGGTGCAGAAGATGTCGCGCAGCTCCGGTGGTGGTGGCGGCTTCGGCTCCGGCGGCGGCAACGGCGGTGGTGGCGGTGGCGGCGGCGGGTTCAACGATGACCCGTGGGCCAGCGCGACCCCGGCCGGCGGCGGTAGCGGCAGCGGCGGCGGCAGGTCGAGCTCATCCTTCGACGACGAGCCCCCGTTCTAATGGCATCAGGAGCAAGAGCAATGGCGAAGGCTGCGGCCCTGCGCAAACCGAAGAAGAAGGTGAACCCTCTCGACAAGGAGGGCATCGCCTACATCGACTACAAGGACACCGCACTGCTGCGGAAGTTCATCTCCGACCGCGGCAAGATCCGCGCTCGGCGGGTGACCGGCGTGACCGCCCAGCAGCAGCGGCAGATCGCGCGCGCCGTCAAGAACGCGCGCGAGATGGCGCTGCTGCCCTACACCGCGACCACGCGCTAAGGGGCCGGCCGACATGAAGATCATCCTTACCCAGGAGGTCACCGGCCTCGGGACCCCCGGCGACATCGTCGAGGTCAAGGACGGTTACGGGCGCAACTACCTGCTGCCGCAGGGGTTCGCGATCCCGTGGTCCAAGGGCGGCGAGAAGCAGATCGTGACGATCAAGCGGGCCCGCTCGGCCCGTGAGATCCGCGACCTCGGGCACGCCAACGAGGTCAAGACCCAGCTCGAGGGCCTCACCGTCAAGCTGGCCGTGCGGGCCGGCAAGGAAGGCCGCCTCTACGGCTCGGTCACGCCGGCCGAGGTCGTCGAGGCCGTGCAGAAGGCCGGCGGGCCCCAGCTGGACCGCCGCCGCCTCGAGCTGCCCGGCCACGTCAAGGCGGTCGGCGACTACAGGGTGCAGATCAAGCTGCACCCCGAGGTCGCCGCGGTCTTCACGCTGAAGGTCACCGCCGCCAAGTAGGCGGAATGCGGCAACGCGAAAGGGGCCCCGGGGAATGCCCGGGGCCCCTTTTCGTATCAGTTGTAGAGCCCGATTGCTGCGCCGATCATGTCGTCGAGGTCCCGCACCTGCTGGCTCTCGCCGGAGTTGCGAGCGATCGTGCGCAGGTCGTTGAGGCGGACGTCCTCGCCGTACCGGCTGCCGCGCAGGACCTCCGCCAGGAACGCGGCGGCGTAGTCGACGCGCAGCGGGGCCACCGCCTGGCCGAACTCCTCGTCAACGGCCGTCACCCGCACCGGCTGGGACAGCTCGCTCGGCTCCCGGGTCTTCGGGTCCTGCCAGCGCACCCGCACGTCCGCGAGGTGGCCCTGCGCGCCCGGGCGCAGGTGCAGGGCGTACAGCGCCGTCACCGAGTGGCCGGGCCCGACCTCACCGCCGTCGACGCGGTCGTTGCGGAAGTCCGACGACGAGAGCGCCCGGTCGTCGTAGCCGATCAGGCGGTACGACAGCACGGTGTTCGAGTCGAACTCGACCTGCGCCTTGGCGTCCAGCGCGCGCAGCGCCACCGTCGCCGGGAGCTGCCGGACGAAGACGCGGTCGGCCTCGGCCTGGTCGCTGACGTACACCACGTAGCCGTCGCCCTTGTCGGCCAGCTGCTCCATGAACTTGTCGCCGTAGTCGCTGCCCACGCCGACGCCCAGCAGCGTGATCTGCTTCGCCGCCGCCTCCTGGATCTCGCGCACCAGCGGCGCCGCGTCCGTCGTGCCGACGTTCGGCAGGCCGTCGGAGAGCAGGATGACCCGGTTGGTCGCGCCGGAGCGGAAGCCGTTGCGCGCCGTGTCGTACCCCAGCCGCAGGCCCGCCTCCAGGTTGGTGCTCCCGGCGATCTTCAGCCGGTCGATCGCGTCGTGCAGCGCCTCCCGATCGCGGACCGGCGTCATCGGGCGCAGGACCGAGGCCCGGTCCGAGTACGACACGACGGCCACCGAGTCCGACGGGCGCAGCTGGTCGATCAGCGTGTTCAGGCCGTGCTGCACCAGGTCGAGCTTGCCCCGCTCCGCCATGGAGCCCGACACGTCGACGACGAACGTCAGCGCCGCGTCCGGGCGCGACTCGCTGGACTCGCCACGCGTCTGCAGCCCGACACGCAGCAGCCGGGCGCTGTCGTCGGCGCCGCGATGGGTCTGCGGCAGGTGGGCGCCGTCGGCGGTGATCGAGAAGCCATTGCCGTCCGGCTCGCGGTACTGCTGCCCGAACGAGTTGACGAACTCCTCCGGCCGGACCGTGTTCGCCGCCGGCCGCTGGCCGGACAGCAGAGTGCGCCGCGCGAAGCCGTACGAGGCCGTGTCGACGTCCACCGCAAACGTCGACACGGGCCGCTCGGACGTCGAGACCTCGCCGGCGGCCGCGCGATCGGCGGCCTCGTCGGTCGCCGCGCCTCTGGCTAGCCCTTCGGGCGTTCCCGGCGGACCGTAGGCCGTGCCCGCCGGCGCGGCGTTCTTCCCGCTGTCGGAGCGGTCGTAGGAGTCCGCACCACACGCCGCCACCAGGGCGAGCGTGAGCGTCGCGACCGCGGCGACGCGCAGGTGCTGCAAGAACCGACCGGCCATCGAAGCCTCCTCAAGGGTGTTTGGCCAGTCAGACGGCGGCACCCCGCGGGCGGCTCCCGGCGTGATCGGATGGTGACCCAACGGTGATCAATACGTTTGCAAAAGATCAAGATCCAAGCTGACTCTTCAGTACCGCATAAGCCACCGTCGCCACGCCCGCGCCCAGCACCGTGCTCGCGAAACCGATCGCGAACGGCCGCCAGCCCGTCGTCACCCTGCCCAGGAACATCGCGACCGTGATGCTCAACGCCATCGACACGGCCAGCTGCGGCACCATGTTCATGAGGTTCGTCAGCGCCTCGTCCTGCGGCGCCGGGCACGGCAGGCCGAACGCGTTCGTGCACCCGGGCCGCGACTCGGAGGACAGGGTGAACGACCAGCCCACGTACGCGGCGACCGGCAACAGGTACCAGCAGGCGGTGGAGATGAACGAGCCGATGTACACGCTGCGCTGGTCCGGCTCCTCCTCGTCGTCCTCGTCCTCGTCGTCCTGCGCCGGGCGCGACCGCCCGGCCGGCAGCTCACGGACCGGCGGACGGCGACGCGCGACCGGCGGCGCCTCCGAGCGCGGCTGGTAACCGGAATTCCACTCATCGTGGTCGAGCACGCGCCCCTGCCCGGGCCGGCTGTCGGGATCCGAGCGCGCCTGGAACGGCTCGATGCCGAAGTCGTCCCCCTCGGGCGGGCGCTGCTGGGGTATCCACCGCTCCTGCCGCAGATCCCAGCGACCGGTCTCCGGACCCTGACGCTCGCGGCCGTCGCGTGACCTCTCCCACTCCGGGTATCCCACGGCCGGAGCGTCACCTTTTCGTGACCTTTACGCCATCGGCCGTCCAGTTGAAAAATCCGTGACCCTCTTTTTCTCGCACACAGGCTGTGGACGAAGGGTTCGCAGGTCAAGAGCCAATATGTGGTACCGCGGGAAGGGTTATCCACAGCCATGTGCACAACGTTTCCCAAGGTTGGAGCCCGTGGTCCACAGGTTGTCCAGAGCCTTGTCCACCGGCTAGCTTTCATCGAACGCCAGTCGCCCCATACGGTTGCGCGGGCGCGCCGTCGCGCCGGCGAGTTTTTGTCATACCCGCGAGGTCTACTAGTCCTGGCAGGTGTGGCGTTGGGGGGCAAGAGTGTCGATCACCGAAGACAGGCGTTCAGATCCGTGGGACGATGCGCCCCCGCCCGAGCAGCGCGGCGGCGGCGAGCGAGGCGAGCGGACCGAGCGCCCGTCGGGCGGCGCTGAAACTTTCGAGCGCACCCCACCCCAGGACATCGCCGCCGAGCAGAGCGTCCTTGGCGGCATGCTGCTGTCCAAGGACGCGGTCGCCGACGTCGTCGAGATCCTCAAGACGCACGACTTCTACAAGCCGGCACACAGCATCATCTTCGACGCGGTCCTCGACCTCTACGGCCGCGGCGAGCCCGCCGACGCCGTCACCGTCGCCGCCACGCTCACCGACTCGGGCAGCATCGCCAAGATCGGCGGCGCACCCTACCTGCACACCCTCATGACCACGGTCCCGACCGCCGCCAACGCGAGCTACTACGCCCGCATCGTCGCCGAGCGCGCCGTCCTGCGCCGCGTCATCGAGGCCGGCACCCGCATCGTCCAACTCGGCTACGGCTCCGCCGCCCAGGGCGGCCGCGACGTCGACGACGTCGTCGACCTGGCCCAGCAGGCCATCTACGACGTCACCGAGAAGCGCGTGAGCGAGGACTTCGCCGTCCTCGCCGAGATGCTCCAGCCCACCCTGGACGAGATCGAGGCCGTCGGCGCCCAGGGCGGCATGATGACCGGCGTCCCGACCGGCTTCAGCGACCTCGACCGCCTCCTGAACGGCCTCCACGCCGGCCAGTTGATCATCGTTGCCGGCCGCCCCGGCCTCGGGAAGGCGCTGGCGCTCGACACGCCGCTGCCCACGCCCGACGGCTGGACCACGATGGGCGAGGTGCGGGCCGGCGATCGACTGCTCGGCGCCGACGGGCGGCCCACGACCGTGGTCAACGCCTTCGAGGTGCTGCACGCCCGGCCGTGCTTCGAGGTCGAGTTCTCCGACGGCTCGGTGATCGTCGCCGACGCCGAGCACCTGTGGAAGACCACGACGAGGGCCAGCCGACGGCAGCGCGCCGAGAATGTCGTGACTCCGCAATGGTCGACCGCGGCCCGCGCCGAGGTCGCCGCCGTGCATCGCAAGGTGATGGCCGGCCCGGACCAGCTGGTCACGTTCGGGGAGGCGGTCGAGCTGGTCGGAGACCAGTTCCGCCATGTGTTGCACGTCGCCGGGCACCAGGTTGGCACGAGCGGCCAGGTGGTCCGGCAATACACCCGCGCGGGCCGGCCCTGGCGGCGCTCGATGCGGGCCTACTCGCGACAGGCGCTGATGGAGTCGCTGTATCGCCGAGTGTCACGTGTCATGAACGCGGAGACCAAGGCGGTGCACCCGAGCGTGGTCACCACCGCCCAGATCGCGGCCACGCTGCACCACCCGGCCGACGGCCGACTCAACCACGCCGTGGAGAACGCGGCCGCGTTGGAGCTGCCCGAACGGGATCTGCCCGTGCCGCCCTACACACTCGGCGCCTGGCTCGGCGACGGTCACTCGGCCGCGGCTCGTCTGACCACCGCGGACGCGCAGATCGTGAGCCTCGTCGAGGCGGACGGGTTCGTGGTGCGGCCGAGCTCGGCGCACCCAATGCTGTTCGGCATCGGTTCGGCCCGGCCCGGCGGATCGCTGACCCGTGACCTGCGCGAGCTCGGCGTGCTCGGCAACAAGCACATCCCGAGCCACTACCTACGCGCGTCGCAGGAGCAGCGGCGGGCGCTGCTCGCCGGACTGCTGGACACCGACGGCACGGTCACCGCGACGGGCAACGTGCAGTTCACCTCCACCTGCGAGCGGCTCGCGAAGGACGTGTTCGAGCTGGTGGTCAGCCTCGGGTATCGCTGCACGGTCACCAGGCGGAACGTGAACGGGCGCACGCCGGCGAGCTCGGTGGCATACAACCTGAACTTCACCCCGGCCGACGACGTCTTCCGGCTGGATCGCAAGCGCGACGCGATGCGGGCGCGGCGGCGCTCCACGACCGACGCGCGGACCGGCGCGCGGTATGTCGTCGCGGTGCGGCCGGTCGCGAGCGTGCCGGTGCGGTGCGTGCAGGTCGACAACGCCGACCACATGTACCTTGCCGGCCGCGCCATGATCCCGACGCACAACTCGACCGCCGCGATGGACTTCAGCCGGGCGGCCTCGGTCAAGCACAACATGGCGTCGGCGATCTTCAGCCTGGAGATGTCGAAGGTCGAGATCGTCATGCGGCTGTTGTCGGCGGAGGCCAGGGTGCCGCTGCACGTGCTGCGGTCGGGGCAGCTGTCCGACGACGACTGGACCAAGCTCGCTCGGCGCATGGGGGAGATCAGTGAGGCGCCGCTGTTCGTCGACGACACGCCGAACATGAACCTCATGGAGATCCGGGCCAAGGCGCGGCGGCTCAAGCAGCGGCACGACCTGAAGCTCATCGTCGTCGACTATCTGCAGCTCATGACGAGCCCGAAGCGCACCGAGAGCCGGCAGCAGGAGGTCGCCGACCTGTCCCGTGGCCTGAAGCTGCTGGCCAAGGAGGTCGAGTGCCCGGTCGTCGCGGTGAGCCAGCTCAACCGTGGTCCGGAGCAGCGCACCGACAAACGGCCCCAATTGTCCGATCTGCGCGAATCTGGCTCGATTGAGCAGGATGCTGACGTTGTGATTCTTTTGCACCGTGATGACTACTACGACAAGGAGTCTCCGCGGGCGGGGGAGGCGGACTTCATCGTGGCCAAACACCGTAACGGGCCGACCGACACGGTGACGGTGGCGGCGCAGCTGCACCTCTCGCGCTTCATCGACATGGCGATCTGACCCGCGGCTCTATCGCGGCGCAGCGTGCGGGGCGCGAGGTGCGCTTCGCCGTGGGTGGGGGAGATGCACGGTGCGCAGCACGCCGGGTATGACGGCACCTCGCCGTTGGCGAGGAGACGCATGGCGCGCTGCGCGGGTCCGGGCTCGCCCTGTTGCGGCCGGGAGGCTGCGACCGGAGAACCCGGCCGTGAGTAGCAGGCTCGGGCCGGGAGCAGCGGGCTCGGGCCGGGAGCAGCAGGCTCGGGCCGGGAGCGGGAGGCTGCGGCCGGAGCCGGAGCCGGGGCGCGGGCCGGGCTGCGGCAGGGCCGGGAGGTTGCGGTCGGGAGTTGGACGCTCGGGCCGTGAGCAGAAGGCTCGGGCCGTGAGCGGGCGACTCCGGCCAGGGGCCGCGGCAGGGCCGGGAGTTGGAGGCTCGGGGCGGTAGCAGGAGACTCCGGCCGGGAGCGGGAGGCTGCGGGCGGGTCAGTTGAGGAGGCGGGTTACGTCGGCGTCGGCGAGTTGGCGGAAGTCGTCGTAGAAGCGGCTGACGGCGCCGAAGTTTGAGGTTGCCAGGGGGCAGACGACCTCGTCGGCCAGGTGGCGCAGGCGGGAGATCGCGGCCTCGGCCGCCACCGGGACGGCCAGGACGACCCTGGCCGCGGACAGGCTGCGGGCGACCGCCACGGCGGCGCCGGCCGTTGCGCCTGTTGCCAGGCCGTCGTCGATGACCAGGGCGATGCGGCCGGTCAGGTCGAGCGGCGGGCGGCCGACGCGGAAGATGCGTTCGCGGCGGCGCAGCTCCGCGGATTCGTTGCGGATCACCTCGTCGATCTCGGCGGGCTGCAGGCGCTCGGCGATTTCGTCGTTGAGTACCTGGACGCCGCCCGGGCCCACGGCGCCGAACGCGACCTCGGGGGACCACGGGACGCCGAGCTTGCGCACCACCAGGATGTCCAGGGGGATGTGCAGGTGGCGGGCGACCTCCGCGGCCACGGGCACGCCGCCGCGCACCAGGCCCAGGGCGATGGCGTCCGGGCGGTCGGCGTATGCGATGAGACGGTCGGCCAAAGCCTCGCCCGCCTCGAGGCGGTTGCGGAAGCTCATATCTCCTGTCTACGCCCAGTACGCGCCCGGCGTCACCAGGTCACCGAAGGCGTCTACACCGCGTGCACAAGCCGGGCGTGGCTCCATCGCTGAAGGCATCGATGCCGTCGGGCCGGAGTCGGGCGTCACCCGGTGACCGGGCTCGGGGCGGCGCGATCCTCAGTGGCGTCGACGTCGACCCGGCGCAGGGACCACCAAAGGGCCAGGAAGGCGACCGGGTAGAGCAGATAGCCGAAGCGCGTGCTCGGGGTGAGCATGATGGCGGCGGTGAGGCCGGCGGCGATATACGCGGCGGCGGAGCCCGCGGTCCTCGGTGGGCGCCGGACGAGCCGGACCGCGATGACCAGGCCCGCGAGCACGAGCAGGGCCAGCGCGATGCCCCGGCCGCCCGCGGTGCTCTCGGCGATGAGGTGGCCGGGCAGCGGGGACTGCGCGGGGCTCGTGACCAGGCCGTGGCCGGCGGGGAAGCGCAGCGCGTTCTCGATGTACGCGTGGGCGTCGACCAGGAGCGCGGGCACCAGGGCGAGGACGGGGAGGCCGAAGGCGCCGAGCGCGAAGCGGGTCACGCGGCCGGTCCGGGCGGCGATGACCAGGACGAGCAGGACGAGGGCGACCGGCAGGGCGAAGAGCTTGAGCGCGCCGGCGAGGCCGACCGCGATGCCGGCGGCGCCGTAGCGGTCGCGGGCGGCGAGGGCGCAGGCGAGCAGGCAGAGCGTGAGGACGGGGAGGTCGTCGCCGCCGGTGGCGAGGGTCAGCGTGCACAGCGGGAGGACCGCGACGGCCTGTGCAAGGCGCAGCGATCGGTCGGCGGGGGCGATCGGCCGGAGCAGGCTCATGGTGTACACCAGGGAAAACACCGTGACGACGGCGAACCAGACGCGGGCGTCGGTCCACCAGGATGCTCCGAAGGCGGCGCGCGGCAGGCCGAAGAGGGCCATGCCGGGCTGGTAGGGGGCGTAGCCCATCAGGCGCTCGGCGTCGGGCAGGGCGGCGATCGCGGCGTGGCCGAGGTAGGGGGTGCCGGTGTCGGCCAGGCGCTGGCCCATCTGCTCGACGACGAGCACCTCCTCCTGCGCACGGTCGGTGCGGCCGGCGGCGCGCTGGACGGACTCGACGACGAGCGGCAGGAGGGCGGTGGCGGCGAAGACGAGCGGCACGACGCGGAAGCGGCCGATGGCGAAGACGGCGAGGGCGGCGGCCGCGTAGCCGATCCAGGCGATGGCGCCCCACGCGCGGTGCGGCAGCAGGGTGGAGGTGAGCGCGGTGACGCCGGCGAACGCGGCGCAGAGCGCGTAGCAGGTGGCGTCGATGAGGCGGGTACGCAGATCGGTCACGATGCCGACCATTGTCACAGAGGCTAGGTCGACTTCTCGCGGCCCGGCGGCTCGCCGCCCATGCTCATGCGGCGCGCCCGGCGGCTGCGCGACATGCGGATGACGGCGCCGGTGTCGTGCAGTGGCGCTGCGAGGTGGCCGTCGCCGCGGTCGAGGGCGGCGAGGAGGCGCTCGGCGGGCATCGCGCGGGCGAAGAGGTGGCCCTGGCCGGCGGGGCAGCCGAGCTCCCACAGCTGCTGGCGCTGGTCCTCGCGCTCCACGCCCTCGGCGACGATGAGCAGGTCGAGGCTGCGGCCGAGGTCGATGGTGGAGCGCACGACGGCGCCGGGCGCGGAGGCGTTCATCGCGGTGACGAAGCTGCGGTCGATCTTGAGTTCGTCGACGGGCACGCGGGCGAGGGTGGCCAGGGACGAGAAGCCAGTGCCGAAGTCGTCGAGGGCGAGGCGGATGCCCTGGTCGCGCAGGGCGGCGAGGACTTCGTCGACGACCTCGAGCTTGCTCAGGGTGACCGACTCGGTGAGCTCGATGACGAGGGCGGAGGACGGGACGCCCCGCGCGGCGAGGCGGCGGGCGACCGCGTCGGGGAACGAGGGGTCGAGCAGGCTGCGCGGGGAGACGTTGACCGCGACCGGGATGGGGTGCCCGGCGTCGGCCCAGTCGGTGACCGCGGTGAGGGCCTGGTCGAGCACGGCGTCGGCGAAGGCGGCGAGCTGGCCGGAGCGTTCGATGGCGCCGAGGAAGCGGTCGGGTGCGAGGTACCCGCGGTCGGGGTGGTGCCACCGGGTCAGCGCCTCGGCGCCGATGACGCGGCCGCTCGCGAGGTCGACGATGGGCTGGAAGTGCACTGTGAACTGCTGCTCGGCGACGGCGCGGGCGAGGTCGCCGCCGAGGGTGAGGCTGCCGACGTCGGCGGTGTCGCGGGCGCGTGCGTAGACGACGACCCGCTGGCCTTCCTGTTTGGCCTGGTACAGCGCGACGTCGGCCCGCCGCAGCAGCTCGCCGATCGAGCCGCCGCTGCCGGTGGTGACGCCGCAGCTGGCCTCGACGCTGATGCGCATGTCGTCGAGCTCGATGGGCGGGCCGAGCGCGTCGAGGATGGCCTGCGCGCGCAGCTCGGCGATGGCGGGTGCGCTCAGGCCGGCCAGGACGACGGCGAACTCGTCGCCGCCGAAGCGGGCGACCAGGTCGCCGGGGCGGGCCGCGGCGGTGAGGCGTTCGGCGACGGCGATGAGGACCCGGTCGCCCTCGGCGTGCCCGAGTGTGTCGTTGACCTCTTTGAAGTGGTTGAGGTCGATGAGCAGGACGCCGACGACGCCGGCCGCGGAGCCGGCGGCGAGGATCTCGTCGCCGTGCTGCTGCAGGCGGCGGCGGTTGGCGAGGCCGGTGAGCGGGTCGTGCGCGGCGGCGCGGGCGTGGCTGTCGGCGAGGCGCTGGGTCTCGGCGAAGGTGGCGGCGTTGCGGATCGCGGTACACAGGGCGGCGGTGAAGGTGCGCAGCGTGTACTGCTCGCGTTCGGTGAACTTGACCGGACCTTTGCCGCGGAAGCGCAGCCGCAGCTCGCCGAGGTCGGCGTCGCCGCGGTAGCTCTCCAGCGCGACGGGGATCAGGAAGCCCTCGGCGGTCGGTGCGTCGGCGGGCGAGCCGTCGAAGAGGATCCGCGTGCCGTCGCTGCGCACCAGGCGGGCCCTCGAGCCCGGCGGGTGCACCTCGACCTCGGCCTCGTCGGTGGAGAAGATGTCGGCGGCGCGGCGCACGGCGGCGTAGAGCACGGCGGTCTGGTCGACGGAGTTGAACTCGTCGGTGGCCTCGGCGAGGCGCTGCCAGGCCTCGTTGCCCTGCCGGGTGCGGACCTGGTTGGCGGCGGCGAGGTGGATCGCGTAGACCAGCGGCGGAAGGACCAGCAGCAGCCATTTGCTGGTGTGGTACGCCGAGACGGTGGCCACGGCGACCGCGAAGAGCCCCAGCCGCGTGATGACCTGGGTCCGGGCCTGTGCGGCGAGCCGCTGCCGCAGGGAGGTGCGCGTCACCATCGCGAACAGCGCGTGCGAGACGACCTCGTCCGTCACCGCGTACGCGACGAATCCGGCGGACATTCCGGGAATAACACCAGAAATCGTGAACTGCGAGTCCGGGAGAATAGGGTGAATACCGGCGGCGGCTGCGGCGAAGACGGCGGCCGCGGCGCACAGGGTCTCTTTTGCGACATTGAAACTCACCTTTACCGGGTCGGTCCGGCGCAGGGTGAGCAAACTGAGCAATTTGCCACAGATTGTGCCGAGAATCAGCGGGGGTGCGGGCAGGAACGCCGCGGCGACGACGATGATCGCGGTGGTGGGTGTGATGGAGATGCCCGTGGATCGGACCCGCACGCGAATCGTCACGAACCCGTTGCCGATGAGGACGATGGCCAGCGCCAACATCGGCAGGAAGAGTTCGCCGTAGCCGGTGATGTTCCACAGCGACCAGAGGCCCAGGCCGGCCCCGCCGACGACGACGGGACCAACGAGACGCCATGGGCGCTGGTTGGTCGCGTCGTCGGTGCGCGGTTGGCTTTGCATCGCGGTTGAAACCATCGTGGCCGACGATGCTCGGGTGTTGTCAACCCGTCATTCGCGTACTAGTCCCAGTCGTAGTCTCGACGCATCGTGCACCCCCAAAAGGTCGTTCGCGGATACGACCCCCGTCGGCTCAAGACATCGAAATAAATCGAAGTCCCGTGCGCTGAACGCAGCCTAGGGTGCAAAACGCAAGATGCTCAAGGCGATTTGTCGGTCGAATCATAGTTTGCGAACTATAACGGGCCTTGTCACGATTTGGCGACAGGAATGTGACGCTCCGTATAGCGATTTCGACGCAAGTAGCCCTAAGCGTGCATGATCAAACAAAGTTTCGCGGTGCACGACTAAGCTCGGTGAGTGGCAAATGAGCTGACCCACGTGGACGCCTCGGGCGCCGCGCGGATGGTCGACGTGGCCGCCAAGGACGTGACCGTCCGGCGCGCCGTCGCGGCGGGATTCATCCGCACCACAACGGAAGTCGTCGGCCTCCTGCGCGAGGGCGCGCTGCCCAAGGGCGACGCGCTCGCCGTGGCCCGCATCGCCGGGATCATGGGCGCCAAGCGCACTCCGGACCTTATTCCGCTATGTCACCCCATCGCCCTGCACGGCGTGACGGTGGAGTTGACGCTGCGTGACGAAGTGATCGAGATCGAGGTTGTCGCGCGCACCGCCGACCGCACCGGCGTCGAGATGGAGGCGCTCACCGCGGTGGCGACGGCCGGCCTCGCGCTCATCGACATGGTCAAGGCGGTCGACCCGGCGGCGTCGCTGGAGTCGGTGCGGGTGCTGCGCAAAGAGGGCGGCAAGACCGGACTGTGGGAGCGCTCGTGAAGGCCGTCGTGGTGGTCGCCTCGAACCGGGCCGCGGCCGGGGTGTACGCGGACACGAGCGGCCCGCTGCTGGTCGAGGGCCTGTGCGAGCTCGGCTTCGAGGTCGCCGAGCCGGTCGTGGTGCCCGACGGCCCGCCGGTCGAGGCGGCGCTGCGCGAGGCGGTCGCCGGTGGCGCTGACGTCGTGCTGACCAGTGGCGGCACCGGGGTCACGCCCACCGACGCCACGCCGGAGATGACGCGACGGGTGCTCGACTACGAGATCCCCGGCATCGCCGAGGCGATCCGCGCCGCGGGGGCCGGCAAGGTACCGACGGCGATCCTCTCCCGCGGCCTGGCCGGCGTCGCCGGGCGCACGCTCATCGTCAACCTGCCCGGCTCGCGCGGCGGCGCCAAGGACGGCCTGGCCGTGCTGGGCCCCGTTCTCGCGCACGCCGTCGACCAGCTTCGCGGCGGCGATCACTGACGGACCGGGCCGCCCTCACCTCGCGGTCACCTGCGCCTGAAGGTCTAGGCTTTCCGGCGTGACGTTACCGATCGCGTGGGCCGCGGCCCGCGAGGCGGTGTTCGAGGCGGGCTCGGCGGTTGCGCCGGGCCCGGTGCCGGTCCCGCTCGTGGAGTCCGACGGCCTCACGCTCGCCGAACCGCTGGTGACCCTGACCGACCTGCCGGCCTTCCCCACCTCCAGCGTCGACGGCTGGGCGGCACGCGGCCCCGCGCCGTGGCGCATCGTCGGGCGCGTCCTCGCCGGCGACACAGCCAAGCCGCTCGCGGTCGACGGCACCTGCGTGGAGATCGCCACCGGCGGCATGGTCCCCGACGGCACCACCGCGATCGTCCGGGTCGAGGACTCCGTCACCACCGACGGGATGGTCACCGGCGAGCCGCGCCGGGGCAAGATCCCCGACTGGCGCCGCCGCGGCGAGGAGGCCGCCGCCGGCGAGGAGCTCCTGCCGGCCGGCACGCCGATCACGCCGGGGGTCATCGGGCTGGCGGCTTCGTGCGGGTACGACACGCTGAGCTGCCGCCCCGCGCCCCGCACCGCCCTGCTGGTCTTCGGCGACGAGCTGCTCACCGCCGGCGTGCCCGGCGACGGGCGGGTCCGCGACGCGCTCGGCCCGGCGCTGCCGTCCTGGCTGCGCCGCGCCGGCACCGACGTGGTCCGCGTGCGCGGGCCGGTCGCCGACACGCTCGAGGACCACGTCGCCGCGCTGCGCAGCGCGATCGACGCCGGCGCACAGGTCATCTGCACCACCGGCGGCACCATGCACGGGCCCGTCGACCACCTGCACCCGGCGCTGGCCGAGCTCGGCGCGCGGTACGTCGTCAACACCGTCGCGGTCCGGCCCGGCTTCCCGATGCTCGTCGCGCAGCTGCCGGGCGGGCAGTTCGTGGCCGGGCTGCCCGGCAACCCGCAGTCCACGTTCGTCGCTCTGGTTTCGTTGGTACTTCCCCTGCTCGCCGGCCTCACCGGCCGCCCGCTGCCGACGCTGGGCACCGTCACCCTCGGCGCCGACGTGCCCGGCCGCGGCGACTTCACCCACCTCGCGCTGGTCACGCTGGCCGACGGCCGGGCGCACCCGGTCGCGCACGTCGGCTCCTCGATGCTGCGCGGGCTCGCCCGATCCGCCGGGTTCGCGGTGATTCCACCGGGGGCCGAGGGTCATGAGGGCACGGTGGCTCAGCTCGTACCACTGCTGGACGGAGATCGCCCGTGATCAAGACGCAGGTGACCACCGAGCCGCTGGACGTGCGCGAGCACGAGATCGCCGTCGAGCACCGCGCGGCCGGTGCCGTCGTGTCGTTCGCCGGCGTCGTGCGCGACCACGACGGCGGCCGCGGCGTGGTCGAGCTCGAGTACGAGGGCCACCCCAGCGCGGCCGACATCCTCGCCGAGGTCGCCGCGGAGATCGCCGCCGACCCGGCCGTGCGCGGGCTGGCCGTGTCGCACCGGGTCGGCCGCCTGGAGATCGGCGATGTGGCGCTCGCCGCCGCCGTGTCCACCGCGCACCGAGCCGAGGCGTTCGCGCTCTGCGCCCGGCTGGTCGACGAGGTCAAGGCGCGGCTGCCGGTCTGGAAGCGTCAGGTGTTCACCGATGGCGAAGAGGAATGGGTGAACTGTCCTTGAGGTGACGGCGGGCCCGCCGCAGCGTCTTCGCCGCGTGCCCGGCACGCCACCGCAGGTCGGGCCGCCCCTCGTGGTCGACCGCGGCCAGCAGCAGCCCGCCGAGCAGCCCCAGGTTCTTCAGGAACTGGATGCGCTGCGCGGAACGCTGCTGCGGGTCCTCGACGTCCCAGAACGCGTGCCCGGCCAGCGTCGTGGGCACCAGCGACCCCGCCAGCAGCAGCGCCGCCGGTCGCGCCGCGTGCCCGGTCGCCAGCAGCAGCCCGCCGGCCATCTGCGCGGCGCCGTTCACCCGCACGAGCGTCTCGGCGTCGGTCGGCAGGCTCGGGTGCACCGCCTTGATCGTCGGCTCCAGCCGGTCCGTGATGGCCCGCGCCCGGCCGGCGAGCTTCGCCGGGTTGCTGAAGGCCGCCCAGCCCTGGATCACGAAGATCGCGGCGAGCATCGAACGGGCCGCGGTACGCACGGGTCTCATGACGGAAACATACCCAGCGCGGAAATGTCGTACCCCCTCACTACGGTTAGCAGCATGGCCGAAACAACGACGGTCACCACGGTCTGGACCACCGACCAGGTGATGGCCCTGGCACCCGACTCGTCCGCACAGCGGGCGGCGCGCGGGCTCGCCGGCGACCGCGCCTGGCTGGAGACCGGGTTGAGCGCCGGCGAGGACATCGACCCGACCCTGTGGGGCCTCTGCCAGGGCAGCGGCACCACGCCGTATCAGACAGCGGTGGACCTGACCGAGCCCGCCTTCAAGTGCACCTGCCCCAGCCGCAAGTTCCCCTGCAAGCACGCGCTGGGCCTGCTGCTTCGCTGGTCCGCCGGGTCCGTGGCCGAGGCCGTCGCACCCTCGTGGGCGAGTTCCTGGCAGGCCTCCCGGGCCGCGCGCGCCAATCGCGCCGCCGCGGCGCCGCCCGCCGAGCAGCCTTCCCCCAGCGGCGGCACCTCGGGGCGCGCCGCCCCCAGCGAGAAAGCCCAGGCCAGGCGCGCCGACCGGATCTCGGCCGGCCTCGAGGAGCTCGACCGCTGGCTCGCCGACCAGGCCCGCTCCGGCCTTGCCGGCACCGGCCGCGACGGCGCCTCGTGGGACACGATGACCGCCCGGCTCGTCGACGCCCAGGCCGCCAGCGCCGCCGGCATCCTGCGCCGCACCGGCGCCGTCATGGGCTCACCCGAGCGCCTGCTGGGCGAGCTGGCCCGCCTCCACCTGCTTGTCGGCGGCTACCGGCGCCTCGCCGACCTGCCGGAGGACCTCGCCGCCAGCGTCCGCATGCGCGTGGGCGTCCCGATCGCCACCGAGACCGTCCTCGCCGGCCCCGCCGTCCGCGACCGCTGGCAGGTCCACGGCGTCCGCGACGAGATCGAGGACCAGCTGACCGTCCGCCGCGCCTGGCTGCGCGGCGCCGCCTCCGCCCGACCGCTGATCATCCTGTCCTTCGCCGTCGCCGGCCAGTCCCTCCCGATCGACCTCCTCCCCGGCACCGAGCTCGACGCCGACGTCTGCCTCTATCCGGGCGGCCGGCCCGAGCGCGCCCTGATCGCCAAGCGACACGCCCCACCCGAGCGCATGCACACCGTCGCCGGCGCCAATGGCATCGAGGCCAACCTCCACGCACACGCCGAGGCCCTCGCCGGCGACCCCTGGCTGGACTACTGGCCGATGGCCCTCGACGCCGTCTGCCCGGTCCGCGACGGCAACACCTGGCTCCTCGCCGACGCCGACGGCAACGGCCTCCCGCTCGACCCCGCCGTCGGTGAGCCCTGGCGCCTGATCGCCGTCACCGCGGGCCGCTTCGCCACCGTGACCGGCGAGTGGTCGGCGGCGGGGCTGCGCCCGCTCGGGGTGTGGTCGGACGATCGGCTGGTCCGTCTGTGAGTGCTGTTCATTCGGCTTTGCCGACGCAGACCCGGCCCCTGGCTCCGGGGGACCCGTGTGCTCCTCTGCCGGCCGGGTCCGCGGCTCCGCATGCATCGTGCGGGCCTTCCGGGCCGTCGTCCGTTTGGGCCGCGGTTTCGGCTGCTCTGTTCTCACCTTCCAGGCCGTCGTCGGTTCAGGGCGTGCCGGCCGGGCGTGCTGGAGGGGGGTGCGTCCGTGTTTGCGTCATCTGAGGAGGAATCGGGGGCTGTGGACCAGAGCCGCCTTGCGGGTGCGCATGGTGCGTCAACTCGCCAATCCGGCGTCGCCGGGCTGCCCGACTGGGGGGATGTGCTGGCCACGGCGCTGGTCGGGACGCAGCGGCGGACGTTGCCGGCCGGTGTTGGGGCGCCCGGTGAGGATCCGGCCGAGGCGCTGCTGGATGTCGCCGGGGCGCTGACGTTGTACCGGCGGGCGGGGTTCAAGGCTCGGACCGGGCTCGTTGTGCCGGACCCCGCGCCCGATGACTCGGACATTCCGCTCGTTTCGTGGTCCGCGGCGGCGCGGGCGGCGGATCTGCTCGCGGTGGATGCCGCCGGCTACGGGACGAGCAACGCTGTGCCGGTCCGCGACGCCGACGGGCGGCTCGAGCTGCTTGCCGAATGGCTCGGGGCGATCCGGCATCGGCGGGTGCCGGGGGAGCTGCTGCCCGCGCTGCTGGAGATCGGGCGGCGGCACCGGGCGCTGCGCGGGCTGATCGCCGCGGCCGGCGGGCCGCGGGCGGTGTGGCTGGCGGGGCAGCGGGCCGACTGGGGCTACCTGGGCGCGGCGGCCGTCGAGGCGCCGGCCGACGACCGGCAAGGCTGGGAGCTGGGCTCCATCGGGCGGCGGGTCGGGATTCTCACCGCCGTGCGCCGGGGAGGAACAGACGGCGAGCAGCGCGGGCGGGAGATGCTGCAGGCCGTCTGGGCGAGCGAGACGCCCGAGGACCGCGCCGCGCTGCTCGGGGCGCTCGGGACCGGGCTGTCCGCGGCCGACGAGCCGCTGCTGGAGGCGGCGCTCGACGACCGGCGCAAGGAGGTCCGGGTCGCGGCGCTGGACCTGCTGGCGCTGCTGCCCGACAGCGCATACGCGCGGCGGATGATCGAGCGCGCCACGACCTGCGTGCGGGTCGTCGACGGGCGGATTCGGCTGGCGCCGCCGATCGCGTGCGACAAGGGCATGCGCCGCGACGGGATCGTGCCGCGGCCGCCGGCGGGGGTCGGGGAGCGGGCCTGGTGGCTCGAGGAGCTGCTGACGCGCACGCCGCTGCGGGTGTGGGGCGAGCCGGAGGAGTTCCTGTCGCTGCCGGTGACCGACGAGTGGGCCGCGGTGCTGCGCCGCGGGCTGGCCCGGGCCGCCGCCGGGCAGCGGGAGCCGGGGTGGGCCACGGAGCTCACCGGGCGGCTCACCGAGGAGGTCGCCGCGGGCGGGCGGCCCGATGATCGGCTGCTGCTCGAGGCGCTGTACGACGCGCTGCCCTCCGATGCGCTCGCCGCGATCGCCGTGGAGGTGCTGCGGCGCGGGCTGGTCGGCGCGGCGGCGGTCGGCGTCGAGCACGTGCTGGAGCTGTGTCCCCGGCCGTGGCCGCCCGCGCTGGTCGAGGCGGTGTTCGCGGCGCTCGACGACGTCGGCGGGCGGCGGTCCGCCGGCTGGCGGCTGGCCGGGCTGTGCGAGCTCGCCGCGCTGCGACTTCCCGCCGAAACGGCGGCCCGGGCCACGGCTCTGGCCGGCGGGCTGCACTCCGATGACCCGATGTCCTCCATCGTCGGCCGATTCGCCGACACCCTCCGGTTCCGCCACGACATGCTCGAGGAGCTCGCGTGACCACAGTCGATGTCACAGCCGCACACGTCGACGGGGCGCCCGTCGCCGAGACGGTGCAGCGCCGGCATGCCGAGGACGAGTTCGCCGCCGAGCTCGTGGCGCTCGCCGCCTGTGACGAACGGCCCCGGCCGCCGGGGTGGCGGCTCTCGCCTTCGGCGGTGGTGACGTACCTGCTCGGGGGAGAGACGTCGGACGGGACGGTGATCGTGCCGAAGTACGTCGGGCCGCGGCGCCTGATGGAGGTCGCGGTCGCCACGCTGGCCACGGACCGGGCGCTGCTGCTGCTCGGCGTGCCCGGCACCGCGAAGACCTGGGTGTCCGAGCACCTCTCCGCGGCGATCAGCGGCGACTCGACGCTGCTGGTGCAGGGCACGGCCGGCACGCCGGAGGAGGCGATCCGGTATGGCTGGAACTACGCCCGCCTGCTGGCCGAGGGGCCGAGCCGTGCCGCGCTGGTGTCGAGCCCGGTGCTGCGGGCGATGGCCGAAGGGCGGATCGCGCGGATCGAGGAGCTGACGCGCGTGCCCTCCGACGTGCAGGACACGCTCATCACGATCCTGTCGGAGAAGACGCTGCCGGTGCCGGAGCTCGGCGAGGAGGTGCAGGCGCGCAAGGGCTTCAACGTGATCGCCACCGCCAACGACCGGGACCGGGGCGTCAACGAGCTGTCCTCGGCGCTGCGGCGGCGGTTCAACACGGTGGTGCTGCCCGTGCCGGCCGGCGTCGAGGAGGAGGTCGACATCGTCGCCCGCCGGGTCGCGGCGCTCGGGCGGGCACTGGAGCTGCCGGAGCTGCCGCCGGCGGTGGACGAGATCCGGCGGGTCGTCACCGTGTTCCGCGAGCTGCGCAACGGCGTGACCGAGGACGGGCGCACGAAGCTCAAATCGCCCAGCGGGACGCTGTCGACGGCCGAGGCGATCTCGGTGGTCACCAATGGCATGGCGCTGGCCGCGCACTTCGGCGACGGGGTGCTGCGCGCCGGGGACGTAGCCGCGGGGATCCTCGGCGCCGTGGTCAAGGACCCGGTGTCCGACCAGGTGGTGTGGCAGGAGTATCTGGAGACCGTCGTGCGCGAGCGCGAAGGCTGGCGGGACTTCTACCGAGCGGCCCGCCGTGGCGAGTGAGCCGCTGCTGCTCGGCGTGCGCCACCACGGCCCGGGCTCGGCGCGCGCGGTGCGCCGGGCGCTGGCCGCGTTCCAGCCCGAGGTCGTGCTGATCGAGGGGCCGCCCGAGGCCGACGCGCTCGTGCCCTACGCCGGGGACGAGGACATGCGCGCGCCGGTCGCGCTGCTGGCGTATCCGGCCGACAACCCCGACCCGAAGCTGCGCGCGTCGTTCTGGCCGCTGGCCGAGTTCTCGCCGGAGTGGCAGGCGATCCGATGGGCGGTGGCGCGCGAGGTGCCGGTGCGATTCATCGACATGCCCGCGTCGGTGCGCCTGGCCAACCCGCCGGCCGGCAGTGACTCCACGGATCCCGAGGCGGAGGAGGCCGGCGCTGTGGAGGCCGCCGTGCGCATCGACCCGATCGGTGCGCTGGCGGAGGCCGCCGGGTACGACGACCCGGAGCGCTGGTGGGAGGACGTGGTCGAGCACCGGTTCGCCGATCCGGTCCGACCCGCCGCACCGGCTCCGGCGGCCGCGGCAGTCGAGGGCGTGGACGAGGGCGTGGACGAGGCCGTCGTCGCCGATGCGAGCGGGGTCATGGGCGGCGTGGGGCTGTTCGCGCGCGAGGCCGACATCGACGAGGAGGAGCTGCGGGCCGCTGCCGCGCCGTTCGAGGCGATCGCCGAGGCCATGGGGGTGGTGCGGGCCAGTGCGCCGCGGCCGCCCGAGGCCGAGGCGGTGGACGAGGAGCGGCGCGAGGCGTACATGCGCATTGGGCTGCGGGGGGCGCTGAAGGAGTTCGAGCGGGTCGCGGTCGTGTGCGGGGCGTGGCACGTGCCGGCGCTGACCGGGCCGCTGCCGAGCGCCTCGGCGGATGCGGCCGTCGTGCGTGGGCTGCCCAAGATCAAGGTCTCGATGACGTGGGTGCCGTGGACGCATGCGCGGCTGGCGTCGTGGCAGGGGTACGGGGCCGGGGTGCGCTCGCCCGGGTGGTACCACCACCTGTTCACATCCGTGGACGCGCACGTGATCGAGCGGTGGCTGGTGCGGGCGGCGGGCGTGCTGCGCAGGGACGGCGTGCCGGTGTCGAGCGCGCACGTGATCGAGGCGACGCGGCTCGCCCAGGCGCTGGCCACGATGCGCGGGCGGCCGCTGGCCGGGCTCGCCGAGGTCACCGACGCGGCGCGGGCGGTGCTGTGCGACGGGGACGAGCTGCGGCTGGCGCTGATCAACCGGCGACTGGTCGTGGGGGACCGGCTGGGGCGGGTACCGGACCAGACGCCCGGCGTGCCGATCGCCAAGGATGTGGCCGGGAGCCAGCGGCGGCTGCGGCTGCCGCCCCGGGTCGAGCGCCGCGAGCTCCGGCTGGATCTGCGCCAGGCGTTCGACCTCGACCGCAGCCGGCTGCTGCACCGGCTGCGGCTGCTCGGGGTGGAGTGGGGCAAGGTGCTGGCGGCGGCCAAGGGCAAGGGCACGTTCCGCGAGGAGTGGGAGATCGCCTGGCAGCCCGAGTTCGCGGTCGATCTGGTCGAGGCGGGGGCCTACGGGACGACGGTGCTCGAGGCGGCCACCGCCCGCGTCGCGGAGCAGGCCGCGTCGGCGGCGACGCTCGCCGACGTGACGGCGCTGGTGGAGCGGTGCCTGCTGGCGGACCTACCGGACGCGCTGCCGGGGGTGCTCGACGCGCTGGACGAGCGGATGGCGCTCGACGCCGACGTGGCGCACTTGATGGACGCGTTGCCGGCGTTGGCGCGCACGCTGCGGTATGGCGACGTGCGCGGCACCGACCTGTCCGCGCTGCGGGACGTCACGTTCGGCACGATCACGCGCATCTGCGTGGGGTTGCCGGCGGCGGTCGGCGGGCTCGACGACACCGCGGCGGCGGTCATGCGGGACCGGATCGACGGGGTGCAGGCGGCGCTCGCGCTGGTCGACGACGCCGAGGCGCACGAGCGGTGGCAGGGCGTGCTCGCCGGGCTGTCGACCCGCGACGACCTGCACGGGCTGCTGACCGGGCGGATGAACCGGCTGCTGCTGGACGCGGGCGCGGTCGACGTCGACGAGATCGGCGCCCGGATGGCGCTGGTGCTCACGGTCGGCGTGCCGGTGGCCCGCACCGCCGCGTGGATCGAGGGGTTCCTGGCCGGCGACGGGCTGCTGCTGGTGCACGACGAGCGGCTCCTGGCCCTGGTCGACGCGTGGCTCACTGGCATTCCGGGCGACGCGTTCCTGGAGGTCCTGCCGCTGCTGCGGCGCACGTTCAGCGGTTATCCAGTGCCGCAGCGGCGCATGATCGGCGAGCGCGCGGCCCACATCGGCACCGGCCGCCGCGGCGCGGAGGCGGACGAGGACCTGGACCCGGCACGCGGCGCGCTGCTGCTGCCGGTCGCGGCGCGGCTGCTGGGGAGGGAGCTGCATGTCTGAGCGCGGCTCTCGGACTTGGGGGGTCCGCATGTCTGAGCGCGGCTGGGATTTGGGGAGGGGGCCGTATGTCTGAGCGGGGCGAGGGGACCGACGAGCAGGAGTTCGAGATCGATGAGCGGCTGCGGCGATGGCGGCTGGCGCTCGGCGGGGCGCCGGGGGCTGAGGGGACCGGATACGGGCTGAGCGGCACCGATGCGGCGGTCGACGCCGCGCTCGGTGCGCTCTATGACAGCGGGGGCACCGACGGCACGCCCAACCAGCGCGGTGCGGGCCTCGGGGCCTCGGCGCCGCGGGTGGCGCGGTGGCTGGGGGACATCCGCCAGTACTTCCCCTCGACGGTCGTGCAGGTCATGCAGGCCGACGCGATCGAACGGCTCAACCTCACCAGGCTGCTGCTCGAGCCGGAGATGCTCGACGCCGTCGAACCGGACGTGCACCTGGTCGGGACGCTGCTGTCGCTGAACCGGGTCATGCCGGACAAGAGCAAGCGGGCCGCGCGCAAGGTGGTGGCCAAAGTGGTCGCCGAGCTCGAGCGGCGGATCTCGCAGCCGACCCGCACGGCGCTCAGCGGGGCGCTCAACCGGGCCGCGCGGATCAACCGGCCCCGGCACCACGACATCGACTGGAATCGGACGATCCGGGCCAACCTCAAGCACTATCAGGTCGACCGGCGCACGATCGTGCCGGAGCGGCTGATCGGGTACGGGCGGCGGGCGCAAGCGGTGCAGCGCGACGTCGTGCTGTGCGTGGACCAGTCGGGGTCGATGGCGGCGTCGGTCGTGTACTCCGGCGTGTTCGCCGCCGTGCTCGCCTCGATGCGGTCGCTCAAGACGTCGCTGGTCGTGTTCGACACGGCGGTCGTGGACCTCACCGATCGGCTGAGCGATCCCGTCGACGTGCTGTTCGGGACGCAGCTCGGCGGGGGGACGGACATCAACCGGGCGATCGCGTACGGGCAGCAGCTGATCACGCGGCCGCGGGACACGATCTTCGTGCTGATCAGCGACCTCTACGAAGGCGGCGTGCGCGAGGAGATGCTGCGGCGGGTCGCGGCGATGACGGCCGCGGGGGTCCAGGTGATCACGCTGCTGGCGCTGTCGGACGAAGGGGCGCCGGACTACGACCGGGAGAACGCGGCGGCGCTGGCCGCGCTCGGGGTGCCGGCCTTCGCGTGCACGCCGGACGTGTTCCCGGAGCTGATGGCGGCCGCGATCGAGCACCGTGACCTGCGCGGGATCATGGAACGGGCCGCGGCCGAGAGCAAGAAGTGACGAACGCGGTCACTCCGTCGGCTGGGTGCGCAGGTAGCGGGCGAAGTGGGGGACGGTGAAGGCGACCGTGCCGCGCTCGCCGGAGTAGATCAGGCCCTTCTTGATGAGCGCGTCGCGGGCGGGGGACAGGCTGGCGGGGCGGCGGCCCAGGGTCTTGGCGATCTCGGCGGTCGCCACGGCCTCCGAGACGTCGACGGCGGGCAGCAGGGCGGCCATCGTGCGCATGTACTCGCGCTCGGCCGGCGTCGCGCGCTCGTAGCGGGAGCCGAAGAAGCCGACCGCGAGCTCGGCCTCGGCCTCGGGTGAGGCGACGCGCACGTCCGCGGCGGTGATCGGCGAGCGCGGGGCGTGGTCCCAGGTGGCCTTGCCGTAGGCCTGGACGAAGTACGGGTACCCGCCGGATGCCTCGTAAAGGGCGTCGAGCGCCTTCGGCTCGTACTCGACCTCCTCGCGCTCGGCCGGCGCGGTGAGCGCCAGGTCGGCCGCGATCCGGTCGAGGCGGTCGATGCGCTGGTAGCGGAAGAGGCGCTCGGAGTACGACTTCGAGGCGGACAGCAGCGCGGGCACGTGGGGCAGGCCGGCGCCGACCACGATGAGCGGCGCGCCGGTCTGCGACAGCTCGTGGCAGGCCGCGCACAGCGCCGAGATGTCGTCGGCGGCCAGGTCCTGCATCTCGTCGATGAACAGCGCCACCCCGGTGCCCACGTCCGTGGCCACGCTCGCGGCGTCGGTGAAGAGCTCGACGAGGTCGATCTCGATGTCGCCGGAGTCGCCGCGGCCGGTCGCGGCCGGCACGTCGATGCCGGGCTGCCAGCGGTCGCGCAGCTTCGACGGCGGCTTGCGCGGGTCCTCGCGCAGCGCGAACGCCTTGAGCACGCCGAGGAACTCGTCGATGCGGTCCGGCGCGCGGTGGTGCGGCGCGAGCTCGCGGATGGCCATGTGCAGGGCGGCGGAGACGGGGCGGCGCAGCGACTGGTCGGGCCGGGCCTCGATCTTGCCGGTGCCCCACAGGCGCGAGATCGCCTCGGAGCGCAGGGTGTTGAGCAGCACGGTCTTGCCGACGCCGCGCAGGCCCGTGAGCATCAGCGAGCGCTCGGGGCGGCCGCGCGCGACCCGCTCGAGCACGACCTCGAAGGCGTGCAGCTCACGGTCGCGGCCGGCGAGCTCGGGTGGGCGCTGCCCGGCGCCGGGCGCGTAGGGATTGCGAACCGGGTCCACGAATCGCACAGTATCGGGCTTTCTAGCGCGCAGGCTAGAACCCCGTAGAGGAAGCTCTACGGCGTGTCGTCGTGGAACATCTACGGCTTTCTAGGGTGCACACAAGAAAGCCTTATACGGCGCCATCGAATACTACCGAACAGACGTTCGATGGCGGGCTCGAACTAATGTACTACACCCCTCCGGGGTGCCCGTGCAAGGGGGGCCCGAAAAAGAGCCGGCCCGGGCGAGTGCCCGGACCGGCGCCGAAGGTGGAAGTGCTCAGCTGCGAAGCTTCAAGCAGAGCACGAAGTCCTGGGAGTCGACCTGGCTGTCGAAGAAGTAGTCGTGCGTGTACCCATCGGTGCCCTTGCACTTCGTCACGTCCTTGGTGGACGGGATGCGCTTGAGCACCTCGTACGTCCCGGCCCCGCACTGCACCTTCTGCATCTGCGGCTTGTCGCCGGTGCCCACGTTCTTCAGGCATTCGCCGACCTTCGCGTTCGCCGCGTCGCCGGCCTGGACGCCGCCGCCGGCGCTCGCCTTGGGCGACGCGCTGCCGTTCGGCGCGGCCGAGCCGCCGTTGCCCGCGGGGGCGGACGAGCCGTGGCCGCCCGACGAGGCCGCCGGGGTTTCCTTCTTGTCCTTCAGCACCAGGTAGTAGATGCCGACACCACCGCCGCCGAGCAGCAGCAGGACGAGCAGGCCCACCAGCGCAACCGTCCCGCCCGAGCGCTTCTTCTTCGGCGGCTCGGTAGGGGCGCCGCCCCAGCGGGGCTCGTCGTTGTAACCGGGCGGCTCGTCGTCGTAGGGCCGGTAGCCGCCGGTCTGCTGGTAGGTGCGGTCGTCGCCGTAGCCGCGACGGTCGTCGTAGCCGGGGCCCCCGCCGTAACCGCCACCCTGGCCGCCGCCCTGGTTGCCGTAGCCCTGGTCCGGGTACCCGCCCTGGTTGCCGTAGCCGCCGCCACCCTGGCCGTAGCCGCCCTGCCCGTAGCCGCCCCCGCCGCCCTGGCCGTAGCCGCCGCCCTGGCCGCCGCCCTGGTACGGATCCTGCTGGCCCCACGAGGGTTGGCCATGCTCCGGCTGTCCGTAGGGGTCCGGCTGACCGCCTTGCTGCCATGGGTCCTGAGGTTGACCCCGGTACGGTCCGCCCGGCGGTCCGTAACCCGACATGATGTCCTCCTGGTCCTCGGCCGGTGGTCGGCGTGGTGAGCCTATCGGCGTCGATGCAGCTACGGTAGCTCCACTCCCCACCACCTCGGCCTCACGGATCCGCGCCAATTCCGGTTCAGATGAGTCGCAGCTGCCGGTCCTTCGGCTTGCGGGGAGCGGCCGGTCCGCGCCGTTCCAGCAGGCCGGGATCGATCGCGGCCAGGAACGGCGACGGCGCCATCTCGCGCTCCGAGCCGTGCCGGAACCGGTTCCGGCTGTGCGAGACGAACAGGCGGTCCTGCGCGCGGGTCAGGCCGACGAAGAACAGCCGGCGCTCCTCGGCGACGTCGTCCTCGGACTGCCGGGCGCCGGCGTAGGGCCGCAGCGGCAGCAGCCCGTCCTCGCAGCCGACCAGGAAGACGACCGGGAACTCGAGGCCCTTCGAGGCGTGCAGCGTCAGCAGGTTCACCCGGTCGGCGCGCGGGTCCCAGCCGTCGACCTCGGCGCCGGTGGCCAGCGCGCCGAGGAACTCGTCGAGGTCGGCGCCGGCGCGCAGGGCCATCGGGGTCATCAGGTCGACGGCGTTCCAGACGTCGGCCTCGCCGAGCCCGATCAGGTCGCTGTCGAGCTGGCCGCAGCGGCTGGCGACGACCTGGCCGGCCAGGCGCACCCGGGCGGCGATCGAGCCGCCGAGGCCGCTGGCGAAGCGCAGCTCGCGGGCGATCGCGGCGACGCCGGGGCGGTCGAGCAGCCGGTCGTGCGAGCGCTTCTGCACCGGCACGCCGGCCCGCGACAGCGCGTCGACGATCGGTGCGGCCTGGGAGTCGGTGCGGTACAGCACCGCGATGTCGGAGAACGACATGGCGCCGACGGTGGCGCGGGCGTCGACCCGGCCGTCGTGTGAGCGGTGGGACAGGCCGCCGACCAGCTCGTCGACGGTCCGCACGACGAAGTCGGCCTCGTCGGCGACCGAGGCGGCCGGGTACAGCCCGACCATCGGCGCCTCGAGGTCCAGCCGCGCCGGGTCGAGGCGGCGGCCGGGCACCAGCGTCGTCGGGGCGATGGCCTGCACGGCGGCGGCCAGGATCGGCGCCGACGAGCGGTAGTTGCGGGTCAGCCGCACCACGCGTGCGTCGACGTCGGGCGTCGAGAAGTCGCCGGTGAAGCGCAGGAAGAAGGAGACCTCGGCGCCGCGGAAGGCGTAGATGGCCTGGTCCGGGTCGCCGATCGCGCACAGGTTGCCGCCCGGCGGGCACAGCAGCCGCAGCAGCTCGTACTGCACCGGGTCGACGTCCTGGTACTCGTCCACGAAGATCCACTGCCACCGCGCCCGATAGCGCTCGACCAGCGCCGGCGCCTCGCTCAGCAGCTGCACGGTGAGCGTGAGCAGCTCGTCGAGCGACACCAGGTCGCGCGCCCGCAGCGCCTTGGCCAGCGACTCCTTCGTCGCCGGCTCCATCGCGGCGAGCGCCTTGCGCGCCTCGCGCTCCGAGAGCGGCTCGAGCGCCGCGAGCAGATCGGCCTCCTCGGCGATGCGGAACTGCGGGGTCAGCCCGACCGCGGCGGCGTTCTCCCGCAGGATCGACAGGCCCAGCGCGTGGAAGGTCGAGACGGTCACCGCCTCGGTCACCGGCCCGAGCAGCGCCTCGAGCCGCTCCCGCAGCTCCTCGGCGGCGCGCCGGGTGAACGTGATCGCCAGGCACTCCTCGGGGTACACGTCGAGCTCGGCACAGAGGTATGCGATGCGGTGCGTCAGCGTCCGGGTCTTGCCGGTGCCCGGCCCGGCCACGATGAGCAGGGGGCCGCCGGGCGCGGAGGCCGCCACCCGCTGCAGCGCGTCGAGCCGGTCGAGCAGGCCGGTCCCGACCTCTTCCATCCCGGCGAGCATGGGCTCGAGCGGCTCGTGCGGCGAGGGCGGCGGCGCGATCGGCGGCGGTGGCGCCGCTTCGGCGGGCTGGGCACGGCGCCGCCGTGCCTGCGGTTTCGGGGCCGCTTCCGCTTTGCGCTGCTTGGGCAGAGCCGGCATCGGTACCTCGAACAGCACGTCCTCCTGCGCACTCCCGCGCAGCTCGGCGGGCTCGAACAGGCGGATCACGCCATATTCGCCGTCGTACCCGGGCGTGCGGTGCACCTCGCCCCGGCGCAGCCGTGCGATCCCCTCGCCCAGCAGCTCACCGCCGACGCGCGCGATGTCCTCGACGGGCACCTCGCGCAGGATCGACAGCTCCGACCCCAGCTCGGCGACGAGCGTGGCGAGCTTCTCGTCGACCGTCTTCGACTTCGGCCCGACGCCGTTGATCTCACCCAGAATCTCGTGCAGCTGGATGAGGTGGGTAACACCCGGCGCGCCCGGCGGTGTGTAGCCCTCCGCCCGGTCGGCCAGCTCCTCGACGCGGTGCAGCACGCCGACGGTCAGCGGCTTGCCGCACTCCGGGCAGCGCCCCTGCGCCTCGCGGGTGCGCGCCGGCGGCCAGCTCACGTCGCACGCGCGATGGCCGTCGGCGTGGTACTTGCCCTCCTCCGGGAAGAACTCCAGCGTGCCGACCAGCCCGTCGCCGGTGCGCAGCATGTCGCGCACGCCCAGGTAGGACAGGTCGCCCCGCAGCAGTGTGGCCTCGCGGGCCAGCGCCGGCGCGGAGTGTGCGTCGGAGTTCGACACCAGGCGGTACCGGTCCAGGGACGACACCCGCCAGTTCATCTCCGGGTCGGAGGACAGCCCGGTCTCGACGGCGAAGATGTGCTCGGCCAGGTCCGCGTAGCAGTCGGCGATCGCGTCGAAGCCCGACTTCGAGCCGAGCGCGGAGAACCATGGCGTCCAGATGTGCGCCGGGACGAGGAAGCCGTCCGGGCTCGCCTCGAGCGTGATCTCCAGCAGGTCGCGGGAGTCCAGCCCCAGGATCGGCCGGCCGTCGGAGCCCAGGTTGCCGATGCGCCCGAGCGCGGTGTTGAACCGGCCTACCGCGTCGAAGTCGGGCTGGTAGATCAGGTGATGGACCTTGCGCGTGCGGTCGCCGCGCTTGTAGATCGTCGAGATCTCCACCGAGAGCATGAACCGCACGGCCTGCTCGGCGACGCCCAGCCGGGCCGGCAGCCGGCGCAGGATGTCGGCCTCGCGGTCCGGATGCAGCCGGTAGAGCCCCGGCTCGGCCGGGACCAGCGCCTCGCGCAGGTGGTCGTGCCAGGCCGGATGGGTGAAGTCGCCGGTGCCCAACAGGGCGATGCCCTTGCGCCGCGCCCACCAGGTGAGCGTCTCGATGCTGAGGTCGCGACTGCACGCCCGGGAGTACCGAGAGTGAATGTGCAGATCGGCGACGAACGAGTCGGGGGCGACGTTCGAAGGCACGCTGCATCCTGCCACAGGCGCCCCGGGCGGCGCCGGTTACGCGCCGTGCAGCTCCACCACGGAGATGTCCGGCGGGGCGCCGAAGCGCACCGGCGGGCCCCAGAAGCCGGCGCCGCGCGTGACGTAGACCTGCGTCCCGTCGACGTTGCCCAGCCCCGCGACCACCGGCTGCTGCAGGCCCACGAGCAGGTTGAACGGCACCATCTGCCCGCCGTGGGTGTGGCCGGACAGCTGCAGGTCGACGCCGTGGCGCGCCGCCTCGTGCGCCTGGACCGGCTGGTGTGCGAGCAGGACCACGGGCCGGGCGGCGTCGCGCCCGTCGAGCGCCTTGCCGAAGTCGGGCCCGTCGCCGACGTCCCCGCCGCTCACGTCGTTGACCCCGGCGAGATCGAGCCCGAGCACGTCGACGCGCTCGTTGCGCAGCACCCGCACGCCGAGCGAGTTCACCTCGTCGACCCACTCCTGGTAGCCGGAGAAGTACTCGTGGTTGCCGGTCACGAAGAAGCTGCCGTGCTTGGCCCGCAGGTCCTGCAGCGGCTCGGCGGCGGCACCGAGCTCGGCAACGCTCCCGTCGACGAGATCCCCGACGACGGCCACAAGGTCCGCGCCGACCCCGTTGATCATGCGCACGATCCGCTCGGTGTGCGAGCGCCCGAGCAGCGGACCGAGGTGAATGTCGGACACCAGCGCGATGCGGAACCCGTCCATGCTCGCCGGCAGCTTGGCCAGCCGGATCGGCACGCGCTTGAGGTTGGGCGCGCTCATCGCCTGGTACACCCCGATGCCCACCGCGCTCGCGGAAAGCACCCCGGCGGTGACGGCGAGCGACCGCCCGAGCAGCAGCCGCCGCCCCGCATCGAACCGCTCGTCCGTTTCGTCGACGGTCCGCGGCGGCGCGGCAGCCGCGAACGCGCTCTGATCGTCGGACGCCTCGCCCGAGCCTTCGCCGGACGCTTTGCTCGAACCCTGGCCGGACGCTTTGCTCGAACCGGAAATATCCCCCGCTCCGCGAGGGATATTTCCGACATTTCCGTCGTCAGAAGAAATGTCGGAACCAACGCGGGAGCCAATGTCAGAACCACTGCCGGAGCTAACGTCGGAGCCACTGTCTGCATCACTGCCGGAACCACTGCCCGGACCACCGTCGGAACCACTGACCGGACCACTGTCGGAACCACTGCCCGAGCGAACCTCACGGCGGCGAAGCCAGAGGCGAAGCGCCAGGCGGGGAAGCTCCAGGATCAGCAGCGTCACCAGCAGGTAGAACATGATCGCCAGCCACAGGAACCCGGGCCACGCGACCAGCGGCTGCCGCGAGTGGGGCAGCGTCCGCGACAGGGCCAGCGTCGCCGGGATGATCAGGGCGAGCACCACCGCGACGGCGGTGCCGATCCGGCGTGCGCGACGGGTGCGGGTGGTGTCGCGGACGAGGCGCTTCCAGAGGTACCAGTGAATGGCTCCGATGATGACGAGCACCACCGCCAGCAGCGCGAAGATCACCGGCTCAGCCGCCCGCGAACGGGGGCAGCACGTCGATCGTCGCGGTGGCCGGCAGGGCGGCGTCGCGGTCGCGCCACGAGGTGCCGTCGACGAGGAAGGAGCAGGCGGTCAGGGCCGAGGCCAGCCGGGGGCGCTCCGCGGTGATCGTCGCGACCAGGTCGCCCAGCGTCGCCGCCTCGATCTTCTCTTCCGGGACGCCGGCGGCCGCACGGGCACCGGCGAAATAACGCACGAGCAGCACTGAGGGGTCAGCCTCCGATCGCGGCGGTTGGTGCGGGTGAACGGCGGGAGAGCGACACGGCCGCTCAGCCGCCGATCGTGGCAGTTGGCGCGGGCGAGCGGCGTGGGAGCGACATGGCCGCTCAGCCGCCGATCGCGGACATCGGGCGGGCCGGCTGCAGGAACCGCGGGTCGTCGATGCCGTGCCCGGCCGGCTTGGCCCACATGGCCTTGCGCCACAGGTCGGCCAGTTCCTCGTCGGTGGCGCCGGAGCGCAGCGCGCCGCGCAGGTCGATCTCCTCCTGGCTGAACAGGCAGGATCGGATCGCGCCGTCGGCGGTGAGGCGGGTGCGGTCGCAGGCGCCGCAGAACGGGCTCGACACGCTCGCGATGACGCCGACCTTGGCGGGGCGGCCGCCGACGCCGGCGTGGCCCTCGACCACCCAGGTCTCCGCGGGCGCGCCGCCGCGCGCGTCGGGGTCGGGCAGCAGCGTGAACTCGGCGCGCAGGCCGGCCAGGATCTCGGCGGCGGTGACCATCTCCTCCCGCCGCCAGGTGTGGCCGGCATCGAGCGGCATCTGCTCGATGAAGCGCAGCTCGTAGGCGCGCTCGAGGGCGAAGCGCAGCAGCTCGACGGGCTCGTCGTCGTTGACGCCGCGCAGGAGTACCGCATTCATCTTCACCGGCACCAGGCCCGCCTCGGCCGCGGCGGCGAGGCCGGCGACCACGTCGGCGTGGCGGTCGCGGCGGGTGATCTCTCTGAAACGCACGGGGTCGGTGGTGTCCAGCGACACGTTCACCCGGTCCAGCCCGGCCTCGGCCAGCGGCGCGGCGAGGCGGGCCAGGCCGATGCCGTTGGTGGTGAGCATCATCCGCGGGCGCTGGGGCATCGCGGCCACGGCGCGGACGATCTCGGTCAGGCCGCGGCGCACGAGCGGCTCGCCGCCGGTGAAGCGGACGTCGGTGATGCCGAGGCGGTGCACGGCGATGTCGATCAGGCGCACGATCTCGGCGTCGGTGAGCAGCGCCGGGTTGGGCAGCCAGTCCAGGCCCTCGGCGGGCATGCAGTAGCTGCAGCGCAGGTTGCACCGGTCGGTCAGCGAGACCCGCAGGTCGGTCGCCACTCGCCCGTGCCGGTCCGCCAGGCCGGCCCCCGGAGGTTCGTGCGGAACCGAAAGGGTCATGCGTCGAACGGTACCCGAAACTGGGTCTTGGTCAGAGGGCGCGAAGTAATGAGCGGACCGACTCGCGGTACTGCGCACCGAACAGCGCGGTATGCACCAGCATGAGGTACAGCCGGTGCAATGCGACCCGCCGCTCCCACCCGTCGGCGAGCGGCCAGGCCTCCCGGTATGCGGAAAGCAGCCGGTCGTAGAAGGGCGCGCCGCCCCACAGGCCGAGCAGCGCCAGGTCGGTCTCGCGGTGCCCGCCGTGCGCGGCCGGGTCGACGAGCCAGCCGCGGCCCCGGCGGTCCCACAGCACGTTGCCGGGCCACAGGTCGCCGTGGATGCGCGCCGGCGGCTCGTCGCCGCCGTAGGAGTCGACGCCGGCCATCACCCGCTCCACCCCGGCGATGTCGGCGGGCTCGAGCGCCCCGGTCGACGCCTCCAGGAAGGGGCGGATCCGGAAGCGGGCGAACCACTGGCCCCACGGCAGCGAGGAGGGTTCGTTGGGCATCGGGAGGCTGCCGATGTACCCGGGCCAGGGCGCACCGAACGCCTCCGCGCCCGAGCGGTGCAGCCGCGCCAGCCCGCGCCCGAGCTCCTCCGCGCCCGACGGGGTGGCCTCGCCGTGGTCGATCCACTCCAGCGCGAGCATGTCCGGCAGCTCGGCGATGATCTCGGGCACCGGCACCGCGCCGGCCTCGCGCAGCCAGCGCAGGCCGGCGGCTTCGGCGGCGAAGAAGCCCGCGGGCGGGTCGGCGAGCGACTTGGCGAAGATCGAGCCGCCGTCGTCGAGCGTGAGCCGCTGCGCGACGCAGATCGAACCGCCCGGCACCGGCGTCTCGCGGATCCGCTGGTGCTTGATGAAGACGGGCAGCTGGGCCGGGTGCTCGCGGAGGTACTGCAGGTCCATCAGCCGGCCTCTTCCAGGTGGTGTGTCGCCGCGATGGCGGGCGGCACGAGGGCCCCGCCGACCAGGCTCAACAGGCTCAGCACCCGATCGGTCGTGCCCATGTGCCCGGCGTGCAGCGCGTGGTAGCCGAAGTGCAGCGTGCCGAAGACCGCGGTCGCGAGCCCGACGACCCAGCTCACCGCGGGCCGGTCCGCGATCGCCGCCGCGGCGAACAGCGTCGCCAGCGTCAGCATGGTCGCGCCCAGGTCGACGATGAGATGTTGGTTGTACGGCGGGTAGCTCGCCGTCCAGTGCAGCCCGAACCCGGGGAACGTGGCGAAGAAGTGCGCGGGCGCGGCGACGGCCCACGCGCCCCACGCGAGGTTGACCAGGCCGAGGCCGGCGAAGCACAGGCGGCGAACCGGGCGGACGAGCCGGGCGATCCTAGGCGGCAGCGGCGAGGGCTTCACGCGCGTCATCGTACGAGCGCAGCACCTCCTGCACCGGCACGACGATGTGGGTGTTGGCCACGGCGGCGATCGACTCGCGCAGCCGACGCTCGGCCCGGGCCCGCGCGTGGCGGGCGGCGATGACGACCAAGGGCCGCATCACGACGGCGAGCAGCACGCCGAAGAGCAGGCCGCCGCCGAGGAGCAGGGTCGCGAGCGGTATGCCGGCCCCGACCGTCGGCCCGTCCAGGCTGGGCAGGCCGAGCAGCGCGAACAAGGCCCGCACGGCGAGCCACACCAGCCCGGCGAGCGCGGTCGCGGCGCCGAGCCACTGCAGCGCGCCGACCAGCCGCCACCACAGCGGCTTGGTGACGACGCCGAGGTCGGCCGAGGCCACGGCGACGTCGAGCGCGTCGGGCACGTCGTCGACCCGCGATCGCGACGCGGCGGCGATCGCGGCCGGCCACGGCTCCGGCAGTCCCTCCGAGGCGACCGCGGCGACCTCGCGGGAGGCGAGGGTGACGGCCGCCTTCTGCGCCGCCGTCGACTCCGGCAGGGAGGTCGCTTCGGGGCGTGCGACCGGGCCGCCCTCGAGGTGGAGGCGGCGCAGCGGGTCTGGGCGCATCCGGCGCATCCAGCGCAGGAACGGCCAGCCGAGCGTGCCGGTCGCGCGGTGGCGATAGGTGCGCTCGGTCGCGGCCGCCACGATCGGGGCGCCGGCGGCTTCGCCGAGTGCGTGCGCGAGGTTGTCGACCGTGGCCCGCGGTACCGCCGCGGAGGCCTTGGCTCCCGAAGCCACCAGTGGCTGCAGGTCGGCGACCGCCTGGTTGACGTCGCCGTTGAGGCGCAGCAGGGCGGCCGCCCGGGCCGCGACGGCGCGCTCCAGCCCGCTGCGCAGCGTGGCCAGGCCGGGCTGGCCCTTGGCCGAGGTCGGGAAGGTGGGCACGCCGGCCAGGCCGTCGGCGTCGAGCAGCCGGCGCAGGTCGACCACGAGCCGCTCGGCGTCGGCGCGGCTGAGCCGGTCGGCCTGGTTGAGCACGACCACGGTCACGTCGCGGTGGCGCTGGAACTGGGCGAGGTACTGCTGGTGTACCACTCGGTCGGCGTACTTCTGCGGGTCGAGCACCCAGATCACCAGGTCGACCAGGCGCAGCAGCCGATCGACCTCGAGCCGGTGCCGGGCCTCGATCGAGTCGAAGTCGGGCAGGTCGAGCAGCACGAGCCCGCGCAGCGCCGCCTCGTCGTTGCCGTCCAGCGCGCTCTCCCGGGTGAAGCGCCGGTTGGGCGGCACGCCGAGCCAGTCCAGCAGCGGCGCCGCGCCGGCCTCGCCCCACACGCAGGCGTGGGCGACGCCGGTCGTCGGCCGGCGGACCCCGACCCGGGAGAGCTGGAAGCCGGCGAGCGCGTTGAACAGGCTGGACTTGCCGCTGCCGGTGGCGCCGGCCAGCGCGACGACGGTGTGCGCGCGGGAGAGCGCAAGCCGCTCGCCCGCCCGGTCGATCACCGTGCGCGCGGCGACGAGCTGGTCCTCGGGCACGTGGTTCTCGGCCGCCGCGACGAAGCGGCGCAGCGCCTCGACACGCGTGTGCAGCAGGTCCGCGTCGACCGGACGCTGCTGCCGTGGTACCACCTGTTTGATTCGCTCCACCAGACTCATTCGTCAACCTCGGGCCGCGCGTTGTGGATGGCGACGCTCAGGGCGCGCAGGCGCGGCGACAGCTCCTCGTCGACCCCGGCGCCGTCCAGCACGCTGCGGAAGCGCTCGGCCTCGGCGTCGAACAGCGCGGCGACCCGCTCGGCCAGGCTCCGCCGGGCGCGCTCGGCCAGCGAGCGGACGGCCTGGTCGCCGAAGATCGCCTCCAGCACCTTCTGCGCCGCGATCGTGGTGCCGCCCGCGACCGCGATCTCGGCGCCGGTCGGGATGAACGCGGTGGCCGCGAAGACGCTGACCATGACCAGCAGGCCGGTCGCGTTGACCGCGTAGGCGCTGGCCTTGGCGACCACCCGCTTGTCGCCGGCCTCGGTGCGCACCAGCTCCAGCACCGAGCGCTGCCAGTCGCGGATGAGCCGGTCGATGCGCTCGCCGAGGTCCTCGGACGGGTGCACGAGCCCCGGCGCGGCGTCCAGCAGCGCCGCACCGGACGGGTGCGCCCGCCAAGCGGTGCCGGCCCGCTCCGCGGCGTCGGTGGCGGCGCCCTTGAGCAGCACCGCGAGCCCGGAGCCGAGCGCCTGCTGGAACTGCTCCCCGGGCGCGGGCCGCCCGGTGAACGCGGCCACCGCGCGATCGCGCAGCTTGCCGACCCGGGCCTGCAATGCGCGCATGATGTCGCCGGTTCCCACCAGCTCCTGCCATCGCGCCAGCACCTCGCCGCGCAGCAGGGCGCCGTCGTGGATGCCCTTCTCGACGGACTCGGTCGCGGCCCGGTAGGCCACGTGGACCGCCTCGCCGAGCGCGCGAGCCGCGCCGACCTGGTCCTCGGCGGCCGCGGCCAGGATCACCACGTCGATGGTGAGCGCGTCGATGGCCCCGCCGACGGTCTGGCGCACGACCGCGGCCCGGGCCTCGGCGTCGCGGGCGAGCCGCCCCAGCCAGTCGGCTAGCGGCGCGATCTGCCCCTCGGTGAGCAGGCCCTGGCTGTCCAGGCGGGTCTCGGGGAGCACGAAGAGCGGCACGCCGCCGAGGTCGTGGTCGCGCAGCATCTGGGTCAGGTGCGGGCCGATCTCGTCCGCGGCGCCGCCGCCGGGCACCCGGTCGAGCACCAGCGAGACGGCGGTGCCCCGGTTGCGGGCGGTCTGCAGCAACGTCCAGGGCACGGCGTCGGCGTACCGCGCGGCGGTCGTCACGAACAGCCAGAGGTCGGCGGCGGCCAGCAGCTGCCCGGCCAGCTGGCGGTTGGCGTCCACGACCGAGTCGATGTCGGGCGCGTCCAGCAGCGCCAGGCCGGGCGACAGCGCCGGTGCGGAGACGACCTGCAGCGAGCGCGGGTCGGTGCTCGGCCCGGTCGTGCGGGTCAGCGACGGCAGCAGGTTGGCCCGGGAGAACCAGGCCATGTCGGCCGGGTGGCAGACCAGGACGGGGGCGCGCGTGGTCGGGCGCAGCACCCCGGCGGGGCTGATCGGCGTGCGGACCAGGCTGTTGACCAGGGTGGACTTGCCGGCGCCGGTCGAGCCGCCGACCACGACCAGCAGCGGCGCGTCGAGGCGCTCCAGCCGCGGCAGCAGGTAGTCGTCGAGCTGGGCGACCATGGCACCGGCGACCGTGTCGGCGCGCTCGGCGCTGGGCAGCGGCAGGGCGAACCGGGTCCCCTTGACCGTGTCGCGCAGACCCACCAGGGCGCCGACGAGCGACTGGTCCGGCTGGCGCGGGCGCGGTGGACGACCGGACGACGGGCCATCCGCCGAAGGGTCTGCGGCCGCCGACCGGGCGGACACCGACTCGCCCTGTGTGGTCACGGGTAAAGCGTGCCCGATACGGCTCGTCAGCGCTACGTAATGCGCGTGAGCATCGATGCGACGGAGCGCAATCACACGCGGGAATCACCCCGGGCCCGGAGGAGTTGCGTCAACTGGGCTCAAGGTTCCACTTGACGATCGAGCGACTCGTGGCACTATTGAGTGACTGTCACTCAACTTCGCAGCCGGCGACCAACGTCGACTGCCGCATGGAGGTCAAGCAGCTATGGCACGTGCGGTCGGCATCGACCTCGGAACCACCAACTCGGTGGTCAGTGTCCTGGAGGGCGGCGAGCCCAGCGTCATCGCCAACGCCGAAGGTGCGCGCACGACGCCGTCGATCGTCGCGTTCGCCCGCAACGGTGAGGTCCTTGTGGGTGAGGTCGCCAAGCGGCAGGCCGTCACCAACCCGGACCGGACCATCCGCTCGGTCAAGCGCGAGATGGGCACCAACTGGGCCATCGACATCGACGGGAAGAAGTACACCCCGCAGGAGATCTCCGCGCGGGTGCTCATGAAGCTCAAGCGCGACGCCGAGGCCTACCTGGGCGAGCAGATCACCGACGCGGTCATCACCGTGCCGGCATACTTCAACGACGCGCAGCGCACCGCCACCAAGGAGGCCGGCGAGATCGCCGGGTTCAACGTGCTGCGCATCGTCAACGAGCCCACCGCGGCCGCCCTGGCGTACGGGCTGGACAAGGGCTCCAAGGAGCAGACCGTCCTGGTCTTCGACCTCGGCGGCGGCACCTTCGACGTCTCCGTCCTGGAGCTCGCCGAGGGCGTCGTGGAGGTCAAGTCGACCTCCGGCGACAACCACCTCGGCGGCGACGACTGGGACGAGCGGATCATCGACCACCTGGTCAAGACCTTCCGCGGCCAGCACGGCATCGACCTGTCCGCCGACAAGATGGCGATGCAGCGGCTGCGTGAGGCGGCCGAGAAGGCCAAGATCGAGCTGTCCGCCGCGACCACGACCTCGATCAACCTGCCCTACATCACCGCGGGCCCCGACGGCCCGCTGCACCTGGACACCCAGCTGTCGCGCTCGGAGTTCCAGCGGATGACGCAGGACCTGCTGGACCGCACCAAGGTGCCGTTCGAGCAGGCGATCAAGGACGCCGGCATCAACCTGGCCAAGCTCGACCACGTCATCCTGGTCGGCGGCTCGACCCGTATGCCGGCCGTGACCGACCTGGTCAAGCAGCTCACCGGCAAGGAGCCCAACAAGGGCGTCAACCCGGACGAGGTCGTCGCCGTCGGCGCCGCCCTGCAGGCCGGCGTGCTCAAGGGCGAGGTCAAGGACGTCCTGCTGCTCGATGTCACCCCGCTGTCGCTGGGCATCGAGACCAAGGGCGGCATCATGCACAAGCTGGTCGAGCGCAACACGACCATCCCGACCAAGCGCTCCGAGGTGTACACCACCGCGGACGACAACCAGCCCTCCGTGCTCATCCAGGTCTTCCAGGGCGAGCGGGAGATGGCGGCGTACAACAAGCGCCTCGGCACCTTCGAGCTGACCGGCATCCCGCCGGCGCCGCGTGGCGTCCCGCAGATCGAGGTCACCTTCGACATCGACGCCAACGGCATCGTGCACGTGTCCGCCAAGGACCTGGGCACGGGCAAGGAGCAGTCGATGACGATCACCGGCGGCTCGGCGCTGCCGAAGGACGACATCGAGCGGATGATGCGCGACGCGCAGGACCACGCCGACGAGGACAAGCGCCGCCGCGAGGAGGCGGAGACCCGCAACCTCGCCGAGGCCCTGCAGTGGCAGACCGAGAAGTTCCTCGCCGAGAGCGGCGACAAGATCCCGGCCGACGCCAAGGAGCAGATGAACGAGGCGCTGGGCGACCTGCGCAGCGCGCTCGGCGGCAACGACACCGAGCGGATCAAAGCGGCGCACGAGAAGCTCGCCCAGGTCTCGCAGCAGGCCGGCAGCGCGCTGTACGAGCAGCAGCGCCAGCAGGCGGCCGGCGACGCGGGCGGCGCCACGGGCGCTGCGGGCGGCGCGGGCACCGGCGCGACGTCCGGCAACGGGCCGGACGACGTTGTCGACGCCGAGATCATCGACGAGGACAACAAGAAGTGACGGATGCGCAGGAGCCGGCCGCGCCGGAGGCGCCCGAGGCGGACGCTGTCGAGCCGGTCGAGGAGACCGACGTGACGGCCGAGGCCACTGCGGAGCCGGAGGAGGAGAAGCCGGTCGAGGGCGAGATCGTGGACGAGGAGTTCACGGTTCACGCCACGGCCGAAACAAACCAGGCAGCGGCGCAGGGCACGACCGACGACGCGCACCAGCACGGGCTGGGCGCGGAGCTGGCGGCCCTGCGCACGGAGCTCGACGAGCGCACGCGGGACCTGCAGCGGGTCACCGCCGAGTACGCCAACTACCGCAAGCGGGTCGACCGCGACCGGGCGCTGGTGGTCGAGCAGGCCAGTGCCAACGTGCTGGGCGCGCTGCTGCCCGTCCTCGACGACCTCGACCGGGCCCGTGAGCACGGGGACCTGGTCGGGCCGTTCGGGGCGGTGGCGGAGCAGCTCAACGCCGCGCTGACCAAGTTCGGGCTGACCGTGTTCGGTGCCAAGGGCGACCCGTTCGACCCGACCCGCCACGAGGCGGTTGCCCACCTGACCTCGGCCGAGGTGACCGAGCCGACCTGCATCGACGTGATGCGGCGCGGCTACCTCCTCGGCGAGCGGCTACTGCGACCGGCGCTGGTCGCGGTAGCCGACCCGGAGTAGACGCACGCCTGGAGGAGGTGGCGCAATGAGTTCGAAGGACTGGTTGGAAAAGGATTTCTACGCGGTTCTGGGCGTCACCAAATCCGCTCCCACCGACGAGATCAAGAAGGCGTACCGCAAGCTCGCGCGCGAGCTGCACCCCGACCGCAACCCGAACAACGCGGCGGCCGAGGAGCAGTTCAAGGCGGTGTCGGAGGCATACGACGTGCTCTCCGACCCGGCGCGGCGCAAAGAGTACGACGAGATGCGGTCGCTGTTCGGCGCGGGCCAGTTCCGTCGCAACGCCCGGGCCGGCGGCCCGGCGGGGGCGGGCGGCCCCGGGTTCGACTTCACCGACCTGTTCGGCAACGCCGGTGCCGGCGCGAGCACCGGCGGCGCCGGCGGTGATCGCCGCTTCGGCGGCGCCGGCTTCTCGGACCTGTTCAGCTCGATCTTCTCGGGTGGTGGAGGCGGCGGCCCGACGACCGCGCGCCGAAGCCGCGGGCGCGACGTCGAGACCGAGGTCGTGCTCAACTTCGTCGACGCGGTGCAGGGTGCGACGCTGCCGATCACCCTGCGCACGCCCGGCACCTGCGAGACCTGCCACGGCAACGGCGCGGCGCCGGGCACGGCCCCACGGACGTGCCCCAAGTGCCACGGCCACGGCGTGGTGAGCAGCAACCAGGGCTCGTTCAGCTTCACCGAGCCCTGCCGCGAGTGCCAGGGCGTCGGCACCATCGTCGACGAGAAGTGCCCGGAGTGCCACGGCACCGGCGGGGTCACCAAGACCCGCACGATCAACGTGCGGATCCCCGCCGGAGTCTCCGACGGCCAGCGCATCCGGCTGGCCGGCCGGGGCGAGCCGGGCACGCGGGGCGGTTCGCCCGGCGACCTGTTCGTGCTCATCAAGGTCCGGCCCGACTCGGTCTTCGGCCGCAGCGGCGATGACCTGACGCTGACGGTGCCGGTGACGTTCGCGGAGGCGGCCCTCGGTGCCGACCTGCGCGTGCCGACCCTCGACGCGACCGTGACGCTGCGGGTGCCGCCGGGCACCCCGAGCGGCCGGACGCTGCGGGTGCGCGGCAAGGGCGTCGCCCGGCGCGACGGCAACGTCGGCGACCTGCTGGTCACCATCGACGTTCACGTGCCGGCCGAGCTGTCCGAGGCGGCCCGGCAGGCCCTGTCCGACTATGCGGCCGCGGCGCCGCCGGCTCCTCGCGAGCGGCTCGACGCGATCGCACGGGAGCGCAGCAGCTATGAACGATGACGACGACGCCGCGGAGCACGAGGTCTTCCTGCGCTTCGAGACGGTCTCCGACGCCAAGGTGCTGATCATCTCCATCGCGGCCCGGCAGGCCGGGATGCATCCGCAGACCCTGCGGCAGTACGACCGCATGGGCCTGGTGCAGCCCGGCCGCACCTCCGGCGGCGGCCGCCGCTACAGCGAGCGCGACGTGGCGCTGCTGCGCGAGGTGCAACGCCTGAGCCAGGAGGAGGGGGTCAACCTCGCCGGCATCAAGCGGATCATCGAGCTCGAGGGCTTCGTCGGCGACCTGCGCCAGCGGGTCGCGGATCTCGAGGCCGAGGTGGTCCGCCTGCGCACACGGCTGGCACAGATCGAGGCCGCGGGCTTCCCCCGCCGCGACCTCGTCCCATCCAACCAGCACCAGACGGCCCTGGTCGTATGGCGCCCGTCAAAGAACGTTTGACGGGCGCGGGCACTGGGCACAACCCCTGGTGGGAATGGTGCGGTGCGATCCGGAGGCTGACCGGAGCGCACACAAAGGGTGTGGTCACGTTCGAGGGGCGCCTTAGTGATGAGGCGCCCCTCGGCGTTTTCGCGGGCTGTCAGCTCAGGCGGCGGGGCTGGCGGACCAGGCCGCCCTCGCACCAGTCGTGGTACTCGAAGAGCTCGGGGCGGGCCAGCAGCATCCTCGCGTTGTGGGCCCACGTCGTGAGGATCTCGTCGCCGTTCTCCTCGGCCTGCTCCACGAACTTCCGCAGGCGGCGTTTCGGGTGGGCCCGAAAGTGGGTGCGAATGCCGTCCGCGGCGTAGATGTAGAGGCAGTGCAGCGCGAAGCGGCGTGCCGGGCAGGCCGGGTCCATGGCCAGCTCGAACAGCGTGCCGATCAGGCGGTCGCCTGCGACCAGCAGGTCCCAGTCAGGGGGCATTGTCTGCAGCAGGGAGGCGTCGGGGTGATAGGCCCACGCGCGCAGTTCGGCTGCGGTAGGGTCGACGGGGTTTGCAAACCCTCGGAATCCCGCCTGTGTCACGCTCACCATCAGCTCCCGTGGCCAGCGGGTGATCACCGAGCGATGCCGGCACATCGCCAGAGGTCCTGGTTTCGGCGACAACTTAGCCCGCCACCTGGTTGCATGGGAAGAGCCGAACAGGATCCTTACGCTCGGTAAACCCTGGAATATCCGGATTTTTCCGCCGGAAGTGGACGGCAAACGCAGTATGTCAATGACTCACGATCGGGATTAGAGTGTCGTCGTGAGCACGGACCGTCCGGACATGCGTATCTCCGATGCCGAGCGGGAGCTCGTGGTGGCGCAGCTCAACGCCGCCGTCGCGGAGGGCCGGCTGACGCTGTCGGAGTTCGAGGAGCGCGTGGACGGGGTCCTGCGCTCGCGCACCTTCGGCGAGATCGAGCCGTATGTCGGCGACCTGCCGCAGAAGGGGCCGATCGCGGTTCCGGACCAGCTGGAGATCCGCAACCACTCGTCCAACCTCAAGCGCCAGGGCCGCTGGTCCGTGCCCCGGCGCCTGCTGATCAGCACCCGCGCCGGCTCGGTCAAGCTCGACTTCACCGAGGCCGTGTTCACCACCCAGCTGGTACAGATCCAGCTCGAGGCCCGCTCCAGCTCGATCGACCTGGTCCTGCCGCGCGGCGCCACGGCCGACATCGACAGCATCGCGCCGCACGCGAGCTCGCTGCGGCAGAAGGTGCCGGCTGCATACGACACCGGCGCGCAGGGCATCACGTTCAAGATCAACGGTGAGGTGCGCAGCAGCAGCGTCCGGGTGCGCTACCAGCGCAGATTCTGGCGCTGGCGTTGGTGAGACGCCGCCGCCGGGCCCTGGCCGTAGCGCTGGCCGCAGCCTTGCTCGCGACGCTGAGCGCCGGCTCCTGCGCGCCGAGCAAGAGTGCCGAGCCCGAGCAGGCCGCGCCGACCGACGACGTCTCCTACGAGGACGTCCCCGCCCCGAACGGCTCCGAGGACCCGCACGACCGCCAGAACGTGGTCCCCGTGCCGAAGGGCACCTCGCCGCGCGGCGTGGAGTTCGCCGACCCCAACACCGGCTACGCGCTGTTCACCAGCTGCGTGGCCGGCCAACCCTGCCAGGTCGGGCTGGTCCTGACGCTCGACGGCGGCGGAAGCTGGGTGGAGCGTCAGCTGCCCTTCACCGACGCCCTCGACGTGGACATGCACCTCGGCCGCGGCAACGTCCTGGTGATCAAGGCGGCGCCGGCGGGCTACTTCGTCTCGAAGGACACCGGGCGCACCTTCGACAAGCGCCCGCTGACCCCGCCACCGGTCGAGCTGAACCTGGCCGACCCGCAGTACTCGGTCGGCTGCCAGGACATCGCGGCCAGCGGCTGCCCGGACGCCCAGCCTTGGATCATCGCCGCCGACGGCGCCCGCCAGCCGCTCCCGTCGCGCCCGGCCGGCTCGTTCAAGTACCTCGGCCTGACCGCCTCGGCCAACGGCACCCTGTGGCTGACCGCCCAGCCGACCGGCGGCGCCGCCACGCCGGCCCCCGGCACCACGATCAACGTCTGGAGCAGCGCCGACAAGGGCCGCACCTGGCAGGCCCAGGGCACGGCACACTCCACCGACCAGAACGTCGCGGTCAAGCCCGTGGTCTCCCCGAGCGGCGACGACGTCTGGCTGGTCGGCGCCCACTTCGCCGCCCGCCGCCAGCCCGGCACCACGGGCACGAACTCCTCCTGGCAGGAGGCAACGGGCATGCGCGAGGTGACCGAGCTCTTCAGCGCCGAGGTCCTACCGGGCGGCGCCGTGCTGATCGCCAGCAGCCAGGGCGTCTGGGTCCTGGACCAACAGCAGCGCACCCGCGACCAGGGCGCCCGCCAGATCTTCCGCCTACGCCGCCTGGACGAAACCACAATCCTCGGCTACCCCGCCCAGCAATCAGGCGAGGTCTGGCTCTGCACCGTAAAAACAAAGTCCTGCGACTGGTCCCACGTAGCAGTGAGCTCAAGGTAGCCAAGCCCCGGCGCCCCCACCACAGCAAGCAGCGCACGAAGCGCACACAAGAGCGCGCACCCACTGCGCGAAGCGCCCTCAGGAGTGCGCACCCACCGCGCGAAGCCCCTCAAGAGCGCGCAACCACCGCGCGAAGCGCCCAAGGAGACCGCAACCACCGCCCGAAGCACCCACAGCGCGCGCCAATCGGAGTTGAGTGGAATAGACTCAACCTCGCGGGTGTCGTACCTCCCGTAGGACGCATCGGAACGAGGAGTCGATGAACGCCGAACGCCTGACCACCAAAAGTCGCGAGGTCATCAAGGCCGCCGTGGACGCGGCGAGCCAGCGCGGCCACGCGACCGTAGAGCCCTGGCACCTGCTGCTGGCGCTGCTCGACACGGGCGGGTCGACCGCCGCCGGGCTGTTGCGCGCGGTCGGGGCCAACCCCGCCGACGTGCGCCGTGCCGCGCTGCACGCCGTCGAGCGGCTGCCGAGTGCGCGCGGTGCCAGCGTCGTGGATCCCAACGTCGCCCGCGAGTTTGCCAACGCGATCGCGGCCGCCGAGCAGATCGCGCGGCCCCTCGGCGACGAGTACACCTCGACCGAGCACCTGCTGGCCGGCCTGGCCCGCGTGGGCGGCGCGGTCGCGGCGCTGCTGAAGGAGTCCGGTGCGACCGAGCAGACGCTGGTCGCGGCGTTCCCGCAGGTGCGCGGCGGCGACCGCAAGGTGACGACCGCCGACCCGGAGCAGACGTTCCAGGCCCTGGAGAAGTACGGCGTCGACCTGACGCAGGCCGCGCGCGACGGCAAGATCGACCCGGTGATCGGCCGCGATGCCGAGATCCGGCGGGTGATTCAGGTGCTGTCCCGGCGTACCAAGAACAATCCCGTGCTCATCGGCGAGCCCGGCGTGGGCAAGACCGCGATCGTGGAGGGCCTCGCGCAGCGGATCGTGGCGGGCGACGTGCCCGAGTCGTTGCGCAACAAGCGGCTGGTCAGCCTCGACCTGGGCGCGATGGTGGCGGGTGCGCAGTATCGCGGGCAGTTCGAGGAGCGCCTCAAGTCCGTCCTGGAGGAGATCAAGGGCTCCGACGGGCAGGTCATCACGTTCCTGGACGAGTTGCACACGGTCGTCGGCGCCGGCAAGGGCGAAGGCTCGATGGACGCCGGCAACATGCTCAAGCCGATGCTGGCCCGCGGCGAGCTGCGGATGGTCGGCGCGACCACGCTGGACGAGTATCGCGAGCACATCGAGAAGGACCCGGCCCTGGAGCGGCGCTTCCAGCCCGTGGTCGTCGGTGAGCCCACGACCGCGGACACCGTCGGCATCCTGCGGGGGCTGAAGGAGCGTTACGAGGTACACCACGGCGTGCGCATCACCGACGCCGCGCTCGTGGCCGCCGCCGCGCTCTCCGACCGCTACATCACCGACCGCTTCCTGCCCGACAAGGCCATCGACCTGGTCGACGAGGCGGCCTCGCGGCTGCGCATGGAGATCGACTCGCGGCCGACCGAGGTCGACGAGGTCGAGCGCAGCGTGCGCCGGCTCGAGATCGAGGAGATGGCGCTGGCCAAGGAGCCCGACCCCGCCTCGGCCGAGCGGCTGCAGCGGCTGCGCGCCGAGCTCGCCGACCGGCGCGAGCAGCTGACCGCGCTCACCGATCGCTGGCAGAACGAGAAGCAGCACATCCAGAAGATCTCCAACACCAAGGAGCAGCTCGAGCAGCTGCGCGGCGAGGCCGAGCGCGCCGAGCGCGACGGTGACCTGGCGCGGGCCTCCGAGCTGCGGTACGGCGTGATCCCCGGCCTGCAGCACGAGCTGGAGCGCGCCGAGCAGGAGCTGACCGCCCTGCAGTCCGCGGGCGCGATGCTCAAGGAGGAGGTCTCCGCCGACGACATCGCCGCGGTGGTCGCGTCCTGGACGGGCATCCCGGCCGGCCGGCTCATGGAGGGCGAGACGACCAAGCTGCTGCGCATGGAGGACTCGCTCGGCAGCCGCGTCATCGGCCAGGAGCGCGCGATCCAGGCGGTCTCCGACGCGGTGCGCCGCGCCCGGGCCGGTATCGCCGACCCGGACCGCCCGACCGGCAGCTTCCTGTTCCTCGGCCCGACCGGCGTCGGCAAGACGGAGCTGGCCAAGGCGCTGGCCGAGTTCCTCTTCGACGACGAGCGGGCGATGGTGCGCATCGACATGAGCGAGTACGGCGAGAAGCACACCGTCGCCCGGCTCGTCGGCGCGCCGCCCGGCTATATCGGCTACGAGGAGGGCGGACAGCTCACGGAGGCGGTGCGCCGCCGGCCCTACACCGTGGTCCTGCTGGACGAGGTCGAGAAGGCGCACCCGGACGTGTTCGACGTGCTGCTGGCGGTGCTCGACGACGGCCGGCTCACCGACGGGCAGGGCCGCACCGTGGACTTCCGCAACGCGATCCTGATCCTGACCTCAAACCTCGGCTCGGAGGTGCTCGCCGACGACCCGACGCTCGACGCCGAACAGCGCCGCGACGCGGTCATCGCCGCCGTGCGGGGCCATTTCAAGCCGGAGTTCGTGAACCGGCTGGACGACATGGTGGTCTTCGACGCATTGTCGCAAGACGATCTGCGTGCGATCGTAGAGATCCAGCTCAATGCGTTGGGCCGGAGGCTGGCCGATCGCCGGCTCGCGCTCGAGGTCTCCGACCAGGCGCGTGACTGGTTGGCCAGTCTTGGGTATGACTCGGTGTACGGTGCCCGCCCCCTGCGACGCCTGGTGCAGACGTCCATCGGCGACCAGCTCGCCAGGGCACTGCTGGCCGGTGGAATCAGGGACGGTGACCGGGTCCTGGTCGACCTGTCGGACGACAAGAAGGCGCTCACGGTGACCGCCGGCTAGTTAGCTGTGGGAGGGTATAGCCAGATGCTTTGGAAGAAACACGTGTTCGACGACGAACTGCGCCTGCTCGCCGACGCCGACACCCTGGCGTTCGGCGGTGTCGGGATCGCCGGCACCCTCCTGCCCGCCACCAAGGCCTACTTCGCCGTCGAGGAGGGCCTGCGCGAGCACGGCGCGGACCTGCGCCCCCGCCTGGAGGCCCTCCTCGACCGCGCCACGCCGGCCGGCCGGGTCTACGCCGCCGAGCTGCTCACGCACGCCGACGCGGCGGCCGGGCGGGCCGCCTGGCTCAAGCTCGAGGCGCAGGACGCCGAGGTCAAGACGTTCAGTGGCTGCATCATGAGCAGCACGACCGTCGGACGCTACGCTGCGGAGCGCCTGCGGGATTAGCGTGACATCTATACGGTGATCCCAGGCATTTCCTGGGAGGAGTACCAACCCGATGTCTTTCGCCGTACCGGCCCCGGCGCCGCGCGCCCGGCCGTCCACTGTCAGCCTCGCCGCGACGCTGCTTTTCGTGGCTGCAGGCGTCGAAGTGATCAGCGTGATCCTTTCGCTGTTGTACGCCCAGAAGATCGCGGACGGCACGAAGCGGGTCTACGACCAGGCCGGCGTGACCAACGGGAGCAACGCCGGGCTGGCGATCGGCTCGACCGTCGAGGTCATCGTCGGCTTCGTGATCATCGTGATCCTGGTGGTGCTCGGCTACCTCGTCAGCCGCGGCAACCAGGTCGGGCGCGTCCTGACCTGGGTGTTCGGCGGCATCGCGTTCTGCTGCAGCCTCGCCGGCCTCGGCTCGGCGCTGTTCGCCTCGGCGCTGTGGGACCAGGCTCGCAAGCAGAACCCCTCGCTGCCGACGTGGAGCGAGTACCAGAAGATCGTCTACGCCGACGTCCCCGGCTGGTACATGCCGCTCAGCACCGTGCTGAGCATCGTGCTGATCCTGTCGATCCTGGTGACGATCGTGCTGCTGGCGCTGCCGGCCTCGCACCCGTACTTCCGCAAGCCGCAGCAGGAGTGGGAGCCCCCGGTTCCGCCCGGCCCCGGCTTCCCCGGCCAGCCGGGCCAGCCGGGCCAGCCGGGCCAGCCCGGTGAGCCCGGTCAGCCGGGCTACGGTCCGCCGACAGCCTGAGCCGCACAGCACACGAAGGCCGGACGACCCGTCCGGCCTTCGCCGTCTCGGCTAGATTGCGGCTGTGACCGAACGGCGTACCGCCCTCGTGACCGGTGCCACCGCGGGCATCGGCGCCGCCTTCGCGCGTGAGCTGGCCGCCGAGGGTCATGCATTGGTACTCGTGGCCCGCGATCGGGAGCGGCTGGCCGGCCTCGCCGAGGAGCTGCCCGTGCCCGTCGAGGTGCTGCCGGCCGACCTCGCCACGGCCGAGGGCTGCGACGCCGTCGCGGCACGGCTCGCCGACCCGGCCCGCCCGATCGACCTGCTGGTCAACAACGCCGGGCGGTCGCTCAACCGCTCCTTCCTGCGCTCGAGCGTCGAGGCCGAGGAGGAGCTGCTGCGCCTCAACGTCCACGCCGTCATGCGCCTGACGCTGGCCGCGCTGCCGCCGATGGTCGAGCGTGGCCGGGGCGACATCGTCAACGTCTCGTCGGTGGCGGGCTTCGCCTCGCTGAGCCCGGGCTCGACATACCCGGCGAGCAAGGCGTGGGTCACCAGCTTCAGCGAGTCGCAGGCGCAGCTGGTGCGCCGCAAGGGGGTGCGGGTCATGGCGTTGTGCCCGGGGTACACCCGCACCGAGTTCCACGAGCGCGCCGGCATCGACGTGAGCCGGTCGCCGTCGTGGCTGTGGCTGGACGCCCGTGCCGTCGTGCGGGACGGCCTGCGCGACCTGCGTCGCGGGCGGATGGTCAGCGTGCCCGACTGGAAGTACAAGCTGGCGGTCTTCGGAATGCGCCACGCGCCCCGTGGATTGCTGCAGCGTGCGTCCCGGGACAGCAGGGGACGCATCGGGCACGAGGATCGATAACACTCACACGGCGATCGATACGTGCACCCCGACAAGCATTGAGTTTGCTGTGTATTTGGGCCGGTGCATCGAGCATGATTGTGGTCACGTACGAACGGACGATGGCCGGTCGGTATTGCTCCCATAGGGCGTCTGGTCGACCCAGGACCAGCCGTTCGGTTGTTCCGGCAGCTCAGCCGCGTGCATCGAGCATTGCAACGATCTAATGAGAGCAAGATTCGGATTAGCCGGTGTGGCATCGGTGCATCGTTATCCCCCGTTACCATCACCCCCCGCGTCACTCGTGGTGATCGCTGCGATCACCTTCGTATTCGCCCTTGTCCCCTTGACGGCCTTAAATTTGGCCGAGAGTGCGGGTCATCGATTCACCGCGGAGATTTAGCGCGTACGCTTCGGTCATGACCGACCGTGACGACCTGCTGAAACTCGTACGCGACCTCGCCGTGGTCAACGGGCGAGTGACGCTGTCGTCCGGACAAGTTGCCGACTGGTACGTGGACCTCCGTCGTTTGACGCTGCACCATGCAGGTGCGCCGTTGGTCGGCCGAGTTCTGCTCGACCTCGTCGATGACTGGGAGTTCGATGCCGTGGGCGGGCTGACCCTCGGCGCCGATCCGGTGGCCGCAGCGATGCTGCATGCGGCGGCCGCTCGCGGGGGACGACCGCTCGACGCGTTCGTCGTCCGCAAGAGTGACAAAGCTCATGGTCTGCAGCGCCGGGTCGAAGGCCCGGACGTTGCCGGCCGGCGCGTCCTGGCGGTCGAGGACACGTCCACTACCGGTGGAAGTGTGCTGACGGCCGTGGAGGCGTTGCGTGAGGCGGGCGCCGAGGTGGTCGGTGTGGCCGTTATCGTCGATAGAGGCGCGGAAAAGGCGGTTCGCGCCGCGGGGCTGAGCTATCGCTCAGCATTTTTGTCGGCCGACCTCGGCCGACAGGGCTGAAAAATTGTCGATTCGGACCTGCGCATATGCAGGCGGGTCGATGGTGTTGGTGGAAGGATGGAAAACGTGGGAACTGCGCTGGCTGAGATGACCCTGCCCCAGACCTCGCCGCTTGCCGGCGAGCCGATTGACCGCGCTGACGCCGAGCGTCTCGCGAGCGTGCTGAAGGCGCTCGCCGACCCGGCCCGACTCCGGCTGCTGAGCCTGATCCAGTCGGCTCCCGACGGCGAGGCGTGTGTTTGTGACCTGACGGCCCCGCTCGGGCTCTCGCAGCCCACGGTGAGCCACCACCTGCGAATCCTGACCGAGGCCGGTCTGCTGGAGCGCGAGAAGCGGGGTGTGTGGGCGTTCTACCGCCTCGTGCCCTCCGCCATCGGCACCATCGCCGACCTGCTGACCCCGCCGCGCAAGCGCGCGACGAAGAAGGCTCCTCGCTGACCGCGCCGGGTAGGGCTTCGCAGCACTACCCGGACGGCGACCTCCGCGACCAGCTTGCCCACGCCGGGCTGGCGGTCGTGCAGGCCGGACTAGTCGTGGGCTCAGGCGGCAACCTGTCCGCCCGGGCGCCAGGCGCCGACGAATGCTGGGTAACCGCGGCCGGGACTTGGCTCGACCGGCTCGACCGCGGTTCATTCGTTCGGATCCGAATCACCGACGGCGCGGCACTTGACAGCAATGCCAAGGCCGCGCCGTCGTCGGAGTTCGCGCTCCACCTCGCCACGTATCGGGCCCGCCCAGACGTCAACGCAGTGGTGCACCTGCACCCGCAGACGGTCCTCCTGCTCGATGCGATCGGCGAGCCCATCCGGCTGGTCACCACCGACCACGCCTTCTATCTGCGCAGCGTGGTCACCACGCCGTTCGTGCCGCCGGGCCGCACCGAGGTGGGTGCCCTGGCCGCCGAAGCGTGCGCCGACGGCACCAACTGCGTCGTGCTGTCCCGGCACGGCTGCTCCGTCGTGGCCGACTCCGTCGAGCTCGCGCACAAGCGCGCCTTCTATCTCGAAGAGGCCGCCAGGCTGACGTACCGCATGCTGCTCCTCGGCCGCCCCGTGGAACCCCTCCCGACCGACTGGCTGACGCCCGGCGCCACGGCCTGAAAAATCCTCCGCTTACACTCGTCCTCCTGTTGAAGGCCAGGCCAAGGGGGCGTGAACGGTGCAGGAACGGCAGCGGAGCGGCTTGCTGCGCACGCCCGTCATTGTCGTCGCGGTCGCGGTGGCCCTCGTCGCCGTCGCGCTGGTGACCGTGCGCGTGGTGAACGGCGCCGGCGGTTCGTGCTCGGGCGGCGTGCGGCTGCTCGTCGCGGCCGCGCCCGAGATCGAGCCCGCCGTCCGCGAGGTCGCCGACCGGTTCGCCGCCGGCAAGCCCGAGGTCGGCGGCGACTGCGTCCAGGTGCAGGTCAAGGCGGCCGACTCGGCCGACGTCGCCGGCCTGCTCGCCGCCCGCGCCGGCGGCGGCGTCGTGCCGGGCGCCTCGGCCGCGCCCTCACCGGCGCCCGGCGACGTGCCGACCGTGTGGATCCCGGACTCGAGCGCGTGGCTCACCCGCGTGCAGGGCGTGGACCGGGAGGCCTTCGACGCGCAGGTCACCTCGGTCGCCGTCAGCCCCGTCGTGTTCGCCGCGAGCGAGCCGGTCGCCACCGCGCTGGGGTCCCATACCGTCGGCGCCGCACAGGTCGGCACCCTGCTCGGCAAGGTCTCGGCGAAGCAGCTGCAAATCGGCTCGGTCGACCCGCGGCGCAGCACGGCCGGGCTGGCGGGGGCCGGGCTGCTGTACGACAGCATCGTCACCGACCCGAAGAAGCTCGTCGACATGGTCCGGGCGTACCGCAGCATCGCCCTGGCAGCGGACCAGCCCACCCTGCTGAAGAATGCCGCCGGCGGCCAGGCGGTGATCACCAGCGAGCAGCAGGTGCTCGCGGCCCCGGCGGGCGACCTCGTCGCGCTCCCGTTGGACCCGGCGGTGACGCTGGACTACCCGTTCGCCGTGGTCGCGGGCCAGCCGCCGGCCAGCCTCGCCGCCGCCGAGATGCTGCGCGCGACGCTCGCCAACGCCGACCGCGGCGCGTTCGCCCGGCGCGGCTTCCGCGGCGCCGACGGCTCCACCGGCGCGACGTTCCCGACCGGGCACGGGGTGTCGCAGGGCGAGTCCCAGGTCAGGCCGCTGAGCGACGAACGGAAGATCACCGACGTCCTCGGCTACTGGAACGCGACGACCGCCCCGTCGCGGGTCCTGACGCTGGTCGACGTCACCTCGTCGATGAACCGCCCGATCGTCAAGGGCGGCCCGGCCCGCCTGGAGGTGCTGCGCAAGACGGCCACCGACGGCCTCGGGCTGTTCACCGACGACAGCGAGCTGGGGCTGTGGGCGTACGCCTCGGGGCTGCCGGGCGGCAAGGACTATCAGCAGGTCGTCCCGGTGTCCCAGCTCAACAAGGGCCAGCGGGCGCGGCTGACGTCGGCCGTGGCGGCCGCGAAGGCCGCGCCGACCGACGTCTGCGGGCTCTACGACACGGTGCTCGCGGCGTACCAGTCGCTCAAGGAGGGCTACAAGGAGGGGCGCTCGAACACCGTCGTGGTCTTCACCGACGGGTCGAACTCCAAGTCCGGGATGAGCCTGGAGACGCTGCAGCTGGAGCTGGAGCGGGCCACCGACCCGACCCGCCCGGTCCGCGTGGTGCTGCTCGGCATCGGCCCCGACGTGCACAAGGAGGAGCTCGACGCGATCGCGGCGACGACGGGCGGGCGGGCCTTCGTGGTTCAGGACCCGGAGCAGATCGGCAACATCTTCCTCCAGGCCCTGATCCGTTCGAGCTAGTCGCGCACCCGGTGGCTGCCGCGGCGGTCCGCCGGCGGGACGGCCGGGATGATCTCCGTCGGGGCGTTGGCCGGATCGTGGGCGGCGCCACCACGGCGGCGCTCACGCCAGCCGCGGAAGATCTCGATGAAGATCGGCAGCGCCGAGATCAGCACGATCAGGAGCACGGCCGGCAGCAGGTACGTGTCGATCTTCTCCGGCGGGATCAGGTCGCTGATCTGCTTGGCCAGCGCCCAGCCGGCGAGGATGATGCCGTCGGTCCACAGGATGCCGCCGACGACGTTCCACAGGAAGAACTGCCGGGCCGGCATGCCGACGACGCCGGCGACCGGGTTGAGGAAGGTGCGCACCACCGGGATGAACCGGGCGAGCACCACGGCCTTGGCCGGGCCGAACTTCGCGAAGTAGTGCTCGGCCTTCTCGACGTACTCCTTCTTGAAGATCCGCGAGTTGGGCCGGTCGAACATCCGCCGCCCGTAGCGGGCGCCCAGGAAGTGCCCGAGCTGGGCGCCGGCGATCGCGCAGATCGGAGCGCCGATGAGCAGCAGCGGCAGGCTCATCTTCGTGTCGAGCAGCTCGCTGGCGGCCGGCGACGAGGCGACGCCGGCCAGGAACAGCAGCGAGTCGCCCGGGAAGAAGAAGCCGACGAGCAGCCCCGTCTCGACGAACATGATCAGCCAGACGCCGATCACGCCGAACGTGCTCAGCAGCCCCTTCGCATCGAGAGGGTTGAGGGCGAGCAGGTCGCCCACGGCGCGCGTCTTTTCTTCCACGGGTCACCAGGGTACGTGAGGGTTTCTGAGAGTCTCCTTACAACCTAGGGTCAACCGGCTCCGATTCGCAGGCCAAGATCGCGAAGACGTGCTGGTGTACGCGCCACGCGGGCGCGCCGGCCGCCAGCAGGTCGAGCGCGGCCAGGCCCAGGCCGTGCTCGCGAAGGGCCAGCCCGCGCTTGCGGCCGAGCCGGCGCTCGCGCAGCGCGGCGAGGCGCGCCGGCTCGGTGTAGTCCGGACCGTAGATGATCCGCAGGTACTCCCGCCCGCGGCACTTGATCGCCGGCTGCACCCGCGGACCCGCGTCCTCGGCGGGCTTGACGACCATGCCCTCGCCGCCACCGCCGGTCAGCTCCAGCCACCATCGCGTCGCCGCCGCGACGCCGTCCGGGTCGGCCGGGTCGACGACGAGCCGGCGGGTCGGCGCGAAGAGGTCCGGGTCGGCCGCCACCAGGCGGTCCACCAGCGCCAGGTGCCACTCGTGGCCGCGGCGGGCGTGGTTCGCGCCCGCGGTGGCCAGCACGTGGAAGGGCGCCACCCGCAGGCCCGCCAGGCCGTCGGTCGGCCAGCAGTACCGCCGGTACACCGCCGCGAACGCGCCGATCGCCGACTCCCGCGCGGTGAAGCGCTCGGCCAGGTCGCCGACGTCGATACCGCGCGCGGCGGCGGCGTCCAGCGCGGCGCGGGCCGCGGGCAGGGCGGCGCCGGCCGCGGCGGCCACGCTCGCGTACTGGTCGCGGATCAGCGGCTCGGCCTTCGCCGACCAGGGCAGCACCTCGGCGTCGAGCAGCAGCCGGTCGGTGGCGAGCTCGTCCCACAGGCCGGCCCGGCCGATCGCCGCGACGACCCGCTCGAGCAGCGGCGCGGAGTTGGCGAAGAAGGGGCGGCCGGTCCGCGTGTACACCACACCCGCGCCGTCGCGGCGCACGTGGAACACCGCCCGCGAGCCCATGTGCTTCTCCTCGCACACGACCCGGGGCACGCCGGCCCGGGCGTAGTCGGCGAGCGCCTCGACCGGATGCTCGAGGTACCCCTCCTGGGCAGAGGTCGACGCGGGCGCCATCGTGGGCGGGAGCCACACCAGCCACGCCGGGTCGACCGCGAACCGGCTCATGACCTCCAGGGCCGCGGCGGCGTTCTCGGCCGCGACGGTGACCCGACCGGCCGGCGTCTCCAGGCTGCGCCGGCCGATGACGTCGGCGATGTCCATGGCCTCGTCGTCGCTCGTGGCGCCGCCGGCGGGGGCGAGCGGCCGGACCGGCGCGTAGTACTCGCGCTCGGCGGGCACGGAGACGAGCTCCCGCTCCGGGTACCGCAGCGCCGTCAGCGAGCCGCCGAAGACGCACCCGGTGTCGATGCAGATGGTGTTGTTGATCCACTCGGGGTCGGTGGTCGGCGTGTGGCCGTAGACGACCATGGCCCGGCCGCGGTACTCGGTCGCCCACGGGTAGCGCACCGGCAGCCCGTACTCGTCGGTCTCGCCGGTGGTGTCGCCGTACAGCGCGAACGAGCGCACCCGGCCCGAGGCCCGGCCGTGGTAGGCCTCCTTGAGCCCGGCGTGCGCGACGACCAGCCTTCCCTCGTCGAGCACGTAGTGGCTGATGAGGCTGTCCAGGAACTTCGCGACATCGGCCGAAACGTCCGGGTCATCGCCCAACTGCGCCATCGTCTCGGCCAGGCCGTGCGAGAGCGAGACGTTGGCGCCACGCAGCTTGCGGAGCAGCTTCGCCTCGTGGTTGCCGGAGACGCACAGGGCGCTGCCGGCGGCGACCATGCTCATGACCAGGCGCAGCACGCCCGGCGAGTCCGGCCCGCGATCCACGAGGTCGCCGACGAAGACCGCGGTCCGGCCCTGCGGATGTGCGGCGCCGCCCGCCGGATAGCCGAGTCGTACGAGGAGGGTCTCGAGCTCGGCCAGGCAGCCGTGCACGTCGCCGATGATGTCGAACGGGCCGGTGAGGTCGCGGCGGTTGTTGTACAGCGGCTCGTAGGAGATCGACGCCGCGGCGATCTCGTCCGTGCCGCTCAGCACGTGCACCTGCCGGAAGCCCTCGCGGGCGAGGCCGCGCAGCGAGCGGCGCAGGTCGCGGTGCTGCCGGGCGACCACGGGCCGGCCGAAGTCGCGGTCCGGGCGGGTCTGGGTGCGCGCCCAGCACTCCGCCTCCGGCACGTCGAGCACGATGGCGACCGGCAGCACGTCGTGCTCGCGGGCAACAGCGACCAGCGCCTCCCGGGCGTGCCGCTGCACGTTGGTGGCGTCCACGACGGTGAGCCGGCCGGCCCGCAGCCGCTTGCCGGCCACGTAGTGCAGCGCGTCGAACGCGTCGGCGGAGGCCGACTGGTCGTTCTCGTCGTCGGCGACCATGGCCCGGAACGCGTCGGAGGACAGCACCTGCGACGGCGCGAAGTGGCGGCGGGCGAACGTCGACTTGCCCGAGCCGGTCACGCCGACGAGGGTCACGAGGCAGAGCTCGGGGAGCTTCACTTGCGAAACACCGCCATCTGGGTGGGGGAGCCGGCGGCCGGGTCCTCGGTGCCGATGCCGGAGCGGGTGACCGTGTAGCCGTAGCGGGCCGCGACGTCGTCGCACCAGGCGGCGAACTGCGCGCGGTCCCACTCGAAGCGATGGTCGGCGTGGCGCATGCCGCCGTGGGGCAGGCCCGGGTACAGGGCGTTGTACTCGACGTTCGGCGTCGTCACCACCACGGTCGCGGGCGCCGCGTGGCCGAACACGCTCGCCGCGAGTGCGGGCAGCCGCGGCGGGTCGACGTGCTCGACGACCTCCATGAGGACGGCGGCGTCGTAGCCCTTGAGCCGGTCGTCGCGATAGGTCAGCGCGCTCTGCAGCAGGCGGATGCGGGCGCGCTGGCGCTCGGGCAGCCGGTCGAGGTGCAGGCGGCGGGCGGCCATCTCGAGGGCGGCGGAGCTGACGTCGCAGCCGACGATTTCGGTGTACCGCCGGTCGCGGGCCAGCTCGCCCAGGAGCGCGCCGGTCCCGCAGCCCAGGTCGAGCACGCGGCTCGCCCCCGACCTCTGCAGCGCCTCCAGCACTGCGGCCCGGCGGTGGAGGTTGAGGGACTCGGGCTTCCGCTCCGAAATGCCCGACATCTCCGAGAAATCCGACAGGCGGGCGAGCGCGGCCGAGGTGAGCGCCGAACGGTGCGCGAGGTAGCGCTTGGCGATGAGCGCCTTGTGCGGGTGCCCCGCGAGCCAGCCGGTGCCGGCGCGCAGCAGCTTCTCCACCTCGTCCGGGGAGACCCAGTAGTGCTTGGCGTCGTCGAGGACCGGCAGCAGCACGTACACCTGGTTCAGCGCGTCGGCGAGCCGTACGGTGCCGGTGAGGCGCAGGTCGACGTACCGGCTGGGGCCCCACTCCGGCCGCTCGGCGTCCAGCGGGATCGGTGTCGCCTCCACGGTCCAGCCCAGCGGCGCGAACAGCTCTTCCGCGCCGCCCTTGGCCCGCAGCGCCGGGATGCGCAGCTCCAGCGGGATCGCGGTCGCGGCGAGGTCGGGCCGGTCGCGCGAGTCGCCGCGCATGGCCGTGCGCCAGACCCGGCCCAGCGCCGCGGCGAGCAGGCTCGAGGCCGCGTACGGCCGGTCGTTGACGTGCTGGTGCAGCGTGAACGTCTCGTCGCCGCCACGGCCCCGAAGGCGCGCCGGTTCGACCTCCAGCAGCAGCGCGGCGGTGCAGCGCTCCTCGGTGGCCTCCGGATAGAACACGTGCGCCCGGCCGGAGGAGACCTCGAACGTCTGCATGCGATCCGGATGCTTCACCAGCAGGTACCCGAGGTCGGTTGCGGGACGGTGCGTGGTCGTGACGGTCAGCAGCACCCGGTAAGCATGGCGGCGAAAAATGCAACGGCCGACCGAATTATGGCGGACTAGGCTCGACGGTATGGCGGTGGTGGCGACCGCACACTGGCACCGGCTCGAGGACGGGCGGGTGCAGTGCGACGTGTGCCCCCGCAACTGCCGGCTCCACGAGGGGCAGCGCGGTTTCTGCTTCGTCCGGCAGCGCGAGGGCGATGAGATCGTGCTGACCACCTACGGGCGCTCGTCGGGCTTTTGCGTCGACCCGATCGAGAAGAAGCCGCTCAACCACTTTCTGCCCGGCACGCCCGTGCTGTCCTTCGGCACCGCCGGGTGCAACCTCGGCTGCCGGTTCTGCCAGAACTGGGACATCTCCAAGAGCCGCGAGATCGACACGCTGGGCGCGTCCGCGAGCCCGGAGCAGCTCGCCGTCGCGGCCGAGCGAATGGGGTGTCGCTCGATCGCGTTCACCTACAACGACCCGGTGATCTTCATGGAGTACGCCATGGACATCGCCGACGCCTGCCGAGCGCGCGGCATCAAGGCGGTCGCGGTCTCCGCCGGCTACATGAACCCCGCGCCCCGCGAGGAGTTCTACCGGCACATCGACGCGGCCAACATCGACCTCAAGGCGTTCAGCGAGCAGTTCTACCAGAAGATCACGTTCGCCAAGCTCGACAAGGTGCTGGACACGCTTTCGTACCTGCGCGGCACCGACGTCTGGTTCGAGGTCACCACGCTGTTGATCCCCGGACACAACGACGGCGACGACGAGCTGCGCCGGCAGTGCGACTGGCTGATGGAGCACCTCGGCCCCGACGTGCCGCTGCACTTCTCGGCGTTCCACCCCGACTTCAAGATGCGCGACGTGCCGCCCACCCCGCCGGCGACGCTGAGTCGTGCGCGGCGGATCGCGCTCGACGCCGGCCTGCGCTTCGTCTACACCGGCAACGTGCACGACCCCGGCGGCCAGACCACCACCTGCCCGGGCTGCGGCGCGGCGGCGGTCGTGCGCGACTGGTACGACCTGGTGTCGTATGCGATCACCGACGACGGCCGCTGCGAGTCGTGCGGCCATGCGATCCCGGGCGTCTACGACGGCCCGGCCGGGGCCTGGGGAAGGCGGCGGCTGCCGGTGACCATTGCGTGAGGCCACCCGCGGTGGCGGGCAGCTTCTACCCGGCGGACCCGGGCGAGCTGCGCCGATCCGTGCAAATGCTGCTGGATTCGGTACCGCGGGAGGCCGACGGCGCATTCGCATACATCGTTCCGCATGCGGGGTACCAGTGGTCGGGCCCGACGGCCGCGCACGTCTACTCCCGGCTGGCCGGCCGCGAGGTCGAGCGGGTGGTGATCCTCGGCCCCGCGCACCGGGTGCCGCTGCGCGGCGCGGCGGTGCCGACGGTCGCGCGCTGGTCGACGCCGCTCGGCGAGGTCGAGATCGACGTCGAGGGCGCGCGGGACCTGGTGGCGGGCGGCCTGGCCGTCGCCGACGACACGCCGCACGCGCTCGAGCACTCACTCGAGGTACAACTCCCGTTTCTGCAGGTCCTCGGCTTCTCCCGGGTGCTGCCGGTGTGCGTCGGGGTGGCCGGCGCCGACGCCGTCGCGGCGCTGCTGTCGGTCGTCGCGGTGCCCGGCTCGCTCGTGCTGTGCAGCACCGATCTTTCGCACTATCTGACACAGGAGCAGGCGCAGCGGGCCGACGCGGTTACCGCCGACGCGATCGTGCGGCTCGAGCCGGACCGGATCGGCGAGCGCGACGCCTGCGGGCGATACCCGCTGCGCGGGCTGCTCGAGTGGGCGAGCAACCTGCGCCCGACCGCCCGCCTGCTGCACCTGGCGACCTCGGCGGACGAGGGCGGGCCCGCCGACCGGGTGGTCGGATACGCCGCCGTCTCCCTCGCGGTGTGACGCTGAGTAGTCGTTAGCGTCACACCGACGTCATGAACGTCGATTCGGTTGCACACCGTTCGGCTATGAGATAAAGGCTGAAAGGACGACCTCTGTCGAGGCATCCCAAATACGTCTGTCCCAAGGAGGCGCCTGCGGTAGGCGCCGGAACTGGAGACGGGGCATGTCTGCGACGACGACTGCCGGGGCGGCAACTGGCACCGGGTGGGTGCCGATGACGGACGAGCAGCGCGAGCAGTTCGACACGGACGGTTACCTTGTGCTCAAGGGTGTTCTCAGCCCGGACGAGGTGCGCCACTACGCGTCGGTGCTCGACGTCGCGCACGCCACGCACCCGAAGGCCGCGGACGGCTCGCTGCACCTGCTCAGCGCCGTCACCAGCTGCCCGGAGCTGGCCGACCTGATCGACCACCCGGCGACCCTCCCGTTCGTCTGGTCGATGCTCGGCTGGAACGTGCACATCTACCACTCGCACCTCGACGTGCACCCGACGATCCCGGCGGCGAAGCCCGACTGGTGGCACTGGCACCAGGACGGCGGCCGCCAGAACCGCGAGATCGAGACGGACCCGCGCCCGCGGCTGTCGGTCAAGCTCGCCTACTGGCTTTCCGACGTGTCGGAGGAGGGCCGGGGCAACCTGACGCTCATCCCCGGCAGCCACAAGACCAACTGGCTGCCCGGTCCGCCGAAGCGCGACGTGCCGTGGCCGGCGCCGGACGGCGCGAAGCAGGTCAAGGTGGAGGCCGGCGACGTGGTCTTCTTCGACCGCCGCATCTGGCACGCCCGCTCGGACAACTACTCCGAGATCACCCGCCGCTGCGTCTTCCTCGGGTACACGTACCGCTGGATCGCCATCCGCGACGAGGTGGCGGCCTTGCCGTCCAAGCCGTGGTGGCCGAAGCTCAACCAGGTCCAGCAGCAACTGCTCGGCGGCATCGGCGTCGGCGACGGTGACCACCACTGGGGCCACTACCCCGAGTCGACCCCGCTCTACGTCGCCCTGCGCGACCGCGGCCTGCTCGACCCGAGCTACCCGCCCCTGATCCCCTGATTCACCGCTATCCCCTGATCTCTGCAATGCCCGCCCGGTTCCGACCCGTCTAAGGGTCAGGGCCGGGCGGGTTCGGTTTTGGGGGTCGATTGACGTTCGAGGAGTTCGTCGAGGCGCGGCTGCAGGCGCTGCTGCGCTACGCGGTCATGCTCGCCGGCGATCCGCACACGGCGCAGGACCTCGTCCAGGAGACGATGATCCGGGCGCAGCTCAAGTGGCGCCAGATCGCCGCCGCCGACATGCCCGAGCGCTACGTCAAGCGCATGCTCACCAATGTCTACTTCGACCTGCACCGCGGCTCCTGGCTGCGCCGGGTCGTGCTGCGCGGCGTGGACCTCGAGGCCACCATGGAGCCGCGCGCGGTCGGTGACCACGCCGACGGGCTGGCCGAACGCGACCAGGTGTGGGTCTGGCTGGGCCGGCTGCCCCGCCAGCAGCGCGCCGCGCTGGTGCTGCGCTACTACGAGGGCCTCACCGACGGCGAGATCGCCGAGGTCCTCGGGCGCCCGGTCGGCACCGTCCGCTCCTGGATCTCCCGCGCCCTGGCCACCCTGCGGGCGCAGGTAGGGCCGGCCCTGACGAAGGGCGCGGCGCCGTGATGGACCAACTGCTGCGCGACACCTTTGCCCGGCACGAGAACCTCGTCCCGATCGCTCCGCCCGGGCTGCACGCCGCGATCCTCACCGGCGCCCGGCGCCGGCGGGCCCGCCGCCGCTGGGCCTGGACGGGCCTGTTCACCGGCGTGATCGTCGCGGTCGCGCTGCTCGCCGTGCCGGTAGCGGCCCGCCCGGACGGCACGCGCCCGCAGGCCGCCACCTCGAGCGCACCGATACACCTGCTTCTGGTCGGCATCGACCGGGCCGGCGACGAGCCGCCCGCGCAGGTGCGCGCCGACAGCCTGGTGCTTGTGCACATCGACCCGGGCGCGCGCGCCGCCTATGCGATCGTCGTGCCGCCCGACTTCCCGCTCGACCTGCCGGGCCTGGGCCCGCAGCGAGCCGACGGCGCCTACCTCGTCGGGGGTTACAAGCCCGCCGCCGAGGCGATCAGCCGGCTGGCCGGGGTGCGTCTCGACGGCGGCGCGGTCGTCGACCTCGCCGCGATGGAGTCGATCACCGACGCGGCCGGCGGCCTCGACCTCTGCGTCGAGCGGCGTGTCCAGTCGCGCCACCTCGCCTACGACGACAACGGCAACCTCGGCGAGCCCGGCCCCGGCCGCGCGCCCGTGGTCTACGAGCCCGGCTGCCACCATTTCGACTCCCGCGAGGCCGTCGACTACCTGCGCATCGCCGCCGGCAGCGGCGACCAGCGGGCCGTGCGCGCCTACCTGGCCGCCCTCGCCGCCGCGGCGTCCGATCCGGCCCGGCTGCCGGCGCTGCTCACCGCGGCCGGGCAGGGGCTCGAGCTGCACCTGGGCGCGGGCGCGCTCGGGTCGCTCACGGGCCTCGCCCACGCACTGCGCGCCGTCGACCCGCAGCGGGTGACGGCGATCAGGCTGCCGACCGGCGTACCGCCGGGCGACGGGCTCTACGCCGCCCTGCAAACCGGCAGGGTCGGGGAGTGGCTGGCCGCGCACCCCCAGTACGAGGTCTGAGGGTTAGTACTCGTCGTCGAGGTCGACCTCGCGGTCCTGCTCGATCGCGTCGTACTCGGTGGCCTCCCAGGGCCGGGCGTGGGGTGCGTGCGGACGATCCAGCGGGTTCGCCGGCTGCGCCTGCTCGGCCGCGTCCTCCGGCGAGGCCTCCGGGTCGCGGACGTCGGGGTCGAGGCGGTCGTCGAGGGTCAGCAGTTCCTCGTCTGGCTGGGTCATCGCGAGGGCTCCCTGTTCGCTCGTGGTCTCCCGTGGGTCTTCTTCGCGGTACGGGCTCCGATCGGGCCGTGTTCAACCGTACGACTGTTCCGGGCAGTTCGCCTCCGCGCCGCGGCAATTCCAGCCCCGCAGTCCTCCCGGGCACACGCAGGTCACCCGCCGTCGAGGGACACACGCCGCTGCGAGATAATCCGTATCAGGGACAGCGCGGTCCGCGTGGAGTCCGCGACTGTCGGCTCCAAAAAAAACCGCACGATCCAATAGTCAAGGAGCGCCGTCATGCCCATCGCCTCGTCCGATGTCTACGCCGAGATGCTCGACCGCGCCAAGGCCGGCGCGTTCGCCTACCCGGCGATCAACGTCTCGTCGTCGCAGACGCTCAACGCGGCGATCCGCGGTTTCGCCGAGGCCGAGAGCGACGGCATCATCCAGGTCTCGACGGGCGGCGCGGAGTACCTCTCCGGCCCGACCGTCAAGGACATGATCACGGGCTCGGTCGCGCTGGCCGCCTTCGCGCACGAGGTCGCGAAGAAGTACTCGGTCAACATCGCGCTGCACACCGACCACTGCCCGAAGGACAAGCTCGACAAGTTCGTCCGCCCGCTGCTGGCCATCTCGGCCGAGCGCGTCGCCAAGGGCGAGGAGCCGCTGTTCCAGTCGCACATGTGGGACGGCTCGGCGGTGCCGCTGGGCGAGAACCTGCAGATCGCCGAGGACCTGCTGGCGGCGACCGCCGCGGCCAAGGTGGTCCTGGAGATCGAGGTCGGTGTCGTGGGCGGCGAGGAGGACGGCGTCGTCGGCGCGATCGACGAGAAGCTGTACACCACCGTCGAGGACGGCCTGGCGATGGTCGAGGCGCTCGGCCTCGGCGAGAAGGGCCGCTACATGGCCGCCCTGACCTTCGGCAACGTCCACGGTGTGTACAAGCCGGGCAACGTCAAGCTCCGCCCCGAGATCCTCAAGCAGATCCAGGACGCGGTCGGCGCCAAGTACGGCAAGGACAAGCCGCTGTCGCTGGTCTTCCACGGCGGCTCGGGCTCGCTGCTCTCCGAGATCCGCGAGGCGCTCGACTACGGCGTGGTGAAGATGAACATCGACACCGACACGCAGTACGCGTTCACGCGCCCGGTCGCCGCCCACATGTTCAGCAACTACGACGGCGTGCTGAAGGTCGACGGCGAGGTCGGCAACAAGAAGGCGTACGACCCGCGCGCCTGGGGCAAGGCCGCCGAGGCCGGCCTCGCCGGCCGCGTGGTCGAGGCCTGCGAGCACCTTCGCTCGACGGGCACCACGCTGGCCAAGTAACTGTTCCGAACATCCACAACGGCCCGGCATCCCGCCGGGCCGTTGTGCTGTTCGGGCGGGCTTACGCGGTCAGGATCTCGGCCGCCTCCGCGACGTCGTCGGTGAGGTGCACGAGGTCACGCAGGTCGCCGACCGGCGAGGCGGCGAAGAGCGGCTCCAGCAGGCCGCGGACCGGCAGCCGCTCGGTCCAGTGCTCGACGTCGAGGAAGACGAACGGGCCGCTGACGCCGTCGGTGGCGTAGAACGTCTTGGTCGCCGCCTGGAACACCTCCTGGACCGTGCCGGCCATACCGGGCGCGAACACGATGCCGCCGCGGGACAGGCGCAGGATGGTGTCCTCGCGGATGGCGTTGGAGAAGTACTTCGCGATCTTCGCCGCGAACAGGTTGGCCGGCTCGTGGCCGTAGAGCCAGGTCGGGATGGCCAGGCCGCCGCGCCTGGCCCACGTGACCGGGTCGACCTCCGGCTGCTCGGGGTGGTCGGCGAGCACCGCCGAGTCCGGCGCCGGCGGCACCGGGCGGCCGTACCGGTCGCGCACGGCGAGCGCCACCGACGTGTAGGGGTCGTGGTCGTGGAAGTCGGGTGCGGCGGCGAGGGCGTCGATCGCCTCGCGCAGCGTCTCGATCGGGTGCTCGGCCAGGAAGGCGCCGAGGTTGGCCGCCTCCATCACGCCCGGCCCGCCGCCGGTCACGACCAGGCGGTCGGCGCGGGACAGGCGCCAGGCGAGCTCGGCGGCCTTGCGGTACTCCACCGCGCCCCGCTTCGCCGCGTGCCCGCCCATGATGCCGACGGCCGCGGCCGGCCCGCGCGCGGCGATCCAGCCCGCGGTCACGTTGGCCAGGGCGTTGTCGATCCCGGAGTCGTGCATGCGCTGCGCGACCGCCTCGCGGATCTCCGGCGTGGCGCCGCCCGTGGCCCGGAAGTGCCGGTACACGACCGTGTCGAACATGCCCTCGAACCCGTCGGAGGCGAAGCCGGCGGCGAGGTCCTCCGGGCTGTACAGCTGCGAAGGATGCGTCGGGTAGGGGATCCCGGCGAACTCGGGCACCACGACCGCGCGCCGCAGCATCAGGTCGACGACGTGCTCCAGCGTCGCGAAGTGGCAGCCGATGAAGAGCGAGTCGGCGACGTCGATCACCGACAGGTCCACGGCGGTGAGGTCGAGGCCCTGCACGATCTTGCCGGCGAGGGTGCCCTGACTGAGGTGGAAGCGCAGTTCCTCGGCGGACTCGATCTCGTCCGGCGAGTGGTCGTGCAGCGCTACGACGTCCGGAGGTGGGGGTGTTGGCACGGGGTCATCCTGCCAAACCCCCACAAAGGGCGATGGCCCGATCCGGAGGACCGAGCCATCGCTAACCGGGTCCTGGGGAGGCTCCGGACTTTCATTTGTAGTACGCCTGCTGGTCGCGCATAACCCCCGTGCGCGGGACGCGGGCTCAACCGTTCAGTCAGGCCGTGTTCGGGGCATATTCGACTCTGCGGCAATATTCCACTCTGGTGTAATTGCGGCATGCCGAACCTGCTGCCCGAGCCCGCGCCCACCCAGCTGCCCGCCGACCCGCACGCCGCCGAGCTGCTGGCCAAGGCCGACACCGAGGAGGCGGTCAAGGCCGTCGCCGCGGCGTTCCCGGCGTACAGCGCCGCCTGGGCCCGCCTCGCCGAGCTCGCGCTGGCCGACGGCGAGCCGGTCACCGCCTACGCGTACGCCCGCACCGGCTACCACCGCGGCCTCGACCAGCTGCGCCGCAGCGGCTGGCGCGGCGCCGGCCCGATCCCGTGGGCGCACGAGCCCAACCAGGGCTTCCTGCGGGCGCTGCACGCGCTCGGGACCGCGGCCGCGGCGATCGGCGAGTCCGACGAGGCCGAGCGCTGCGCCACCTTCCTCAACGACAGCGACCCGGCCGCCACCAAGGCCCTCGGCTAGCGCTGTATCGAGGGCTGAGCCGGCGCGGCCCAGCCGCTACAGCCCTTCGGACACGGCCGCGGCGACCTTGAGCCAGGCGTCGCGGCTCGCGGCGGACAGCCCCGGGTAGCGGATCGGCTCGCCCGAGTCGATGAACCGCTCGTAGGGCACGATCAGCACGGTTCGCGTGCGGGCGGCGAAGTGCCGGGTGATCGCCGGTACGTCCACGTGCCGCCGGCTGGGCGGCATCGACACGACGGTCACGGCCTGGCGCACCAGCCGCTGCCGCCCGTGCTGCTCGAGATGGTCGAGCATGCGCGAGGCGGTCTCCGCCGAGTCGTTGCGCGCCGACATCGTGACGACGAGCTGGTCGGTCGCGTCGATCGCGGCCTGCCAGTTCTCGGCGCGCACGTTGTTGCCCGTGTCGACCACGATCAGCTTGTAGAACCGGCTGACGACGTCGCGGATCTCCCCGAACGCGTCCGCGGTCAGCATCTCGCCGGCGGTCGCCGACTCGTCCGACGCGAGCACGTCGAACATGCCTTCGCCCTGCGCCCGCACGTACTGCGACAGGTCGCCGACCCGCCCCTGCGCCCCTTGGAAGTTCTCCAGGTCGTGCAGCAGGTCGCGCACGGTGCGCGTGTGGAAGTCCTGCTGCGCCCGCATGCCGAGCGTGCCCTGGGTCTCGTTGTTGTCCCAGGCCAGCACGTACCCGCCGCGCTTCTGCCCGAAGGTCATCGCCAGCAGCAGCACGGCGACGGTCTTGCCGGCCCCACCCTTGGGGTTGACGACGGTGACCTGCCGCAGCCCGCCGAAGTTCCGGCGGACCATCTCGACTTCCTGCCGGAACTCCATCTCCCGCCGCCCCGGCGGCAGCGCGACGAGCCCCATGGTCGACTTGGACAGCGCCCCGCGCACGCCACGGGAGGCGACGGGATCGACCGGCTTGGCCTGCCGCCGCCGCGCGAACTCCTCGGCGGTCGGCGTGACCCCGTCGTGCCAGTGGTCCTGCGGCATCGGCGGCAGCGGCGGAATGACAACCCCCGGCGCACCTTGCCCATTGGCCGGGTACACGGGCAGCCCATCCGGCGTGTACCCCACCGGCGGCCCATAGGGCGGCTGCCCAGGTTGCCCCGGATACCCCGGTTGTCCGGGCGGCGGCATGTACCCCGGCTGCGGAGGCTGCCCAGCGTCAGCCGGGAACGGCACCTGCCCCGGCGGCGGCATCGGAGGCATCCCAGGAGGCGGCCCCACAGGCGGTGCACCAGGCGGCGGCCCCATCGGCGGCGGCCCGACGATCGGCGCACCCGGCGGCGGCCCCACTGGCGGCGCTCCTGGAGGCGGTCCCATTTGTGGCGCGTCAGGTGGCGGCCCTACTGGCGGCATAGGTCCACCGGACGGATAAAACGGCATTTGTCCGGCATTCGGTCCGGATGGCTGGAACGGCATCACGGGCGCCGGCGCACCAGACATGGGGGCGCCGGGCATCGGCGGACCTGGGACGGGGCCGTGCATAGGGCCAGGCGGCGGCCCGGGAACCGGCGGCACAGGAGAACCGGGCGCCGGCAGGGTGGGCAGCGGCGGCACCGGCGTAGGCCCGTGTACCGAGTCCTCATGCAACGGCGAAAGCGGATCCGGCCCAGGTAGCCCAGAGGCCGGCGGCGCGGAGAACGGACTCGGCGGTCCCGAGATCGGCCCGGGCGGTCCCGAAACGGGCGGCCCGGCGAACGGGCTCGGCGGTCCGGACGCCGGCGGCGCCGAGAAAGGGCTGGGCGGTCCCGAAGCCGGCGGCGCGGAGAAGGGGCTCGGCGGTCCCGAAGCCGGCGCCCCAGGCATCGGCGGTCCGGAGTAAGGCGCGCCAGGCAGCGGCGGGGCGGACGAAGGAGCTCCGGGGAGTGGCGCGCCGAAGGAAGGCGGTCCCGAGACCGGAGTGCGCGGGGACGGCACCGCGGGAGGCTCGCCATAAGGGCCGCCGATCGGGATCCCGCCCTGGACCGGAATGCCGCCACCGCCCGAAACCGGGATCGCGCCCGCGCCTTGGACCGGGACGCCGGCCGGGCCGGGCACCGGCTCGCCGCCCGCCGGGGCGTGCGGGACCGGGCGGCCGTGCTGTGGCCCCGAAGGGTCGGCGGGCACGGGCGGCCATGCCGTCGGCGGCGTCGGTGGCTCCACGCTGCCCGGCGGCTGCGACCACGGCGAACCGACATGCTGATCGGGGCCGTCGCCGGGCGCTGCCGGGCGATCACCCCGGCGGTCGACGTTCTCGTCCGGCGGCCAGACCATGTCGTTCACGCTGGATTCCCTCCCCGCGGTGCCCTACCACCGTAAGCGACGAGGCCAGCCGCGGCGAGCCGGTGTTCCGAGGGCCCTATGGCACGTAGACGGCCCAGGCGGCGCGTTCCATCCACCAGGATCGCTTGTGGGTCAGGGTGCCCTCCACGCCGTCGTCGACGAAGGGGACCTCGGCCCGCGGGGAGATGGCCACGGCGCGGCCGTGTGCGCGGCGGACCTGGATCTCCACCCGCGGGCGGCGGAAGAGGCCACGCGAGGCGACCGGGAGCGCCACGGCCACGTCCAGCACGCCGTCGTCCATCGCGGGGTTGGTCACCAGCGGCAGGCCGTCCACGGTGGCGTACCGCGAGGCGTTCGCCACCACCGACATGAGGACCGGCTCGGTGCCGTCGGCGAGGACGGCGTCGTCGACCTCGACGCGGGCCAGGTAGGTGGCGGTGGTGCCGGCCGCGTCCACGCCGCCGAGCAGGGCGCCGTCCAGCGTGACCGAGCCGCCGTCGTTGCGCAGCAGGTCGAGGCGGCGGACCTTGCCGCCCAGCACGGCCGCGGCGACCTCGGCGGGCACGCGCGGCAGGCCCAGCCGGGTGGCGAGGTCGGTCGCGTCGGGGCCGAGCGGCAGGATGCCGATGGGGGGCAGGTCGGGGATGGTGCGGTCGCCGGCGAGGTCGTCGGGGCGCTTGCTCGCCGCCGGGGCGTACATCCGCACCAGCCGGCGCATCACGGCCCGCAGCTGGGCGTCGGCGGCCGTCGCGACGATCACGCGGGACTCGGGCAGCGCGCGCAGTGCCTCGTCGATCTCCTTGTCGTCGTGGGCGACGACGGTCCGGACATCGGCACTTGAGGTGCGCAATGCGTCGCGGCAGGCGAGAATGGGGGTGCGCGTGCCGCACGCGCCGCCGTCGCAGCCGCATTGCGAGTCCTCGCCGAGCGTGAGCAGCACGATGTCGACCACCGTCGTCAGCCTGCCTTTCCGAAGGTTGTTAGCCTGGCACCCTGGGCGAACGCGGGTCGCCCGACCTTGGAGGGCGAGCAGACATGCCAGCGATCGTGCTCATCGGCGCACAGTGGGGCGACGAGGGCAAGGGCAAGGTTACCGACATGATTGGCGGCGACGTCGACTACGTCGTGCGCTACTCCGGCGGCAATAACGCGGGTCACACCGTGGTGACGCCGGACGGGCAGAAGTTCGCACTGCATCTCATGCCGTCCGGGGCTCTGTGGCCCAACGCGGCGATCGTGATCGGCAATGGCGTCGTCGTCGACCCCAAGGTGCTGCTGACCGAGATCGACGGTCTGGCCGAGCGGGGCGTCGATGTGTCCCGCCTGATGATATCGAGTGACGCGCACCTCATCATGCCGCACCACCGGGCGCTGGACCGGGTGGTCGAGCGCTACCTCGGCTCGTCGCGCATCGGCACGACCGGGCGCGGCATCGGGCCGGCCTATGGCGACAAGGTCGCGCGCATGGGCATCCGCGTGCAGGACCTGCTCGACCCGGGCATCCTGCGCAAGAAGCTCGAGATCGTGCTGCGCGAGCGCAACCAGGTGTTGTTCAAGGTGTACAACCGCAAGGAGATCGACGTCGACGCGGTGGTGGAGGAGTACCTCACCTACGCCGAGCGCATCCGGCCGTACATCACCGACACCCGCCAGGAGCTGTGGAAGGGCCTGGAGCAGGGCCGCACGGTGCTGCTCGAGGGCGCCCAGGCCACGATGCTCGACATGGACCACGGCACCTACCCGTTCGTGACGTCCTCCAACCCGACCGCGGGCGGTGCCTGCGTCGGCGCCGGCATCCCGCCGACCGCGATCACGCAGGTCATCGGCGTGACCAAGGCCTACACCACGCGGGTCGGCTCGGGGCCGTTCCCGACCGAGCTGTTCGACGAGAACGGCGTGCACCTGCGCAAGATCGGCCGGGAGTACGGCACGACGACCGGGCGCGAGCGGCGCACCGGTTGGTACGACGCGGTCGTCGCCAAGTACGCCACCCGGCTCAACGGCATCACCGACCTGGTGGTGACCAAGCTCGACGTGCTCTCCGGCCTGGAGAAGGTGCCGATCTGCGTCGCCTACGAGGTCGACGGCAAGCGCACCGACGACATGCCGATGACGCAGACGGAGTTCCACCACGCCACGCCGGTGTACGAGGAGCTGCCGGGCTGGTGGGAGGACATCTCACAGGCCCGCTCGTTCGACGAGCTGCCGGCCAACGCGCAGCGCTACATCGAGCGGATCGAGGAGCTCGCCGGCACCCGCGTGTCCATCGTGGGAGTGGGACCGGGCCGGGATGAAAACGTGGTCCGGCACGCCCTGATCTAGGCTGCTCCAGTGCGCGTTCTTCTCATCGGTACCGGCGCCCGCGAGCACGCGATCGCCGCCGCCCTGGCCGCCGACCCGGCCGTGACCGCCCTCGTCTGCGCGCCCGGCAACCCGGGCATGGCAGCGTTGGGCGCGCTCGCCGACGTCGACGCCCTGGACCCGGGGGCGGTCGCCGCGCTCGCGGTCGAGCAGGGCGCCGACCTGGTCGTGGTCGGGCCGGAGGCGCCGCTGGTGGCCGGTGTCGCCGACGCGGTGCGGGCGAAGGGCATACCGTGCTTCGGCCCGTCGCAGGCGGCGGCGCAGCTGGAGGGCTCGAAGGCGTTCGCCAAGGACGTGATGCGCGCGGCCGGCGTGCCGACCGCGCGCTCGTTCGTGTGCACCACGCCGGAGGAGCTCGCCGCGGCGCTGGACGAGTTCGGCCCGCCGTACGTGGTCAAGGACGACGGGCTCGCGGCCGGCAAGGGCGTGGTGGTCACCGAGGACCGCGACGCCGCGCTCGTGCACGGCGCCGCCTGCGGGCGGGTCGTGGTCGAGGAGTACCTGGCCGGCCCCGAGGTGTCGCTGTTCGTGGTGACCGACGGCGTCTCCGCGGTGCCGCTGCAGCCAGCACAGGATTTCAAGCGCATCTTCGACGGCGATCGCGGGCCGAACACCGGCGGCATGGGCGCCTACTCGCCGCTGCCCTGGGCCCCGCCGGACCTCGTCGAGCAGGTCATGGCGAGCGTGGTCCAGCCGACGCTGGCCGAGATGCGCCGACGGGACGCCCCGTTCGGCGGCGTGCTGTACGTCGGCCTCGCCCTCACCGCCGACGGCCCGAAGGTCATCGAGTTCAACTGCCGCTTCGGCGACCCGGAGACCGAGGCCGTGCTGGCCCGGCTCGAGACCCCGCTGGCCGGCGTCCTGCACGCCGCCGCGGTCGGCCGGCTCGCCGAGGACCCGCCGCTCGCCTGGCGCTCCGGCGCCGCGGTCTGCGTGGTCATGGCGAGCGCCGGCTATCCGGAGTCGGCCCGCAAGGGCGACGTGATCGCCGGCGCCGACGGTGTGCCGGGCGTGCTGCACGCCGGCACCGCCCGCCGCGAGGACGGCGCCCTCGTCACCGCCGGCGGCCGGGTGCTGGCCTGCACGGCGCTCGGCGCGACGCTCGGCGAGGCCCGCGACGCCGCCTACGCGCTGGTGCGCGGCATCGGCTTCGAGGGCGCGCAGTTCCGCACCGACATCGCCCGCGCCGCCATCGACGGAAATATCTCGCTGCCGTAGGCAACCCCGCCGTCGCGGCCGTCCGTTTTCCCGATGTACCCACCGGGGAGGGCGCGCATGACGGACGAGCAGTCCTATCGCGAGTATGTCGCGGGCAACCTCGACCGCCTGCGCCGCACGGCGTTCCTGCTGTGCGGCGACTGGCACACGGCCGACGACCTGACCTCGACGGTCCTGGTCAAGCTCTACCGCCACTGGAAGCGGGCGCAGCAGTTCGAGAACCTCGGCGCCTACGTGCGCCGCATGCTCCTGCGCGCGTGGCTCGACGAGCGCCGGCGCCCGTGGCACCGCCGCGAGACGAGCACCGACGTGCTGCCGGACCCGGCCGGAACGGACGCCACGAGCGCGTCCGACACCGACCGGCGCCTGTCCGTGCTCTCCCTCCTGGGTGCGCTGCCGCCCCGCCGCCGGGCCGTGCTGGTCCTGCGGTACTTCTGCGACCTCTCCGTAGAAGAGGTCGCCGAGGCCATGGGCTGCAGCGAAGGCACCGTCAAGAGCCAGACCGCCCGCGCGTTGGAGTCGCTGCGGGCGAACCTCGGCAAGGAGGAACCGCTGTGGACCTGATGCAGGCCATGCAGGCCGCGACCGAAGACCCGCCACCGACGACCATCGACGTCGACCAGCTCATCACCCGCGAGCGGCGTCGCAGCCGCACCATCGACCGGACCCTCGGCGCCGCGATCGCCGCCGGGCTGGTCGTCGCCGCCCTCGCCGTGCCGCGTTACGGCAACGACACGAGATCCGGTGAGGGGCCGCCACCGGCCGTGGTCGCGGCGCCGCAGACGGCCGCGACGCCGGGCCGGGTCCGCAGCCAGCCCCCGGACGTGATCGGCGGCAACAGCCCGTTCGTCGGGGTGTCGGGCCCGGAGGACCTGCTGCCGCCGTGCCAGATGCCGACGATCCCCGCCCCGTCGGGCCCCGGGCGCACGATGAGCCCGCCGCCGAAGACCCCGGGCGTCAAGCCCTGCGAGGTCCTCGTCCCGCGGCTGCAGAACGCGCTGAACGATGTGCTGCGCCGCGAGCTGCCGGGTATGACGGTGACCAACCTCGACGGCACCGCGCTGCCGCCGAACTTCCGCCGCAACTGGTACTCCGCGGACTACTACAGGACCCAGCTGGCGGTCGGCACCAACGGCGGCGTCATGTACGTCGAGATGAACCCCGGCGACCCGGCGGATGCGGGCAACGAGGAGTTCCACGACTACCCCGACCTCGGCGGCCTCAGCGTGCGGGTCACGCACGCGGACGGCACCCAGGTCTTCGTCTCCACCGGCAAGAACCCGGGCGTGACCAAGGAGCAGGCGCTCGCCGTCGCCCGGGACACGACGCTGACGCTCTTCTGAGGACCCGTCAAGCGGTCACCGCGCACCCGCACGGGTCGCGGTGACCGCGGTGATGGCGCGCCCGCGGACCTGGGCGACGGTGAAGCGCCAGTCCTGCACCGCGACCGTGTCGCCGGGCGCGGAGGGCAGCCGGCCGAGGCGGGCGAGCACCAGCCCGGCGACGGTGGTGAACGGCGCGTCCGGCGAGAGCTCCAGCCCGATGCGGACGTCCGCGAGGTCGTGCACCGGGAACGTGCCCGGCAGCAGCACGCTGCCGTCGGCGTTGTGCCGCACCGGCGGGCCGGTCATCGACCCGAACACCTCCTCGACCACGTCGGCGAGCGTGACGATGCCGTCGACGGCCCCGCGCTCGTCCACGACCAGCGCAAACTCCTGGCGTTCGGCCTTGAACTGCTGCAGGGCGCCGGCCAGCGGCAGCGACTCCGGCAGCAGCAGCGCGGGGCGCATCACGTCGCGGACCGTGCCGCCGGACGCGGTGACGAGGTCGGCCCAGTGCACGATGCCGGCCGCGCTGTCGAGGTCGCCGCTGTCCACGACCGGCGCCCGGGCGTGGCCGGTCGCGGCGAGCGCGGCGGCTGCCTCCGCAACGGTCGCGTTCGAGGGAAGAGCAAAAACCATCGGCCTCGGTACCAGCACAGCCCGCACGGTCCGCGCCGCGATCTCGACGGCGCCGGAGATGATCTCGCGCTGCTGGCGGGTGAAGGCGGGCTGGGTGGCGACGAGGTCGCGCAGCTCGTCCGGGCCGATCTCGTCCTGCCGGCGGTGCGGGTCGGCGCCCGCCGCACGGACCACGAGGTCGCTCGCCGCCGACAGCACCCAGTTGGCCGGGCGCAGCAGCATCGACAGCAGCCGGATCGGGCGGGCGGCCAGCATGGCCCAGCCCTCCGCGCGCTGCATGGCGATCCGCTTGGGCGCGAGCTCGCCGAGCACGAGGGTGACGAAGGTGAGCGCGAGGGTGACCGCCACGACGGAGATCGGACCGGCCGCGCCGCCGAGGAAGCCCAGCAGCGGCTCGACCGGCTCGCTCAGCGACACCGCAGCGGTGGCCGAGGCCAGAAACCCGGCCAGCGTGATGCCGATCTGGATGGTGGACAGGAAGCGGTTCGGGTCACGGGCGAGGCCGGCCAGGGCGCGGCCGGCGCCGTCGCGCCGTTCGAGCCGGCGCAGCTGGCCCTCACGCAGGGAGATGAGCGCCATCTCGCTGCCGGCGAACGCCGCATTGAGCAGGGTGAGGACGAGGACGAGGGCGAGTTCGAACCACAGACTGTCCATCGGACGACCAAGGCTAGCCGTCCTAGCTGGGAAAGAGCTGACGGCGAACGACCTTGCCGGTGGCGTTGCGTGGCAGGGCCGTCACGAAGTACACGTCGCGGGGGACCGAGAAGCGGGCCAGCCGATGGCGCACGTACTCGCGCACGGCGTCGGCGTCGACCCGCTCGCCGGGGTGCAGCGCGATCCAGGCGGCGAGCCGCTGGCCGAACTCCTCGTCCAACACGCCGGCCACGGCCACCTCGCGCACCTGGGGCAGCTCGGCGATGACGTCCTCGACCGCGGCCGGGTACACGTTCTCGCCGCCCGAGATGACCATGTCGTCCTCGCGGCCGTCGACGAAGAGCAGCCCGTCGGCGGAGAGGTGGCCGACGTCGCCGGTGGCGATGAGGTCGCCGTGGTACTCCCGGCCGGTGCCGTTGGTGTAGCCCTCGAAGAGCATGTCGTTGCCGACGAAGATCCGCCCGACCTCGTTGGGCGGCAGCTTTGCGCCGCGGTCGGAGAGGATCGCCACGCGCGTGCCGTGCGGCGGGCGCCCCGCCGTGCCCGGCGCCGAGCGCAGCTCCTTCGGCACGGCGATCGAGGCCCACGACGCCTCCGTCGAGCCGTACAGGTTGTAGAGCACGTCGCCGTACGCATCCATGAAGCGCGTGGCCAGCGGGCCGGTCAGCGCCGAGCCCGAGACAGCCACCACCTTCAGCGTCGGCGCGGCGACGGCGCCGGGCGCCTCGAGCATGCGTTGCAGCATCACCGGTACCGCGAACAGCGACGTGCAGCCGTGCGCGTTCACGGCCGCCAGCGTGCTCGCCGGCGCGAACCGGCGGGTCAGCACGATCGTGCCGCGCAGCGCCAGGCACAGCTGCAGCGCGGCGAGCCCCCAGGTATGGAACAGCGGCGCTGCGACGAACATGCGCTCGCCGGCGTTGAGCGGGATGCGCGACACGACTGAGGCGAGCGGGGCGAGCCCGGCCGGGTTCCTGCGCCGGGCGCCCTTCGGTGCACCGGTCGTGCCGCTGGTCAGCACCACGATCGAGCCGGGCTCCGCCGGCGGGTCGAGGTCGGCCGACGGCGAGCGGACGATCAGCCCGTCGATGCGCTCGGTGGACAGCCGCGGCAGGTTCGGCGGCACGGCGGCGAGCATGCCCAGGAACGTGTCGTCGTGCAGCAGCAGCGAAAGGCTCTGGTCGTGCGCGACGGCCTCGATCTGCGCGTTGCCGAGGCCGGTGTTGACGAGGACCGCCTGCGCGCCGAGGGCGACGACCGCCATCAGCGACTCGATCATGGCGGCCGAGTTCTCGCAGAGCAGCCCGACGCGGTCGCCGGGGCGCACGCCGTGCCCGGCGCGCAGCGCATTAGCGAGCCGGCGCACCCGCAGGTCGAGCTCGCCATAGGTGACCGTGCGGTGCTCGTCGTGGATGGCCACCCGGCCAGGGTCGCGGGCGGCGGCCGAGCGCATCTCGCCGAAGACGCCGAAGCCCCAGCGGCGCAGGGCGTTGACCTGGCGGAGGACGCGGGTGGGGCTGGCGGGGTTGAGGACCTTGCGGCGGGCGAGCGTGCGAAGTACGAATCCGGCGTCCATGGCGGGGGACTCCTTGGGGTTTGGAACATTTCGGCCGTGCCGGCACGATATGCCCGGCACGGCCGACTTGCCAGTTTTAGCGGATGTACGTTCCCGAGATCGCGCGGGAGATCACCAGGCGCTGGATCTCGCTGGTGCCCTCGAAGATCGTGTAGATCTTGGCGTCGCGGTACCACCGCTCGACGGGGTGCTCGCGCAGGAACCCGGCGCCGCCGAGGATCTGCACGGCCTTCTCGGTGACCGCCACGGCCACCTCGCCGGCCTTGAGCTTGCTCATCGAGCCCTCGCCGGCCTCGAACGTGCGGTTGTTGCGCCCCATCCAGGCGGCGCGCCAGACGAGCAGGCGGGCGGCGTCGATCTCCATGCGCATGTCGGCCAGGGCGAACGCGATGGCCTGGTTCTCGATGATCGGCCGGCCGAACTGCACCCGGCCCTTGGCGTACTCCAGCGCGTACTCGTACGCGGCGCGCGCCACGCCGAGCGCCTGCGCGCCGACGGCCGGGCGGGACAGCTCGAACGTGCGCATCGCCGCCTGCCCCTGCGCCTTGCGGCCCTCGCGGGCGCGGGCGATGCGGGCGTCGAGCGCCTCCTTGCCGCCGAGCAGGCACGAGCCGGGCACGCGCACGTCGTCGAGGAACACGTCGGCGGTGTGCGAGGCGCGCAGGCCGAGCTTCTTGAGCTTCTTGGCGCCGTTGAGCCCGGGCGTGCCCGGCGGCACGATGAACGCGGCCTGGCCCCGCGAGCCGAGCTCGGGTTCGACGCTCGCGGTCACCACGTGGACGTTGGCGATGCCGCCGTTGGTCGCGTAGGCCTTCTGGCCCGACAGCACCCACTCGTCGTTCGCCTCGTCGTAGCGGGCGCGGGTGCGCATCGAGGCGACGTCGGAGCCCGCCTCGGGCTCGGTGGTGCAGAACGCGGCCACCTTGGGGTCGGCGGCGTCGCCGAAGCACTGCGGCACCCACTCGACCATCTGGTCCGGAGTACCACTTCCATAAATGGCGGCGACGGCGAGGCTGGTGCCGAAGATAGCCATGCCGATGCCGGCATCGCCCCAGAACAGCTCCTCGTTGGCGAGGCACAGCGCGAGGCCGGAGGGGTCGGCCCAGGCGTTGGCGAGGAACTCGAAGCCGTAGAGCCCGATCTTCGCCGCCTCCTGGATCACCGGCCAGGGAGTCTCCTCGCGGGCGTCCCACTCCGCGGCGGCCGGGCGCACGACGTCGGCCGCGAAGCCGTGCACCCAGTCGCGGAGGTCCCGCTGTTCCTCGTTCAGGTCGAGCGAGAACTCGGGCATGGATCAGGCCTTGGGGATGTCGAAGAGGTTCGCGATGTTGGCGGCCAGGGCCAGGTCGCCCTTGGCCTTGAGCTTGCCCGTCATGAACATCATCATGGGGTTGCCGACACCGGAGACGACCTTGAGGAAGTCGACCGGGCCGACGGTGATCGAGAGCTTGGCGTCCTGGTCGGGGCTCGGCGACAGCACGCACTTGCCGTCGGCGATGACCAGCTCGTAGGAGTCGACGCCGCCGTCCGCCGCGCCGGTGATGTTCCAGTGGATGACGGCGTTGGTCGAGCCGGCGCGGTCGGGCCGGAACAGCTCGGGGAACCGGGAGAAGATCGTGTCCAGGATCGTCTTACGCTGCGGGCTGTTCATGATTTCGGCCAGCTGCGAGTCCGGCGCGCCCTTCACGAGCTGCGCGAACTGCTTGGGGTCGACGCTGTTGAAGTCGCCCAGGGCGTCGAGAACGGACATGGGTGTGCCCTCCGTTGGAATTAAGCTACTCGTGCGTAACCTTACGCACGAGTAGGTAAGGTGGCAAGGTGTTGAAACGGCTTCCGCGCGTGGTGCGCGAGCAGCAGATGCTCGACGCCGCGGTCAAGGTCTTCTCCGACCGGGGGTTCCACGCGGCGTCGATGGACGAGATCGCGGAGGTCGCCGGCATCTCCAAGCCGATGGTGTACGCCTACCTCGGCACGAAGGAGGAGCTCTTCCTGGCCTGCCTGCAGCGCGAGGCCACCCGACTGATGGAGGCCGTCGCTGCCGGGGTGCGCCCCACCGCCCGCCCCGACGAGCAGCTGTGGAACGGGCTGCGCGCGTTCTTCGCCTTCGTCGGCGCGCACCGCGACGGCTGGCGGGTCCTCTACCGGCAGGCCCGTAGCGAGCCGCACTTCGCCGGCGAGCTCGCCGGCATGCGCTCCCGGATCGTGGAGGTCGTCGCCGGCCTGCTCGAGGACGCCTGCTCCAAGGGCGAGGCCCGGGTGCCGGCCCGCCCGGACGACTTCCTGGCCATGGCCTACGCCTACGTCGGCGCCGCCGAGTCGCTCGCCGACTGGCTGGCCGACCACGAGGAGGAAGACCACGAGCAGACCGCCACCCGGATGATGAACTTCGTCTGGGTCGGCGCCGAAGCGCTGCTGCAGGGCCGCGTCTGGCGCGCCGCCGACGCCCAGGACGGGGCCTAGACCGGGTAGCCCACCTGGGGGACCTGCGAGAGCCCGACGGCGAAGATGACGGTGAGCAGCACCAGCGCGCCCACGACGGTGGCGGTCTGCAGAGCTGTTCGCTGTTTCTGCGGCGCATAGGCGAGGCCGACGGCGACGATCGCGCCCGTGACCAGGCCTCCGACGTGTGCCTGCCACGAGATGTAGCTGGAGAAGCCGAACGTGATCACCAGGTTGATGACCAGCACGGGCACGATGCCGGCGACGCTCAGCTTCAGGCGGCGCAGCACCACGATGAGCGCGGCGAACAGGCCGAAGATCGCGCCCGAGGCGCCGGCGCTCGGGGTGTTGGGCGCGCCGAGGATGAACGCCAGCACGCTGCCGCCGAGCCCGGACAGCAGGTAGAGGGCCAGGAACCGCCACCGGCCCAGCGCCGCCTCGAGCGGCCGGCCGACCACCCACAGCGCCCACATGTTGGTGGCCAGGTGCAGGATGCCGAAGTGCAGGAACATCGAGGTGAACAGGCGGTAGTACTCGCCGTCGGCCACGCTCGGCCCGGCCACCCGGAAGCCCTGGCCGTTGTCGGTGGCGAAATACGGCACGAGGGCGCCCCAGCGGTGCAGCGGGGTGAGCCCGCCGATCAGCCCGCCGAGGCCACCGCCGCCGAGGCCCTGCGCGGCGTCGCGGCCAGCGCTGATCAGGGCGATGACGAATACCAGCACGTTGATGACGATCAGCGTGATCGTCACCGTGCCCTCGGCGCCCGCGCGGGTGCCGCCGAACGCCGTGCGGACCTGGCGCTGCGTCTTGGTCCCCGAGCGGACGCAGTCCGGGCACTGGAAGCCGACCGATGCCTCGTTCATGCAACTGGGGCAGATCGGCCGGTCACACCGGGTGCACCGGACATACGTCTCGCGGTCGGGGTGCCGGTAACAGACAGGAACCACGTTCGCCGGCGGCTGAGTCATGCGACAAGGTTAGCCAGTCACGACCGTGGTTCCGCCGCCGCGGATCACCCGGCGATCTCCGCGGCGGTCGCGCCGCGCTATCAGGCGGTGCGCTCGATGTCCACCCGCTCGATCACGATGTCGTCCACCGGGCGGTCCATGCGGGCCGTGCGGGCGGCCGCGATCTGGTCGACGACCTTGCGGGAGTCGTCGTCGGCGACCTCGCCGAAGATCGTGTGCTTGCCGTTGAGGTGCGGGGTGGGCCCGACCGTGATGAAGAACTGCGAGCCGTTGGTGCCCTGGCCGAAGCGGATGCCGGCGTTGGCCATGGCGAGCAGGTACGGCCGGTTGAAGGCCAGCTCGGGGTGGATCTCGTCGTCGAAGTTGTAGCCCGGGCCGCCCGTGCCGGTGCCCGTCGGGTCACCGCCCTGGATCATGAAGCCCGAAATGACTCGGTGGAAGATGACGCCGTCGTAGTACGGACCCTTGCCGGCCTCGCCCGTGCGCGGGTCGGTGTAGTCCCTGGTGCCCTCGGCGAGCTCCACGAAGTTGCGCACCGTCTTGGGCGCGTGGTTGGGGAACAGCTCGAGCCGGATGGGCCCGACGTTGGTGTGCAGCGTCGCGAACAGTTGCTCGGCCACCAGTTCTCCCTTTCCTTGGTGACATTCCGTCATCACCGTATCCGACGGGGATTCTGCCGGATCCGGGTGTACGGGACGCCGGTTCGTTGCAGGATGGCCGGAGCGGACCTGCTCCTGAGGTTCTCCCTGGTCGGATCGGGGTAACCGGGGATGGACGGGTTTACGCGCCTCGGGAGGTGGAGCAAGTGTTTCGACGTCGTCAGGTGCTGTCGCACAGCCGGCTCATGCGGGACGAGCTCGGTGAGAGCCTGGACCACCTGCGGATGGCCGCGGCCCACGCCGCCGATGGCGCCTCGGGCGCCTTGGCGCCGCGCGTGGACGCCGCTCGCAAGGCCATGCAGCCCCGCCTGGAGAACGGCATGAACCGCGCCAAGGGCGGCATGGACACGGTCATGATCGTGGCCCGGGAGCGCTCGCAGACGGCCGGCCGGAAGGCCGCGAAGATGGGGCGCAAGGGGAAGATGAAGAAGAGTGAGATGGGGTCGCGCCGCTGGCCGATGGCCCTTGGCGGGCTGGTGCTGGCGAGCGTCGCGATCGGCGCCGCGAGTTCGATGCTGCGCCGCCGCCGCGACCAGCAGGCGTGGGACGAGTACGGCTCGACCCGCACCCCGGCTGAAGGCGGCTCGGTGCTGGGCACCGCGAAGTCCACGATGGACGCCGGCATCGACAAGGCGAAGACGATGGGGGAGGCGGCCAAGGACCGCGCCTCGGACCTGATCGGCCACAAGAGCACGAACCCCGGGCCGGCCGGCAGCGGGGAGTACGACAAGCATCCGATGCCGAACACCGCGTCGAAGAACGGCCGCTCGTAGCGCGCGATCGCGTAGGCGGGCCGTCCCCGGTCACGGGGGACGGCCCACCTATGTGCAAGGGATCTCTACAGCCAGCCGCTCTTGCGGAAGCCCCAGAACAGCGCGGCCGAGCCGCCGACCATCAGGGTCATGACGCCCGGATAGCCGAAGACCCAGTGCGTCTCGGGCATGAAGTCGAAGTTCATGCCGTAGATGCCGGCGATCGACGTGACCAACGCGGCGATGGCGGCCCAGGCGGCGATCTTGCGCATGTCGTTGTTCTGCTCGACGCTGGTCTGCGCCAGCCGCGCGGCGAGCACCGAGTTGATGACGTCGTCGAGGTACAGCACCTGCTCGATGGCTCGCGCGAGGTTGTCGCCGACGTCGCGGAAGTACCGCCGGATCTCGTCCGGCACCTCCGAGAGCTGCCCGCTCACCAGCGCGCTCACCGGCCGCTGCAACGGCAGGACCGCCCGCTTGAACTCCATCAGCTCCCGCTTGAGCTGGTAGATGCGCTGGATGCGGTCGGCGCCGCGCTTGCCGCCCCGCCCCCGCTGCGGCGCGAACACCTGGTCCTCGACCGCGGCGATGTCCTCCTCGATCTCGGTGGCCACCTCGACCAGCGCGTCGACGACGCTGTCGGCCACCGCGTAGGCGACGGCCCACGGCCCGCGCTCGAGCACCTCCGGGCGCCGCTCGAGGCCGGAGCGGACAGGTGCGAGCCGGGTCGCATCGCCGTGCCGGACGGTGATGATGAAGTGCTCGCCGATGAACATCAGCACGTCGCCGGTCTCGACCACCTCGCTGGTGTCGGTCAGCTCGTCGTGCTCCACGTACCGCGCCGTGCGCATGGTCAGGAAGATCATCTCGCCGTAGCGCTCGACCTTCGGCCGCTGCCGCGACTGGACCGCGTCCTCGACGGCGAGCTCGTGCAGTTCGAACGTCTCGGCGATCGCCGACATCTCGGCCGCCTGCGGCTCCTTCAGCCCGATCCACACGAACCCGCGGTGGCGGCGAGCGGCGTGCAGGGCCTCGGCGTAATGGCGCTCGCCGGGCTGCCGGACGCCGTCGATGTACAGCGCGCAGTCCACGATGGCGCTCTGATCGGGCGGCCGGGTCGAGGACTTGGGATGCGGTGCGTTGGTGTTGAGCATCCGGGACATCGCCCGCACGGGTCGGGACAGCGCGCGTTGCAGGGGGCGGGCGTAATGCTGCTCTTCGTCGGCCATCTCGACCTCCCTGGGTGAACGAGGTCGGCCCGCCCAGCGCCTTTGCCGCGCGGACCGCGTTGAAGGACCGCACTGAAGTAACGGCACAAAAGTTGGCACCGGGCGGACCGACCGCAGGTGGGGGGTGGGGGCGCGGTCGGCCCACCCGGTGCCGTTGGGGGGCGGGGGGTGATGCCTGCAGCGCGATTCGCAAAGCGCGCCGGGCTGGATTTTGATCCATCCGATACCGCCTGGGGAACCACTCCCACCATCACGGTTTGGTGTCAGCTTGCTCGGAATGTTGCCCGGCGTTACTCAACCGGGACTAGCGGTCCGACCTAACTGGCCTTGCGGACCGCCTCGATCGCGGCGGCCAGGCGCTCCACGCCCTCGTCGACCTGGTCGGTGAGGACCGCCGAATACGCCAGGCGCACCGAGTTGCGTCCGCCCTCGAGCAGGAAGTCGCTGCCCTTGACCACGGCGACGCCGAAGTCCCGTGCCGCCACCGTCTCCAGCAGCGTGGTGTCGACGTCCTCGGGCAGCTCGACCCACAGGAAGTAGCCGCCGTCGGGCTCGACGAACGTCGCGTCGGGCACGTGCTTGCGCAGCCCCTCCGCCAGCAGCCGGGCCCGCTCGCCCAGCGTCGCCGACACCGCGGCGATCGAGCGGTCGATGTCGCCGCTGACGCAGAACTGATGCGTGATGGCCTCGGCGACCATGCTCGGCGAGATGTACACCGTCGTGGCCCGCTTGGCGATCCCGCCGATCGTCTCCTTCGGACCGACGAGGTAGCCGACCCGCAGGCCGGGCGCGATGGTCTTGGTGAACGAGCTCGCGTGCACCACGACGCCGGCGGTGTCCTGCGACAGCATCGTCGGCAGCTTCTCGCCCCGGAAGCGGATGTCCGCGTACGGGTCGTCCTCGAAGATCGTGAAGCCGTACTGCCCGGCGAGGGCCAGCAGCGCGGAGCGCTTCTCGGCCGACAGCGTGACGCCGGCCGGGTTCTGGAAGTTCGGGATGATGTGCGCGAGCACGGGGCGCACACCGCTCTCCAGCAGCGCGCGCAGCTCCTCGACGTCCAGGCCGTCGGCCTCCACCGTGACCGGGTGCACGGTCGCGCCGAGGTTGCGCAGGTTCAGCAGCGTGCGGTCGTACGTCGGCTTCTCGACGATCACCGCGTCGCCCGGCTTGACCAGGTGCTCGAACAGCAGCGCATCGGCCTGCATCGAGCCGTTGGTCACGATGACCTGGTCGGCTTCCACCCCGTGCTTCGCGGCGATCCACGAGCGCAGCGGGAGGTAGCCCACGGACGTGCCGTAGGCGGTGATGCCGGCCGGGTCGGCCTCGAAGGCGCGGACGGCGGCGGCCTTGAGCCCGTCGACGTCGATGATGTCGAGACTGGGCGCGCCACGGGCGAATGAAATCAGCTGCATGGTGGCAGCCTACGCACGCCCGCGGCCGCCGTTCAGCCGAGTTCCTCGCCCTCCACCTGGGTGGATGGGCGCTCTTGCGGGTGATTTTCCGGTGCGCCGCCGCCGCTGACGGCGAATCGCCGCCGCGACGTCAGTTCTTCAGAAGCATCACGCCGGAATCGATGTCTGAACCCAGACACGAATGATGTCGCGCACAGAGATGACGCCGAGCACGTCGTCGCCGTCGAGCACGACCAGATGGCGGAAGCCGCCGCGGACCATCGCCGCCGCCGCATCCTCGATCGTCCATGTCGGGCTGGCGTAGACGACTTCCCAGGTGATGTGGTCGGCGGTCCGCTCGGCGTCGGGGTCGAGGTCGGTGCCGAGTGCGTTGAGGATGTCCCGCTCGGTGATGATGCCGACGCCGGCGCCGTCTGGATCGACGACGATCGCGGAGCCGACCTTGCGCCGTGACATGAGCTGCGCGGCCTGGCGCAGCGTGTGGTCCGGACCGAGCTGGACCACTGCCGTGGACATGGCTTCGTGAACCTGCATGGCACATCAACTCCTTGCTTCCTTGCAAGGCACGGTAACGACAATCCTCCCGCCCAGGAGCCGAACTCTCAAGACCCGCTCACCTGCGAGGTCGAGGGAGATACAGTTGCGCAACGTGCGGTTTCTCAATGACCAGACGCCCGGGCACGAACTCACCTACGACGATGTCTTCATGGTGCCGAGCCGCTCGGCGGTGGAGTCACGGATGCAGGTGGACCTGACCACGCGCGACGGCAGCGGCACCACGATCCCGATCGTCGTGTCCAACATGACCGCCGTGGCCGGTCGGCGCATGGCCGAGACGGTCGCCCGCCGCGGGAGCCTTGCGATCATCCCGCAGGACATCCCGATGGACGTCGTCGCCGAGGCGATCTCCTGGGTGAAACGCCGGCACCTCGTCTTCGACACCCCGATCACGCTCGGCCCGACCGAGACCGTCTCGCTTGCGCTGGACCTGTTGCCCAAGCGCGCGCACGGCGCCGTGATCGTCGTCGAGGACGGCCGCCCGATCGGCGTGGTGACCGAGGGCGACTGCGCCGACGTCGACCGCTTCAGCCAGCTCGGCAGCGTCATGTCGCGCCGACTGCTCACGCTGCCCGACGACGCGACGCCCGAGGAGGCCTTCAACCGGCTGGCCGCCGGACACCACCGCCTGGCGCCGGTGATCGACCCGGCCGGTCGGCTGGTCGGCATCCTGACCCGCAACGCCGCGCTGCGCGCCACGCTCTACAAGCCGGCCGTCGACGCGGAGAACCGGCTGCGCATCGGCGCCGCGATCGGCATCACCGGCGACGCGGCCGGCCGTGCGGACAAGCTCATCGCCGCCGGCGTCGACGTGCTCGTGGTCGACACGGCGCACGGACACCAGGAGCGGATGATCAACACGCTGCGCGCGGTGCGGGCGCTGCACCCCTCCGTCCCGGTGGTCGCCGGCAACGTGGTCACCAGCGAGGGCACCGCCGACCTGCTGGCCGCCGGCGCCGACATCGTCAAGGTCGGCGTGGGCCCGGGCGCGATGTGCACCACCCGGATGATGACCGGCGTCGGGCGTCCGCAGTTCTCCGCCGTGATCGAATGCGCCGCCGAGGCGAGCCGCCACGGCCGGCACGTGTGGGCCGACGGCGGGGTCCGCCACCCGCGCGACGTCGCCCTGGCGCTGGCCGCCGGCGCGTCCAACGTGATGATCGGCTCGTGGCTCGCCGGCACGCACGAGTCGCCCGGCGATCCGCGCCGCGACCAGGACGGCCGGCTCTACAAGGAGAACTTCGGCATGGCCTCGGCCCGGGCGGTGAGCCGCCGCACGGCCGACGACAGCGCCTACGAGCGGGCCCGCAAGGCGCTTTTCGAGGAGGGCATCTCGTCCTCCCGGATGTACCTCGACCCGCGCCGCCCCGGCGTGGAGGACATCCTGGACGAGATCGTGGCCGGCGTGCGCAGCGCGTGCACCTATGCCGGCGCCGCCGACCTGGCCGAGTTCGCCGAGCGGGCAACGGTCGGCGTGCAGAGCGCGGCGGGCTATGCAGAAGGCCAACCGCTGGACGTCAGCTGGTGATCGTCTCGGCGGTCGGATGGTCTCGTCACTCGTAGGTCACGTATGGTGCGTGTCGTGAACCTCGCCCGCGACCCTATCGGCTCGTGACCGCACGGCCGTTGCTGCGCCGCCTACAGGGCTTGGGCGGCGTCTCCCGGTTTGTGGGAGCGGGCCTGCTCGACCAGGTCGTCATCGCCGCCGCCAACTCGGCGAACACGCTCCTGGGCGGCATTCTGTTGCCCAAGGAGCAGTTCGGGGCGCTCGCGCTGGCGCTGGCCGTCGGCTACTTCGCCATGTATCTCAACCGGGCGATCGTCGGCGACGTCCTCCTCGCGCTCGCCTCGCGCTACGACGGCGAGCCGCGGATCCGCCTGGCGCGCAACGGCCTGGCGACGGCGCTGTGCTCCGGTCTCGTCACGACCGTCGTGTTCGTGGTGCTCTGGTCCGCCTGGCCGAATCGCGGCGAGATCGACCTGCGCCAGCTCATCTGGCTGGCGCCGTTCATGGTGCCGATCATGCTGCACGACACGGCGCGCTGCGACTACCTCGCCGACCGCCGCCCCGACAAGGCGCTCGGCATCGACCTGGTCTGGGCCGGCACCCAGGCGGTCATGGTCGCGCTCATGATCGTCACGCACAGCTCCAGCGCCGGCGGCCTGCTGGCCGTCTGGGGGCTCGGCGCGACGGCGGGCATCACCGTGTACCTGATCCGCGAGCGCCGGCTGCCGTGGCAGGGCAGCCCGAAGGCCTGGCTCACCGAGACGCGGCACCTGTCCAGCTGGTTCACCATCACCGCGATCGTCGCCCAGGTGCAGGTGCTGGCGATCAGCTTCGTCGTCGCCGGGCGGCTGTCGAAGGTCGACCTGGGCAACCTGCGCTTCGTGCAGACCGTCCAGCTGCAGCCGGTCCAGAACCTGATCACCGCGATCCAGAGCCTCGTCGTGCCGCGGGCCTCCCGCAACGCCGCCGAGGCCGCCAAGCCCGGCCCGGAGGGCATCGCGGCCGCGGAGGCACTGCGCCGGCAGACCCGGATGCTCGCCACCGCCTTCGCGGTGCTGGGCGCGCTCATGGTTCTGATCGTCTGGCCGGTCGTCTCCTTCGCGCTCGTGCACACCCACAAGTTCGCCGAAGCGGCGCCGCTCGCGCTGCCGATCGCGCTGCAGGGCGCCGTCTACCTGCTGCAGGTGCCGTTCACGGCGGCCATGCGGGGCATGCACCGGGCGCGGATGCTCTTCGTCCAGTACGTCGTGTTCGCCGTCGTCTCCATCAGCGGCCTGACCCTGGGCGCCACCTACGGCGGCCTGCACGGCGCCGCGTGGGGCCTGCTGACCGGCTCCACCACGGGCCTGATCTGCATGATGGTGCTCTACGGCTACGCACTGAAGTGGGTCGGCCCGCCGGCCGGCAGCCCGGTGCCGGCCCCGGCGGCGCCGAAGCCCAGCGGCGCCCCGGTCTGAGCCGCGCCAGCGCCGTCTCGCCGACCGCGGTCCGCCAGGGTTGCCCAGCGCCGGCGCCGTCTCGCCGGGCTACGCGGCCCGGCGGGCCGCGACGTCGCGGTAGATGCCGATGAGCCGCTCGGTGAGCACGTCCGGGGAGAACTGCGACTCGTAGCGGGCCCGCGCCACCGGGGCGAGCGCCGCGGCGCCCTGGTGCGCCTCGGCCAGGCCGGCGGCGAGCGCCTCGGGCTCGGGCTCGACGACCCAGCCGGCGTCGCCGGCGAGGTACGGCATGCCGCCCCGGTCGGTGACCAGCACCGGGCGGCCGCCCGACAGCGCCTCCAGGATGATCGTCGGCAGCACGTCGTGCCAGGTGGATGCGGCGATGACGCAGGCCGCGCGCGCGATCTCGGCGCGCACGGCGGCGTTGTCGACGGGGCCCAGGTAGGTCACGTCGGAGCGCTCGGCGGCGGCCCGCTCGGCGCGCGGGCGCAGGGGGCCGTCGCCGACGATCCGCAGCGGGCCGAGCGAGCCGTCGGGGTGCCGCGACCAGGCGTCCAGCACCAGCTCGAGGCCCTTCTCCGGGGTCAGCCGGCCGGCGTAGAGGAAGCCCTCGCCGGGGCCGGGCGCGGCGCCGGAGTCCGGGATGCCGTTGGGTTTCACGGTGATGCGCTCGGCGGGGATGCCGAAGTCGGCCAGGTGTGCGGCGATCCGGTCGGTCAGCGCGATGAAGTGATCGACCTGCTTCCAGGTGCCGCGGTGGTACGCCAACGTCGCCGCCATCACCGCGGACTGGGCCTTCGAGCCGCGGTAGCACGTGTGCGTGACGGCGGGCAGGGGAAACGCGCGGCCGCGGCACTCCGTGCAGATGTGGCCGTCGCGGAAGTACAGGCCGGGCGCGCACACCTGGCGATAGTTGTGCACGGTGTGCACCACCGCAACGCCATGCTTGTGTGCGGTTTGGACGATCGCCGGGGAGATCAAGGGATATGGGTTGTGTAGGTGTACCAAATCCGGCTTTTCGGTTTTGAGAAGAGCGGCCAGGGCGCGCTGCGAGTCGCCGTTGCGGATCGGCGAGAGCGGCAGGAGCACCTTCTGCGCGGTCGAGAACGTGCCGATCTCGTCCGAGCTGCGCAGGAATGGCAGGACCGTGACACCGGCCGCGCCGAGCTGCGCGATCTCGGCATCGACGATCACGTTCTCACCGGAGGGCTGGCCGGAGGCATACCGGTTGTGCGCGACGACGACCTTCATGATGTGGCAAAGCCTACGGACCGTCGCTTGAGGCAGACTGTACGGGTGCCCGAGCTTCCCGAGGTCGAGGCGCTCGCCGCGTTCCTGCGGGAGCGAGCCGCCGGCCACACCGTCGACCGCATCGAGGTCTCCGCGATCAGCGCGTTGAAGACCTTCGACCCGCCGATCACCGCCGCCGCCGGCCAGCCGATCACCGGCGCCTCCCGGCACGGCAAGTTCCTGGACATCCACGTGGGTGACGGCCTCCATCTCGTCGTGCACCTGGCACGCGCCGGATGGCTGCACTATCGCGACTCGTTCAACGCCAAGACGCCGCTCAAGCCCGGCTCGGGGCCGATCGCGGTGCGCGTGCGCCTCGACGACGAGTCCGGCTTCGACCTGACCGAGGCGGGCACGAAGAAGAGCCTCGCGGCCTACTTCGTGACCGACCCGCGCCTGGTGCCCGGCGTGTCCCGGCTGGGACCGGACGCGCTGTCGGTGAGCGCCGAGGACTTCGCCGCGGCGATGCGCTCCCGGCGCGGCCAGATCAAGGGCGTCCTGACCGATCAGACCATCCTCGCCGGGGTCGGCAACGCGTACTCCGACGAGATCCTCCACGCGGCGAAGATGTCACCCTTCGCACTGACCAACAAGATCACCGACGACGCGATGGTCAGGCTGCACGAGGCCATGCGCACGGTGCTCACCGACGCCGTGAAACGCTCGGTCGGGCAGAAGGCCGCCACGCTGAAGTCCGAGAAGCGCTCGGGGCTGGCCGTGCACGCGCGCACCGGGCTGCCCTGCCCGGTCTGCGGCGACACCGTGCGCGAGGTGTCGTTCGCCGACACTTCGCTGCAGTACTGCCCCACGTGCCAGACGAACGGCAAGCCCTTGGCGGACCGTCGTCTGTCGAAGCTCGTACGCTGAGCCGCGTGCGCCGCGCCTTCCTGGTGGCTTTTGCCGCTTTTTTCCTCATCGGTACTGCATGGGCCTTGGCCCTGCCGGTCAATGGCACCTACGACGAGAAGCAGCACCTGGTGCGCGCCTACGCGGTGTGGACCGGCCAGTGGCTGCCGCACGAGCGGGCCAAGGACGCGAGCGGGTTCGAGACGAACGCGTTCGCCGGGCCGCGCAGCCTGCTGCCCGACAACGCCGACTGCACCTGGATCGACAAGCCGGAGTACCACCCGGCGTCGTGCCTGGTGACCAACGGTGATCACACCGAGACGCTCGTGCCCAGCGCCGCCGCGCGCTACAGCCCGGTGTACTACGCGCTGGTCGGGCTGCCGCTGCGGATCAGCCCAGACGGCACCGGCCTGATCTGGGCGCGGCTGCTCTCGGCGGCCCTGTCCGCGGCGCTACTGGCCTGGGCGGTGGCGATCGGGTTCGCCGGGTCGCACCGCCTCGCCGGGGTCGGCGTCCTGCTCGCGACGACCCCGATGCTCGCCGACCTGGCCGGGTCGATCAACCCGAACGGGCTGGAGATCAGTGCGGCCGTGCTGCTGTTCGCCGCCGCGCTGCAGAAGCGCTGGGCGGCCGCCGGCGTGGCCGCGGCGCTGCTGTTCACCGTGCGCGACCTCGGCCCGTTCTTTGTGCTGGCGGTGCTCGCGCTGTCGCTCTTCGTGACCCGCACCAACCCGCGCGAGCTGCGGCAGCGCGCGTTCCTGGTGCCCGCCGGCATCGGCGCCGCGTTCGCGGTGTTCTGGGCCGCCTTCGCCTCGCGCAGCGGTGTCATCGACCCGGGCCGGCCGGTGCCGCCGACGAGCTCCGGCGCGATCCTGTCCGACATCGTCGACGACCGCGCCGAGTTCTGGGTGCGCCAGATCGTCGGGCAGTTCAACTATGGCGAGACGACGATCTCGCTCGCCGTGATCGGGCTGTGGTACCTCCTGGTCGCCGCCCTGGTCGCCCCCGCGCTCTGGTTCGGCGACCGCCGGCTGCGCCTGGGCATCTTCGCCGCCCTCGCCGGCAGCGCGGCGCTGCTGGTCGCGCTGGAGCTGTACTTCGCGCCGAAGGTCGGCCACTTCGCGCACGGGCGATACGTCATGCCGCTCGGCGTCGGCGTCGTGCTGCTGGCGCCGCTCGCCGACCGCTACGCTCGGTGGTTGTCGGATCGCGGCTGGCTGGAACGACTGGTGTTGGTGTGCGCCGGGCTTGCCGTGCTGATGCAGCTCTATGCCCTGGCCCGGGTCATGACCCGCTTCCAGCGCGGGATCGCCGCGGGCCTCAACCCCTTCGGTGGCGCCTGGACGCCACCGCTGGGCAGCGCGCTGCCGCTGTTGTGCGCTTTGGTGGGTGGTGTGCTACTCGGGGTGATTGTCACGCGGAGTTCTGTCCACCCTACGCCAGTGCACTCGACAGCGAATACGTTGAGCAACTAGTGTCGGCCGGTCGTCATCGGTGGCTCCGGTCACCATGGGACACTTTGCACGAGCTTTCCGGTGTCCGTGAATCAGCAGAATGCGCGGACGTAAAACGCCAACCGGCCGAGCAGAGCAGTGCCGTGACCTCGGGTTGCGGCGCGAGTTTGTGCCACGATGTTCGCATCGTGGTGCGAGAGGACGCACTGAGGTGACCACTAGTCTCCAACGTCCGGCCACTTCGCCGAGCCGGAGAGCGACCTTGGGTGAACTCGACAGCTTCGAGATTCTTCCTAACCATGCGGTGGCCCCCGTCGGGGCCAGCGGCGTGCCGCGCTCGGCCTGGCAGCGCACCAAGCGCGCGGCCCGGTGGCACCGGCCCTACGCGGCAATCCTCCTCCTGCTCGACGCCGGCGCCGTGGCCCTGGCCTCGCTGACCGCCCGCGCCGGCCTCGACCCCGACAAGATCACCGCCGGCTTCCACGGCCAGCCCGGGTTGTTCAACCTGATGGCCTTCGCGGTGATGCCGGCGGCGTGGCTGCTGGTCCTGTGGGGCCACGGCGCCTACGACCGCCGCTACCTGGGCTCGGGCACCGACGAGTTCAAGCGCGTCGTGCGCGGCTCCTGGACGGTCGTGGCGATCGTCGCCTTCGCGGCCTTCGCCTTCAAGGTCGACGTCTCGCGTACCTCGGTCGGCGTCGCGCTCGTCGGCGGCCTCGTCTACGTGCTCGTGCTGCGGTACATCGCCCGAAAGGGCCTCGCGTTCGCGCGCACCAGGTTCCACCTGGCGACGCACCGGATGCTGCTGATCGGCACCCTGCAGGAGGCACTGGAGGTCCACGCGGCGATCGCCCGCGACCCGGCCGCCGGCCTGGTGCCCGTCGGCATCCACCTGATTGAGGGCTACGCGCCGCAGCCGAGCACCGTCACGCCGGTGCCCGTGCACGCCGGCCGCGACATCCTCTCCCTGGTCCGCGAGCTCAACGCCGACACGATCGCGGTCTGCGGCTCGGCCAGCGCCGAGCCGGTGGAGCTGCGCCGACTGGCCTGGCAGCTCGAGGGCACCGGCATCGACCTCGCCGTGGCGCCGCAGCTGACCGACATCGCCGGCCCGCGCGTGCACATCCGCCCGATCGAGGGCATCCCGCTGCTCTACGTCGAGGAGCCCAAGCTCTCCGGCGTGGGCTGGCTGTTCAAGAACGTCCTCGACCGCGTGCTCGCCCTGATCGGCCTGCTGCTCGTCCTGCCGCTGTTCCCGTTCGTGGCGCTGGCCATCAAGCTCTCCGACCCGGGCCCGATCTTCTTCCGCCAGCCGCGCATCGGCCGCGAGGGCAAGATGTTCCGGGTCTGGAAGCTGCGGACGATGTACATCGACGCCGAGGAGCGCCTCGCCACGCTGCACGACCAGAACGAGAGCGACGGGCTGCTCTTCAAGATGAAGAACGACCCCCGCATCTTCAGGGTCGGCAAGTGGCTGCGGGCGACGTCGATCGACGAGCTGCCGCAGATCCTCAACGTGCTCATGGGCGAGATGTCGCTGGTCGGCCCGCGCCCGCTGCCCGCCGAGGACGGCGACTTCCTCGGCGACGTGCGCCGCCGCCTGCTGGTGCGCCCCGGCATCACCGGCCTCTGGCAGGTGTCCGGCCGCAGCGAACTGAGCTGGGACGACGCCGTTCGCCTCGACCTGTACTACGTGGACAACTGGTCGCTGGTGCTCGACCTGCACACGATGTGGCGCACGATCGGCGTCGTCGTCTTCCGCAAGGGCGCCTACTAGCCGCACCATTGCCGCGTGGGTGGCAATCTTGCGGCGGCGTTGGTCGTCGTCGTGCTCGCCGTGGGACTGGCCGGGGCCGTCTACGCGGTGATCCGGCTGCGTGGGCGCCGGGCAATCGCGACCGCGGCGCAGCGGGCGACGTACGACGTGCTGCACATCGCCGAGCTCGCCGCCGAGCCGCTGCGCAACGGTCTCACCGAGGCCGCCGCCGGCAAGGCCATCCGGCACCTGCGCGCGCTCACCGGCGCGGCCGGCATCGCGGTGACCGACGCCAGGCGGGTCCTCGCGTTCGACGGCGCCGGCGAGCACCACCGCGAGCAGGCCGCCTCGGCCGCGGCCCGGTCCGTTGCCGCCGGCCGGCCGACCGTCCTCGGCGGCCGGGAGCTGCCGTGCGACCTCGTCGACTGCCCGATCCGCGGCGCCGTGGTGGTGCCGCTCGGCCAGCGCGAGGGCGCCCTGGTCGCGCTCTCGGACGGCCCGCCGGCGCCTGGCCTGGTGCAGGCCACCGCGGAGACCGCTCGCTGGGTCGGCACCCAGCTCGCCCTGGCCGAGCTCGACACGTCGCGGGCGCGCCTGGCCCGCGCCGAGGTCAGGGCGCTGCGCGCGCAGATCAGCCCGCACTTCATCTACAACGCGCTGACCGCGATCGCGAGCTTCGTGCGCACCGACCCTGAGCTGGCGCGGGAGCTGATCCTGGAGTTCGCCGAGTTCACGCGGTACTCCTTCCGCGCGCACGGCGAGTTCACGACGCTCGCCGAGGAGCTGCGTTCCATCGACCGGTACCTCACCATCGAGCGCGCCCGCTTCGGCGAGCGCCTGCAGGTGCGGCTGCAGATCGCGCCCGAGGTGCTGCCGGTGACGCTGCCGTTCCTCTGCCTGCAGCCGCTGGTCGAGAACGCGGTGCGCCACGGCTTGTCCCGCAAGCCCGGCATGGGCACGATCAGCATCGTCGCCCGCGACGCCGGCGCCGAGTGCCACATCACCGTCGAGGACGACGGCGTCGGCATGGACCCGGCGACGCTGTCCAACCCCGACGACGGCATCGACGCCGGCCAGCACGTCGGCTTGCGCAACGTCGACGATCGGCTACGTTCGGTTTTCGGAGACGGGTTCGGCGTGGTGGTCGAGACCGCACCTGATGCCGGCACCAAGGTGAGCATGCGCGTACCGAAGTTCCACCCGGGAGTGAGGAGCGGCCCGTGACCGGTCCGGAGCAGCATGGGTTCTTGCGGGTACTCGCGGTGGACGACGAGGTGCCGGCGCTGGACGAGCTCGCGTACCTGCTGCGCGCGGACCCGCGCGTCGGGCGCCTGCACACCGCGGGCGACGCGACCGAGGCGCTGCGCGTGCTGCGCGACGCCGATGTCGACGCCGTGTTCCTCGACATCCGCATGCCCGGCCTGGACGGCATGGAGCTCGCCCGCGTGCTCGGCCGTTTCGCCAAGCCGCCGGCGGTGGTGTTCGTGACCGCGTACGACGACCGCGCCGCCGAGGCGTTCGACCTCGGCGTCGCCGACTACGTGCGCAAGCCCGTCCGTCCCGACCGCATCGCCGAGTCGCTGCGCCGCGTGCTCGCCGCCCGCCTGGTACCGGCACACCCCGCCGTCGCCGCGCGCCGCGACCGCCAGGACGACCCGACGATCCCGGTCGAGCTCGCCGGCACCACCCGGATGCTGCCGCGTTCGTCGGTGCGCTGGGTCGAGGCGCAGGGCGACTACGCCCGCCTGCACACCGCGGACGCCTCGCACCTCGTGCGCGTCTCGCTGGCCACGCTCGCCGAGCGCTGGGCCGACGCGGGATTCGTGCGGATCCATCGCTCGTACCTCGTGCAGCTCAAGCTCATCACCGAACTGCGCATGACGAACACCGGTTACGTCGTGCTCATCGACGACCACGAGCTGCCCGTGTCGCGTCGCCACACGCGCGAGCTCAAGGACCGCCTGGTACGCGCGGCGAAATCGTGGACGTGACGGTCTTGTGCGCGGCTCGCTGTGTTTCCCGACAAGTCGGGCGCTCCGCGCCGCGACTTGTCGGATTTATACCCCGTCAGGCGACCTAAGCGGTTTGCTGTGAATGCCATCGCGATGTGACCGGCTATTTCCGAAATTTCCGTCCGGGCGCTCATTTCGGCGCCGGAGGTCTCCACAATCCCTACACATTGCCGACTGAGAGCCTGCACGACGTGCGAATACGCTTCCTGACATGAACGCAACGGGAGAGCGCCGCCGCGTGCTCGTCGTGGACGACGAGCGCATGATCGCCGAGTCGATCGCGGTGCGCCTCCGCGCCGAGGGCTTCTCCGTCGACACCGCACACGACGGCCCGTCCGCGGTCGCATCCGCGCGCATGATCCGCCCCGACCTCGTCGTGCTCGACGTGATGCTCCCCGGCTTCGACGGCCTCGAGGTGTGCCGACGGATCCAGGCCGAGCGCCCCGTTGCGGTGCTGATGCTGACGGCCCGCGACGACGAGACCGACATGCTCGTGGGCCTCGCGGTCGGCGCCGACGACTACCTCACCAAGCCCTTCTCCATGCGCGAGCTGGCCGCGCGCGTCCACGTGCTGCTGCGCCGCCTCGAGCGGCTCGCGCAGGTCCAGCCCGACCCGAACCAGACCCCGATCGTCCTCGGCGACCTCGAGATCAACCGGGCGCAGCGCCGCGTCACCCGGGCCGGCATCGAGGCGCATCTGACCCCGACCGAGTTCGACCTGCTCGTGAACCTGGCCAGCCGCCCGCGCACGGTCCTGCCGCGCGAGCGCCTCCTGGCCGAGGTCTGGGGCTGGGCGGACGCGTCGGGCACCCGCACGGTGGACAGCCACATCAAGGCCCTGCGCCGCAAGCTCGGCGCCGACCTGATCCGCACCGTGCACGGCGTCGGCTACGCCCTGGAGTCCGCATGACGCGATCGCTCAAGAAGGTTATCGACCTCCTCCCTCGCCCTCTCGACCCGCTGCGCTCGATCAAGCTCAAGCTGGCCGTGCTGCTGCTCGCCTCCGCGTGCGCCGGCCTCGGCGTGTTCTGGATCGGCATCGGCTGGATCCCGCCGAACACGACGTACATCGCACTGACTGCCGGCCTGGTTACCTCCCAGGTCCTGGCACACGGTGTGACCCGCCCGCTGCGCGAGATGACCGCCGCCGCTCGAGCCATGTCCCGCGGCGACTACACCACGCGGGTCCGCGCCACCTCCAAGGATGAGGTCGGCGAGCTCGCGGTCGCCTTCAACCAGATGGTCGGCGAGCTGGCCGCCGCCGACCAGCAGCGCCGCGAGCTGATCGCCAACGTCTCCCACGAGCTGCGCACCCCGATCTCCGCCCTGCAGGCGGTCCTGGAGAACATCGTCGACGGCGTCGCCGAGCCCGACCCCGCCACGCTGCGCACGGCTCTCGCTCAGACCGAGCGCCTGGGCCGCCTGGTGATGGAACTGCTGGACATCTCGCGCCTGGACGCCGGCGTCGTGCCGTTGGACCGCGAGCTCTTCCACATCGAGGACCTGCTGCACGAGGTGGTGGCCGAGGCCGAGGTGAAGGCACGGGCCGCCGGGCACAAGGTGGAGTACCTGTCCTGCTCCTTCCCGGAGAACGCCCTGGTCAAGGCCGACCGGGCGCGCCTGCACCACGTGCTGACCAACCTCGTGGACAACGCCACCCGCCACAGCCCGGACGGCGGCACGGTCACTATCCTGGGCCGCCGCGAGCCCGGCCGCGTGATGATCGAGGTCGCCGACGAGGGCTCCGGCATCCCGCACGCCGAGCGCGAGCGCGTCTTCGAGCGCTTCACTCGTGGCGCCCGAGCCTCCGGCGGCGGTACGGGCCTGGGCCTGGCGATCGCCCAATGGCTCACCCAGTTGCACGACGGCACCATCGCCGTCGTCGAGCAGCCCGACGAACTGCCCGGCTGCCGGATTCGCGTGACGCTGCCGGCCTGACCCCCGAGCTACCTCCACCTCACCTCTCTCCGCGACGTTTCCCTCTCCGCGACTCGGCTCTGCCTGGCCGCGCGGATCCGCACGCTCTTTTTCAGGAGTCGTCATGTCCGAGCCCCCGGTCCACCCCGAACATCAAAGGTCCGAACCGGAGACCGAGGCGGCCGAACATCAATGGTCCGAACCAGAGACCAGGAGGCCGGCATCTGCGCCCAGGCCGCCCGCCATGGCCGGCGCGCCCGGACGGCCATCCGGGGAACCGCACCGATTGGGAACGTCGGCTTCAGCGGGGGGATCGCACACGTCCGGGGCGTCGCAGCCGGGCGGAGCGGCGCATCGGCCGGGGGCGCCGTATCCGCCGGGAGCGCCGTATCCGCATCCGCCGGGGGTGCCGCGGCCGGTCGGGGCGGGGTATCCGGCGCCGCCGCCGCCGGGGATGCCCAACCCGGCGGTGATCAGCCCGATCCAGCTGGGGCCGCCGGCGCCGACGGTGTGGCAGCGGGCCTGGCCCCGGCGCGAGGCCGCGGCCGGTCGTGCGGCCCTCTACGGTGCGTTGATCGCCGCGCTCGCCGGTGCGGCTGCCGTGCCGCTCGACCGGCCGGGCATCGGCTGGCCCATCGCGGGGATCGGCATGCTCGTTCCGCTGGTGATGTTGCTGGCTCGGCGCCGTACCGGGAAATCGATCGAAGCCTTCATCTGGTGCGCCGGAGCGCTGGCGCTGCTGTCGGTCGGGTTCTTCCGCGCGGCAGGGTGGCTGTTCGTGCTGTGCGCGCTGACCGCGTTTGGCTGCGTGTCGCTCGCCGTCGGGCTGCACCGGCGCGTGCCGGCCGTGCTGACGGCGCCGTTCACGCTGCTGTTCGCCGCCTTCCGTGCGATGCCGTGGGCCCAGGCCGGCCTCGCCACCGACCGACGCCCGGCCTCCGCCGCGGCGCCCCCGGTCGCCGCACCGGGCCCGGCCGCCGCCGACGGTCCGGGCGGGGCCGCCGCCGACAATCCGGCCAGGGCCGCTGCCGACGGTCCGGCCAGGGCCGCTGTCAGTGGTCCGGGCAGCGCTGCTTCCGACAGTTCGGGCAGGGCCGCTGCCGACGGTCCGGCCAGGGCCGCTGTCAGTGGTCCGGGCAGCGCTGCTTCCGACAGTTCGGGCAGGGCCGCTGTCGACGGTCCGGGCATGGCCGCTGCCGACAGGTCGGGCAAGCTCGCGATCGCCACCGGGCCGGCCGCGCAGCCGGGGGCCCGCCAAGCCGAGGCGGGAGCCAGCAACTCCATGCGATTGCTCGCCTCGATCGGCATCGGCGTGGCGCTGCTGCTCGTGTTCGGGGCGCTGTTCTCCAGTGCCGACGCCGCGTTCGGCCGGGTGATCAGCGCGATCGTCCCGTCGCTGGACGTCGGGACCGTGGCGCGGTGGGTGTTCGTCGGGGTGGTCGCCGGCGGAATCTCGCTCGGCGCGGCGTTCCTCGTGGCCAATCCCTCGACGGTCGGCGAAGGGGAGCCGCGGACAGCGCGGCCGGTGCGGCGCGTGGAGTGGCTGGTGCCCGTGGGTGCGCTGCTCGTGATGTTCGTGCTCTTCGTCGCCGTGCAGCTGGCCGTGCTCTTCGGTGACCGCGACTACGTGATGCGCACCGTCGGGCTGACCTTCGCAGAATACGCCCGCAAGGGGTTCTGGCAGCTGCTCGTCATCACCCTGCTGACGCTCTGCGTCATGGGCGTGACCGCGCGCAAGGCGCCGCGGGGGTCCGGCACGGACCGGTGGCTGTTGTGGATCGTGCTCGGGGCGCTCGCCGCCTGCTCGCTCGTGGTGGTCGGGTCGGCGTTGTGGCGGATGGACGTGTACGAGCAGGCGTACGGCTTCACCCGGCTGCGCGTGTTCGTCAGCGCCTTCGAGCTCTGGCTCGGTGGGCTGTTCGTCCTGGTCATGGCCGCCGGGCTCGGAGGGCTGCGGCGCCGGACGAGCTGGCTGGGGCGCGCGGCCGTCGGGCTGTGGGTGGTGACGCTGCTCGGGCTGGCGGTGCTCAACCCGGACCGGTTCATCGCGGCGCACAACGTGGACCGGGTGGGCGCCAGCAACTCCGACATCTGGTACCTGCGCAACCTCTCCGCCGACGCCGCGCCCGAGCTCGACCGGCTGCCCGAAGGGGCCCGGGAGTGCGCGCTGTCGGAGATCGCCGGCGACCTGGCCCGGGACGAGGACGACTGGCGCGGATGGAACCTGGGGCGGTCCCGGGCGCGTCAGATCGTTCCGGAGCGGATCGAGGTGCACAACTACCCCTGCTACCGGCGGTACTGAAGACGTTGCTGGCAATAAAGGCAAGAAAACAGCGCGGGGCCGACGTTCGGACGGGGGACGTCGGCCCCTTGCTTTTGTTTCGCGTGCGTTGCAAGACTGCCGTCCATGGAGCCGCCAACTCCGCGCGTGCGCGTGGTGCTCGGTGACGTCTCCCGCGCTCGGATCCGGCCCGCCCGCGCTCGCGCGGAGCTGGAGGAGCAGAGCCCGGTCGGCGCGGCGCTGGCCCGTGGGCTCGTGCGGGCGCAGCTGTCCGTGGCCGTGCGGCTCGCCGCCGTGGTCGCGGTCGGGCTGGGCGGGCTGCCGCTGCTGTTCGCCGCGGCGCCGGCCGTCGCGCACGCCCGGCTCTTCGGGGTGTCGCTGCCGTGGCTGCTGCTCGGCGTCGTGGCGTACCCCTTCCTCTACCTGATCGGCGCGGTCTACGTGCATCTGGCCGAGCGCAACGAGCAGGAGTTCGTGGCCCTCGTCGAGGACCGCGGCCAGCACCCGCCGACATGATCTCCTACTCGGTGGCCGCGGTCGTGCTGGTCACCCTGGCCACGGTCGCGATCGGGCTCTACGGGCTGCGCTTCGCCCGTACCACCTCGGACTTCCTGGTCGCCTCGCGCATGGTCAGCCCGACGTGGAACGCCGCGGCGATCAGCGGGGAGTACCTGTCGGCGGCGAGCTTCCTCGGCGTCGCCGGGCTCGTGCTCAAGCACGGCGTCGACCTGCTGTGGTATCCGGTCGGGTTCGCCGCCGGCTACCTGGCGCTGCTGCTCTTCGTGGCCGCGCCGCTACGCCGCTCGGGTGCGTTCACGCTGCCGGACTTCTGCGAGGTGCGGCTGCGCTCCAAGCGGCTGCGCAAGCTCGCGACCGCGTTCGTGATGTTCATCGGCTGGCTCTACCTCGTGCCGCAGCTGCAGGGCGCCGGGCTGACGCTGCAGACGGTGACCGGCGCGCCCTATGCGCTCGGGGCGTTGCTCGTCGGCGTCGTCGTGACGCTCAACGTGGCCCTCGGCGGCATGCGCTCGATCACGTTCGTGCAGGCGTTCCAGTACTGGCTGAAGCTCACCGCCCTCGCCGTGCCGCTCGTGTTCCTGCTGTTGCAGTGGCAGCACGACGGCCGGCCGGACCTCACCGCCCCCGACGGGCCGCGCTTCACCGCCGCGACGACCGTGCAGATCGATCACGAGACCGTCCTGCGCGTGGCCGAGCCGACCGAGGTCGTGGCCCGCGGGACCGTCGACGGCGCGGCGCGGGCCGGCGCCCTGCTGCTCACGCCGGGTGAGCACACGGCCGCTGAGGGTGCCGTCCTGGATTTTCCAGATGCCGCAGCGGTACCCCGAGTGTCGGCCGTCTCCGCCGACTCCCCCGCCGAGTGGCTGCTGCCCGGCGGCACGTCCCAGGAGCTGTTCGCCACCTACTCGCTGATCCTGGCCACCTTTCTCGGCACCATGGGCCTGCCCCACGTGCTGGTCCGCTTCTACACCAACCCCGACGGCGCGGCCGCGCGGCGGACGACGCTCGTCGTGCTGGGCCTGGTCGGGGTCTTCTACCTGACCCCGACGCTCTACGGCGTGCTCGGCCGCGTGTACACCCCGCAGCTGCTCATGACCGGCAACACCGACGCCGTCGTGCTCCTGCTGCCCTCCGCCGTCGTCGGCGGCGGCGTGACCGGCCGGTTGCTCAGTGCGCTGGTCGCCGCCGGCGCGTTCGCCGCGTTCCTGTCCGCCTCCTCCGGCCTGCTGACGAGCGTCGCCGGTGTCCTGTCGACCGACGTGCTCGGCCACGGCTCGGTGCGCGACTTCCGCCGCTCCGCCCTGGTGGCCGGGGTGGTACCACTGCTGCTTGCGCTCCTTGTGTCGAGCCTCGACGTGTCGCAGGTCGTCGGGCTCGCCTTCGCCGTCGCGGCGTCGAGCTTCTGCCCGCTGCTGGTGCTCGGCATCTGGTGGCGCGGCCTCACCGCGATCGGCGCCGCGGCCGGGATCGTCGTCGGGGGCGGCGCGGCGGCGTCCGCGGTGCTGATGACGGTGCTCGGGGGCCCGCTGTCGGGGTGGGCCGGAGTGCTGACGACCCAGCCGGCCGCCTGGAGCGTGCCCCTGGCCTTCCTGGTGATGATTCTGGTTTCGCTGCTGACGAGGCACCGGCTACCCTCGGGTGTCGGAGCGATCATGCTTCGCCTGCACGCGCCCGACGCGCTGCGGATGTAGCTCGCCCGGACCACCCCGGGGAGTGGCAGGGGTGGACACCGTGACCTACGTTCAAAGCGTGACGGATCGCGGGCCGAGTTCGGCCCTCGCGTTGCGGGGGCTCACCAAGCGTTTCGACGACAAGGTCGCGGTCGCGGGCGTCGATCTCGACGTGCCGACCGGATCGTTCTTCGGCCTGCTCGGGCCGAACGGCGCCGGCAAGACGACGTCGCTGTCGATGGCGGTCGGGCTGCTGCGCCCGGACGCCGGCCACGCGTATGTCCTGGGCCACGACGTGTGGTCCGACCCGGTCGAGGCCAAGCGGCGCCTCGGCGCCCTGCCCGACTCGGCGCGCATGTTCGACCGGCTCTCCGGCGCCGAGCTGCTCGCCTACACCGGCCTGCTGCGCGGCCTGCCCGCCGACGTCGTCGACGCGCGCGCCGCCGAGCTGCTCGACGTGCTCGGCCTGGCCGACGCCGGCCGGACGCTGGTCGTCGACTACTCCGCCGGCATGAAGAAGAAGATCGGCCTGGCCTGCGCGATGCTGCACGCGCCGAGGCTGCTCGTGCTGGACGAACCGTTCGAGGCCGTCGACCCGGTCTCCGGCGCGCTGATCCGCGACATCCTCGTCCGCTATGTGCGCAACGGCGGCACGGTGATCTTCTCCAGCCACGTGATGGCCGTGGTCGAGCGCCTGTGCACGCACATCGCGATCCTGGCGGACGGCCAGATCAAGGTTGTCGGCACCACGGAAGAGGTCCGCGGCGGCCGCGAGCTCGAGGACGTCTTCGTCGACGTGGTCGGCGGCCGCGTGGCGACCGGCGCGGAGCTGTCGTGGCTGTGACCGGCGGGGACCAGCCCGGCGCAGACGTTGCGCAGCAGCGCCCGGCGACCGCCGAAATCGTCGCGGTACGACCGCGGGTCTCCTATTTCGTGCGCCTCAAGCTGCGGATCCTCCGCAACACGCTGCGCCCCGGCCGCGCGCACCGCGACGACAAGCCGGCCCGCCGCCTCGGCCGGCACTCGCGGATGATCCTGTTCATCCTCGGCGCCATCTTCGGCCTGTGGCTGGCGCTCATCGGCTTCGGCGCGTTCGCCGGCAGCAGCCTGGCCGACCCGCCCCTGCGCCCGACCGTGGCCGCGTTCGCCGGCACCGCCGTGGTGATGGCCTGGGTGTTCGTGCCACTGCTGTTCTTCGGTGTCGACGAGACCCTCGACCCGGCCCGGTTCGCGCTGCTGCCGGTGCCGCGGCGCACCTTGGTGCTGGGCATGCTCGCCGCCGCCTTCATCGGCATCCCGCCCGTCGTCACGCTGCTCGCCACGCTCGGCTCGGTCTTCGGCGCCGCCGTCAACGGCGGCCTGCCCGCCGCGATCGTCGCGGTGCTCGGCTGCGCGATCGGCATCAGCGTCTGCATCGCCGCGAGCCGAGCGTTCACCAGCGCCTTCGCCCGCATGCTGCGCTCGCGCCGGGTCCGCGACCTGGCCGCGCTGCTGATCGCGCTCATGGGCATCTCGTGCAACCCGGTGTTCCAACTGATCATCGCGCTCGTGCAGCAGGGCGAGTCGCGCCAGGCCACGGTCGTCGGCGAGGTCCTGTCGTGGACCCCGCTGGCCGCGCCCTACGTGGCGTACGTCGACGCGATCAACGGCGACTGGGCGCTCGTCGCCGCCCGCCTGCTCATCGGCGTGGCCGGCGTCGCCGCGCTGCTGTGGTGGTGGCTGCAGACGATCGAGTCGGCGATGGTCGGCAGCGCGGCCGGGGCCGGCGCCCGCCGCTCCATCTCGCCGGACGCCCCCGTGCGCACGCTGATCCCGCGCGTCGTGCGCTTCCTGCCGCCCGGTCGCTTCACCGCCCTGATCTCGCGTGAGATGCGGTACTGGCTGCGCGACCCGCGCCGCCGGGCGAGCCTGATCTCGCTGCTGGCCGCGTCGATCGTCATCCCGTTCGCGTTCACGTTCAGCTTCAACGGCGGCCCGGACCGCAACCCGGGCGTGAGCCAGGGCGCGCTCGTGTACTCGCTGCTGTTCGCCGGCGCGTTCGTCGGCCTGGTGCTGGTCAACCAGTTCGGCAACGACGGCACCGCATACGCGCTGCACATGCTCACCGCCGTCCCCGGCCAGGTGGAGCTGGCCACCCGCGCGCTGGCGGTGGGCATCCTGACGTTCCCGCTGCTGATCGCCGGCACGGTGGCCGCGTCGGTGGTCAGCGGCCACCCCGCACAGATACCCGCCGCCCTGGGCGTCGGGCTGGCGGCGTTCGGCGTCTCGGTCGGCGCCGCCGGCATTACGTCGGTCCTGGCGCCGTACCCGATGCCCGACACCAACAACCCGTTCGCCATGAACACCGGCCGGGGCGGCGTGAAGGGCATGCTGTCCCTGGTCACCATGTTCGCGACGTGGGCCCTGACGGCACCTCTCGGCGTCGCGTACGCGCTGCTGCCGGACGACCTGACCTTCGTGCTGCTGCCGCTCGGCGTCGGCTGGGGTCTGGCCTTCGGCTGGGTCGGCACCCGCCTGGCCGGCAGCCTGCTGCAGCGCCGCGCGCCCGAGGTATTGGCCGCAGTGACCCCGAAGCACGCCTGACAATGGGCTGGTGAGCATCCACGCGTCCGACCCGTTCGCGACCCCCGACGAGCTCAAGTCGCCGGTGCGCCGCCTGCGTGGCCGTCTGCCCTCGCCGGTCACGCTGTGGACCGCGTCCTCCCCGGCGGACCACGGTCTCACGGTCTCCTCGATGGTGATCGTCGACGGCGATCCGGGCGGCGTGCTCGGCCTGATCGACGAGGAGAGCGACCTGTGGGAGGCCGCGTCGGCGAGCGGGCGGTTCGCGGTGAGCCTGCTGGAGGAGGACGATCGCCAACTGGCCGATCGCTTCGCCGGCCTGCTCCCGTCGCCGGGCGGCCTGTTCGCGACGGGTCCCTGGGAGCGCACGGAGTGGGGCCCGGTGCCCGAAGGGCACAGTTGGGCCGGCTGCCGGTTGGTCGGCGCCACGCTGAAGGGCTGGTCGTTGCTGGTCGAGGGCGCGCTCGAGCGGATCGAGCTGGCCGAGCCGGCCGCGCCGCTGGTCCATGAGCGGGGCCGCTACCGGCGCAGTTGAATCGGACTTATGCCCTGTCGGGGTATAAGTCAGATAAGTCGTGGCGCGTCGGCGCCCGACTTATCGCAGCCATACCGCCGGTAAACGGTGTGACGGGTGTCACTGGGCGCATCGCGGGTGCCGTTCGGCGCAAGGGCGGTACCGGTGGCGGGAGAGATCTTTATTGATGCCTGCCGGGTTCTTAGCGTGCGCGGTTACCCGCACCCCCCAATCGCAGGTGGTGATCCCCCATGAGCACCGAGACACCGGCACCCGCGGACACCGGCGAGAACCGTTACGTCGCCGTCGCCCGCACGCCGGAGTTCGACGCGCTGCGCAGCACGCTGCGCCGCTTCGTCTTCCCGGTATCCGTCGCGTTCCTTCTCTGGTACGCGCTCTATGTACTGCTGTCCGCATACGCCCGCGACTTCATGAGCACGAAGGTCGTCGGGCACATCAATATCGCGCTGATCTTCGGGCTGCTGCAGTTCGTGTCCACGTTCCTCATCGCGTGGCTCTACGCGCGGTACGCCGACCGCCGCGTCGACCCGCTCGCGGACGACCTGCGCGCCAAGATCGAGGGATCCGAGGGAGCGACGAGCGATGAATGATCCCGTGTACCTCGCCGCGGTCTCCGTCGGCACCCAGCGCACGCTGACGCTCACGCTGTTCGTCATCCTCGTGGGCGTCACGCTTGCCATCACGATCTGGGCCAGCCGGCAGACCCGCAACGCCGCGGACTTCTACGCCGGCGGGCGCTCGTTCAGCGGCTTCCAGAACGGCATGGCGATCGGCGGCGACTACATGTCGGCGGCGAGCTTCCTCGGCATCGCCGGCATCATCGCGCTGAACGGCTACGACGGCTTCCTGTACAGCATCGGCTTCCTCGTCGCCTGGCTCGTCGCCCTGCTGCTGGTCGCCGAGCTCATGCGCAACTCCGGCCGGTACACGATGGCCGATGTGCTCGCGTTCCGCATGCGGCAGGCGCCGGTGCGCACCGCGGGCAGCATCTCGACGATCATCGTGTCGATCTTCTACCTGCTCGCCCAGATGGTCGGCGCCGGCGCGCTCGTCGCGCTGCTGCTGGGCATCAAGGCCGGGGACACCTTCCTCGGCATGAGCGCGGAGACGGCCAAGATCGTCACGATCGCGCTCATCGGCGTGCTGATGGTCGTGTACGTCACGGTCGGCGGCATGAAGGGCACGACCTACGTGCAGATCGTCAAGGCGTTCATGCTGATGATCGGCGCGCTGGTCCTGACCCTGATGGTGCTGGCGGCGTACAAGTTCAACCTGTCGAGCCTGCTCGGCGAGGCCGCGGCGAAGTCGGGCCGCACGCCGCCGGAGTCGTTCCTGCAGCCGGGCCTGCGCTACGGGCGGGAGTTCGCCGGCAACGCCACCGCGACGCTGACGAGCAAGCTGGACCTGATCTCGCTCGGCCTGGCCCTGGTCCTCGGTACCGCGGGCCTGCCGCACATCCTGATCCGGTTCTACACCGTCCCCAACGCCAAGGCCGCTCGCAAGAGCGTCGTGTGGGCCATCGGCCTCATCGGCGTGTTCTACCTGATGACGCTGGCGCTGGGCTTCGGCGCGGCCGCCCTCGTGGGCCGCTCGGCGATCGTCGCGCAGGACGCGGCCGGCAACACGGCGGCGCCACAGCTGGCACAGGCGCTCGGCAAGCGGTACCTCGGCGGCGACTTCGGCGGATCACTGCTGCTGGCGATCATCGCCGCCGTCGCCTTCGCCACGATCCTCGCGGTCGTCGCCGGCCTGACGCTGGCGTCGTCCTCCTCGCTCGCACATGACCTGTACGCGAACGTGATCCGCCGCGGACAGACCGACGAGCGGCAGGAGGTCGTGGTCGCGCGGTACTCCGCGTTCGTCATCGGCGCCGTGGCCATCGTGCTCGGCATCGTGGCCCGCAACCTCAACGTCGCCTTCCTGGTGGCGCTGGCGTTCGCGATCGCCGCGTCGGCGAACCTGCCGGCGATCCTGTTCTCGCTGTTCTGGAAGCGGTTCAACACCCGCGGCGCGACCTGGGGCATCTACGCCGGCCTCATCTCCGCCGTCGGCGTCGTGCTGCTCAGCCCGATCGCGTGGGGCGGCGTCAGCGACGCGCGCACCCCGGCGACGCTCACCGCGGCGCAGGCCAAGGACTGCGGTGTACCGCAGACCTCCAAGGAAGTCTCCAACGCGACGGCGCTGTTCAGCTGCACCACGGCGGCACCGATCCCGCTGGAGAACCCGGGTCTCATCTCGATCCCGCTCGGCTTCATCTTCGCCGCGATCGGCGCGATGACGAGCAAGGAGCGCGACCCGGACAAGTACAGCGAGCTGGAAGCCCGGTCGCTGACCGGCGCCGGCGCGCACTGACGTAGCACGTTCACCCTGAACAACCATCCAATGGCGTGCCGGGTCCGGGGGCGCCGCTGATCCCCCGGACCCGGTGCGGTGACACGCTAGGCTGTCCGTCATGGTCGTTGCGCAGCGTTACGGCGAGGGACACCGGATCCTGCTGACCGGTGGTGCCGGATTCGTCGGTTCCCACCTTGCCGATGCCCTGATCGCCCGGGGTGTCCACGTCGTGGTCGTGGACAACTTCATCACCGGGAGTAAGGACAACGTGGCGCACCTGCACGATCACCCGAGGTTCACCCTCGTCGAGGCCGACGTCACCGAGCCGCTGCCGGCGCTCGACGCGCTCGCCGGGCGCTTCGACGCGATCATGCACTTCGCGTCGCCGGCCAGCCCGACCGACTTCGAGCAGATTCCCGTCGAGATCCTGCGGGTCGGCTCGCTCGCCACGTTGCAGTTGCTGGAGCGGGCCGTCGCCGACGGTGCGCGGTTCATCATGGCCTCCACGTCGGAGGCATACGGCGACCCGCTGGTGCACCCGCAGCCCGAGTCCTACTGGGGCAACGTCAACCCGATCGGCATCCGCAGCGTGTACGACGAGGCCAAGCGCTTCTCGGAGGCGGCGGTCATGGGCTACCACCGCGGCCGCGGCGCCGACGTCGGCATCGTGCGGATCTTCAACACCTACGGCGAGCGCATGCGCCCCGACGACGGGCGGGCGATCCCGACCTTCGTCTCGCAGGCGCTGCGCGGTGAGGCGATCACCGTGCACGGGACGGGCACGCAGACCCGCTCGATCTGCTACGTCTCAGACCTCGTGCGCGGGATCCTGCTGCTGCTCGACTCCACCGAGACCGGGCCGATCAACTGCGGTACCGAGCACGAAATGACGATGCTCGAGCTCGCCGAGTCGATCGTGCGCCTTTGCGGCAGCTCGTCCCGCGTGGCGCTGGTGTCCCGCACCGCCGACGACCCCGAGCGGCGCCGGCCCGACCTGACGAAGGCGCGTGAGCTGCTCGGATTCGAGCCGATGATCGGGCCCGAGGAAGGCCTGGCGCGCACCGTGGCGTACTTCCGTAGCCGCTGATTCTCTCCCGGGTTCGTGCCGCGCCCGCCGCGGTCGCGTGGCGCGCGGGCGCGGGGTTCGTATGGTGGTGTCATGCCCACCACGCCTTCTCGCGGCCCGTCCCCGGGTCGGGCCCAGGTGCCCGGCGCGCTCGCACCGACGTCGGGTGACCGCGCCCGCGTCTCCGCAGCCAACGCCCCGACCAGCCCGTCCGCGCCCGGCGTGTACGGCCGGCCGTCCTCGCCACCGCCCGACCGGCCGGTGCGCACGCCCGGCAACGGCGGCGAGTACTCGGGGCGCAAGAAGATCCGCCCGCGCTGGGGCCGCATCGCCCTGGTCGCCGGGTGTGCGGTCCTGCTGCTGGCCCTGCTCGCCGGCATCGGCGGCTTCATCTACTACAAGTCGGTCGACAACAACCTCAACCGCGACGACCCGTTCTCGCAGATCACCGGCGGCCGGCCGGCCAAGGTCGCCGACGGCGCGCTGAACATCCTGCTGCTCGGCAGCGACTCCCGCGACCCCGACAACAAGGGCAAGCCCGGTGAGTGGCGCACCGACACGATGATCGTCATGCACATCCCGGCGGATCACCAGCACGCCTACCTGATCTCGATGCCGCGCGACCTCTACGTGCACATCCCCAAGAGCAAGACGACGCAGTACGGCAACACCAACGCCAAGCTCAACGCGTCGTTCTCGTGGGGCGGCACCCCGCTGACCGTGCAGACGATCGAGGAGTACACCAACGTCCGCATGGACCACGTGCTGCTCATCGACTTCGGCGGCTTCAAGCAGGTCATCGACGCGCTCGGCGGCATCGACATGAACATCGAGAAGGACATCACCTCGATCCACCCGCCGAAGCGGCAGTTCAAGAAGGGCATGAACCACCTCAACGGCGACGAGGCGCTGGACTACGCGCGGCAGCGCTACCAGTTCCCCGACGGCGACTTCGCCCGCATGCGCCACCAGCAGGAGATGATGAAGGCCATCCTGGACAAGGCGGTCAGCTCCGGCACGGTGACCAACCCCGCGAAGCTCAACTCGTTCCTCAAGGCCGTCACCAAGGCGATGACCGTCGACAAGGACTTCTCCCTCGCCGACATGGCGCTGCAGTTCCGCAGCCTGCGCAGCGACGACCTCACGTTCATGGTGAGCCCGAACGACGGCAGCAAGAAGATCAACGGCGAGGACGTCGTGGTGCCGGACAAGGAGAAGGCGACCGCCCTCTACGACGCCGTGCGCAACGACAAGATGAACGACTGGATGGCCACCAACGGCCCCAGGCCCTCGACGGCACCGTCGACGAAAACTACTCCCAAGACGAAGTGAGAAAACGGGCAAGCCCGGGCATGTCGCCCCTTCGGCGGGGTTGCATGTCCGGGCTGTCGCATAGATCTCATTGCCGAACAGCTCGTCAGCGAGTAGAAATCGCCTGTTTGACGGCTTTCCGGGGATCACGCGCCGGGCTTGCGGCGCGCAGACTTATCGTCGCGAACGTAGACTCGGATGGATTCCCGCCGAAGTGCGGGCGGGCGGCTCGGGGGCAGTGATGCAGCAGGAGTTCGACGGCAACACGGATGCCTCCGCCGTCGAGCAGAATGGCCCGGAAAGTCCCGAATTCATCGGATCCGCCGCGTCGGGCTCGTCCGCAAAGCCCAAGAAGCCGAGCAAGCCGAAGAAGACCAAGCTGCCCGGGCGCGACCCGATCTGGGCCCGCCTGCTGATCGTGTTCGGCCTGGCGATCGTGCTCGTCTCCGGCACCGCGGTGGCCGCCGTCGACCTGCTCAACAACCGCTACACCGCGAACATCAACCAGAGCACGCTGCTCGGTGAGAACTCGCGCGCCGGCAACCCCGACGAGACGAAACACGGCGACGTCGAGGGCCCGCTCAACTTCCTGCTGCTCGGCTCCGACCTGCGCGCGCTGGACCCGCAGGACGGCCAGCGCTCCGACTCCATCATCATCCTGCACATCCCCGCCACGATGGACCGGGCCTACCTGCTGTCCATCCCGCGCGACCTGCGGGTGAGGATCCCCAAGTTCCCGCCGACCAACTTCGGCGGCGCGTCGCACGACAAGATCAACGCCGCCTTCCAGTTCGGCGGCGGCGGCGAGGGCGGCGTCCAACTGCTCTCCGAGACGCTGCACGACATGCTCGGCATCCAGTTCGACGGCGCCGCGATCGTCAACTTCGACGGCTTCAAGGCCGCGGTCGACCTGCTCGGCGGCGTCGACATGTGCATCGACCAGAAGGTGACCTCGATCCACCTCGGCTGGGACGACAAGGGCAACTACCTCTCGCCCGCCGACGGCGGCCACCCGGCGGTCTACGAGCCGGGCTGCCACCACCTCGAGTCCTACCAGGCGCTCGACCTCGTCCGGCAGCGCAAGAGCCTGCCCAACGGCGACTACGACCGGCAGAAGAACCAGCAGAAGTTCATCCGGGCGATGCTGACCAAGGCCAAGGAGAAGGGCCTCACCACCAACCCGCTCGCGGCCGACCGGTTCATCCGGGCGATCGGCCAGGCGCTCACCGTCGACACCAACGGCGTGTCGCTGGCCGATCTGATGTTCGCGCTGCGCAACGTGAGCCCCGACAACCTGATGGGCCTGCAGGTGCCCTCCGAGCCGCAGGACATCGGCGGGATCTCCTACGTGGTCGCCCTGCCCGAGTCCGAGGCGCTCTACAACGCGGTCCGCGACGACCTGCTGGACTCGTGGTCGGTCGAGAACCCCACCTGGGTCAACCACATGTAGTCACCGCGCCCAGGTAGCCTGGTGCGGTGTTCAGGGGACCTTCCATCCCGACCGTGACGGTCGGCGACATAACGGACGACGCTTACATCCTCGACGTGCGCGAGGCCGATGAGTGGGCCGCCGGCCACGCTCCCGACGCCGTGCACGTGCCGATGATGCAGATTCCGGCGCGCATCGACGAGATTCCCGAGGACCGCGACGTCGTCGTGGTCTGCCGCGTCGGCGGCCGTTCCGCGCAGGTCGTCGCCTTCCTGCAGCAGAACGGCCGGGAGCGCACGATCAATCTCGACGGCGGGATGCAGATGTGGGAGGCCTCCGGCCGACCCATGACGAGCGAGGACGGCGGTGCCCCACGGGTTCTCTGAGCCGCCACCGGACGCGTGGCGGCCCCTGGTCTTCGCGCACCGCGGCTCGTCGCGCCGGCACGCAGAGCACACCCTCGAGGCCTACCTGCTCGCCATCGAGGAGGGCGCCGACGGGCTCGAGTGCGACGTGCGGCTCACCCGCGACGGCCACCTGGTGTGCCTGCACGACTCGCGCATCGACCGCACCAGCGACGGGCGCGGGCGGGTCAGCACGCAGACGCTGGCCGAGCTCGACCGCTTCGACTTCGCCTCCTGGCGCGCCGACCTGCCCGACGAGCTCATCGTGGACCGCTACCAGGCCGACGGCCACTGGCGGGGCCGGCTGCTGACGCTGGACCGCCTGCTCGGCGTGGCCACCGACGCCGGTCGCCCGATGCGCCTGCTCATCGAGACCAAGCATCCGGTGCGCTACGGCAGCGCCGTGGAGTCCGCGCTGCTGGGGCTGCTGCGGCGGTACAACCTGGACCAGCCCGACCCGGACCGCCCCCTGCAGGTCACCGTCATGTCGTTCTCGTCGACGGCGGTCCGCCGGGTGCGCCAGCAGGCGCCGCACCTGCCAACGGTGATGCTGATCGATGTGTGGTCGGTGCCGAGCCGCATCGGGTGGCTGCCGCCGGGCAGCACGATCGGCGGTCCCGGTGTACAACTGCTGCGGGCTGCTCCGGAGCTCGTGGAGCGCCTGCACCGGCGTGGGCATCCGGTGTACGTATGGACGGTGAACGATCCGGACGAGGTCGACCTCGTCGTCAAGCTGCGCGTCGACGGCATCATCTCCGACCGCCCGGCCTACGTGATGGACCGCCTCCGCGAGATGGGCCTGCGCGACTAGCAGTGCGGGAATCCGTCGCCGCGGACCCGTTGTGCGACTGAATCAAATGCTCAACAAGTTTCGTCGACGACCTTTCAAAGCGCCGCGCGGCGAGGCAGACTCGCACCATGGTCGATGCTGGTCCGCTGGTCTTCGGCGGCCTCGCCGAGGTCGCGGAGGAGCTCAACTCGGGCGGCGGCGGCCTGACCGGTCTGCAGCGCTCCGTCGAGGTGGCCGCGGCGGCCACCGGGGCGACGGGCGCGGCCTTCGTCGAGTACGCGCAGGAGAACGGCCGGGTCGTCGCGGTCGCCGGGGACCTGGGCTGGTCGCTGGGGCGGCCGATCGACCTCATCCATCCCGCCATTCGCGGGCTGCTGCAGCACTCCCGGGTCCGCGAGTTTCCCAGCAGCCTCATCGGCACGTCGGGCGGGCAGCAGTTGGACAGCCGCGGCCTGCACCGCATCATGGCCGCGGAGGTCACCGCCAACGGCACCGGCGTCGGCGTGCTCGCGGTCAGCTACGAGGACGCCGACGGCGCGGCCTCCGAGGACCAGCGGGCGGCGCTGGGGTTCCTGGCGTCGTTCGTGGCGCTGCAGTACGGCCTGGGGCGGGGCCTGCCCGTGTACAGCGACGCCGCCGCGGTCGAGCCCGCGTCCGAGCCGTTCGCACTGCTGGACGCCGAGCACCGGGTGCGCTCGTGGAACCCGGCGGCCGCGCTGCTCACCGCCCGCCCCGCCGACGCCGCGATCGGCGAGCCGTGGCCCTTCCCGCTGCCGGCCGGTGACGAGACGATCGAGCACCAGATGGCCTGCGGCACGTGGATCGAGATCCGCGCGACGCGGGTGCCGGGCTCGACCGATCTCGCCGTGTCCTTCCGCGCGCAGCCGGAGCAGCCGCCGGACGGCCGCGACCTGTTCATCGCGCTCACCGGCCACGAGCTGCGCACGCCGATCACGGTCATCCGGGGGTACGTCGACACGCTGGTCGACCACTGGGAGTCCCTGGCCGAGGAGGCCCGCCGCGAGGCGATCAACGTCGTCGGCCAGCGCGCCCGCGAGCTCAGCCGGCTCGTCGACCGCCTGCTCAACGCGGTCGGCGACGACGGGCCGGCGGTCGAGTCCAACACCCTGCTGCCGTTCGACCTGGTCGATTCCCTGCACGCCGCCGTCGACGAGCTCAACGGCGAGCAGCGCCGCTCGCTGAGCGTCGCCCTGCCCGACAGCCTGCCGAAGACGCGGGGTGACCGGGCCAGCCTCGCGACGGTACTGGCGGAATTAGTGACCAATGCGGGTAAATACTCCCCGAACTGGGTACAGATCGAGCTGACGGCCGGCGCCGACCCGCAGACCGTCTGGTTCCGCGTCTCGGACCGCGGCATCGGCATCCGCCCGGAACACGTCGAGCGCGCGTTCGACCGGTTCTGGCAGCTCGAGACGGGCGACCAGCGCACGAGCGGCGGCGTGGGCCTTGGCCTGTACCTCGTACGCAGAATCGTCGAGCGTCAACATGGATGGGTATCATTGCGACCACGTCGAGGGGGAGGGACCGTCGCCGAAGTGCGACTGCCCCGAGCTGACGCCGATGGCCCCGGGGAGGCTTGAGAGCGTGTCCACAACCGTCGCGGAACCGCGCGCCTGGTGCGTCGTGGTCCCCCACCACGCCCGGGGTGCCCACGTGGCCCGCCACCGTCTGGCCGGCGAGCTCGACTCCCTGGTCGCTCCCGACCGCCTGGACGACGCCGTCGCCATCGCCGCGGAGCTGGTCGGCAACGCGGTCCGCCATGCCGCGCCGCTGCCGGGAGGCGTCATCCGGGTGGCCTGGCGCCTCCTGTCGGACGACACGCTGGAGATCCGCGTGACGGACGGCGGCTCCCCGGCCGGACCGCAACTGCGCGTGGCCGCGCCCGACGCCGTCGACGGCCGCGGCCTGACGATCGTCGCGGCGCTGTCGAAGGGCTGGGGCGTCGAGCGCGACGGCCTGGGCCAGTGCGTCTGGGCGACGCTTTAGTCCGGAAATGTCCGGTACGTCCGACCACTGCGGGTGACTGACGCGCCGGTGGGGCCGGTGTCCGCGCATCACGCACCGTGAACGCCTAGGCTGGATCGCCGTGAGCAAGCGTGCGAAGACCCCCCGTGGCCGCGCCAGCAGCGGCGAGAAGCGCGAGAAGATCCGGGACGTGTACGTCGGCCGGCCGTTCCAGGGCCTTGCCGACGAGCCCGAGTGGGTCGCCCTGCGGGAGTTGGTGCCGGCCGCCTCGGCACCCCTGAAGCTGGCGCCGGCATTCGCCGAGAAGTACGGCGACCGGCCCGTCACCCTCGCGACCGTGCTGCCGATGGCCTGGCCCGCCATGACCAAGCCCGACGGCCGGGCGTTCATCGGACTGCAGCGCCACGTCCAGTCCGGCGACGTGTCGCGGGACCTCGCCGTCGCGCTGCAGTGCGCGCTGGAGACCCCGGCCGGCAAGACCGTCGACATCCCGGCGCTGCCGGGCCTCGGCGACCGCCTCCAGGATGTCATCGAGAACGAGCCCCTCGACATCACGGTGCACACCGGGTTCGAGTTCTGGCTCGACGAGGACGCCACCGACGACCCCAACGTGCGGGCCTCGCTGGAGCGCGCCAACGCCAGCATCTTCCCGACCGTGAAGCTGGCCGCCGCGCCGGCCACGTACTGGTGCCGGGTGACCGACCGCTCCCACGTCCGCCTCGTGCTCGGCGACGACGAGGACATGGCGCTCAACGCGCTGTCGCGGCTGTCGGCCGGCGGCGGGCTGCTGCTGGGCGAGCACACCAAGTTTGCCGGGATGTTCCGCGCGCACGGGCTGCTGGCGCCGGTCTGGGACCTGCCGCTGGAGATCGAGGCCGAGCACTGGGAGGCGCCGGTGGCGGAGTTCGCCAAGCGCTACCACGAGGCCCTCGCCGTGACCGAGCCGCTCGACGCGGCCGAGCGGCGCAGCAAGCAGGGCCTCATCGGCCGCCTGCAGCCGCTGCGCTAGTTCACGGCCCGCGCGATCGGGGCGGACATGCACCGCGGTCCGCCCCGGCCCGATCCCAGCTCCGAGCCGGGGATCCGGATGACCTCGATGCCGTTGCGCTCGAGCTGGGCGTTGGTATGGACGTTGCGCTCGTAGGCCACGCACAGCCGCGGCGCGATCGCGAGCGTGTTGTTGCCGTCGTCCCACTGCTCGCGCTCGGCGGTCACCGGGTCGAGGCCGGTGTCGATGACGCGCAAGGTGTCGATGCCCATCGCCGCCGCGGCCGCGGTGAGGAACGGCGCCGGGCCGGTGCACGACTCGGCCGTCAGCGTCCAGGCCATGAGCGAGCTGGCCAGGTTGGGGTACATCACGACGGCATCGACGTCCACCATCGTGCACACGGTGTCGAGGTGCATCGTGGCCCGCTCCTGCGCGATCGGCACGACGAGCACGGTGTGTGCCAGCCCGGCCGCGAAGCAGCGCAGCGCGAGCCGCTCGGCGCCCGAGGGGCGGGTCCGCTCGCCGACGCCGACCGCGATCACGCCCGGCGCGAGCAGGAGCACGTCGCCGCCCTCGAGGTGCTCCAGCGACGGGTCGTACAGCAGTGCAGTACCGCTGAATCCTGGATGGTGCCGGTAGATCGCGTGCGTCAGCGTCGTCTCCCGCCGGCGCGCGTGCATCGCCAGGCTCGTCACCGCCACGCGCGGGCCGATCCACACCGATGAGTCGCGCGTGAACAGCAGGTTGGGCAGCGGGTCGATCACGAAGTCGCCCGGTGCCATGAGCGCGTGCACCAGGCCGCCGCCGTGGCGCAGCTCGGCCCGGGACAGCCCGGCGACGAGGGTCGTGGCCAGCTCCGCCGGGGTCAGCGCGGCCAGGTGCTCGGCGACGTGGTCGCGCAGGGTGTCGCCGAGGCGGACGTCGGCGAGCGCGGCCGCGGTGACCTCCGCCCGGGCAGCCTCGATCGTGAGCGTCTCGGCGAGCAGCGAGGCGACGTAGAGCACCTCCACGCCGTGCGAGCGCAGCGCCGCCGCGAACGTGTCATGCTCTTCCTGGGCGCGGCCGACCCACGGGATGCCGTCGAACAGCAGCGAGTCGTTGTTGCGCGGCGTGAGCCGCGCCAGCTCCGCTCCGGGGCGGTGCAACAGCACCGTGACCAGGCGTCCGACCTCGGTGTCGACACTCATCGGACCAGCCTATGGCCGGGTGGTCCCGCCCGCTTGGCACCATGTGAAATTCATGGGGCGTCGTGAATGCGGCATTCATCCCAGTCATTCCATGTCATTCCGGCTTCTGGGTCATGTGCAGTGCGCACCCGCTCACGTAGGGTGTTGGGACACACACGCAACCGAAGCGGCGACATCGGAGGTGTGCGACATGACCGACGTCCTGTACCGCGGTCAAGATTCGCAGCCCGAAGGGTTCGAGGAGCGCGTCATCGTCGACGCGGGCCGGCCGACACCCATCGACTGGGTTCGCACCCGCAGGGCCGAGCGCGAGACGCGCCGGGAGGAAGCGGCGCACAGCCGCCTCTACCGCCGTATCGGCACCCTGATCGGGCACCTGGGCGACGAGTGGCACGTGCTGGACCTGCGCGAGCTCGCCGGCGCCGAGCGCACCGGCTTCCTCGCCGTCGGGCCGGGCGGAGTCTTCGCCGTGACGGTCAAGGACCACGGCCGCAGCCGTGTCTCCTTCGCCGGCGACGTCGTCCAGATCGACGGCAAGCGCCCGCGGTACGTCGAGGAGGCCCGCCGCGAGGCCAAGGCCGCCGCGGAGGCGCTGTCGCGCAGCGCGGGCGTGTCGATCCCGGTGATGCCCGTCCTGGCGTTCGCCGGCAGCGGCAAAATCAGCTTCTACGGCGTGCCCAAGGGCTGCCTGGTCACCGCGTACCACGAGCTGCCGAGGATCCTCAACGCCCGCGGCCACCGGCTCGCGGCGGAGACGGTCGACAAGGTGTTTGCCCTGGCCGCGCTGCCCGGCACCTGGTTTCGTCCGGACTACGGCGACCTCGCCGAGGACTACCGCTGGTATCGCGACGGCGAGCAGGTGGGAACTGACAAGCGGGGTCACTCGGAGTAGCCTCTTCGAGGTGGCCGGAAGCGATGCGACGATGATTCACGATCGGGCTGACTCGCCGGGTGTTCGCATTCGCACGACCGGTGCCTGAGGAGGCGCTGTGCCGCAGCACGTCGAGTTCTCCATCTCCGACCCGCACCAACCCCCCATGCACACCCGGACCGTGGATCCGGCCGAGTCCTCGCTGGAGCGCTGGGGCGCGACCGTCGACGGCGCCGCCGAGCCGTGCCTGGTGATCGACTCGGACGTGGTCGTGGTCGCGATGTCCGCGTCGTTCGAGCAGATGCTCGGCCTGGCCGAGTCGCCGGTCAACCGGCCGCTGCTGGACGGCGACGGTGTGCTGCGGCTGCTCGACTTCGGCGACGGCAACGCCCTCGAGCAGATCGAGGTCGCCCGGATGCCATCGCTGCTGGCGCTCTCCTCGGGGCGGCTGGCCCGCGGCCTGATCCGCATCCGCTGCGCCAACGGGCCCGGCACGTTCGACGCCATCGCCGCGCCGCTGACCGACGACGGCAAGGTCGTGGGCTCGCTGACGTTCTTCTCTGCGATCCAATAGTCACCGGGTGATTTTTGTAGTCACACCAAAGACCTAAAGGTTCGTCAATACGGAGTTACCGTTGTCACGCACGCCGCCACCGTGTGCGTTCGCACCGTACGCTCCTTGTCATGTTGGACCTCGCGCTGCTACCGGGCGACTACGCGATCTGCCGGCTGCCGGCCGGGTCGCCGATGCCCGCCGGGTTCACCGAGGCCGCCGCGACGGGCGCGGAGGTCATCTCGGTGACCTGGACGCCGGACGAGGTCTCGATCCTGTGCCCGGCCGCCCGCGCGCCCCAGGGCGCCACGGTCGAGACCCCGTGGCGATGCCTGCGGGTCGTCGGCCCGGTCCAGCTCGTATTGACGGGCATCCTTGCCTCGATCGTCTCGCCGCTCGCCGATGCGCGCGTGAACATCTTCGCCTTCTCCACGTTCGACACCGACTATCTGCTCGTGCCGGCCGTGCGGCTGAACGAGGCGCTGGCCGCCCTGGCCGCGGCGGGACATCGGGTCGCCGCCGCCTGACCTTTCGGTACGAACCCGGCCCTCCTACGATGGCCGCATGCGAACCGCGGCGACCGTGCTGGCGATCGTCGGACTTGGATGTCTGCTGAGCGCCTGCCGGCATCCGGGCGACTCGGCGGCGCCGGTGCCGGCGCCCAGCCGGCTGAGCCAGGAGCCGCTGTTCCCGGCGGCGACGCCGACGTTCGACACGCAGCCGACGCGGGAACCGTCACGGAGCGCCAGCGCCTCGCCGAGCCCGCCCGGGTTCTCCGACCAGTACGTGACCTACTGCAACGGCCGGCCCAGCGGCGAGCAGGTCATCGCGGCGGTCCGGCTCACCCGTAGCAACCTGCCGGCCGGCAGCGGGGTGAGCGTGCTGAAGGCGCCGGTGTGCGCGGGCGTGTGGCAGTACACCGTGCTCAGCGTGACCGGCAGCGAACCGCTGCGCGTGATCACGAAGGGCAGCCCCACCTCGCTGACCGTCGTCACCGCCGGCACCGACCCCTGCACGGCCGAGGTGCGCGTCACCGCACCCCCCGCGTTCCTGGCCACCGTCGACTGCTGACTACGCTGGGTGTCATGCCTGGTGTGCCGCCGACGCGGTTCGTGTACCTGGGTCCGGAGGGCACCTTCTCCGAGCAGGCGCTCAAGACCATCCCGGCCGCCGACCGCGGCGAGCTGACCCCTGCGCGCAGCGTGCCCGAGGCGCTCGACGCGCTGCGCAACGGCGAGGCCGACGCGGCGCTCGTGCCGCTGGAGAACTCGATCGGCGGCCAGGTCGGCGTGACGCTGGACGAGTTGGCGGGCGGCGAACCGCTGGTGATCACCCGCGAGGTGGTGCTCCCGGTGCAGTTCGTCCTCGCCGCCCGCGAGGACCGGCCCCTGGACTCGGTGCGCTCGGTCGCCGCGCACCCGCAGGCCGGCGCCCAGTGCCGCAAGTGGCTGCGCGAGCACGTGCCCGGCTCGACCGTGACCGACGTGCTGTCCAACGCGACGGCGGCGATCGGCGCCGCCGAGGGCGAGTTCGACGCGGCCGTGTGCGCGGAGACCAGCGCGGCGCGGTATCGCCTGCACGTGCTGGCCAAGGACATCGCCGACAACCCGGGCGCGATGACCCGCTTCGCGCTGGTGTCCCGCCCGGGCCCGCCGCCCCCGCCCACCGGCGACGACCTCACCACACTCGCCGTCTACATCTCGCACGACCGCGTCGGCGCGCTGCTGGCCGTGCTCACCGAGCTGTCGGTCCGCGGCGTCAACCTGACCCGTATCGAGTCGCGCCCGACCGGCGAGCGCCTGGGGCGGTACGTCTTCTTCCTGGACTGCGGCGGGCACGTGGCCGACCGGCAGATGGGCGAGGCGCTGCAGGGCCTGCGCCGGATCTGCGCGGATGTGCGGTTCCTCGGCTCCTACCCGCGGGCCGCGCAGGGTGACCCGCCGCCGCGGCCGGCTCCCGGCCTGGCGGACGCGGACTTCGCCGACGCGGCAGCCTGGCTGGCCAGGCTCCGCGCCGGAGAAACGTCGTAGCTTTCGGGGGTTTTCGGAGTGCGTCAGCTTTTCGGGGACGTCAGCCGCTCAGGACGCTGCCGAGCAGCCCGCCGCCGCTGCTCTGCTGTGCCGGTGCCGGCTTGCCCTCGCTCGGCTGGACGATGACGAAGCCCTGACCCTGCAGCGCCAGCTGGAACAGCTCGCCCGAGCCGCCGCGCAGCATCGACTTGAGGCTCTGGTTCTTCTGGATGGTGGTCTGCAGGCTGCTCGACCAGCCCACGACGGCGTCGGTGTCGACGCAGACCGGGGCCTGCGGGCTCACCGGGATCACGATGGGCGCGCCCTCGGAGACGATGGCGAGCCGGCCCTGGCCGGTGAAGACGCAGTTGAAGAGGCCGCCGCCGAACATGCCGGCGCCGCGGACCATCTGGATGTCGTACCGCAGCGACGGATCGAAGCAGAGCACGTTGCGCCCGTTGATGGACAGCGCGTCGTTCGGCTCGATGTCCAGGATGAAGCAGTCGGCCGCGCCGGAGGCGAACCACACCTCGCCCTGGCCGCGCACGCTCATGAGCGAGACACCCTCGCCGGTCACCGCGCGCTTGAGGAAGTTGCCGACACCCTGGCTCTTCACCTCGAAGCCGAGGTTGCCGCGAAACGCGATCATGGCGCCCTGGCGGGCCAGGACCTCGCCGTTGACGGCGTACTTGACGCACTTGGAGTGTTGCAGGCTCATGCCCGCCTGGGTCGGAGCCTGGGCCATATTCTCGGCCTTGAAAATGTCACCTCGCACGACCAGGAGCGTAGCGAACGGCAACGGGCCCTCCACCAGTGCGTGGAGGGCTCGTTACCTTGTCGCTATCAGCCGGTCGTGTCGGCCCATCCGCTTTCGCTCGTGGGCCTCTTCCGCTCGAAGGCCGTCTTCGCTCGAGGGCCTCTTTCGCTCGAAGTCGCTTTCGTTCGAAGGCCACCTTTGCTCGAGGCCGCTCTCGCTCGTCAGCCGCCGAGCAGGCCGCCGAGGACGCCGCCCTGCTGCTGCTGGCCACCGCCGCCGCCCGCGAGGCCGTGCGGGATCTCCTCCGAGGGCTGCACGACGACGAAGCCCTGCCCGGCGAAGCTCATCGTGAAAGCCTCACCGGTGGAGCGGCCCAGCAGCGTGCCGAGGCCGAGCTGGTCCGCGCGGTGGTACCCGGTCTGCAGGCTGGCCGACCAGCAGATCGCCGCCTGCGGGTCGACGTAGGTCGGCTGGTCGACGGTCAGCACCACCGGGGTGCCCTTCGTCGTGATCGCCAGCCGGCCGTGGCCGGTGAAGACGCAGTTGAACATGCCGGCCGAGGACAGCATGCCCATGCCCTGGACCATCTTGATGTCGTACTGCAGCGTCGAGTCGAAGGCGAGCACGTTCGACCCGTTGATCGAGATCGCGTCGCCCTGCTCGAGGTCGATGAGGTGTACGTCGGCGGCGCGATCGGCGAAGAAGACGTCGCCGCGGCCGGCCACCTTCATCAGCGGCACGCCCTCGCCGGTCAGCTTCGACTTGAGCCATTTGCCGACGCCGCCCGAGCCGAGCGCCTGGAACTGAACCTGGCCCTGGTAGGCGACCATCGTCCCGGTGCGGGCCATGATCTCGCCGTTCAGTTCGGCCTTGAGCATCTTGGAGTTCTGCAGGCGCAGCCCGGGCTGCTGCGACTCCTTCTCCATGTTTTCGGCGGCGAAGAGCGCACTGCGCATCGTGGTCGTCCCTTCAAAAGACGTACTGAAACCGCACAGTGAAGGTAGATGGTTGGCGCAAGCCTGGCGAGACCCGCCAGCTCAGAGCCGGTCAGTCCCACCCCAGCGCGTGCAACCGCTCGTCCGAGATGCCGAAATGATGGGCAATTTCGTGTACCACCGTGATCGCCACCTCCTCGACGACGTCGTCCTCGTCGTCACAGATAGCGAGGATCGGTTTACGGAAAATGGAGATCCGGTCCGGCAACACGCCCGCGTAGTCCCAGCCGCGCTCGGTCAGCGCGTGCCCCTCGTACAGCCCCAGCAGATCCGGGTCCCCCGGTGGCGCGTCGTCGACGACCAGGATGACCACGTTGTCCATGAGGTCGAGCAGCTCCTCGGGCACCTCGTCGAGGGCCTCGCCGACGAGTTCCTCGAAGCGCTCCTTGCTCATGCGAACCGGCATGCGAAAGAGGGTCCCCGAAAACGGGAACCCTCTCAACAAAGAATGCGCGAAGATCAGACGAGCTGAGCGTCGAGCGTGATCTCGACCGCGGCCAGCGCCTTCGAGATGGGGCAGCCGGCCTTGGCCTCCTGCGCGAACTTCTCGAACTCCGCCTGGTCGATGCCCGGCACCTCGCCGCGCGTGGTCAGGTCGATACGTGTGATGGCGAAGCCGCCCTCGACCTGGCCGAACTGCACGGCCGCGGACGTCTCGACCGACGTCGGCACGTGCCCGGCCTTCGCGAGGCCGTTGGACAGCGCCATCGAGTAGCAGGCGGCGTGCGCGGCCGCCACGAGCTCCTCGGGGTTGGTGCCTTCGCCGCTCTCGAAGCGGGACGGGAACGAGTAGTTGCCCTGGAACGTGCCCGAGCCGGTGGCGACCGTGCCGGAACCAGACCGGAGGTCACCCTCCCAGCGGGCGGATGAAACGCGAGTTGGCATGAACCAGACGCTAGTCCATTCCGTGTCTCGGTGGGACGAGCTCGGCATTCGGACGGGAGTATCGGCGATGCAGCGCAATCTGGTGCGAATCGGTGGGTGGTTGGCCCTGTTCGGCCTGCTCACCGGCTCTGCCTCGATCTTCGTGCCCTGGATGCGCCGGCAGGTCGCCACCGGCACCGGGCGGCGCGCGGAACGGCACCTCGAGGGCGTCGCCGTGCTCAATATCCCGCTGGGCCTGTGGTACGTGATGCTGCTGCTCACCCTGTTCGCCGTGCTCGGCGCCGCGGCGATGGGCGTGGGCCGCGGCCGTCGCCTGGCCGGGGTGGCCGGGCCGATCCTGTCGTTGGTGACCGCGTGCATTGCAGTGGCACTCATCACCACTTTCGAGAGCCGCTCCGGTGGCGCCAGGACCGCGGTCGCCTCGGGCAGTTGGCTCGGGTTGGCATCGTTGCCGCTCCTGGGCTTCGCGTGTGGGCTGATCGCCATCGGAAGGGCACGTCGCGGGACATCCCCCTGAGCAAATTCGGCTCTACCATGCGCCCTATGCCTGAGCTGCCCCCCGCCATGCCGGAGATCCTTGCGCCCATCCCGTTTGAGGGGCCGAAAGCCCAAACGCCGGATTTGGTACCACACCCGGATTCGGTACTACAGGACAAGGCCCGCCCGAAAATCATCGCGACCACGCTGGCGGTGATCGGGTTCGGCCTGGCGCTGGTGGCGCAGTACATGCCCTGGGCGTCGCTGGACCTTGTCGCGGCGCGCCGGCTGTACGGCGAGGACGGGGACACCGGCGGCCAGTCCGTCGACGTGCCGGTCGCCTACCTCAACGTCTCCCACATGACCATCTACCTGCTCACGCTGGGCTTCGCGCTGGCCGCGGTCGCCACCGTGCTCGCCACGACCGGCGCCGTGCGCCGGGTCGCCACCGGAATGTCGATCGGCCTGCTGGCCGGCAACCTGGTGGTGCTCGTCGGCCTCAAGGGCGTCATCGACCACCTTGGCAGCAGCAGCCTCGGCGCCCTGCAGATCGACTCGAACGTCGTCACGCACGGGCCGGGGTACTACCTGGCCTACGCGGCCGTCCTCGTGCTCGCCGCGGCCCTCGTGCTCGCCGCCTGGACGCCGGCGGCGGTTCCTGGCCTGCGGATTCGCCGCCGGGGCGAGGAGCCTGAGGGCGGCGAGCCCCTCGAGCTCACCGTGACGCCTGTACCGCCGACGTTCCAGTAAACGTTCGGTCGAGTTTTACTCGCAGCCTGTCACCGGTGCGGATCCGGGAGGTACGGTTGCTGCCCCGCTCATGCGGAAGGAGCAGCATATGCGCGGTTCAGGCCTACCGAAGCTGATCGCGACGGACCTCGACGGCACGCTCGTGCGCAGCGACGAGACCGTGTCCGACTACACCCGCGAGGTCCTCGAGCGCGTGCGATCGGCCGGCATTCACGTGGTCGGCGCGACCGGCCGCGGCCCTCGCCTCACCGAGCTCGTCCGCCGCGACATCCCGGCCGCCGACTTCCTGGTCATGGGCGGCGGCAGCCGGGTCCTCGACGTGCGCGACCCCGAGCACCCGCTCGTCCTGCGCGACGAGCGCCTCGACGGCGCCGTCCTGGCCGAGGTGCTGTCCCGCCTGGAGCGCGAGCTCGGCACCCTGTCGGTCCTCATCGAGGCGGGCGACCACCACGACGCCCCGCTGTGGGGCGACGCCGACCCGGCCTGGCGCTACGACGCCGTCGAGGCCCGCGTGCGCACCGAGTGCCTGACCGGCCCGGTCATCAAGGGCTTCGCCCGCCACCCCGAGCACGACGTCGACGCCCTGCTGGCCACCGCCCAGCGCCTGATCCCGCCCGACCTGGCCGCCGTGACGCAGGCCGGCCTCGGGTACATCGAGATCTGCCCGCCCGGCGTCGACAAGGCCACCGGCCTGATGGTCGTGGCGACCGCCCTCGGCATCGACCCCGGCGACGTGCTCGTCTTCGGCGACATGCCCAACGACGTCCCGATGTTCCGCTGGGCCGGCTTCTCGCGCGTGGCGGTGGCGAACGCACACCCGCAGCTGCGAGCCTTGGCCGACGAGACGACGCTCACCAACGACGAGGACGGCGTCGCCACATACCTGGAAGCTATGTTGAGGCTGTGAAACTGGTCGCGACGGATCTGGACGGCACCCTGGTCCGCAAGGACCGGACCTTGAGCCCCCGAACGATCTCCGTCTTCCGCCGCCTGGAGCACGCCGGCGTCTTCATCGTGCTGGTGACGGGCCGCCCGATCCGCTGGATCTCCCCCGTGTACGACCAGCTGGGCGTCCGCGCCCTGACCATCTGCGTCAACGGCGCCGCGACCTACGACCCGTCGACCGACACGATCGTGCACAGCGCCCCACTGGAGACGGATGTCCTGTCCGAGGCCGTCTCCCGCCTGCGCTCCGAGGTCCCCGGCGTGGTCTTCGCCGTCGAGCGCGACGGCGGCCGCCAGATGCGCCACGAGCCCGACTTCCCGGTCGGCCCGTGGGAGGTCGACCATCATTCGGTGGGCCCGGCGTCCTTGGCGGAGATCCTGACCCGCCCGGCGGCGAAACTCCTGATCCGCGCCGGCGCCCAGCCTCCGGACGAGTTCACGGCCCGCGTGGCCGCCTGCCTCTCCGGTCTCGCAGAGGCAACGAACTCGTCGTCGAGCGGCATGGTCGAGGTCTCGGCAGCGGGCGTGACGAAGGCGACCGCCTTGGCTCGCGTGGCTCGCACGCACGCGGTCGCCCAGGACGACGTGATCGCCTTCGGCGACATGCCGAACGACCTGGCGATGCTGACCTGGGCGGGCCGGGGCGTGGCAATGGCGAACGCACACCCGGCGGTCCTGGCAGCGGCGAAGGACATCACGGACTCAACAAACGAGGACGACGGCGTCGCCGCGTACCTGGAGCGCGTCTACAACTACTGACAGGTTGCTTTTGCCCGGATAAATCCAGACGCTGACGCGTCCGGATTTATCCGACTTATACCTTATTTCGTGTTCGGCGCCACTTTCGCGCTCTTCCACAGCGCACCTGCGGAGTTCGTCTGCGCCCACGGAGTGCGCTCCAGGCCGTCAACGACGTTTTGTTTCCACGATCATGCGTTTTCGCCCCTGCCACGGGCCGGTTCTTCATGATCGTGGAGAGAAAATGTAACCCTGTGTACGTTATGTCTCCACGTTGATGCAAAACCGGCCTCCAGTAGCCGGAAAAACGCATGATCGTGGAAGGAAGACGCCGGTCGCAGAGCCGTGCCCGCACGAAGCGCAGCCGACGACGCCGGTTGCAGGCGCCGCTTCGAGCGCATTTATCCGTCGCCAGGGTATAAATCCGACAAGTCGTGGCACGGAGTGCCCGACTTGTCGGAATCGCAACCCAGAACCTACAAGCGAGCACGCCCGCGCGGGCAGTTGACTGTGTGACGGATCTTGACCGTGTGGCGGGCAACCGACGGCGTGAGTGCTGGGCGGCGACGGCGTGGACGAAAGCGGGCCGCCGGGCTCGAAGATCCGAAGCGCGGCGGCCCGCGAAAAAGTGCGGCCGGGAACTACAAGTACTGGCCCGTCCCCGACGGTGAGTGGGCCGGCTGGCCCGGCAGGCCGCCCGGGCCGCCGGTCAGGGCCGGCCGCCCGCGCATCTGCTCAAGTTGCACCCGCGCCGCCATCTGCTGGGCCACGAGCGCGGCCTGGATGCCGTGGAACAGGCCCTCCAGCCAGCCGACGAGCTGGGCCTGCGCGATGCGCAGCTCCGCCTCGCTCGGGGTCGTGTCGTCGTCGAACGGCAGCGACAGCCGCTCCAGCTCCTCGCGCAGCTCCGGGGCCAGGCCGTCCTCGAGCTCGGTGATCGAGCGGCGGTGGATCTCCTTGAGCCGCTGCCGGCCGGCCTCGTCCAGCGGGGCGGCGCGGACCTCCTCGAGGAGCTGCTTGATCATGCTGCCGATGCGCATGACCTTCGCGGGCTGCTCGATCAGCTTGCTCGGATCTTCCGCGTTGTCGTCCTCGCCCGTGGACATCGTGCCCAGCGGCCGGCCGTCCGGGCCGACGACCAGCACGGTGCGCGACTCGTCCTGCGCCTCTTCTGCCATGGTTCCTAGTCTGGCGTACCCCGCTCCCGACCGACCACCAAGGGGTGCCGAACCGGCCCCTGTTGCCACCCTTCGTGACGCGATAACGTCTCCCGGTGACGATCGATCCCCGGGACGTGCTGACCCGCCCGGCGCCACCGCCGGACTTCACGCTGCGCTACGGCGAGCACGCGGACCATGTGGCCGATGTGCGGCTTCCCGGGGTACCGGATGCGCCCCTCGTGCTGTTCGTGCACGGTGGGTTCTGGCGGCACGAGTGGGATCGCGCCCACGCCGGTCCGCTCTCCGCCGATCTCGCGGCTCGCGGCTACGCCGTCGCGACGGTCGAGTTCCGGCGCACGGGGCAGGCCGGCGGCGGGTGGCCCGGGACGTTCTCGGACGTGGCCGCGGCGGCTGTGGCGGTACCAGATCTGCTGGAAAAGGAAGTTGCGCACCGGGGACTCCTGCCCGTGTCGGTCGACCGGCCGATCCTGTCCGGCCACTCGGCCGGCGGGCACCTCGCGCTCTGGTACGCCGCCGTCGCGCCCGACGCCGTCGGCGGGGTCGTGGCGCTGGCGCCGGTGGCCGACCTTGCCAAGGCGTACGAGCTCAACCTGGACGAAGGTGCCGTCGGCGACCTGCTCGGCGGTGCGCCCGATGCGGTGCCCGACGCGTACTCCGCGGCGGACCCAATGGCCAAGCTGCCGTCAGGGGTGCGCACCGTGATCCTGCACGGCACCGAGGACGACATTGTCCCCATTGCGTTGTCGCGCAACTACTGCCGGTTGGCCCGCCGGGCCGGCGACGACACCACGCTGGTCGAACTGGCCGGGGTGGACCACTTCGCCGTGATCGATCCGCTGTCGGGCGCATGGCCGGCCGTGCTCGCCGCGTTCGGCACGGTGACCAGGGGAGAGGGCGCCGACGGCGATTGACTCTCCGCCGCGATGGCGGTAGAACGCACCGTGGGTTGTAGGCTCGTGGCTCGCGAGAGCCAAGCCAACCGCGCCGAGCCATAATCACGCTGTGTGTCGACTCCCGCGCTATTCGGGGTCCCGGGGAGGAAAAGCACGTGTCCCACCTCAACCGCCGCCAGGCGCTCCGGCTGTTCGCGGCCGCGGGCGTGGCGGGCATGACCGCGCCGATCCTGTCCGCCTGCAGCAGCACCGACTCCACGACCGGCGCGCCGACGGCGCCGAGCGGGCCGCCCATCAAGATTGGCATGATCGTGCCGCAGACCGGCGCGTTCAAGGATCTCGGCAACGAGCTCGACAACGGTTTTTCGCTCTATCTGCAGCAGCACGCTAACAAGCTCGGCGGCCGCCAGGTGACGCTGGTGAAGGTCGACGAGGGTGAGACCGGCGACACGGGCAAGGCCGCCGCCGAGAAGCTCATCAAGGAGGAAAAGGTCCTCGCGCTGACCGGCGTGGTCAACCCGCAGTCGATGCTCGCGATGAAGGACACCGTCGAGACCGGGCAGATCCCGCTCGTCGGCTCCAACGCCTCGCCGAGCACGCTGCAGGGCGCGAAGTACATCTGGCGTACCTCGTTCGTCTCGACCGAGCCGGGCCAGGCGATCGCCCAGTGGATCGCGGCCAACTCCGGCGGCCCCGTGGCCGTGATGGGGCAGGCGGGCTCCGGCGGCGACGACGAGGACGTGCGGAGCTTCGTCGACTTCCTCAAGAGCGCCGGCGGCAACATCGCCGGCACGCCGCGCACCACGCCGTTCGGCAGCAAGGACTTCAGCTCGATCCTGGGCCAGATCAAGAACTCGGGCGCCACGTCGTTGTACGCGAGCTACGGCGGCGCCTCTGCGGTCGAGTTCGTCAAGCAGTTCCGCAACCAGAAGTTCCCGAGCGGCTTCAAGCTCTTCGCGCCGGGCAGCCTCACCGAGGGCTACGTGCTCAAGCAGCTCGGCGACTCCGCCTCGGGCATCTTCACGGCGCTGAACTACTCGCCCGACCTCGACAACGCCGCCAACCGCCGCTTCATCGCCGACTACCAGAAGGCGTTCGGCACGGTCCCGTCGACGTACGCGATGGCCTCCTACGACGCAGGAGCCGTGCTCGACAAGGCGATCACCGACGCGACGAAGAGCCTGGACTCGTTCTCGCTCAACGCCGCGATCGGTCGCCTCGGCCAGATCGACAGCCCGCGCGGCGGCTGGCAGTTCTCGCAGAACCGGGCGCCCCTGCAGCGGTGGTACCTGCGCCAGGTCCGCAACGACGGCGCCGTGCTCTCCAACGTGCTGACCGCGGAGCTGACGACGCTCGGCTAGGCCCTAGGCGGCGCCGCGCCGCTTCAGCGTCGCGACCGCCGAGCCGGCGAGTGTCAGCAGGCACTCCTCCAGCTTGCCGTCGACCAGCGCCACGGTGAACAACGCCGTGGCGCTCGGCTCGTCCTCGTTGGCGTAGGCGCTCACGAAGCGTGCCACCCATCGCTGGTCGTAGTTGGCGTCGTCGATGTCGGGAAACTCCAGGCGCCACGGGCCGCGTACCAGGTTGTCACCGACCATCTCGCCGGCGAGGCGCCACGCGACGTCGTACGCGGCGCTCATGCCGCGCCGGTCCACCACCGAGTCGAACGTGTTCGCCACGGCGTCCTCATCGCCCGCGAGTGCCGACTCCAGGACCTGGGCGGCGTCCTGATATGTCTCGTCTCCCGGGTCATCCACGACGCAACCGTATGTCGCGCGGTCAAGGCCCGCCCGTGTCTCGCGGCTTTTTATTCGGTACCGCGGGTGGGCACCCGACTACGACCGGCGCAGCGCACAGGTGAGTCGCGCGGTGCAGATGCGCTCGCCGCTCTCGTCGGTGATGGCGATCTCGTAGGTGGCGATCATGCCCCCGAGCCGCAGCGGCGTCGCCACGCCCGTCACCAGGCCGGCGCGCGCCGCCTTGTGGTGCGTCGCGTTCACCTCGATACCGACCGCGATCCCGTTGAACAGCCGGGCCGCGTGCATGGCCGAGCCGATCGAGCCGAGGGTCTCGGCGAGGACGACCGATGCGCCACCGTGCAGCAGCCCGTATGGCTGGGTGTTGCCCTCCACCGGCATCGTCGCGACGACCCGCTCGGGCGAGGCTTCGAGCAGCACGATGCCCATGCGCTCCGGCAGGGTGCCCTCGAAAGTCATGCCGCCCGGCACTTCCTCACCGACAGTGATCTCCGACCCGGTACCTGCATCTGCCATGCGCGAAGCGTACCCGCGCCCCGGCTTAAGTCCGGGAGCCGTCCGCGCTAAGGTGCGCTCGGCACCTTTGGGGAGGAGAACACCCATGCGCGCACGTTCGGCCCGCACCATCGTGGGAGCGATCACGGCGATCGGATTACTGCTTGCCGCATCCGGCTGCGCGTCCGACACGAAGAGTAACGCCGACACCGCTCCCACAGCGGAGATCCGTCTCTACGGCACGGACGGCAACATGGCCAACTCGTTCGGCGAGGCCCTCAAGGACTCCCCGGCGGTGCTGAACGGCATGAAGGGCACGACGCCGCTGACCCCGCTCAGCGAGGACTTCAAGCGGCGTGTGAAGGCGATCGACCCCTCGCTGACCGACTTCAACTACTCCGGCGAGTCCTACGACGCCGTCGTCATCGCCGCCCTGGCCGCCGAGGCCGGCAAGTCCTCCGACCCCGGCGTGATCGCCAAGCAGTTGATCGGCGTCACGACGGGTGACAACGTCTGCGACTCGATCGCCGCCTGCCTCACCGCCGCCAAGTCGGGCAAGGACTTCAAGTACCGCGGCATCTCCCTGCGCAGCAGCGGCTTCACGAACGTCGGCGAGCCGTCCTCGGCCATGTACGGCGTGCTCAACTTCGGCACCAGCAACACCATCGACGACGCCAAGACCGAGTTCGTCGGCGCCGGCGACGAGAAGACCGAGGACAAGGCCGCACCGCCGGCCGCCACCGGCGGCAAGGGCGGCCAGAAGCCCCCGCTGAAGTTCGGCCTGCTGCTGCCGAAGACCGGCGCGCTGGCCTTCCAGGGCCCGCCGATGTTCGCCGCCGCCAAGCTCGCGATCAAGGAGATCAACGAGGCCGGCGGCGTGCTCGGCCAGCCGGTACAGGTCGTGGAGGGCGACGACGGCACCAACCCCGACGTCGCCAAGGCGACCACGTCGCAGTTCATCTCCCAGGGCATCCAGGTGATCATCGGCGCCGGCGCGTCCGGCGTGAGCAAGGCCGTCATCCCGCAGGTCGCGCAGGCCGGCCGAGTGATGATCTCGCCCTCGGCGACCTCGGACGAGCTCACGAAGTTCGAGGACAAGGGCTTCTTCTTCCGCACCTCGCCGCCGGACGTACTGCAGGCCAAGGCCGTCGCCGACATCATGATGCGCGACGGGCACACGAAGGTCGCGATCATCGCGCGCGGCGACAGCTACGGCAACGGCCTCGCCGCAGGCGTCAAGAACGACCTGGTCGCCGCCGGCATCAAGCCCGAGAACATCCTGATCAAGACCTACGAGGCCAAGGACAAGTACGAGAAGGACGACGGGCCGAAGATGTTCAACTCCATCGGTACGGCGATCAAGGGCTTCGGCGCCACCGGCATCCTCGTCATCGGCTTCGACGAGTCCGCGCTCGCCATCAAGGCGCTCGTCGCCGAGGGCGTCAAGTCCTAGCCTTCCTTTGGTGGCACAGGCTCTGACCGAACGGCCTCGATCGTCTGTCTTGAAGTAGGCCTGGACTCGCGTACCGCGGGTCCAGGGCCTACGGTGAAGCCGATTGCCCCTGAGTCAGGTGAGAGGACCACCGGATGAGCGAGAACGAGACCGTCGAGACCCGCGGCGAAGAGCGCGTGGAGCTGCTCGTCGGCGACACCAACAACGACGGCAAGCCCGACCTCTGGGCGGTCGACACCGACGGGGACGGCAAGGCGGACCTGTTCCAGTTCGACACCAACGGCGACGGCCAGGTCGACATCACGATGAGCGACCTCGACCAGGACGGCACCCCCGAGGCGGTCGTCGACGGCGACGGCGGCCTGCCCCCGGCCTGAGCCATTTGGCACGAACCGATTTCGCAAGACCGGTTTCGCACGTACCGAGGCAGCGTAGATCCGGTATCTACGCTGCCTCGCTTGTGTCTGCCCCCTACTTGCCGGCTTGCGCCACGAAGTCGCGCCACTGCTGCTCGAGCTGCGTCTGCCCCACCCCGAGCACCTCGCGGGACACCGACTCGACCTCGGACATCCGCATGAACGCCTCGTAGAACGCGATCAGCTTGTCCTGCCCGTACGTCTCGGCGATCATCCGGCACGCGAGCCACCCGCTGATGTAGTTGCGCGGCTCCTCGTAGAACTGCTTGTCGTCCGGGAACGTCCCGATGGTCATCCCGCCGAGCGCCGCTCGGATACCGGCCGCGTTGTACTTCCCGTCCTTGTAGGCGACGTACTCGGCGAACCCTTCGACGACCCAGCGCGGCGTGTAGGGCCCGGTGACCGGCCCCATGGCCGCGTGCGTGAACTCGTGCGTGAGGTCATGCTGGAGCTCGGCGGTCGGCGCACTGAGCTCCGTGGGGTTGAACACGACGCGCGTGGTCGCGTACGAGGGCCGGGCCGACCACTCGGCCACCGCCCCGTAGTAGGGCACCGCGATCGCCGCCACTTCGGCCACCCGGTCCGGCGACTCCGCGAAGTACGTGTCGAAGATCTGCTTGTCGTTGACGGCCGTCAGCAGCACCTTGCCGTCCCACCCGGTCGGCCGCACTTCGGCCACCTGCCGCAGCCCGGCCTCGGCGAGCTGCAGCAGCTTCTGCCCGCCATCGGCGTCCTCGGCCGACAACACGGCGACCACCCGGTCGTCGCGCACCACGGTGATCGCCCCGTCGGCGTCCCACGGCTGCCCTTCGGCCCCGGTAGGCATGTCCTTGCCGGCCCCGTCGCCGGCGATGACCCACCGCCCACCGACGTACCCGAACACCGCCAGCCACGGCGTCGCCACAACTTTGGTGTCGACCCCTTCGACCCGATGCCGCACGGTGACCGCGATGACTCGAACGGCCGCGTGGTACCGATCGAACAACTGCGACGGCAGAAAGGCAGCCATCTTCGGCGCCGAGATGTTCGTCCGCTCGAACTGCAGCTCGGCAAACGGCACCTTGGTGAGATTCTCGAACTCCTGCCGCTGCCGCTTCACGAAGCCGGGATCGACCTGATCGACGTCCGCCATCCAGGCGTCGACGCTCTTGCGCTTCACGGCATCCGCGTGCCGCGCAAGCACTTCGTCGATCGCCTTGAGCCCCACTTCGGGCCGCACGTCAACCCAGGTAACGGCCGTCGGCGAGTCCCCACCGCTACGCAACACCCACGCCGTGCCCGCCACACCCGCGAGCGCGAGCAGCATGCTGACCACGAGCAGCGTGGTGAGCACCGCCCAGAAGTAGCTCCTCCGCGGCTGCGGCGGCAGCTGCTGCACTCCCCACGGATAGGGCTGCGGCACCCACCCGCCACCTCCCGGCCGAGCCCCGCCCGGCCAAGGCGCACCCGGCCCCCAGCCACCGGGCGGCATGGTCGCAGTCGGCGCCGCGAACTGCACCGGCACAGCCACCGCCCCGTACGGCGCCGGCGCGACGCCCGGGCCCGGCCCCATCGGATTCACGGACGGCATGACCATCGGCGGCGCGGCCGGTCCGGCCATGGCGGGCGATCCTGGCGCAACTACCGGAGCAGGCGCAGCGACGACCGCAGCAGGCACATGCTCACCCGACGATCGCTGCCGCGGGATCTGCGAGATGTGCGGTGGGACTTGGGGCGATGCGGGAACCGGCGCGGTCTGCTCGGAACTCGGCGATGCGTCGGCACCGGGCGAAGCTTCCGCTGCACCGGGCGAGATGGATGCCGCGCCGGGTGCGGTGGATACCGCGGCGGTGGTGCTTTCCTCCGGGTCGGTGACCTGTGGAGCCGACGGAACGACAGGTGCGGTCGCGGGGGTGTCCGAGTCGACAGCTGAGGTCGCAGCGGCGGTCGGTTCGGGGTTGGTCACGTTGCCTGCCGACGTCGAGGAGCGGAAGCACATCCTCTGTCAGCATGCGCGGGCTTGTCGAGTCGGCCGCCGAAGCCGCCCGGTGTAGGCACGCCACTTGCCATCGGCCGCCTGAGAGCCTGCTCGAAGCTCCGCGCCACCTGTCGACTGCGGGCCTGATGACCGCGCAGAGACGTGGGCCGGCTGTGTGACCGCGGGCCTGGTGTCCGCTCGCGGCCTGGAGCCGGCTGCCATTCGCGGGCGTGGTGCCCGCTCGTGACCTCAGTGGTCGACCGCGGCGTGCCAGGCAATACGTGAAGGCACAAGCGGAGGTGAGGAGTAGTGGTGATCTTCGCGGCGTGAGATCGAACGGGCGTGTGGCCCCTCGTATCACCCGAACGAGTGGATCGGGCGAAGTTTGGGTGAGTAGTGGCCCTAGCTCATTGCATCGTGCATGTGCATGTTTGAGGATTTGTGTGTTCGTCGTTACCGAGCGTCGCAACGCCCGAGCCCCCCGACCGTGTGTTGACAGAGGGGTCCGCGCGGTCGGGTGAACGGGCGGGCGCTGCGACGCGGTCAACTGGCCTTGGCCGTGTCGGGGCGCCCGCCCTCAATGCCAGGTCCGAGCTCGTACGAGAGGGCGATGAGCCAGAATGCACTACTCCCAGCTTGCCGCCGACCGCATCGCGGCGGCCCAACAGGTCATCTCGCTCCACCTTCCCTCGCTGTCCGGTGAGGCCTGCTCGGCCTGCGGGCACGTCTTCCCGTGTGCGTTTCGCCGAGCCGCCGACGGCACGCTCGACGCCTACGGGCGGCTGCCCCAGCGCCTGCCGGGTGCGACGCTGCGAGCCGCCGGCATATGGCTCGGTGCGCCCAGGCACAGACCCGGCGACGGCGCCGGGTGGCCGGTGGGCGACGTCGCGTGGGCGTGGGCCGACGCGAACAACGCCGAGGCGTGGCCGAGAAACCTGCAGCACCAAACCAGCCCGGCCAACCGAGCCAACCGAGCCAACCATGCCAACCGGGCCAACCCGGGCAACCAGGACGGCCGCGACAACCAGGGGCGCCGCCGCGGATGGTTCGACGCCGTCGTCAATCCGGCGGTCGGGGTGGCCCAGGTGCCGAACGCGGCGCCGTCCGACGAGCGGGATCAGGCCGAGCGAGATCGGGAGGCCGCCCGCCGGCCCCGCTTCGTGCCGATCCAGCGGCGTCCGAAGTCCTGACGGCGTCGTAGCCGACGAGGGCCGTCGCGAGCAGGCTGCCCACCTCGGCGGCGTCCGCCTCGGGTATCCGGCCGCCGATCTCGGTCACCAGGGCGCCCGCGTCCCAGCCGACGAGGCGCAGGCCGATCAGGCCCGTGTCGCCGCAGCGGTAGGTGGTCACCGCGTAGCCGCGGCGGCCGTCGTGCAGGTCGAGCGTCAGCGTTCTGTCCATGCCGGCAACGTACGGGCCACCTACGACACTTTTTCGAGAGGCACTACCGAGCGTCCAGGGTGAGTGGCTCAGGGTAGTTGGAAGGTGGTTTGCGCAGCGTCCATGGGGCGTGCACCGCCTTGCCGGGAACGGACGCGAGCTCCGGCACGTAGCGGCGCACATAGTCGCCGGACGGGTCGAAGCGCGAAGCCTGACGCAGGGGGTTGAAGCGCCGGTACGGCTTCGTGTCGTTGCCCGTGCCGGCCACCCACTGCCAGTTGCCGTAGTTGTTAGCCACGTCGCCGTCGAGCAGGAGGTCGTAGAAGTGGTCCGCGCCGGCGCGCCAGTCCAGGCCGAGGTGCTTCGTCAGGTAGGAGGCGGTGATGAGCCGGGCGCGGTTGTGCATCCAGCCCTCGGCCAGCAGCTGCCGCATGCCGGCGTCGACGATCGGCACGCCGGTGTGGGCGCTCTTCCACGCCTCCAGCGCGTCCGGCTCGTCGCGCCAGCGGTCCTCGGCGCCGGGGCGGTACGCGCGGCGGCGCAACTCGGGGAAGGCGAACAGCACCTGGTGGTAGAAGTCGCGCCAGCACAGCTGCCGCAGGAACGGCTCGGCGCCGGGGCGGTCGTGCACCCGCGCCGCGAGCTCGCGCGGCGACAGGCAGCCGAAGTGCAGGTACGGGCTCAACCGGGACGTGCGGTCCGCGGCGAGGTCGTCGTGCGTCTCGGAGTACCCCTGGAGATGCGAAAGCCAGGCCGTGAGCCGCTTGCGCGCCGCGGACTCGCCGGCCACCTCGGCCGAAGCGCCCGATTCGAACCAGGATTTCGGCATATTTCCGGGTAAGGCGATCCGCCGCGGCGCGCCGAGCACGTCCCGCCACGACGCGGCCTGCCAGGCGCGGTAGTAGGGCGTGAACACCTTGTAGTGCGAGCCGCCGCCTGGGCGCAGCGAACCGGGCGCCACGACGGTCACGCCGGGGAACGTGCGAAACGCGAGGCGCTCCGAGGCGCAGGCGGCGGCCAGCCGGGCCTCGCGACCGCGCGCGTAGTCGCTCACGTCCGCCGCCATCGCGATCCCCTCCGCGCCGACGGCCCTGGCGACCCGCACGGCCTCGCGGACCGGGTCGCCGCGCAGCACCGCCAGGTCGCCGCCGAGGGAGCGCAGCGAGGACGCCAGGTCGGCGAGACACCCCCGCAGGAACTGCCGCCGGTTGTCGGCGGCCGGCAGGGCCGGGTCGTGCACGAACAGCGGCACCACGTGCTCCGCCGCGCGCACCGACGCCGACAGCGCCGGGTTGTCGTGCACGCGCAGGTCGCGCGTGAAGAGCACGACGGCGACGTTCATGCCGCGGTACTGCGCAGATCGACGAACGCGGAGCCGTCCCGCTGCGCCGGGACGGCCGCTGCAGCCGGAGCCGAGGGCTTCGAAAGGACGCACGACAACGCCACCGCGAGCCGGCGGCCCTTGGGCACCGTGGCGCGGCGGACGAACACGTCGAAGTCCTGCGCGGCGACCTCGTCGAGGATCATGCTGTAGAGCCGGTAGGCCGCGCGCATGCACGCCTGCGAGCCGGGCGCGAGCATCGGGATTCCCGGCGCGGCGAGCGCATAGTGCTGTTGGGCACGGCTCACGAAGTACCGAATGAGGCGCTTGATGTTTTTGGAACTGGCCCGCGTCGCGAGCGCCCGCTCCAGGTCGTCCCGCGTGACCCCGAACGCCTCGAGGTCGCGTTGCGGCAGGTAGACCCGCCCGCGCTCGAGGTCCTCGGCCACGTCGCGGATGAAGTTCGTGAGCTGGAAGGCCAGGCCCAGCTGCCGGGCGGGCTCCCGCGCGGCCGCGCGGTCGGCCGACTCGAGGATCGGCAGCATCATGGTGCCGATGACCGCCGCCGAGCCCTCCATGTATCCGAGCAGGTCGTCATACGTCTCGTACGACGTCACGGTCAGGTCCATCGCCATGCTGTCGAGGAACTTGCGGAAGTCCTCGAGGTCGATGTCGAACACCCGGATCGTGTGCAGCACCGCCGGCAGCAGGGGGTCTTCGGTGTGCCCGCCGCGCAGCCCGTGGAGGAACGCCGCCGACCACGCGGCGAGCTCGGCGGCCCGCTCCTGCGGCGTGGCGCCGCCCATGCGGTCGACGATCTCGTCGGCATACCGCGTGAATCCGTACAACGCATGAACATGACGGCGCTTCCAGCGAGGTAGCAGGCGCGTCGCCAGGTAGTAGGTGCGACCGTAGTGGCGGTGCAGCGCGCGGCACCGCTCGTAGGCGGCGGCTAGGGGCGCATCCATCTGACCTCCAGGTTCGCACGCAAATCGACGCAGCAATCGACGCATGCTCCAGCCTACGCTAACCTCGTGGACATGCGAACGGTTACGGGCCCCACGGATCGCGTGGTCGTCGTGGGGGCCGGCCTCGGCGGGCTCGCCGCGGCCATCCGGCTCGCCGCCGCCGGGCGGACCGTCACGCTGCTCGAGCGCCTCGACCAGCCGGGCGGGCGCGCCGGGCGGCTCGTCCTGGACGGATACGAGTTCGACACCGGCCCGACCGTGCTCACCATGCCATCCTTGCTGGCCGACCTGTTCGGCACCGTCGGCGAGGACCTGGCGGCGTGGCTGCCGATGACGCGGCTCGACCCGGCGTACCGCGCACACTTCCCCGACGGCTCCACGCTGGACGTCATCGCCGACACCGCCCGCATGGCCGGCGAGGTCGCGCGGGTCTGCGGCTCGCGGGAGGCGGACGGCTACCTGCGCTTCGTCGACCACGCACGCGAGCTGTGGGCGCTGGAGCGCGACGACTTCATCGACCGCAACCTCGACCGCCCGCAGGACCTCGTGACGGCCAACCTGTGGCGGCTGATCCGGCGGGGCGGCTTCGGGCGGCTGCAGTCCAAGGTGAACTCGTACTTCAAGGACCCGCGCACCCGCCGGATCTTCTCCTTCCAGGCGATGTACGCCGGCGTCGCGCCACACCAGGCCCTCGCGCTCTACGCCGTCATCGCCTACCTCGACTCCGTCGCCGGGGTCTACTTCCCGCAGGGCGGCATCCACGCCGTCTCCCGCGCCCTCGCCGGCGTCGCCGAGAAGCACGGCGTCGAGATCGTCTACGGCGCCGACGTCGCCCGCGTCGAGGTCGCCGCCGGCCGCGCGACCGCGGTGCGGACCGTCGACGGGCGCCGGTTCCCGGCCGACGTGGTCGTGCTCAACCCCGATCTTCCCGTGGCGTACCGCGACCTGCTCCCACCGGCCCGCTGGCGCAGCCCGCTGCTGGGCCCGCTGCGGTACTCCCCGTCCTGTGTGGTGCTGCACGCCGGATCGACGCAGGCGTACGGCGCGATCGCGCACCACAACATCCACTTCGGCCGCGCGTGGCGCGAGACCTTCGACGAGGTCATCGAGCAGGGCCGGCTCATGAGCGACCCCTCGCTGCTGGTCACCAACCCGACTCGCAGCGACCCGTCGCTCGCCCCCGAGGGCCGCCAGACCTACTACGTGCTCGCCCCGACGCCCAACCTGACCGCCCCGCTGCTCGACTGGCGTGGCCCGCTCGCCGGCATCTATCGCAGCGAGCTCATCGCGACGCTGGAGCAGCGGGGGTACGTCGGGTTCGGCGACGCCATCGAGACGTCCCACTTCATCACCCCCGCCGACTGGGCCGAACAGGGCATGGCCGCCGGCACCCCCTTCGCCGCGGCGCACACCCTGCGCCAGACCGGCCCCTTCCGGCCCGGCAACCTCCACCCCACACTGTCCAATGTGGTCTTCGTCGGCTCGGGCACCCAGCCCGGCGTCGGCGTGCCGATGGTGCTCATATCCGGTCGCCTCGCGGCGTCGCGCGTCACAGGGGAATAGCCTTGCAGTCTCGAGAACAGCAGCTCGTCGAGCTCGTCGACACCGCGGGCAGCGCGGCCGGCACCGCCACCGTCGAGGAGGCGCACCGGGCACCCGGGCGGTTGCACCGCGCGTTCTCCGTCCTGCTCGTCGACCCCGACGGCCGGCTGCTGCTGCAGCAGCGCGCCGCGGTGAAGACCCGCTTCGCCCTGCGCTGGGCCAACAGCTGCTGCGGCCACCCCGGCCCCGGAGAGCCGGTCGTCGCCGCGGCCGCGCGCCGGCTGGACGAGGAGCTCGGCGTGTCTACGCCGCTTCAGGAGGTCGGGGTGTACCTCTACCAGGCGATCGACCCGGACAGCGGACGAGTCGAGTTCGAGTACGACCACGTGCTCGCCGGCGAGTACGACGGCCCGGTGCGCGCCGACCCCGGCGAGGTCGCCCGCACGGACTGGGTGCGCCCCGCCGAGCTCGCCGAGCGGCTCGTGCGGTTCCCCGAGTTCTACGCACCGTGGCTCGGCGGCGTGCTCGACGCCTGGCGGTCCGCGGCGCGATGAACACCGCCGCCGCGTACTCGGCCGGCGCCGTCGCCCGCCGGCTCGGGGTCGCCGTCACGACCCTGCGCACGTGGCACCAGCGGTACGGGATGGGCCCGTCGCTGCACGAGCCGGGGCATCATCGGCGGTACACCGAGCAGGACATCCAGCGGCTCGAGGTCATGCAGCGCCTCATCGTCGAGGGCGTGACCCCCGGCGAGGCGGCGCGCTGGGTCCGCGCCCGCCGCCCGTTCTCGGAAAATGCCGGTTCGGTCGAAGATACCGGCGCCGCCGTGCGCGGTTTGAGCCGTGCGGCGCTGCGCCTCGACGCGCCGGCCGTGCGCCAGCGGGTCGCCGACGCGGTGCGCGAGCTGGGCGTCGTCGCGGCCTGGGACGGCGTGTTGCGCCCCGTCCTTTCGAGCATCGGCGATCGGTACTCCGCGACCGGCGCCTTCGTCGAGGTCGAGCACCTCGTCTCGGGCTGCGTCTCGGCCGTCCTCGGCGCGGTGCAGCGCCCGCCCGCAGGCACACCCGTGCGCATCCTGCTCGCCTGCGCCGACGAGGAGCAGCACAGCCTGCCGATCGAGGCCCTGGCCGCCGCGCTCGCCGCCGACGGCGTCCCGTCCCGTTCCCTCGGCGCCCGCGTCCCGCCCGGGGCGCTGCAGGCCGCCGTGCGCCGCACCGGCCCGGCCGCGGTCCTGCTGTGGTCGCACCTGCGCGAGACCGCATCCCCGGAACAGCTCGCCGCCATCCTCGCCGAACGCGCCCGCCCTCTGGTGCTCGCCGCGGGCGGCCCGGGATGGCATCGACCGTCCGTCCCATCGGGGGTCGTCTTTCCGGACAGTCTCACCGAGGCGCTGATGGTCCTCACATCGGCACTCACTTAGTTAACTGTGTAAAAGTGCCTTGCAGCGGTACTCCCGGGTTCGTGCCATGGGCTGAATGCCGGAGGTTGGGCGCGCCCCGGAATCACTAACGTGTGGCTTCGTCGGAAGTACCTCAACGCCCCCTCGGAGCCAGCTATGTCACGCACACGACTTGCGGTGGGAGCAGTGATCAGCGCCGCCGCCCTGGCACTCGCCGGCTGCGCCTCGCACGCCTCCGCCTCCTCGTGGCACGCAGGCGGCTCCGCGACCGCCGTCGCGGCCTCGGGCCAAGCCGGCGGCGAGCCCATCAGTCATCCGATCGCCGGCACGTCGGACTCGTCCTCCAGCCAGGGCAAGCCCGCGGCCTCCGCATCGGCGTCGGCGTCCGCCTCGCCGTCGGCCTCCGCCTCGGCGTCCGCGTCGGCACCCGCCAGCTCGCCGCCGCCGGCCGACGGCATCTGGCGCACCACCGGATCGGCCGCGGTCGCCCTGACCTTCGACGACGGCCCCGGCCCCGACACCCCGAAGATCCTCGGCATGCTGAAGGCGCAGGGCATCAAGGCCACGTTCTGCCTCATCGGCGTCAACGTGCAGGAGTACCCGCAGTACGTGCAACAGATCGTCGCGGACGGCCACACGCTGTGCAACCACACGTGGAAGCACGACGAGAGCCTCGGCAAGAAGTCCGCCGACACGATCCGCAACGACCTGCAGCGCACGAACGACGAGATCCACAAGGCCGTGCCGAACGCCCCGATCAAGTACTTCCGCCACCCCGGCGGCAACTTCACCCCACTCGCGGTGCAGATCGCTTCCCAGCTGGGCATGACCTCCATCGGATGGAACGTCGACCCGTCAGACTGGAACACGAAGAAGTGGTCCGGCCAGTCCATGACCAACCACATCATCTCGAACGTGAGGAACAACACGAGGCCCGGCTCGATCGTCCTCTCCCACGACGGCGGCGGCGACCGCAGCGCCACGATGGCCGCCTACAAGACCCTCCTGCCCGAGCTCAAAGCCAAGTTCACGCTGATAGCGCTGCCTGTGTGACCCACTGACGGATACTCATTTGGAGAACGCTGGAGGGGTCACGTATGCTCTGAAAGCCTCCGGCGGGGCCGGATGGGAGCAACACCGCAAGGGTCGCAGGGTATGCGATGATTGCGGGGCCGCCCTCATCGTCTAGCGGCCCAGGACGCCGCCCTTTCAAGGCGGTAGCACGGGTTCGAATCCCGTTGGGGGCACGCGGTTGGTTTAGCTAGGTCCTGTGGAGCAGTTGGAGTGCTCGCCGCCCTGTCAAGGCGGAGGTCGCGGGTTCAAGTCCCGTCAGGACCGCAAGGCCCACTTGTGGGTCACTCTGGGCAGGTAGCTCAGTCGGTACGAGCGTCCGCCTGAAAAGCGGAAGGTCGGCGGTTCGACCCCGCCCCTGCCCACAAAGCTCTTCGCCGGGCTTTACAGACCCCGACCTGCGGAAACGCGGTCGGGGTCTTTGTTGTTCGTCACCTGCCACGAAGATCGTTATGTAGCAACGCCGGACCTTTGGACAGCGGACGGTCACCGAGGCGTACCGCAGCCTGACCCGCAGCAAGTCGCCGGACGCATGGACGACACCAAAGCCAGTGTGACCAGTTCGAGCAGGGCGTAGTCTCCGGCCAGGGCGCCCTGGCTATCCACTTCGACGACGACGGCATCACCGCCGTCGCCTGACCACCAGCGTCGTCGCAGGAGCGGCGCTCGCTCGGCCTGACGCTTTTGATTCAGGACGGCTTCCGCTCGTAGCCGCACTCATCGTGAACCCAGCGATCGAGGTAGGCGGCTCTGTCGTGCTGCGTCTCGATGGCCGCCAGCCACTCGGCGGCTGCCTGCTTCATATGGCGGACCGCGACGGCGTCCTGCTCCGGCGAACCGCCGCCCGGAGCGTCCATCTCATCTGTCAGAGCTCCCCAGATGAGATAGAGAGCCGCCGGGTATTTCTGCGACGTACTCGCCTTCGGGCGTCTCGGACATCGCGCTCATGGCCAAGCCTAAGAACCCGATACCCGCCTCGTAGGTTGGCTGGCCCTCTTCCGCCTCCCGCACGAGGCACGCCTCGTTCACGGTCGCTGCAAGGAAGTCCTCTGGCCCGGTCTCCGGGTGCCATCCGCCTGCCACGACGCACAGTATGCAGTCAAGTCTGACAGCGGACGGTCGTCGACGCGGTTGGTCAGGCTCGTCATCGTGAGACACTGGTATGCGGCAGCCGCACAGTGTCCCGGGAGGTGGTCCAGACCGTGAGCGTGGCAACGATGGAGCACGCCGGACCCTGGAACGAGGATGACTACCTCGCGCTGGGCGAAACGCCGAACCGGATCGAACTGATCGATGGGAGCCTGCTGGTGAGTCCCGCGCCAAGTTCGCGCCACCAGCGCCTCTCTCGCCGCATCGCCAATCAGCTGGACACACCCGCTTCCGTCGCGGGCCTGCTCGTCTACGAAGCGGTGAATGTCCGGCTGCACACCGACCGCCTCGTCATCCCCGACCTCGCCGTCGTGGACACGAGCGACGACTTCGTCGTCGTTGACGCGGCGCAGGTCGCCCTCGTCGGCGAGATCGTCTCACCCGGCAACGCCGCAGCGGACCGCGTCATGAAGATGCACTTCTACGCCGCCGCGCGCATCGAGTGGTACCTCCTCGCCGAGCAGGACTCGCCCGACTCGCTCACCCTCCGGCTCAACCGGCTCGATGGCACCCACTACGTCGAGGAATCGGTCGCCAAGTCCGGCGAAAGCCTGCGCGCTCTTCAGCCGTTCCCGTTCCAGCTCGACACTCGCACGTTGCTCGCCCCGTAGCCAGCCATCCGAGCCTCAGCCGTGTAGCAGCGCGTGTAGCAACGGGTCCGCACACCGCCGACCACCAGCGACCGGATCCGCACGTCTGCCGGGGTCATGGACTCCCTCCAAGCGGGGCTGCGTTGATCTGAAAAGCGGAAGGTCGGCGGTTCGACCCCGCCCCTGCCCACAAAGCTCTTCGCCGGGCTTTACAGACCCCGATCAGCGGAAACGCCGGTCGGGGTCTTTGTCTGCCACCGCCCGGCTATGAAGATCGTTATGTAGCAACGGTGAACGCATGAGCAGCGGACGGTCACGTCCGTATAGCTTTCGCTATACTCCACTCCGTGACCACACCGGAGTGGGGCATCTACGTCGTCAACGAAGTCCGCGCCTGGATCTACTCACTGGATCCGGCGGCCAAGGCGCGGGTCGTGCAAGCAATCGATGCACTCGCCGAAAGTGGGCCCAGCCTCGGACGTCCTCTCGTCGATACCATCACCCACTCATCGCTCGCCAACCTCAAAGAGCTACGACCGGGAACGATGCGGATCCTCTTCGTCTTCGATCCTTGGCGGTCCAGCATTCTGCTCGTCGCCGGCGACAAGGCGGGGCAATGGGATGCCTGGTATCGGGAAGCGATACCGCTTGCTGAGCAGCGTTACGAGATCTACTTGAAAGAACGGGCACAGGAAGAGGGGGACCAGCGATGAGCAGCTACGTGCGCTGGAGCGACATCCGCGGCGAGCTTGTCGAACAGGCCGGTGGCGAGGAAGCCGTAGCGGCTGGCAAGCAGGAACTGCTGGCCCAGGTCACCGGCCACCGCCTCGCCGATGCGCGCCGCAGTCGCGGCCTGACGCAGCAGCAGGTCGCCGACCGTATGGGCGTCACCAAAGGCCGGGTCTCGCAGATCGAGCAGGGCAAGGTCTCGGGTCAGGACGTCCTGGCCCGCTACGCCGCCGCACTGGGCGGCCGCCTTCACCAGGCCATCTACTTCGACGACGGCGACATCACCGCCATCGCCTGATCTCCGACGTCGTGTAGCAACCCGTGTAGCAACGGCGGCGTACCGACCTGGATCGCTGGACGCAATGCGGCACACGTGGCCTCAGTATCCAAGTCCACGACGCCGAGCCACCGAGATCTGAAAAGCGGAAGGTCGGCGGTTCGACCCTGCCCCTGCCCGACGCCGAGAGGCAAGTGGGTCGGTCCCGCGCCGAAGTCGAGCGTCAGCGCCACGGGCCGTTACTTCGTGAGGGCTCGGACGTCCCAGAGCCAGACGTCGTCGACGCGCTGGCCTGGGCCGAAGAGGGCCTCCAGAGTGTCGAACAAGGCGTCGTGGTTCGGGGTCTTCGGCAAAACCAGGATCGCGGCGTGCCAGTAGCGCAGGTCCCTCAAAGCGTCGGCCTTGTTCTTGTCCGTGATCTGCGGGACCTGGCCCGTCGCGGCCACCGTGTCCAGCAGGGTCGTCGTCGGCCTTGCCGGCACGCCCAGGCGGCCCTTGCCGTTCTCGTCCGGGCCCAGGAAATAGCCGGCCGGGATGGCGAACTCGTGCAGGGTTGCGCCGCTCCACTGCAGGCCCGCGATGCCCTGGCGGTTGTTCGGGACCGGGACGGGGACCAGGGTGCCGCCGGCCGACGTGTACGGGCGCCACTTCTCGCTCGTGATGAAGTGTGGGATCGGGTCGGCCGACTGGACGGGGACCGGGGTCGGGATCAGCGGGATCAGAGCGATGGCGATGGCGATCCGCGCGTCGAAGCGGAACCAGTCCCTGGCCGAACCGTCGGGGCGGGCGACCTTGTCCCAGGCCAGGGCGAGTAGCACGCCGATCGCCAGGGTGCTCACGTAGACGAGGCGGGTCGGGAGGAGCAGGCCGACCAGGGGTGCGTCCGCAGGGATCAAAGACCACGGGGCCTTGTGGCTGGTCAGGTGGCCGTTCCAGCGGATGTTGGCGCCCAGGGAGCAGACGGCGAAGACTGCGCCCGTGATGGCGGCGATCCTGGCGTGGAGAGAGCGCCACAGGACGATGACCAGAATGGGGACCAGGGCGAACAGCGTGATGCCGTACCAGCTGTTCTGCTCGGTGATGCCGATCGTGCGTTCGGTGCTGGCGTCGCCGGCCAGGCTGTCGCGCGGGTAGGTGAAGAAAGCGCGGACGTCCTCGCCCCAGCCCGAGAACGGGAGGCCCTGGAACGTCTGGGGGCCCTTGAACTGGTACCACAGCGGGTACGCCAGCAGCGTCACCGCGATCAGGGCCGCCACCCCGGCGGCCGCGAAGAACGGCTTCAGCATTGCCTTGGCCTCTTCTTGGCGCATCGCGGCGTACGCGAGCAGCGCCACGACGCAGCCCAGCGCCGTGACCAGGAGTTGCTCCTCGTTGAGGAACGCCTGGTAGGTGACCAGCAAGCCGAGGTAGATGCCGTTGCGGAGCCAGCGGCCGTCCTCGGCCAGCTTCATCGCGCGCAGGACGATGAATGGCAGCAGGAAGTTGGTCAGGAAGTTGGCCTGGCCGTTGGCGTGGTGGACGATGCCGGGGGCGAAGCCGACGAACGCGCCCGCGACCGCCGCCGCCGGGCGGGACTTCACCAGGTGGCGTGAGAGCACCCAGTAGGAGCTGAAAGCGGTGGCCGCGGGGGCGCCGCCCAGCCACAGCAGGTACACGATCTGCGGGCCCAGCAGCATGGTCAAGGGCGCCAGCGGGATCGTGAGGCCGAGGACCGAGGTGTTGGCCATCATGTTGACGCCGACGGGGACGTTCTGGCGCATGGACACCAGCGGGTTGCTCAGGTGGCGCACCGTGTAGGCGCCGTGGCCGAGCAGCCACTCGAACCACAGGTGGTCGTCGGGCAGGTGGCCGGAGATGCGGTGGCGCACGTCGGGCCAGTAGTGGCCCAGGACGATGGCCGCGATCATGAGGTACGCCGCGGCGGCGATCAGGTCCGGCAGGCGACGACGCAGCCTGGGGGAGACGCGGTCACGGAGCGACGGTTCGGGTTCAACCGCCCGGGGCGCGTCGCTTTCGAGCTGGGTCGGCGTCACTGCCGACATCGTAGGCCAAAAAGGCCCGGGTCTTAGTCCCGCTCGGCCGCGGCGACCAGGTAGGCCGTGACGGGTCAGGCGACCTTGCGCAGGGTGGTCAGGGCGCGCAGGGCCTCGGCCAGGGAGATCGGGTGGTCGTCGGCCTCGGTGACCAGGCACTGCTCGATCATCTGGCGCATCAGCGTCGACGGCTTCACGCCGCGGCGCCGGGCGATCGTGGCCAGCTGCTCGGCGGTGCTGGTGGGCAGCCGCACCGAGTACACCGCCATCGTCTCGCCGTCGGGGCGGGGCGGGAGCTCGGCGGGGGCGTCCGTATATGTGATGTTGCCGGCCGCCACGGCCAGGGCCAGGGCGTCCAGCTGCTCGTCCGTCGCGAACGTGTCGCTCATGACTTCGCCTCCCATGCCTCGAACTCGGCCTGCTGGGCGGGTGACATGTCCAGCGCGCCGATGATGAGCCATTCCAAGCCGCCCTCGTGCCGCAGCACGACGATCAGCGGGCGTCCCGACCGCGTGCGAGCCCAGACGCTGAGGACCGGCAGTCCCAGGGAGACTCCCGCCCTCGGCAGCCGCCGGTCCGCGTTGAGCGCCTCGAGGGCCTCGATCGGGTCGATGCCGTTGAGGGCCGCCAGCGTCGCCGGCCACCAGCGGTAGGGCATACCTCAATGTACGACGTCCGTCATACGCGCGTCCATCGGGCGCATACTGTCGGCATGATCCTGGTTACCGGCGCGACCGGGCAGGTCGGCGGGCGCGTGGCTGCTCGGCTGGCGCTGCCGCACGCGCTGCTGGTCCGCGACGCGGCCAAGGCGCCCGAAACCGACAAACCCGTAAAAGTCGCGGAATATGCCGACAAAAGCCGGATGCACGCCGCGCTCCAGGGCATCGAGACGCTCTTCCTGGTGTCGGGGCGCGAGGACCGGCACAGGCTCGCCGCGCACAAAACCGCTGTAGACGCGGCCGTCGAGGCCGGCGTGGAACGGATCGTGTACCTCTCGTTCGAGAGCGCCGCCCCGGACTGCACGTTCACGTTCGGCCGCGACCACTGGCACACCGAGCAGCACATCCGCGCCACCGGCCTGCGGTACACGTTCCTGCGCGACAACATGTACCAGGAGATGATCCCCCGCCTCGCCGGCGCCGACGGCGTTATCCGCGGCCCGGCCGGCGACGGGCGGCTGGCGGCGATCAGCTATGAGGATGTAGCGGATGCCGCTATAGCCGTACTAACCGAAAAATCGGACAAATCCGAAACCTACCGGCTCAGCGGTCCCGAAGCGCTCACGCTGGCCGAAGCCGCCGAAAGGCTGGGCCTGCGGTACGAGCCGGAGACCGTGGAAGAGGCGTACGCCGCACGAGCGCACTACGGCGCGCCGGAGTTCGAGGTGGCGGGATGGGTCACGTCGTACCAGGCCATCGCCAACGGCGACCTCGCCGAGGTCACCGGCGACGTCGAACGGCTCACCGGGCATAGGCCGCGATCGCTGAGCGCGAATTGAGAGGTGGCACCGGCACATCGCCCATAGCATGAAGTGCATGCCTGAAGCCGATCGCATCCCGCAGCGCCCCAGTCTCGACGGTCTCGAGGAGAAGTGGGCGGGCGTATGGGAGGTAGAGGGCACGTATCGCTTCGACCGAACCGCCGCGCGCGAGACCGTGTTCGCCATCGACACCCCGCCGCCGACGGTGAGCGGAGCCCTGCACATCGGGCACGTGTTCTCCTACACGCAGACCGACATCGTCGCGCGGTACCAGCGCATGCGCGGCAAGGCCGTGTTCTACCCGATGGGCTGGGACGACAACGGCCTGCCGACCGAGCGCCGCGTGCAGCTGACGTTCGGCGTGCAGTGCGACCCGACCCTGCCGTACGACCCCGGCTTCGAACCGCCGGAAAAGCCCGGCAAGGACCGTGTGCTCATCGGCCGGCGCAACTTCGTGGAGCTCTGCCAGCGCCAGACCGACCTCGACGAGCAGTCCTACGAGCGCCTCTGGAAGCACGTGGGCCTCAGCGTGGACTGGACGCACCTGTACACCACGATCGGCGACCGCGCCCGCGCGACCGCGCAGCGCGCGTTCCTCAACAGCCTGGAGCGCGGCGAGGCGTACCCGCTGGACGGCCCGACCCTGTGGGACGTGTCGTTCGGCACCGCCGTGGCGCAGGCCGAGCTGGAGGACCGCGAGCGGCCCGGCGCCTACCACCGCATCCGCTTCGGCGAGCACCACGTGGAGACGACCCGGCCCGAGCTGCTGCCCGCCTGCGTGGCGCTGGTGGCGCACCCGGGCGACGAGCGGTACAAGCCGTATTTCGGCACGACGGTGCGCACGCCGCTGTTCCACGTGGAGGTGCCGCTGCTCGCGCACCATCTCGCCGACCCGGAGAAGGGCAGCGGGCTGGTGATGGTGTGCACGTTCGGCGACCTCACCGACGTGACCTGGTGGCGCGAGCTGGACCTGCCGACCCGCACCGTGATGCAGCGCAACGGCCGGCTCGGCCTGCAGCCGCCCGACGGCGTGGACGAGGACGCCTACGCGCCGGTGGCCGGGCTGACGATCAACCAGGCGCGCGAGAAGGTCGTGGCGATGCTGCGCGCCTCCGGCGAGCTCGACGGTGAGCCCCGGCCGATCACGCACGCGGTCAAGTTCTACGAGAAGGGCGATCGGCCGGTCGAGATCGTGGCGACGCGGCAGTGGTACATCAGAAACGGCGCCCGCTCGCCCGAGCTGCGCGAGACGCTGCTGGCCCGCGGGCGCGAGCTGCAGTGGACGCCGGCGCACATGCGGGTCCGCTACGAGCACTGGGTGGAGGGGCTCACCGGCGACTGGGTGATCAGCCGGCAGCGGTTCTTCGGCGTGCCGATTCCGCTGTGGTACCGCCTTGACGCCGACGCCAACCCGATCCACGACGACCCGATCGTGCCGAAGGCCCTGCCCATGGACCCGAGCAGCGACACGCCGCCGGGGTTCGAGGAGGCGGACCGCGGGCGGCCCGGCGGCTTCATCGGCGACCCGGACGTGATGGACACCTGGGCGACGTCCTCGCTGACGCCGCAGATCGCCGGGCGCTGGCTCGACGACCCGGAGCTCTTCGGCCTGGTGTTCCCGATGGACATGAGGCCGCAGGCACACGAGATCATCCGCACCTGGCTGTTCACCACCGTGCTGCGCTCGCAGTTCGAGCACGGCGTGCTGCCGTGGGGCAACGCGGCGATCGCCGGCTGGATCCTCGACCCGGACCGCAAGAAGATCTCGAAGTCGAAGGACAACGCGCGGCCCGACGACAGCCCGGAGGTGCTGCTCGAGCGCTTCGGCGCCGACGCGATCCGGTACTGGGCCGGCAGCGCCCGCCGCGGCGTGGACACGGCGCTGGACACCAACCAGATGAAGGTGGGCCGGCGCCTGGCGGTGAAGCTGCTCAACGCGAGCCGGTTCGTGCTCGGCTTCGGCGGCGCGGCCGACCCGGCCCGCGTGAGCGAGCCGGTGGACCTGGCGCTGCTGGCGGCGCTGTCCACGGTGGTGAGCGAGGCGACGGCGGCGTTCGAGGAGTTCGACTACGCCCGGGCCCTGGAGGTCACCGAGCAGTTCTTCTGGACCTTCTGCGACGACTACGTGGAGCTGGTGAAGGCCCGCGCCTACGGCGAGGCCGAGCCGGCCGGGGTGGAGTCGGCCCGCGCGGCGCTGGCCGTGGCGCTGTCCACGGTGCAGCGGCTGTTCGCGCCCTTCCTGCCGTACGTGGCCGAGGAGGTCTGGTCCTGGTGGCAGGAGGGCTCGGTGCACCGCGCGCCGTGGCCGCACGAGCTGCCCGAGCCGCTGCCCGGCGGCGACGTGGCGCCGCTGCGCCTGGCCGCGGAGGTGCTCGGTGCGATCCGGCGGGCCAAGTCGGCCGCGCAGCAGTCGATGCGCGCCGAGGTGGCCCGGCTGGAGGTGGCCGGCCCGGTGGCGACGCTGGAGCGGGTCCGGGCCGACCTCACCGCCGCCGGCAACGTGCGCGACTGGTCCATCGTCGAGGCGGAGGAGCTGTCGGCTACCGTCACGCTGTGATGGAACTCCAGGCCATTCCCGCTATCGGGGTGCAGCACCCGGCGGTGCGGCAGGTGCAGCACATCCAGAACAACACCGCGCCGAACCGCTACAAGCTCTTCGTCGCCGAGGGGCTGTGGGCGCACAACATGCTCCTGGAGTCCGGCGCGCCGATCGACACGTTCTTCTGGTGCCCGGAGGCGATCTACGCCGACGAGGCGCACAAGCGGGCCGAGGAGATCGCGGAGCGGGCCGAGCGCTCGTTCCGCATCTCCCTGCGCACGCTGGAGAAGATCTCCGAGCGGGACAAGCCCGACGGGCTGCTGTCGCTGGCCGCGCTGCCCCGGTGGGAGCCGCGGGACGTGCGCTTCGAGCGCACCGCGCTGGTGCTGGTCGCCGACGGCGTGGAGATCCCGGGCAACCTCGGCACGCTGATCCGCTCGCTGGACGCCTGCGCCGCCGACTGCCTCGTGCTGACCAACCGCAAGACCCGGCTCACCCACCCGAAGGTGATCCGAGCGAGCCAGGGCACGATCCTCACGGTACCGACGCTGGAGTTCGAAACCGTCGCGGAGGCCGCGGCGTGGCTCGATTCGCTGCGCTTCACCGTGCTGCTGGCCGACACCGACGAGGCGATCAACTACCGCAAGGCCGACTACGGCGGGCGCACGGCGCTGGTGGTGGGCAGCGAGCGGTACGGCATCGGCAAGGACTGGTACGGGCGCGGATACCAGCGAGTCGCCGTACCCATGCTCGGGTCCGGCGACTCGCTGAACGTTTCCGTCTCGGCCTCGGTGCTGCTCTACGAGGCCCGGGCGCGGAAGTCCCGCTGGTAGTTACTTCGGCTGCGCCACCTGGCCGCGCAGCGAGATCGCCTGCAGGAAGATGTCGCCGATCTTCGCCGGGTCGGGCGCGACGAACGTGCCGCCGCCGACCGCGTCGGTGACCTGCCGCATGTGCGCCTCGTCGACCTTGTCGCCGATGCCGATCAGGATCACCTGGATCGGCTTGGCCGGGTCGGCCGCCTTCTTGAGCTCGGCGATCAGCTGCTCCAGCGACAGGCCGCCGGCGGGGTCGTCGTTCGCGCCGTCGGTCATGACGATGACCGAGTTGACGCGCCCGCTCTCGTACCCCTGCTGCACCGTCTTGTAGGCGGCGAGGATCGTGTCGTAGAGCGCGGTGTCGCCGTTCTTCTTCGCCTGGATCTGCGAGAGCGCCTGCAGGCACTGGGTGCGCTGGCTGACCAGCGGCCCGATCGGCACCAGCTGCTTGTAGTCCTTGGTGCCGTCCATGAGCGTGGAGAACTCCCACACGCCCAGCGCCCACGAGTCGTCGAAGAGGCTCATGCCCTTGCGTGCGGCCTCCAGCGTCACCTGCATGCGCGTCGCGTTGCCGGCGGTCGGCACCGTCTCCAGCATCGAGCCGGAGACGTCGATGACGGCGAGCATGCGGGCCGGCAGCGTGATCGCCTGCCACTTGGACAGCAGGCCCTCGACGGTGGCCGCGTCGGGCGCCGCGCCGGAGGGGGCCGGCAGGGTCGCCGGCGCGTTGCTCGGCGTCGCGAAGCCCTTGCCGGGCGCGCCGTCGGCGCCGCGCAGCCCGATCGCGCCGAGCTGGTCGCGGAAGTCCTGCGAGTCGAACGACTTGAGCAGCTCGGTGGCGATGCTGGCCTTGTCGCTGCTGAGCACGACGGCCGGGTAGTCCAGCGCGGGCGCGGCCGGCTCGGCGTAGATCGCGGCGAGGCGGACCGGCGGCTGCACCCCGTTGTACTGGATGACCGCCTGCTCGGACAGCGGCGCCACGGTCAGGCCGCTGCTCAGCGCGGTGGGGTCGCTGCCGCGCGGGAACTTCTGGATCAGGTCGGCGCGCAGCGAGGAGCGGCCGGCGGCCAGCGCCCGCAGTGCGGCGGTGGCCACCTGGGTGGCCTGGGTGGCGTTGCCGCCGCCGGCGGCCTGCGCGGCCGCGGCGAGGGTGAGCAGGCCGCCGAGGCCGGTGGAGTCGCGGCTGGGCTCGACGATGCCGACCTTGACCTTCTGGTCGGTCGCCACCTTGCTGATCAGGTCGGTGTACGTAATTTTCTTCTGCGGCCAGCCGAACGTGGTCGCGATCGGCTCCGGCATCGCCAGCACCACCGGGCTGCGGGCGATCGACTTCGCGTTGTTCGGCACGCCCTGCGGGTTGACCGCGCGCAGGCGGGCCAGCCAGAGCGAGGAGTCGGCGACCCAGACGTCCGGGATGCGCGTCTTGCCGTTGGCCTGTCCGACGCCGGTCAGCGTCTTGTTGACCTTGCCGGCGAGGGCGGCCGCGACGTCGGCCGGGTCCTCCTCGAAGACCTCGATGTCGACGCAGTTGTCGTTAGCCTTGGCCTGGTCGGACCAGGCGGTGGCCTGTGCCTTCAGCGCGGGCACGATGTCCGCCGGCGCGCCGATGGACAGCTGCGCGGCGCTGCCGCACGACGGCTGCGAGTACTTGCGGAATGCATACCAGCTACCGGCGAGGACGACGAGCACGGCGACCGCGGCGGCACCCAGCTTCAGCGCTCCGCCCGACGACCCCGCTGAGCGGTGGCGACCTTTCACGGCTCATATCCTCCGGACCGGCGGCCTCTGCGGCCTTGTACCTTCGGTTGAAAATCACTGACGGTACGCATCCCAACAAACGAACGCCTAATCTACAAGGCGCCGAAGAATCGTAGTTACACGAACACGGTTCGCAATCGTGACCGGACAAACGGCCACAAGCAGGCATTCCACGCCGACTTAAATCTGCCCTAATCGATCTTCAGCGTGCTGGAGTGATCACTCATGGTGACGACGAGCGGGCGATGGTCGGAGAACGGCAGGCGGGGGCTCTCGACCCCGACGACCCGCGGCAGGCGCTCGAAGCCGTGCCGATCGGCCAGGACGTGGTCGAACTGCACGCGTGGCGCGTGCGAGGGATAAGTAGGAATGCCGGCCAGCCGGCGCCAGCCGGAGACCAGCCGCGGCAGCCCGCCGGGCAGGTTGAGGTCGGCGAGCAGCACCCGCGGCGCCGGCAGGCCGCGCAGCGCGCGGCGAACCAGGCGGAGCTGCCGGACGTTCCAGCCGGGCACGAACGACAGGTGGGTAGTGGCAATTGTCACGCGCCCGGCCGGCGTCTCGATCACCGCGGCGACGAGCACCCGCGGCTCGTCGTCCAGCATCAGCAGCCGCATCCGGTGCGGCCCCGGGATCATGATCGGGGCGCGCAGCGGGCTGGCCGGCAGTCGGGTGACCCGCCACTGCGTCACGGGATAGCGGCTGACCAGCGCCACGCCGTAATGCGGGTCGAGGCCCTCGCCGTCGGCGTCGGTCGCCGTCCGGAACGCCTCGCCGGGCGTGCCGACGACCGCGGGGACGAACATCGCGTGCTCGGCGCCGAGCGCGTCGGCGGCGATGCGTGTGAGGTCGGCGTGGCCGCTGCGCGGCTGGGCGCGGTCGACCTCCTGCAGGCCGAGCACGTCGGTGTCCAGGCCGGCGATCGCGCGGCCGATCCGGCCTTCGTCCACTAGGCCGTCGGCGAGCGAGCGCCCGTGCATCAGGTTGAACGTGCCGAGCCGCATACCTTCATTCTCGCCGCTTGATCTTGGCGACCGCCGCCCGTGCGGTGTGCGGCGCGGTTGCGAGTCCGGACAAGGTCCATTCAAGATTTTCCGCCGATCGGACATCGCCGGACTTTGCGGCGCAAAAGCCATTCGCGCATATGCGAAATGTCGGCAATGTCGATCGCGGAACTACCGACATTGCCGGGTTGACCGGCGCCGGAACAAGATGCACTCTTAGTGCACACTTCTCGGGACCGTGTCTCACGCGCGAGGATCGGAGCCGTGACGAACACTGACTTGGACCGCGTGGCCATCGTGACCGGCGCCGCACGCGGCATCGGGGCGGCCACCGCCGTGCGCCTCGCCGCCGACGGGCACGCCGTCGCCGTACTGGACCTGGACGAGAACGCCTGCAAGGGCACCGTGGAGCAGATCAACGCCGCCGGCGGGCGTGCGCTCGCCGTGGGCGCCGACGTCGCCGACGCCGAGCAGGTCACCGCCGCCGTCGACCGGGTCGCCGCGGAGCTCGGCCCGCCGGTCGTGCTGGTCAACAACGCCGGCGTGATCCGCGACAACCTGCTGTTCAAGATGACCGACGGCGACTGGGACACGGTCATCGGCGTGCACCTGCGCGGCGCGTTCCTCATGAGCCGGGCCGCGCAGGCGCACATGACCGCCGCGAAGTTCGGCCGGATCGTGAACCTGTCCTCGTCCTCGGCGCTGGGCAACCGCGGCCAGGCGAACTACTCCGCGGCGAAGGCCGGCCTGCAGGGCTTCACCAAGACGCTCGCGATCGAGCTGGGGCCGTTCGGCGTGACGGCCAACGCGGTGGCGCCCGGGTTCATCGCCACCGAGATGACGGCGGCGACCGCGGCCCGCATGAAGGTCGACTTCGAGACGTTCCAGAAGGGTGCCGCCGAGCAGATCCCGGTGCGCCGGGTGGGCCGCCCCGACGACGTCGCGCACACGATCTCGTTCCTGGTCAGCGACGGCGCCGGGTTCGTGTCCGGCCAGGTCATCTACGTGGCCGGCGGGCCACTCGACTAAAGAGGAGAACGTTTCGGTGAGCACAGCCGACCTCGCCCGCGAGTTCCTGGCCGGGCATGACCCGGCCGACATGGAGCCGCTGGACTTCCTGCGGGCGCGCTTCGACGCCGGGCTGGCCTGGGTGCAGTACCCGCCCGGGCTCGGTGGCCTCGGCCGGCCGCGGGCCGAGCAGCCCCCGGTGGACCAGGTCTTCGCCGAGGCCGGCGCGTCCGACAACAACCCGCGCCGCATCGGCATCGGCCTGGGCATGGCCGCGCCCACGATCCTGCGGCACGGCACCGACGAGCAGCGCGACCGCTGGCTGCGCCCCCTGTGGACCGGCGAGGAGGTGTGGTGCCAGCTCTTCAGCGAGCCCGGCGCCGGCTCCGACCTCGCCGGTCTGGCCACCCGCGCGGTGCGCGACGGCGACGACTGGGTGGTCGACGGGCAGAAGGTCTGGACGTCGATGGCGCACGAGGCCCGCTGGGCGATCCTCATCGCGCGCACCGACCCGGCCGTGCCCAAGCACCAGGGGATGACCTACTTCGTGCTGGACATGACGGCGCCCGGGGTGGAGGTACGCCCGCTGCGCCAGATCACCGGCGAGGCGGAGTTCAACGAGGTCTTCCTCACCGGCGTGCGCATCCCGGACGCCGACCGGCTGGGCGCGGTCGGCGAGGGATGGGCCGTCGCACAGACCACGCTCATGAACGAGCGGGTCTCCATCGGCGGCCAGGCCGTGCCGCGCGAGGGCGGCACGATCGGCATCGTCACCGACCTGTGGCGCGAGCGCCCGGAGCTGCGCTCGCCGGGCCTGCACGACGCGCTGCTGCGGCTGTGGGTCGACGCCGAGGCGGCCCGCCTGACCGGGGTGCGGCTGCGCCAGCAGCTCGCCGCCGGCCAGCCCGGGCCGGAGGGCTCGGCCTCGAAGCTGCTCTTCGCCCGGCTCAACCAGGAGATCTCCGCGCTCGAGCTGGACCTGCTCGGCGAGGAGGGGCTGCGCCACGACGAGTGGACGATGCGCCGCCCGAGCATGGTCGACTTCGCCGGCCGGACCGCCGGGTACCGCTACCTGCGGGCCAAGGGCAACTCGATCGAGGGCGGCACCTCGGAGATCCTGCGCAACATCGTGGCCGAGCGGGTGCTGGGCCTGCCGCAGGAGCAGCGGGCCGACAAGGACGTGGCGTGGAAGGACGTGCCGAAGTGACCGATCTTCTGTACTCGGAGGTCGAGGAGGAGCTGCGCTCGTCGGTGCGCTCGCTCCTGCAGGATCGCGTCGACCTGAGCCGCCTCGAGGGGCCCGAGCCCGTCGACATGAAGCTGTGGCGCACCCTCGCCGCGGACCTGGGCTTCGCCGGCCTGCCCGTGCCCGAGTCCGCCGGCGGCGCGGGCGCCTCCTGGCGCGAGGCCGCCGTGGTGATGGAGGAGCTCGGCCGGACGGTCGCGCCGGTGCCCTTCCTCGGCAGCGCCGTCCTCGCCACGGCCGCACTGCCGCTCGGCGACCCGCTGCTCGCGGAGCTCGCCTCCGGCGCCCGCACGGCGACCCTCGCGATCCCACTGTCCACATCGGATGCTCCCCGGTGGACCGTCGAGGCGCGCGACGGTGTGCTCGACGGTGAGGTGACCACGGTGGCCGACGCGCTGACGGCTGACGTGTTCCTGGTGCCGACCGCGGCCGGCCTCTTCGCGGTGGAGCAGAACGACGTGCGGCGCACGGCCGTGGTCTCGCTCGACCTCACCCGGCCCGTCGCCGACCTCGCGCTGCGGCAGGCGCCGGGGCGGCTCGTCGCCGAGAACGCGGGGGAGCGGGTCGCCAAGGCCCTGCTGTCGGGGGCCGCGATGCTCGCCTCCGAGCAGCTCGGCATCGCCGAGTGGTGCCTCGCCACCACCGTCGACTACGCGAAGACGCGGCGGCAGTTCGCCCGGCCGATCGGGTCGTACCAGGCGATCAAGCACCGGCTCGCCGACCTGTGGGTGCAGGTCACGCAGGCGCGGGCGGTCGCGCGCTACGCGGCGGACTGCCTCGCGGGCGACGACGAGGACCTGGCCGTGGCCGCTTCGCTGGCGCAGGCGTTCTGCTCGCCGGTGGCGGTCAAGGCGGCCGAGGAGTGCGTGCAGCTGCACGGCGGCATCGGCTTCACCTGGGAGCATCCGGCGCACTGGTACCTCAAGCGCGCCCGGGCCAACGCCGCCGCCCTCGGGTCGGCGACCCGGCACCGGGCGCTGCTGGCGAATCTGGTGAACCTGCCCGGATAGGCCGCTGGAACCGGGCGCAGTCGCAGCGAGCTGGTGAAACAGCTCAGACGAGCAGGCGGGTCAGGGTCTCGGCAACGCACACCGGCTTGTCGTGGCCCTCCCGCTGGATCGTCGCGCGGTTCTTCAGCTGCAGCCAGCCGTCGCCCAGGTCGTCGGCGACGAGCAGCTCCACGCCCACGCGCACCTTCGAGCCGGTCGGCAGCGGTGCGGGGAAGCGGACCTTGTCCAGGCCGTAGTTGATGCCCATGCGGACGCCGTCCACGCGGTACACCTGCGAAACCAGCGTCGGCAGGAGCGACAGCGTGAGGAAGCCGTGCGCGATCGTCGTGCCGAACGGCCCGGCCTTCGCGCGCTCGGGGTCCACGTGGATCCACTGGTGGTCGCCGGTCGCGTCGGCGAAGAGGTCGACGCGCTCCTGCGCGATCTCCTGCCAGTCGCTGTAGCCGAGGTGCTCACCGACCGCGGCCAGCACTTCGCCGGCACTCGCAAACGTCCGCATGACCTCGATCCTCGGGCGACCGGCCCCCCGGTGCAAGGGGCCGGTCGCGTTTGTGAGGAAGTGGCGAACGGGTGCCGTTTTCAGCGACCGCGGTCGTCTTCGGGCGGCGGATTGATCACGACGGTGTCGTCGCTGCCGGCCTGCCGCGGCGGCGGCACGACCATCGTCGGGGCCTCCATCATCCCCGGGATCGGGCTCGGCGGCGGGGGCACCGACCGCACCGCGGCCGCCCGGCGCGCCTCCTCGGCCCGGCGGGCCTCCTCCGCAGCGCGCGCCTCCTCGACCCGGCGCGCCTCCTCGGCCGCCTGGGCCGCCTCCTCGGCCCGGCGCCGCTCGGCCTCCGCGCGGCGCGCCTCGGCCGCCTCGCGCACCCGGGCCGAGACCTCCGGCGCCTCCTGCTCGAGGCGGCCCAGCCAGCCCTCCCAGCGCTGCTGCATCGGGCGGACCAGGCCACCGCCGACGCCCACGATGAGGATGCCGGCGACGGTGGCGAGCACGGCGATGAGCACCGGCGTGGTGACGGTGGTGGCGATGCCGATCTGGTTGAGCGCGGCGACGATGCCCAGGCCGAGGATGAACCAGTACCCCAGCGCCGCGACCGCCCGGCCGTAGGACAGCCCGTCGAGCGCGCCGGCGGCCAAGTCGCGCACCCCGGCGGCGATGGCCGCGGCGACCACCACGATGACGACCGCGACGGCGGCCCGCGGCAGCCAGCCGACGATCCCGTCGATGAGGGCGGAGACCGGGTTGGGGCCCCAGACGCCGAAGGCGATCTGCAGCGTGAACAGCAGGATCGCGTAGTAGACCAGCTTGGCCAGCAGGTCGCTCGCGTCGAACCGGCCGTGCGCGAGCGCCCGCCCGACCCCGCCGCGCTCGGCGAGGCGATGGAACCCGACCCGGCCGAGCAGCTTGTGCACGGCGGTGCGGACCAGGACGGCGACGAGCCAGCCGGCCAGCAGGATCACGAGGAACAGCAGGAACGACGGCACGAAGCGGACGATGTCGCCGAGCGCGTCGCGGACAGCACCCATCGGGGCCTCCTCCCAGGTTTGGTACCCCGGGAATTGCCCCTTTCGGGTCGTAACTACTCGTCCATGCCGGCCAGGCCGTGCGGGCTCTCCGGCTCGCGCGCGTGCTCCGGGCCGCCGGCCAGCTGTCCGGCGAGCGTCACGCTGCAGTGCTCGTAGGCGAAGTCCCCGAGGTCATCGGGGTCGAAACCGGGGAACGGCTCGGCGCCGCCGATGGTGCCGCCGCGCACGCCGGCCGGCTCAGACTCGGTCATGGTTTGGTGATACCCCCGCGCGGGTGGTTATCACCCCTGACCTGACCAAACCTGTGACCGGTGGCGTTCCATGCGGCCCTGAGCGTTTGAAGCAGGCCGCCCGCGGAGACCACGATGTTTGATCCGCGAGTCAGGAGGAAAGCGCCGTGGCCGACGACGAGCCGACCTGGCGGCTGCAGACCAGCCGGTGCGGCGCCCGGGCGCAGTTCTCGCTGAGCGGGGAGCTGGACCTCGACACGGCCCCGGCCCTGCTCGCGGCGGTGGTCGAGCAGCTCGGGACGGGCGCCCGGGAGATCGTCGTGGACCTCGGCGAGCTGCTGTTCATCGACTCGAGCGGCCTCGGCACGCTGGTCGGCTGCTGGCGGCGGGCGAAGAACGCGGGCGCGACCCTGAGCGTGGCGCACCCCAACGAGGACGTGCGGGTGACGCTGGAGATCACCGGCCTGGACCAGATCCTGCCGATCACCAACGAGCCCGCGATCAGCTAGAACGCGATCTCGGCCCAGACGGTCTTGCCGCCCTGGTGCGGGCGCACGCCCCAGGCGCGGGCGAGCTTGCTGACGATGTACATGCCCCGGCCCGACGTGCTCGTCGAGTTGTCGATCACGGCGATGTGCGGCACCTGCTCGCTGGCGTCGTCGATCTCGATGACGACCGCGTCGCCGCGGCGCAGCAGCCGCATGACGGCCGGCGGCAGCCCGTGTCGCAGCGCGTTGGCGACCAGCTCGTGCCCGACCATGACCGCGCCGCGGGTGAGGTGTGGCAGCCCCCAGGCCTCGACCGTCTGGGTGATCACTCGACGCGCCTGACGGGCGTGGCCTTCCACCACGTCGACCTCGATCGAGTCCCCCTCCACGACATTCATGGTGCCCTGTGCGGTCGGCAAATAACAGTCGGATCCGTTACCCGCGCCGGGCGGCAAATTCACAGGTTTGTGCCGGCATTGCGCTGGGCACAACGGGAGCCAATATTTTCCGTTACCGGGGGGCCTAACACATGCTCGTCCACCCAGAGACCCGTACCGAGGACATCCGTGCCGCGCTGCACGTGCGGCTGAAGGAGCTCGAGGCGGAGTACTCCACCGCGGTCGCCGAGATGACCCTCGCCGGCGTCGCGGACTCGGGCGACGACGTCGCCGACCTCGGTACCAAGGCATTCAACCGTGAGCAGGAGTTCGCGCTCGCGGTGTCGATCCGCACCCGGGTCGAGCAGGTCGAGCGCGCGCTGGAGCGGCTCGAGGCCGGGCACTACGGCACCTGCGAGAACTGCGGCGACGAGATCCCGGTCGCGCGCCTGGCGGCGTTCCCGTCAGTCACGCTCTGCGTCGGGTGCAAGAGCCGCAGCGAGTCGCGCTACTAGGTCGAGGGCGTGCTGGGCGGCGCTGAGCGATGCGCCGCAGCGCCCGACCGCGATCGTCCTGCCGCACGAGTTGACCGTGATGGTTTGATCCCGACCCTTTTCGGGGTAGGTGCCTGGGGCTCCGCTCGTTCCGGGGCCTCCGTACCGGCGAAGGGGGAGGACGGGTGCAGACTCTCGCCGATGGGCTGCGCCTGCAGATGGACGCATTGGACTACGTCCTGCTGGCGCTCTACTTCATCACCGTTCTTGGGGTGGGCCTCGCCGCTCGCCGATCGATCCGCAACAGCGTGGACTTCTTCCTGTCCGGCCGCTCGCTGCCGGCCTGGGTGACCGGCCTCGCGTTCATCTCGGCCAATCTGGGCGCCCTCGAGATCCTGGGCATGGCGGCCAACGGCGCCAAGTACGGGATCATGACGGTCCACTACTACTGGATCGGCGCCGTGCCGGCCATGGTCTTCCTCGGCATCGTGATGATGCCGTTCTACTACGGCTCGAAGGTCCGCAGCGTCCCCGAGTACATGCGCAGGCGCTTCAACCGCCCCGCGCACCTGCTCAACGCGCTGTCCTTCGCGCTGGCCCAGGTGCTCATCGCGGGCGTCAACCTCTATGCCCTCGCCCTGATCATGCAGGCCCTGCTCGGCTGGCCGCTGTGGACCGCGATCGTGCTCGGCGCCGCGATCGTGCTGGCGTACATCACCCTCGGTGGCCTGTCCAGCGCGATCTACAACGAGGTCCTGCAGTTCTTCGTGATCATCGCCGGCCTACTGCCGATCGCGATCATCGGCCTGGTCAAGGTCGGCGGCTTCAGCGGCCTGTTCGACGCCGTGCGCCAGACCAAGCTCGGCGACGCCGGCCTGCACGCGTGGCAGGGCACCGCCGGCAGCGACAACCCGCTCGGCGCGTCCTGGTGGGGCATCGTCTTCGGCCTCGGGTTCGTGCTCTCCTTCGGCTACTGGACCACGAACTTCGCCGAGGTCCAGCGCGGCCTGTCGGCCCGCAACATGAGCGCGGCCCGCCGCACGCCGATCATCGCCGCCTACCCGAAGCTCGTGATCCCCTTCGTCACCGTGATCCCCGGCCTGGTCGCCCTGGTGACCGTGAAGGGGCTCGGCGCCAACTCGGGCGACCTGCAGTACAACAACGCCATCCCGCTGCTCATGCGCGAGTTCCTGCCCAACGGCGTGCTCGGCATCGCCGTCACCGGGCTCCTCGCGTCGTTCATGGCCGGCATGGCGGCCAACGTGTCCGGGTTCAACACCGTGTTCACGTACGACATCTGGCAGGAGTACGTCGCCAAGGACCATCCCGACGGCTATTACCTCAAGGTCGGGCGGCTCATCACCGTCGTCGGTGTCGTCGTCGGCATCGGCACCGCGTTCATCGCGGCCGGCTACAGCAACATCATGGACTACATCCAGGCGCTGTTCTCGCTGTTCAACGCCCCGCTCTTCGCCGCGTTCATCATCGGCATGTTCTGGAAGCGGATGAGCGCCTGGGCCGGCTTCTGGGGACTGCTCTGCGGCACCGTGGCCGCACTCATCGTCTACGTCGGCTACAAGTGGTTCGGCTGGTTCACCTTTGGCTCCGACCTGGACGAGTCGTTCTGGGGCGCGGGCATCGCGTTCGTGGTGGTCGCCATCGTCACCGTCATCGTCACGCCGCTCACGCGGCCGAAGCCCGACGCCGAGCTCGACGGCCTCGTGTACGGCGTGGGCCGCCACGACCTGCGCGCCGACGCCATCGCGGGCGATACGGCCTGGTACCGCTCGCCGGTGCTGCTCGGCTCAGTGGCGCTGCTGCTGGCCGTCCTGTTCTACCTGCCGGTCCTGTGAGAGGGGTGTTTGAGCGATGAGCGACGAGGGCAAGATCGACACCGCCCGCGCGGCGCGGCTCTTCGACGTCCGGCGGGTCATCGGCGGGCTGTTCACGGTGTACGGCGTGGTGGTCACGATCGTCGGCATCTTCGACTCCCCGGCCGAGATCGCCAAGGCCGCCGGCGTGCGGATCAACCTCTGGATCGGGCTCGGCATGCTCGCGCTCGGGCTGCTGTTCCTGCTCTGGCAGTGGGTGCGTCCGGCCGAGCCGCCCGAGCCATCGGACATTCCGCCAGCGAATCGAGTCCACGAGTAGATATGCAAACCGGCCAGGGCGCCGCACACTCTCCGGCATGGAATTCGTGCTGGCGGATGCGGCGCCTTCGCCGTCGTTCATGGCGGGTACGGCCGTCGTCCTGGCGCTGGGCTGCCTCGTCTTCGTGGCCGCGCTCGTCGTGCTGATCGTCTGGCTGGTGCGCCGGACGAAGAACAGCCGCTACTGAGCCGCGAGCAGTCCGATGGCCAGCGAGCTCGCATTCGCGCCCACGGCGATGACCGCTAGCACGGTTTTGTCCCGATTTATCGCCTTTATCAGGATAGCCGCCTCGATGGCCGTTGCGACCGCCTCGGCCGACCACAGGCGGGCGGCGCTCGGGTGCGGCGCGAGGAACAGCCACAGCGCCGGGTGGGTCACCAGGTTGACCAGCACCGCGAGCGCGGCGGCCCGCCACGCGCCCGCCAGCCGCAGCAGGGTCAGGGCCGCCGTGTACAGCGGGACCTCGACCGCCAGCGTCAGCAGCAGCGCGCGGAGCACGCGATGAAGATAAGCCTGCTCTTCGCCCTGGCGGCGGTCGCCGCGCTCTCGGTGGCGCTGCGCGTGCCGCTGGCCACCACCGTGCTGGGGCTGATCGCGTTCGGGGTGCTGCACAACGTGCTCGAGCTGCGCTACGTGGCCGGACGCTTCGGTGCCGTCCTGCGCGGCCGGTTCCTCTTGGTGCTGTTCGGGCTGATCAGCGCGATCGTGCTCTGCCGCCTCGCGGCCATGTTCGTCGGCGAGCCGGCCCGCTACGCGGAGATCCTCGTCGGCTATGCGGTCCTCGCGGCCGGTTGCGCCTACGCATTGCGAGGCTGGCCGTTGGGCTTGGCGGCGAGTGTGCTCGTGTTGGCGGCGGCGGTGTCGTTGGCCTTCCCGGGGTACCATTTCGTGGTTTTGGCGCATTTGCACAATGTCGTGCCGTTGTTCTTCTTGTGGGAGTTTGCGGGGCGGCTGCCGCGGCCGGCCGTGTTCCGCTGGACGCAGGTCGCATGGGTGCTGATCGTGCCGGCGCTGGTGCTGCTGGGCGCGGCCGACTTCGCGCTCGGCGGCGTGCCGGCGTCGACGGTTGCCGCCTTCGCGGGCGACCCCGGCCGGATCGTCGCGGCGAGCGCCCCGCCCGGCTCGTCCACCATCATCGGCGCCCGTTTCCTGGTCGTTTTCGCCTTCTTGCAGACGATGCACTATTTCGTCTGGGTGTACTTCCTACCGCGCCACGCCCCCGACGCCGCACGTGCCTTCGAGCGCCGCGCGCCCTGGCTGACCGGCCGGCGCGCCTGGGCCCTGGGCGGCGGCCTCGGCGCCGCGCTGGCCGTGCTGTTCGTGATCGACTACGCCTCCGGCCGCGCGCTGTACGGCGCGTTCGCCTCCTACCACGCCTATCTCGAGTTCCCCGTGCTGCTGGCGCTGTTGCTGCCATCCGGCGCAGCCAGTTCACAGCTGGTTTTCAGGCAAACCGCATCCGAGCGTCAGGAACCGGCGGCAGTCTCTACATGACGAGGGAATTCTGACGTTATTTGGAGCGAATCATGACGCGGCTGCTTGTGGTCGACGACGAGCCGGACATCGTCGAACTGCTGTCCGCGAGCCTGAAGTACCACGGCTACGACGTCGCGAGCGCCACCAGCGGGCGCCAGGCGATGGAGGAGGCGCGGCGCTTCCGCCCCGACATGATCCTGCTCGACGTCATGATGCCCGAGCTCGACGGCTTCGAGGTCCTGCGCAAGCTGCGCGGCGAGGGCACCCGCGTGCCCGTGCTGTTCCTGACCGCGCGCGACGCCACCGAGGACAAGATCAAGGGCCTCACCCTGGGCGGCGACGACTACGTCACCAAGCCCTTCAGCCTGTCCGAGATCCTGGCCCGCATCCAGGCCGTCCTGCGCCGCGTCGCGGACCCGGCCGGCGGCGCCTCCGCGCAGACGTCGCGCCTGAACTTCGCCGACATCGAGCTGGACGAGGACACCCACGAGGTGTTCAAGGCCGGCCACGAGGTCCAGCTGTCCCCGACGGAGTTCAAGCTTCTGCGGTACTTCATGACGAACCCCGGCCGCGTCCTGTCCAAGGCCCAGATCCTGGACCACGTCTGGCAGTACGACTTCGGCGGCGACGCGGGCGTCGTGGAGTCCTACGTCTCCTACCTGCGCAAGAAGATCGACACCTCCGATCCGCGTCTGCTGCAGACCCTGCGCGGCGTGGGCTACTCGCTGCGGCTGCCACGCACATGAAGTCCTGGCCGCTCCGCGTCAAGCTCGTGGTGCTCATGCTCGTCCTGCTCGCGGCGGCCTTGGTCACGACCGGCACAGCGGGCGTCTACAGCACCCGCGACTACTTGCTGACACGCGTGGACGCCCAGCTCCTGGGCTCGGTGGGCGACGCGGCCATGAACTGCTCGTCGGCGAGCAACGACTTGCAGCACGGCCTCCAGCCGATGCCCCGCAACGGCTTCTACGTCGCCTGCATCAACGCCGACACCGGCGCCATGACGACCCTGTACTTCGGCCGCAACGCCACCGACCAGGAGCCACCCACCCTGCCGTCCACGGTCGACGGCCTGGACAGCCTCGCCCAGCTGGACAACAGGGTCTACGGCACGTACGACACCGTTTCGCCGACCGGCGGCGACGGCCACCAGTGGCGGGTGCTGTACGCCGTCACGAAGGTCATGACGCCCCCCGGCCCCGGCCGCAATCGCGGCGAGCAGCCCGTGGCGTTGGTGGTCGGCATCAGCCTCGACGAGGTGGACGCCACCGTCACACGCCAGGTCTGGACGAGCGTCACGATCGGCGGCTTCGTGCTCCTGGTCCTGGCCGTGGTCGCGTACCTCCTGGTTCGCTCCAGCCTGCGCCCCCTGATCGAGGTGGAACAGACGGCAGAGGCGATCGCGGCCGGCGACCTGAGCCGCCGCGTCCCCGAGGCCGACTCCCGCACCGAGGTCGGCGGCCTGTCCCAGGCCCTGAACACGATGCTGGGCCAGATCGAGACCGCATTCGACGAACGCCGCACTTCGGAGGAGGCCGCGCGAGCGTCGGAGGAGCGCATGCGCCGCTTCATCGCCGACGCCTCCCACGAACTCCGCACCCCTCTCACCACGATCCGCGGCTTCGCCGAGCTCCACCGCCAGTCCGGCCAGGGCGACGAGAACATCGGCCGGATCGAACGCCACGCCACACGCATGGGCGTACTGGTCGACGACCTCCTGCTCCTGGCCCGCATGGACCAGCAGCGCCCTCTGGAGAAGTCCCCGGTGGACCTCCTCTCCTTGGCAACGGACGCTTTGGTCGACGCCAGGGTGACCGCCACCGACCACCGCCTACGCCTGCGCACCGTCATCCACGACGACGACGAGGACGTGGAGCCCGCGGTGGTACTCGGCGACGAGACCCGCCTACGCCAGGTCCTGCAGAACCTCCTCTCGAACGCCCTGAGCCACACCCCACCCGGCACGGAAATCACGGTGTACGTCGGCACCGAGAACACAAACGCCATCCTCGAGGTCTCCGACAACGGCCCCGGCATGACGGCCGAGGACGCCAAGCGAGTCTTCGAGCGCTTCTACCGCACGGACCCCAGCCGCACGCGCGCTCTGGGCGGTTCGGGCCTGGGCTTGTCGATCGTGGCCGCTTTGGTGGCAGCCCACGGCGGCAAGGTAACCCTGCAGACGGCCCCGAACGAAGGCGCCACCTTCCGAGTTTCCATCCCTCTTTTCCGCACCCCGTAGCCCTCTTTGTCGGCTGCCATCCGCTTTGGGTGGCGCCCGACAAGTCGGCGCGATCACGGCGGTCTGAGGTGGCGGCCTTGCTCTTTGGGGTCACTGGTTCGGCCTCTGCAGCGCGCCCGCCAAAATGCCTGACGCGTGTGGTTCTCGGCTGCGGATGGCCTGGACCACCGACTGATGACCACGACGGACCCGCCGGCGGCAGACGGCCCCGCAAGCACCCGGGACCCGGACCACGCTTACTGCTTTGGGTCGGGCCGGCCGAAGGCGCCCGCAACTCCCGGTTAGTTGTGGCTGTCAGCGCACAGTCGGCGTGAATCTGCGCTCGTGCCACAACGGCCCCGCCGCGCACCCACACGAAGCGACCACCGCTCTGGGTCCGCACGGAGGCCGCTGCACAGCCTTCACTACCGGGCTGAACAGCGTCCGGCAATTGCTGGCAGACAGCAGCTGATCGGGCGCTCTTACTCGCTCACAGCGACCAGCCCCGTCTCGTACGCCACGATCACCAACTGCGCCCGATCCCGAACGCCGAGCTTCGCCAGGATCCGCCCCACGTGCGTCTTCACCGTCGCAAGACTCACCCCGAGATGCTCGACAATCTCGCCATTGGACAGCCCGAGCCCAATGAGCATGAGCACCTCCCGCTCCCGATCGGTAACCCCATCAAGCCTCCGCGGCACAGGCCGAGCCGTATACGGCCGCCGCACAAACTCAGAGATCAGCCGCCGAGTAACCGACGGCGACAACAACGCCTCCCCGCCGGCCACCACCCGAACCGCATTGAGCAACTCCACCGGCGGCGTGTCCTTGAGCAGAAACCCACTCGCCCCCGCCCGCAACGCCCCGTACACGTACTCATCCAAATCAAACGTCGTCAGCATCAACACACGAGCGCCCTCTAGCGACGGATCCCCGCAGATCCTGCGCGTGGCCTCGATCCCGTTCATCTCCGGCATCCGCACATCCATGAGCACCACGTCAGGCTGCCGAAGCGCAGTGAGCCGAACCGCCTCCTCCCCAGTACCGGCCTCCCCAACGGTGGTGCAGTCCCCACTGAGATCGACCAGCGCCCGAAAACTCCCTCGCAGCAGCGCCTGATCGTCCGCAATCAACACCCGAATCACGCGCACCACCCCTCCACCACGCGCCCACATCCCCAACCACAACCATCCAGGAGCGCCTTGCCACGTGCCCTGACACCGCTTCCTGGCAGTGCCTCGCCGCCTCGCCGGACGTCGTCCGCTCCCAACCGTCGGACGTTGCTGGCTCCCCACCGCCGGGCGTCGTCGGCTTTCGACCCTCGGCCGTCGTCCGCTCCCGACCGCCGAGCGCTGTGCCGCGCGTTGTTTCCCGGACGCGCACTCCTACACGCGGCGCCGCCGTTCGCCGACGCAGCCGGCGGCATCATGTTGGACTCCCGACCGGCAGCCTCGCGGTCACTCCGAAGCCACCACCCTCCCTGGGCCCGGCGCTGAACGTCCCCCCGTGCATCGCCACTCGCTCCCTCATCCCGATCAGCCCGTGCCCGATCCCATTCACGCGCACCGACCGGCTTCCGTCATCGGTCACCTCGACCCGTACCTCATCCCGCCCCACCACAACCCGCACCCGACACTTTGCTGGCGCCGCGTGCTTGACCACGTTGGTGAGGGCCTCCTGCACAATCCGGTACACAGCCAGCCCCACCGCCTCAGAAACCTCTGCCCTTCCACACGCCCCGCGCTCGTCCCAGACGTCCCCTGCATGGCCCACCGCGCGCAGGTCCTTGCCGCCTCGCGCTTTACCCGCCCCGAGCTCATCTCCGGCGCTCCCCGCCTGACCCACGATCCGTTCGTTTCCGGTGCCCCCTGTTACACCCGCCGTGCGCTCGTCTCCAGCACTCCCCGGTAGACCCATCGTGTGCCCGTCTCCGGTGTCCCCTGTTGAACCTGCCGCGTGCTCGTTGCTGCCGTTTCTCGGCTGGTCCACCGTCTCTTTGTCTCCGGCGCCGGTTGTCTGATCTACCGCGGCGCGATCCGTCGCGTGCCGGTTGCCCGTCTCGCCCGCTCTACGCTCGTCGTTCGCGGCGCTGCTCAACGTCTGCTCGTTCAATGGGCGTTCGACGATGGGCTGTTCACATTCCTCTCCGGCGGCGCTCATGTCCGGGCGTGCGCGTTGCCGATGGAGTGCGCTGATCTCTGCGGTGTCGCCGTCGCTGTCGGCGGTTCCCGTCATGCCATGGTCGCCGTTGCGGTCGGCGGTTCCCGTTGTGCCGTGGTCGCCGTTGCTGTCGGCGGTTCCCGTCGTGCCGTGGTCGCCGTCGGGTTCCAGAGCGGCGGCCAGGCGGTGTGGCTCACGCGTCGCGGCGCGCTCGGGGTGTTCGACCTCGAGCTGCACCTCGACGCCGCCCACTGTCGCCTGTTCGGCGAGGTGCGACAGGTCGCCGAGTCCTGGCGTCGGCGCGTATGGCGTGTCCTCCCGCAACATGTCCAGGACCCGGCGAACCTCGAACATCGCCGACCGGCCCGTCGTCTCGATGACCCGGAGCGCGTCGCGGGCCTCCGCCGGGTCGGCCTCCGCGACGTGGTTGCCGATCGACGCCTTCACCACGATGAGCGTCATCGTGTGCGCGACGATGTCGTGGAGCTCCCGCGCGACCCGGAGTCGCTCCTCGACGGCGGCCTGGCGCACCAACTGATCGCTGAGTTGGTGCGACTGATGCCGCCGCTCGCCGACGCTGTAGCCGATGGCATACGCGGGCACGACGAAGAGCAGGCCCAGTAGAACGGATAGGAGTGACACGTATGGATCCGACGGCGGGGCTTCCTGCGGGTGCAGGAACGTCGGCCAGGCCATGCCGAAGCTGACCAGCGCTGCGCAGCCGAATGCGGTGCCGCCGCCGTTCCAGTCCCGGGCGGCCGTGCCGAGGCTGTATGACACCAGCGCCAGCGCGCACGCCGGCGCGAGAGAAGCGAAAGTCGGGATGATCGCCGTCAGTAAGGCGAGCGTGCTCGCGATCGAAACGATGATCGCGACCGTGTAGGGCCAGCGACGCCGGACGGCGACCGGTAGGCCGATCACCAGACCGGTGCTGACGGAAAGCCAGATGGGCTCGTGCGGGCCACCGCTCTGCGGCGTCGCGTCGGCTGCGGTTACACACAGCAGCGCGACGAGCGACGCCACAACGACGTCGATCGCATAGAGGTCGACCGGGCGGAGCCGCCTGGTCAGCAGGGCAGTGGCCATGGCGTCGACGGTAGCGGGCAGGGGTGGATTGCGCGTCGGCCCGAGAGCCGTCATACCCAGGGATGAAGAACGGGCCTCCGGAGGCCCGCTGTACCATCCTGGTCCGAACAGAAAGTGACCATCCTGGTCCGATGCGCAACCCCGGCGCCCCGCGGCATGGTTTCAGCCATGACGACGCAGACGGTGGTCCTGGAGAACGTCCGGGCCACATACGGTGAGGGCGCCAGGCGGCTGGTTGCGCTCGACGACGTGTCGGTCGGGTTCGAGCGCGGCACCTTCGCCGCGGTGATGGGGCCCTCCGGCTCCGGCAAGTCGACACTGCTGCATTGCGCGGCCGGGCTCGACCGACCGGCGGTCGGCTCCGTCACCGTCGACGGGGTCGCGCTCGACGAGCTGACCGAGGACGACCTGACGCGTCTGCGCCGGGACCGGATCGGCTTCGTCTTCCAGGCGTTCAACCTGGTGTCGTCGCTGACCGCCGAGCAGAACGTCGCCTTGCCAATGCGGCTCGCAGGACGCCGACCGCCCGTATCGGATGTGGTCGCCGCGCTCGAAGCGGTCGGGCTCGGGGAACGCCGCCGCCATCGTCCCAGCGAGTTGTCCGGAGGCGAGCAGCAGCGCGTGGCGGTCGCGCGGGCGCTGATCAGCCGGCCGGCGGTCGTCTTCGCGGACGAGCCGACAGGCGCGCTGGACAGTGTCACCTCGCGGCACATCCTCGACCTGCTTCGGGCGCTCGTCGACGAGCACCAACAGACCGTCGTGATGGTGACCCACGACCCGGTCGCCGCCGCTCGCGCCGACCGCGTGGTGTTCCTCGCCGATGGACGGATCGTCGAGGACCTTCAAGGCCCGTTGACCGCGGAGGAGATAGCCGCGCGCACCGCGATCCTGGAGTCCGGTCAGACAGAGAGCTTGGAGTCCGGTCGCACCGCGAGTCTGGAGTCCGGTCGTTCCGCGAGCCTGGAGCCCGGTCACACAGCAGGATCCGAGTCCGGTCGTACAGAGAGCCTGGAGCCCGGGCGCAAAGCGAGCCCGGGGTCGGAACGCATGGCGGGCGCAGCGTGTCTGGAGCCCGGGCCCGCGGCGGGCATATCGCGTCCGACGCACCGACGCGCGACGGGCACTACGGACCGGCCGTCCGGTCGCAGGCCACAGATCGAGGACGACCCATGCTGACCGTTCGACGAGTCGTCGGAGCGCTCGTCGCAGTAGTTGTCGGCGTTGCGCTCGTCGCGCTCGCCCTGCTGCTGCTCGTGTCAGGGCGACCGAAGATTCCGGACCGGCTCGCCGAGGCCGCGATCGTGGTGAGCGGTCCGGAGAGTCAATCGGCGGCGGATCCGTTCACACCGGCGCGGCCGTGGTCCTCGTCCCGGGCGGAGGAGCTGAGCGCTCGGTTGGCGGGTCTGCCGGGGGTCGCCGCCGCCATTCCTGATCGCACCTTCTACATGCAGGCGCTGATCGACGGGCGGCCGCCGGGTGTGGAGGGACAGCGGCAGGACACGTACGAGGGGCACGGCTGGTCGTCGGCCCGCCTGGGTGGGCTGCAGCTGACGGCGGGCGTGCCGCCGGAGAATGCTGGCGAGGTCGTGGTCGACCGCGCGCTCGGGCTCCGGACCGGCGACCCGGTGACGCTGCTGACGGCCTCGGGACCGGCGTCGTACACGGTGACGGGGCTGGTCGATGCGCCCGGGTACTTGGTGGCGGATGACGTCGCTGCTGAGCTCGCGCCCGGCGTGCGAGCGATCGGGCTGGTGCTGCAACCGGGGGCCTACGTCGAACAGGTGGCCCAGGCTGCGCGGTCGGTGGTCGGGGCCGACGGGCGAGTGCTCGACGGAGACGCGCGGGGCGACCTGGAGCCGCGGGACGACGCGCGAACGCGGTGGATCGGCATGCAGGTGCTGACCGGGGTCGCGGTGCTGGCCGGGTTCGTGACCGTGTTCATCGTGGCTTCGACGTTCGCGTTCAGCGTTGCGCAGCGCAGGCGGGAGCTGGGGTTGCTCCGCGCGATCGGAGCGACGCCGCGGCAGGTGCGGCGGATGGTGTACGGCGAGGCGCTGCTCGTCGGGGCGGTCGGCGGCGTTGTCGGCGTTGTTGTGGGCGCGGCCACGGCACCGGCGGTCGGGTGGGTGCTGGTGGATGCCGGGTTCGAGCCGGAGACGTATGCGGTGCGGTACTCGCCGTTGCCGATTGTGGGCGCGCTCCTTGTGGGACCGGTGGTTGCGCTGTTGGGGGCATGGTCGGCTGCGCGGCGTGCGTCGCGGGTTCGGCCCTTGGAGGCGCTGCGAGAGGCGGCCGTCGAGCAGCGCGCGATGGGGCGGGTGCGTTGGATTCTTGGTGGGGTGGTGCTGGCGATCGGCGTTGGGTTTGCCGTCGCCACTGCGGGCTCGAGCGATGCGCAGGACGGTGCGAATTTCGCGCTTCTCAGCGCGATGGCGTTGGTCACGGGGGTGGTGGCGCTCGCGCCGGCGGTGGTGCCGCCGATCGTGCGTCTGTGTCGCAGTCCGTTGAAGAGGGGCGGTGGCGCGATCGGTCTGCTCGTTCGCGAGGGCGCGCTGACGGCGTCGCGACGGACGGCGTCCACGGCCGCGCCTGTGCTGCTGACGGTGGCGTTTGCGGTGCTGGTCGCGGGCATGGTGCGGACGAGCACGGCCGCGTACGCGGCGGGTCGGGTGGCCGATGTCGATGCGGACTGGGTGCTTGTTCCCGATCGCACGCCTGGGCTGTCCGACGCCGCGCTGACCGCCACGGCGGCTGTGCCGGGTGCGGGTTCAGGGGACGCCGTTGTGTCGGGGGCCGCACTGTTGCCGACGACGCTGTACACGGCCGGGGAGAACAGCGTCCGAGCGTTGAGCGGGGTCGGGGTCGATCCTGCCGCCTTCGTCAGTGCGAACCGGGCGGTGCAGGTCGTTGCGGGGGCGCTCGACGGGCTGGCCGACAAGGATGCTGTCGCCGTCGCCGAGGGAGCGCAGCGGGGTGTCGGGGAGACGTATCCGGTCGTGTTCGCCGACGGGGAGCGGGTCTCGCTGCGAGTGGTTGCCGTCGTTGCCGACGGGGTGATTCCCGGCGATCTGCTGCTGGGGCGGGCGACGGTGCGCGGGCATGATCCGTCGGCGTTGACGTCGGTCGTGTACCTACGCGGCGGCGATGCGGGGAGGTTTGCGCCGGCTACGGAGTCCGGCGCGCGAGTGATCGACGTGGCGACCTGGGCGGCTGAGGTGGATGCGGCCGAGGACCGGCTCGTGTGGTTGTTCACGTTGATGCTGATCGGGGTGTCGGCCGGGTACGGGGCGGTTGCGGTCGCCAACACGCTGCTGATGGCGGCCGAGGGGCGGGCGGCCGACCTGCGGGTCGTGCGGTTGGCGGGGGCGACGCGGCGGCAGGTCGTCGGGTACGTCGCGGCGGAGTCGGCGCTGGTGGTCCTGATCGGCGCGGTGCTCGGCGGGGCGGTGGCGTTCGGGGCGTTGCTGAGCATCAGGGCGGGGCTCAGCGAGCAGGTCGGGGCGGCGGTCGAGCTGGTGGTGCCGTGGTCGGTGATCGGCGGGGCCGTCGGGCTCTGCCTCTTGCTGGCGCTGCTCGCGGCGGCCCTGCCCACTCGGCGAGTGCTCCGCGCACCCACGGCCAGGATGCCGTCATGAGCGTTGTCGAGGTGCAGTGCGCTCATCGGTCGTTCGTCGGGCGGGTCGGCGCCGTCCACGTGTCCATCGAGCTCTTGCGCACCTCCTGGGCGCGCTCCTGTATCGCCGCCCGCTCCTCGGCGGTGAATCAGTGGTTGAGCCCCTTCGAGTGGACGGAGTTGCGGCTGGCGGACGGCGCGAAGGTTCGTTGGGTGGGCGGTGGCGGTGGCGGGCGAGGAGGTCGAGGTGCGCGTGGACAGGCTGTGTTGGAGCGACACAGGGGCGTGGGGTGCGACGGGGTGTCTGGGGCGACGGGCGGTGTGCTGGGTTCGGGCAGCCGATCGCCCGCCGCACGTCCTGTGTGGACGGTCGGCGGGCGGTCGACCCTGTGGGAGTTAAGCCTTGGAGATGGAGTCGCCGTTGACCTTGATGTTGATCTGGGACAAGGGCTTCTTCGCGGGGCCGTTGGCTACCGAGCCGTCGGCGACCTTGAACTTGCTGCCGTGGCAGGGGCAGTTGATGGTGCCGTCGGAGACGTCGCCGACTACGCAGCCGGCATGGGTGCAGACCGCGGTGAAGCAGCGGAAGGTGCCGGCCGTGGGCTGGGTGACGACGATCTTCTGGTCGGCGAAGATCTTGCCGCCGCCTACCGGGATGTCGTTGGTTCGGGCGAAGCCGGCGGGTGCGGCGTTGCCCGCCTGGGCCGCGTTGTCATCGTTGCCACTGCCGCTGGCCGCTCCGCCCGCGTTGGCGGGGTTGTCGTTGCCGGCCGCGTCGGGCGCCGGAGGTGCTGCTGCGTCGACACCGTAGGCCGCGCATCCGGTCAGGGCCGTAGTCAGACCGATCGCGCCGGCGCCGGCCAGCAGGGTCCGTCGAGAGGGGGTGCACATGGTTCTTCGCGTTCCCTTCAGAACTTGACGCCGAACGTGGTGAAGAACCACAGGGCGGAGGTGACGAACAGGCCGGACAGCGCGGTGAAAACGAGGCCGCCGAAGAGGGGTAGCGCCCAGTTCGGGACGCCCTTCTTGGTGAGGATCAGCATCTTGGCGGCGAAGGTGCCGTAGAAGAAACAGCCCAGAAGGGAGTGGATGAGGACGCGGGTGTTGTAGTCGTCGAAGCCGAGGGCGTAGAGGCAGTGCAGGGCGACCGGGATGGAGGCCAGGAAGGCTAGGCGGCCGGACCAGCGGTGGACGGTGCCGAGCCAGTTGGCGTTCTTGAAGAGTTGGATCTTGCCGTACATGACGAGGGCAGTGAACAGCTGGACGACGGCCAGGACGAAGGCGAGCGTGGCCAGCCAGACCTTGACCGTTGCCGGGCTGGAGAAGCCGGCGACGTTCACGGCGACGCCCGTCGGCTCGTGGAGCTTGCCGTAGACGCCTAGGCCCGCGGCGACCAGGCAGGCGACCAGGAACGGGACGATGAGCGCCGTCACGGTCTTCAGGCTGGGCGGGGTCGCCGCGGCGGCCGCAGGTGCTTCCGGGGCACCCGCGACCGGGGCACCTACGACCGGGGCACCTACGACGACCGGGGGAGCTGTCGAGACCCGGGAAGCTGCCGAGACCGGGGAAGCTGCCGGAACCGATGCAACCGCGACGACTGGTGAACCCGCTTCGCCGACGTTGGGGGCACCTGCGGCGCCCGCGATGCCGGTGCCGATGCCGGGCGCAGTGGGGGCCGCGAACGGAGGCGGAGCCAGGCCGGGGCCGGTCGCGGGCTGTGCCGCGTACGTGCCAGGCGAAGGCTGTGGTGGGAAGCCGCCGGGTGCGGGCTGGGGCGCGAAGCCGCTGGGTGTGGGCTGTGCTTGGTAGAGGGGCGACGCGGGTTGGGGAGTGAAGGGCTCCGAGGTGGCAAGCGGCTGGGCGTACGAGCTCAGCGACGGGGGCGGGGAGTTCGGGTCCGTCAAGGGGTCGACCGTGTAGGCGACCGGGGTGGACAAAGAGGCGGACAGGGTCGGGTCGGGGAGAGGGGCGTAGGCGTTTGACGTGGGCTGTGGTGGGGTCGGCGTTGCGGCGAGAGCCGCTGCGTCGAAGTGGTCGGTCAAGGAAGGGAGTTGGTCGGTCTGCGGAGGGAGAGTGAACGACGGCGCGCCTGAAGGGGGGAGGGGGCCGGGCTCGGGGATGGGAGGGAACTGCAGGCCGCCCTCCGACGGGCTGGGCTGGTCCGAGGCCGCCGGGGTCGGCGCCGGGATCTGGCCTGCCTTCGGGGCGGGCTGGTCGATCGGGGCGGTCATGTCGGGGCTCCTGACGTCAGTATCCGGTGGCGGGGGAGGTGGCCTCGATGGTCACCGCGGTGCCGTCGACCGTTGCGGTCTTCGCGTTGATGTCGAAAGGCGGGGCGGCCGTGAGGGTGCCGTCGGGGCGGGTTTCGACGCCCACCTGCTTGCCGTCGGGGAGGACGACCCAGCTCGCGTCGAGCTTCTTGCGGAGGCTGGCCTGCGAGCGGTAGAGGCCGGACGGGGGAGCCACGACCTTGACGGTGAAGGTCCAGGTCTTCGTGCCCGCGGTCACGGTGCCCTTGAGCTGGCCGTTGGCGTAGGTGCCGGTCAGGGTGCCCTTGGCGCTCTGCAGACGGGCCTCGCCGTTGGTCATCGAGCCGTCCAGCCAGGCCTCGGCTGACTTGCCGTCGCAGACGTACGCGATCGCCTTGCCGTTGTTGACGACGATGCCGAGGGAGGCCGCGCCGCCGTCTACGGCGCCGGCGTACGTGACTGTGCCCTGCTGGGCGGCGTTGCCGGTGCCGTCGCCCGGAGGCGGGGCGGAGGTGCGTGGGGCCGCGGGAGACGCGGCGGAAGCGGCCTGCGAGGCGGCCGCGGTGGTGGGGGTGGCCGCGGTCTTGTTGCGGGCCACGTCATTGCTGAGGTCGACGTTCATCGCGTACAGGACGCCGGCGACCGCTAGGCCGGCGCCGAGCGTGATGATCGGTGCCTTGAATTTCATCGGGAACTCCCACAGGTTGGTCGCACCGTTCAGGTGCTTCGCGACTATGAGACCGAGGTTGGCGTAGCGTGTCTGCGTCCAAAGACGCAGAACGCTCGTGCAGCAAATGCGACAGAACGGCCGAGCGGTGCCAGCCGTGGAAGCAGACGGACGGGCGCAGGCCGCGGAAAGCCAGCCGCGGCCATCCAGTAACCCGGGAACCAACTGCCGAGAAGCAAGGGAAGCGGACAATGGCACGCGTCGTCGTCTGGGCAACGCATCTCGCGCTGCCGCTGGCCGGGCTGTGGCTGTTGCTCAGCCGGCCGGGGGCCGATGTCATCTGGCAGCACCACGAGACGCACTTCTGGCTGGTGCTGGTGGTCGCGGCGGTCAACGTCGCGATCGGGGCGGCGATGAGCGTCGCGGCGCGGCGGCGCGGGGACGGGCGGCTGTTCCTGGTGTCGCTGGTGTTCCTCGCCGCGGCGGGGTTTCTGCTCGCGCACGCGCTGGCCACGCCGGGGGTGCTGATCGGGCACCCGAACGCCGGGTTCGACCAGGCGATGGCGGTCGGGCTGATCATCGGCGCGGTGCTCGCGGTGCTGTCGTCGCTGCGGCTGCCGGCGCGGATCACGCGGTGGCAGCTCTGGCTGCGGAACGCGCTCGGGCTGGCGCTGTTCGCGTGGATTGTGCCTTCGCTGCTCGACGTGCCGCCGTTTTCGAACCAGACGCAGATCCGCGACGTCGAGGGGCCGTTGGTCTGGGCCGCGTGGGTCGCCGTCGCGCTGTACGTCGCGGCCGCGGTTCGATTTTTCATCTTGTACCGCAGGACGCCCGGCGCCGTCCTGATCTCCGTCGTGACGGCGTTCGCGCTGCTGGCGGAGGCGATGGTCGCGGTGACGCTCGCCGACAAGTGGCGGCTGTCGTGGTGGGAGTGGCACCTGATCCTGACGGCCGCGTTCCTCTTCGTCGGGTACTCCGCCTACGTGCAGTACCGCCGCGAAGGCAGTGCCGCAGGGCTGTTCGACGGCATCGCGATGGCCGAGACCACGCGGCGGATCCGCAAGCAGTACGAGGACGCGCTGGAGGAACTGGTCAGCGCGCTGCAGGACTCGGAGCGCGGCGCGGCGCCCGAGCGGCTGGCGGCGCGGATGGCCGAGCGGTTCGGGCTGACCGAGAAGCAGGCGGAGGTGCTGGATCGCGCGGCGGCGGCGCTGGTGGCCGAGCGCGAGCTGTCGGAGCGGCTCGGTGCCCTGGTCGCCGTGGGCGAGCAGGCGCGGGTGGGTGCGGGCGAGGAGGAGTTCCTGCGGGGTGCCCGGGCGGCCGTGGCAGGCTCATTCGGTACCGTCGATATCTCATTGATCCACGATGGACGGATGGAGCCCGTGGAGGGCGCGCTGCCCCTGACGGTGAAGGGGCAGCTGGCGGGTGCGGTGACGATCCCGTCCACCACGCGGCCAGAGCTGCGCCAGACGCTGGCCAACCAGCTGTCGATCGGGCTGGAGAACGCCCGGCTCTACGGCGAGCTCGCCACGCTGTTCCGCCAGTACATGTCGCCCGACGTCGCGGCGGCGCTGCTGGCCGATCCGGACCAGGCGGCGCTCGGCGGGCGGCTCGTCGACGTGACCGCGCTCTTCGCCGACCTGCGCGGGTTCACGACGTTCTCGGAGGCGGTCGAGCCGGGCGACATCGTGGAGATGCTCAACCGGTACCACGGCGTCGCCGTCCCCTGCATCCTCGACAACGGCGGCACGATCGTGCAGTTCGTCGGCGACGCGCTGCTGGCGCTGTTCAACGCGCCGGCCCGGCAGGAGGACCACGAGGCGCGGGCGGTGCGTGCGGCGCTGCAGATGCAGGAGGCGGTGCGCGGCATCGCCGAAGGGCATCCGGACTGGCCGCGGTTCCGGGTGGGCGCGAACACCGGGCCGGCGCTGGTCGGCAACATCGGCAGCGAGCTGCTGCGCGGGTTCAACGCGATGGGCGACGCGGTCAACGTCGCCGCGCGGCTGCAGACGATCGCCGAGCCGGGGCAGGTGGTGATCGGCGGGGCCACGTACGACGCGGTTGCCGATCGGGTGACCGCCACGCCGCTCGGGGACCTCGAAGTGAAAGGTCGCCGACAGACAGTGCGCGCCTACGCGGTAGAGAATCTGGTGTGACCGAGTTCTTCGATCTCCTGCACCCCGACGAGCAGGCCGCCCTCGAGGCCGCCGGGCACCGCCGGCAGTGGAAGCGCGGCACGGTCATCTTCCGCGAGGCGAGCGTCTCGGAGACCGTGATCGTGCTGCGCTCCGGGCGGGTCAAGGTCTCCTCCGACACCGCGTCGGGCACCGAGGTGCTGCTGGCGGTGCGCGGGCCGGGCGCTCTGCTGGGCGAGCTGTCCGCGATCGACGGCGGGCCCCGGGCGGCGACCGTCACCGCGCTGGAGCCGGTGACCGCGCTGTCCGTGCCGTCGGTGGACTTCGAGCGGTACCTCCTGGGGCACGCCCGCGTGTCGTTCCTGCTCATGCGGGAGCTGACCCGCCGGCTGCGCGACGCCGACCGCAAGCGCATCGAGTTCGGCGCCTACGACACGACCGGGCGGGTGGCGGCGCGACTGGTGGAGCTGGCGGAGCGCTTCGGCGAGCGGACCGAGGAGGGGCTGCGCATCAGCCTGCCGCTGTCGCAGGACGAGCTCGCCGGCTGGACCGGGTCGTCCCGCGAGGCGGTGACGAAGGCGCTGCGCACGCTGCGTGAGGAGGGCTGGATCCAGACCGGGCGGCTGCACGTCATCATCCACGACCTCGATGCCCTCAGAGACCGGGCTCAATGAGGGGGCAGACCCTTGTTTTGACCCTTGCAACTATGCGCATATCCCGTTGTTGATCTTTGGTGGCCATCCCGCTCCCCTACTCTCTCGCGACAGGTGCACCGAGGCATCGACGCGGGTGCCTCGGTGCTGACACGCCCCACCAGGGAGGTACCTGTGCGTAAGTTGACCGTGGGACTGCTGAGTCTCACGCTTGCGTCGGGGATGGGGGTGCTTGTCGGCGGGGGAGCCGCCCACGCCGTACCGGCCCAACAATCACCATCCGTCGATGCCGCGTCGCCCTCCGACGAGTTGCCCAACCCGTTGGAGGACAAGCGGCGCGATGCTCGTGAGGTCGCGCTCTCGCAGGTCCTGACGGGCCAGGCCGCACCGGAGAAGCGCGGGGCGAGCACGGTCGTCAAGATCGGCAACGGTAGCAAGACGAAGGGTCACGTCGACAAGTACGTCGAGCTCAGCCGCGAGAAGACCGACAAGATCTTCGTCGTGCTCGCCGAGTTCGGCGACCAGCGTCACCCGAGCTACCCGGACCAGGACACCGCGCCCGCGGTTCCGGGCCCGGCGCGGTTCGACGGCCCGCTGCACAACCAGATCCCGCAGCCGGACCGGACCAAGGACAACTCGACAATCTGGAAGCAGGACTTCAGCAAGCAGTACTTCGAAAACATGTACTTCGCGTCCGGCAACGGCGCGGAGTCGCTCAAGACGTACTACGAGAAGCAGTCCTCCGGCCGCTACAGCGTCGACGGCCTGGTCACCGACTGGGTGAAGGTCCCGTACAACGAGGCCCGCTACGGACGCAGCAACGGTTACCCGTGTGCGAGCAACGTCTGCAGCAACACCTGGTACCTCATCCAGGACGCGATCAACGCCTGGGTCGACGGGCAGCACGCCCAGGGCAAGTCCGACGCCGAGATCAAGGCGACGCTGGCCTCCTACGACCAGTGGGACCGCTACGACTACGACGGTGACGGCAACTTCAACGAGCCCGACGGGTACATCGACCACTTCCAGATCGTCCACTCCGGTGGCGACCAGGCCGACGGTGACCTGATCCAGGGCGAGGACGCGATCTGGAGCCACCGCTGGGCGGCGTTCCAGAACTTCACCAGCGGCCCGGACTTCAACAAGCTCGGCGGCACCCAGATCGGCACCACGGGCCTGTGGGTGCGCGACTACACGATCCAGCCGGAGAACGGCGGCCTGAGCGTGTTCGCGCACGAGTACGGTCACGACCTCGGCCTGCCGGACCACTACGACACATCAGGTGCCGGCGGCAACGCCGAGAACCCGGTGAACTGGTGGACGATCATGGCGCAGAGCCGGGTCAGCCTGCCGAGCGACAACGGCATCGCGGCCCGCGCCGCCGACCTCGGCGCGTGGGACAAGCTGCAGCTGGGCTGGCTGGACTACAAGACCGTCCAGTCCGGGCAGACCAAGCTGGTCGACCTCGGGCCACACGAGTACAACAGCAAGAAGGACCAGGCGGTCGTCGTCGTCCTGCCGAAGAAGCAGGTCGCCACGCCGCTGCCCGCCCCGCCGCAAGGCAGCAAGTCGTGGTGGAGCGGCGCCGGCAACAACCTCGACAACTCGCTGAGCCGCACGGTCTCGATCCCGGCCGGCACGACGACCCTGACGTTCAAGGCCAACTGGGACATCGAGGACTGCGGTCCCGACGCCTGTGACTACGCCTACGTCGAGGTCGACGACGGGAGCGGCTTCAAGGCCATCCCCGGCTCGATCACCACCGCGGCCGAGGGCAACGGCATCGACGGCACCAGCGGCGCGTGGGTCCCGGCGACGTTCGACCTGTCGAACTACCAGGGCAAGACGGTGGGCCTGCGGTTCCACTACTTCACCGACCCGGCGGCCGGCGGCCAGGGCTTCTTCGCCGACGACATCGCCATCACCAACGGCGGCACCACAGTGTTCGCCGACGGTGCCGAGTCGGGCGCCAACGGGTGGACCGCGGACGGCTTCAGCGCCGTCGGCAGCCAGCTGGTGACCGAGTACGACAACTACTACATCGCTTCGCACCGCACCTACGAGTCGTACGACCGGTACATGCAGACCGGCCCGTACAACTTCGGGTTCCCGGCCACGCCCCAGTGGGTCGAGCACTTCCCGTACCAGACGGGTCTGCTGATCACGTACTGGGACACGTCCTACAGCGACAACAACACCAGCCAGCACCACGGCGCGGGCCTGATCCTGCCGATCGACTCGCACCCCGACCTCGTCCTCAAGGGCGACGGGACCCCGTGGCGCCCGCGTATCCAGGGCTTCGACGCGCCGTTCTCGATGAAGCGGACGGACTCGTTCTCCCTGCACTACGGCACGGCGGGTGCGACCAGCAAGCTCGGCGGGCAGTGGGGCAACCCGCTGTTCGACGACAGCAAGAGCTACTACCGCGAGGACCCGGCGACCAGCACGTACTACGGCGTCAAGGTCCCGAACGACGGCGTCAAGATCCTCGCCCTGTTCGAGAACGGCACCTCCATGACGGTGCTGGTCTGCGCGTAGCGGGAACCTAGTGCGGCGGGAGGAGGTCCAAGTGGGTATGAAAGCGCCCCTGGGCCTCCTCCTTGCCGTTGCCGTCCTGACTGGTTGCGCCGCTAAGACCGACCAAATAGCGCAACCATCGCCAAGTGCCGAAAAGTCCGGACAAATCGCCCCGACAGGGGGCGTAACGAACAAAGCAACGAACGAAGCCACCATCAGTGTCCCGCCCAAGGCGCCGAAGACCACGAAGGTCGAGCCGCCGGTCGACGATTTCCAGCAGGTCAAGGCCGAGGGCAAGGTCCGCGTCACGGGCACGTGCACCGAGCTCGTCACCGATCAGCTCACCTGGACCCTGATCGGCCCCGCGGCCGCAAACCTGCGCGACGGCCAGCGGGCCAGGGTCGTGGGCGTGCCGGACCCCAACCGCGAGACCGGCTGCCCGGGCAGTCCGCTGCTGGTGTCCCTGGCTTCGCCCCAGTAGATCAAGTGCGCCCCAGCTGGGTGACGTGGCCGGGCGGGTCCCGGCGAACCGTTGAAGAATGACCACGCCCTTCCAGGTCACGGTCCCCCGGCTCGCGGTGCCGGTGGGCCCCGACGACCACACGATCGGCCCTGCGGACGCCCCCGTGTCCCTGGTCGAGTACGGGGACTTCCAGTGCCCGTATTGCGCCATGGCCCACACGATCCTGCAGGACCTGCTGCGGTTGCGCCGCGACACCGTCCGGTTCACCTACCGCCACTTCCCTCTGACCAACGTGCACCCCTACGCCGACCTGGCCGCCGAGGTGGTCGAGGCGGCCGGTCGGCGCGACGCCTTCTGGCCGATGCACGACTGGCTGTTCGAGAACCAGCGCAGCATCAACCCGCGCCAGCTCATGGTCGGCGTCGAGCGGCTCGGCCTGCCCTCCGCCGAGGTCGGCGACGAGGTGGGCCCGCACCTGTACCTCGACCGCGTCCGCCGCGACCTCGTCGGCGGCGTGCGCAGCGGCGTCGGCGGCACCCCGACCTTCTTCGTCAACGGCATCCGCCACGACGGCGGGTACGCCCTCGACGAGCTCCTCGAGGCCGTCGACGAGGCCGCCGAGGCGGTGGGCGCGGATCAGCGCCACGACGGCTACTGAGACCGTCTGTGCCGATCAGTGTCAGACGGCTACCGAGCGTGTCCGGGTCGAGGCGGCCCGGCGATCGCGGGGCGTTACGGCAGGTCATCTGCACGAGAAAGTTTCCTGATCAATTCGGCGGGCGGTGAGATCACCGTCCGCCGATTCTTTGGCGCCCAAAGAACCTGCTCGCCCGATGCCGCACGGAAAATGCTCTCTGATCCGCTCGCATCAAATCTTCCGTGCCCGCGAAACGATCAATGTGGCTCTGTCACTGACCGTGCTCCGGCATCGGAAATTCCGGGCATCACGCTCGGTAGCGCAGGTCGCCGCCGACATGCGTCAATTCAACAAACGCTGAGCTGCGTTAACACGATTGTGCATTTTGGCAGTTGCGTACCGGCCATCACGCAGTGCATGCTTTCGCGTTGGGTCTCATAGTCTTTCGGGCCCTAACTGTTGCGAACCTCGGGCTTGGGGAACCCGGGAGGCGGCCGGTCCGTGGGGGTCCGGTCGTTGAGACGAAAGAGCGGTGACGTGCGCGGTCGATCGAAGACCGGTCGATTAGAGGTGCGGGCCAATGCTGCTGGCCGATGACTTCTTCCTGATCGCGCACGACGACCGGGACGGCAAGTCCCGGCTGTCGCAGCGCGCGGTGGAGTTCGGGCTGGCCGGCGCGATGCTCGGCGAGCTGGTCCTGGAGCAGCGGATCCTGGTGGAAGGATCGCGCCTGCGGGTGATCAACCACGATCCGCCGTCCGACCCTCTCGCCCACACCAACCTGGCCACGATGATCGCCGAGGTGCAGCACCGCGAGGTGCGCACGTGGCTGCTGTTCCTGGGGCGGACGGCGGTCGAGGCGGTGGGGCAGCGCCTGGCGCGCGTCGGGCTGGTCGAGCAGACCCAGGTCCGGCGGCTGCTGCGCAGCGAGACCCGATGGCTGGCCACCGACATCAACCTGCCGGCCGGGCGTGTGGTGCGGCTGCGGCGCCTGATCACCGGCTTTGAGCCGATGCGCGTCGCCGACACGACCCTTGCCGGGCTGGCCGAGGCGACCGGGCTCACCGGGCACGTGCTCTGGGAGCGCGACCCGGTGGGCATACGAAGACTTCAACAGGCGATTGCCACCCTGCCGCCACCGCTGCGCGACCTGATCCTGCAGGTCGAGTCGGCGATCGGCGACGCGGTGATGTCGCAGCGCGGGTGACGACGCGGCAACGGACCTTCCCTCAACCCTTCCCCCCACTCAATATCCCTGGAGGACCGATGTCCGCAACGTCGCCAACGCGACCGAGCGTGGTATCTCAGGCACTGGCCCGTGACCGGCTGGGCGTGCCATCCGTCATCATGTTCGCCCTTACCGCGGCTGCCCCGCTGATGGTCGTCGGCGCGCTGGTCTCGACCGGCTGGGGCGTGGTCGGCACGACCGGCTTCCCCCTCGCCTTCCTGATCATCGCGGTGATCCTGGCGCTGTTCAGCTTCGGCTACGTCGCGATGTCGCGGCACATCACCAACGCCGGCGCGTTCTACTCCTACATCGCGCAGGGCCTGGGCAAGCCGCTCGGCGTCGCCGGCGCGATGGTCGCGCTGGTGGCGTACAACCTGCTGCAGGTCGGCCTGTACGGCGCGTTCGGATTCTTCCTGTCGCAGTTCCTGGCCGACAAGGCCAAGATGGACGTCGACTGGTGGGTCCTCGCGCTGGTGCTGTGGCTGTTCGTCGCGGTGCTCGGCCTGCTGCGCGTCGACGTCAACAGCAAGGTCCTCATGGTGCTGCTCGGCGCCGAGCTGATCGTGGTGACGATCTTCGACGTCATCTTCTTCAGCCACCCGGCCGGCGGCTCGATCAGCTTCGAGCCGTGGACCTGGGGCGCGCTGAAGGACACGGCCGGCCCGGCGTTCGCCGTCGCGGTCACCGCGTTCGTCGGCTTCGAGGCCGCGCCGGTCTTCTCCGAGGAGGCCCGCAGCAAGAACCGCACTGTCTCCACGGCTACCTTCCTCGGCCTCGCGGTAATGCTGCTGTCCTACGCGCTGACCAGTTGGGGCGCGTCGGTGAGCATGGGCGTCGACCAGACCGTGGATCTCGCCCAGAAGAGCCTGGACAGCGGCGGCCCGTTCTTCCCGACCCTGATCGAGAAGGGCGGCGCGTGGGCCGGCGACGTCGGCAGCGTCCTGCTGATCACGAGCATCGCGGCCGCGGCGCTGAGCTACCACAACACGACCGCGCGCTACGCGTTCGCGCTCGGCCGCGAGCGGGTTCTGCCGTCGTTCTTCGGCCGCACCCGCGCCCGCTCCGGCGCACCGGCGTCGGGCTCGCTGTTCCAGACGATCATCGCACTCGCGGTCATCGTGCTGTTCGCGATCGAGGGCTGGCACCCGCTGGTGAACCTGTTCTTCTGGCTGGGCACCGCCGGCGGCATCGGCGTGCTGCTGCTAGTCACGGCGACGTCCCTGTCGGTGATCTTCTACTTCGCCCGCGACGCGCGCGGTGAGGGGGCTTGGGCCCGGCTCATCGCGCCGATCCTGGCCACGATCGCCCTCGGCTACGTGATGTGGCAGGTCTTCGAGAACTTCGGCCTGCTGCTGGGCATCCCGCCGGACCAGAAGAGCGACGCGGTCTGGGCGTTCCCCACGGCATACGGCGTGGCCGCCGCCATCGGCCTCGTCTGGGCGTTCGTCCTGCGCGGGATCAACCGGCAGGACTACGACGCGATCGGCCTCGGCGCGCAGGCCAACACCGCGCGCATCGAGTCGGCCGAGTCCGTCGAAGTCGGTTAAGAACAAGATCCAGATTTAGCGGTACCGCCAGAGGGAAGACGGCACCACACAGCGAGGGAGGCAGGCGGTGGCCTGCCTCCCTCGACTGTTTTCAAGCACGCTTACCTAGTGGGTGTTACCCGTAGGTCAGCGCCGGCGTGGGCTCGACTCGGTCGGCGGCCCGGCGAAGCGTGCGGGCGGTGAAGCCGCGCACCTTGTTCATCGTGGCCGATTCCGCGCGGCGGTCGTCGACGACCGGGGCGTTCGGCATGGCCGACAGAACCTCGGTGCGGACGGCCTCGAGCGAGACGAGCAGTGCGATCGGGGTCATTGCTTCTCCTTGGCTGGATTGGGGCCGGTGGTCGCCCGGACCACCAGCGAGACGGGCAGCGTCAGGCGACGCAGCGCCGGATCTTCGGGCGGGTCGAGCAGGAGCTCGCCCGCGAGCCGCCCGCGCTCGACGCTGGGCTGGCGGATCGTGGTGAGCCCGGCCGGCTCGGCCTCGTCGATGTCGTCGAAGCCGGTGACCGAGACGTCCCGGCCGGGGTGCAGCCCCCGCACCCGCAGCGCGTCGAGCACGCCGAGCGCGAGGACGTCGGAGGTGGTGAGGATCGCGGTGGCCCGGCCGAGCCGGTCCAGCGCGTGCGCCGCGGCGGCCGCACCCTCCTCGCGGTCGTTGTGGGCCGCGTTGATGAGCAGCACCCGCTCCCACGGGATGCCGGCCTCGGCGAACGCGTCCCGGAAGCCGCGCACCCGCTCACCGGTCACGTAGTAGCGCAGCGCGTCCGGGTCGGCGTCGACCGGGCCGGTGACGCCGCCGTGGACGATCCAGTGCGCGACGACCGCGATGTCGCGGTGGCCGAGGTCGGCGATGTGCGCGCCGAGCCGGCGCGCGGCCGCGCGCTCGTCGATGCCGACGTAGCCGGCGTCGGGGCCGAACGCTTCCGGGTCCTCGCCGATCACGATCGGCACGCCGCGGCCGCGGATGAGCTCCAGCGCGCCGTGCCAGTCGGGCACGCAGTAGAGGCAGAACGCGTCGACCGCGGCGTTGCTGACCACCCGCCGGCCGGCCTCTTCGTCCTTGGGCAGGTTGAGCAGCAGCAGCGAGGTCTCCCGCGCCGACGCCGCCTCGGCCAGCCCGCGCAGGTAGGCCACCGCGTAGGGGTCGGTGAACGCCATCGACAGGTCGTCGGTGAGCAGCACCCCGATCGCGTTGACCTTGCCGCGGCGCAGCGACCGGGCCGTCGGGTTGGGGCCCGAGTAGCCCAGTCGCTCGGCCGCCGCGAGGATCCGAGCGCGCAGTTCGGGCGAGAGCTGATCCGGCCGGCTGTACGCGTTGGAGACGGTGCTCCGCGAGACGCCCAGCTCGTCGGCGATGGTTTGCAGTGTTGCTGCCATGGTCGGATCCTCCCTCCGGCTGCATCGATTCAGAACCTTCTGTATCGATACAGTACGCCGGGCGTGATCCGCCTGCCAGTCGTTTGTCGGGTCCTGGCATGTGTGCCGCGACACGTGCCCTGACCTGCTGAATTAATGGTCACGCAATGGCGCGCCACCATGGTTCAAGAGCCGGTAACGCGTCGATGTTCACTCGGTCACCTGGGCGTGGCACGACGAGCTCGATGTCGCGGGCCCCGGCCTCCTCGACGAGCCGCTCGACCGGCTCGGACCACGCGTGCAGTGCCAGGTTGAAGGTGCACCAGTGCAACGGGATCAGCACCCGGGCCCGCAGGTCGAGGTGTGCGCTCGCGCCGTCCTCGGGCTTCATGTGGATGTCGGGCCATGCGTCGTTGTACGCACCGACCTGGATCAGCGACGCGTCGAACGGCCCGTGCAACTCGCCGATCTGCTTGTACCCCTCGAAGTACCCGGAGTCGCCCGTGTAGAACAGGCTCCGGCTCTCGCCCCTGAGCACCCAGGACGCCCACAGGGTGCCGTCGCGGCTGAACCGGCGGCCGGAGAAGTGCCGCGCGGCGGTGGCGGTCAGCGTGACGCCGCGCACCGTGGTCTCCTCGTCCCAGTCCAGCTCGACGATCCGCTCCGACGGCACGCCCCAGCGCTCGAGGTGCGCGCCGACGCCCAGGGGCACCAGGAACGGCGCCTGCTGGGTGCGCCGCAGCTCGCGGATCGAGGCCAGGTCGAGGTGGTCGTAGTGGTCGTGCGAGATCACAATGGCGTCGATGCGCGGCAGGTCCTCGATCGGCAGCGGCATCGGGTGCATCCGCTTCGGCCCGAGGAACGACGTCGGCGAGCAGCGCTCGCTCCACACCGGGTCGAACAGCACCCGCACACCCTCGATCTCCACCAGCGCCGTGGAGTGCCCGAGCCACGTCACGTGCAGCCCGTCGGGCTCGAGCCGGCCGCCCAGCTCCGGCCGGGTCACCGGGATCGCGCCCATCGGCTTGCGCCGCTGCTGCCCGGTCAGCAGCTCGACGAACGCGCTGCGCATCGCGTGCGGCGGCAGCACGTCGGCCGGCACCGTGTTGCGGAAGCGCCCTTCGTCGTACTGCGCAGATCGGCGCATCCGTTCGGCCCGCGCGCCCGCCGGTATCGCACCGAGCTGCGCCGGCAGGTCGCGCAACGCCCACGCGACGCCTCCGGCGGCGGCCGCCACCGCGGCCAGGGCGAGCACCCGAGTCGTCTTCCCCATAGCTCTGTCGCCTCCAGTTGTCGTGAGGTTCAGCACCCGTCCGTTTCGATTTTCTCTCGGTACTCCGGGCAGCCCGACACCGGCAAACCCCCTTTGAATGCCCCCGATCTGCGCAAACGCCCTCGGCGCCGGCCATGAAAGGCCCAAACGGGCCGGTGAACGGCACCGCGCGGCATCTGTTGTCAGACATCCAGGTGTGGAAGGCTGCCCGCGAACTCCCTCTTCACGCGCTTCCTCTTTGCGTTAGGTCACATTCCCCCGGAGGCCTGTCGTGGTCTGGTACACCAACCAGTCACTCCTGTTGATCCTGCTCGCCTTCCTTCTCGGACTGCTGGTCGGCTACCTCTGGTGGGGTCTGCGCCTGCGCCGCGTCCGCTCGTCCGAATCCTCCACCCAGTCCACCATCACCGAATCCCCGGCGCCCGCCGCCCTGGCCGCCGTCGCGTCCGAGCCCGCGCCGGAAGCTCTCGTCTCTGAGCCGGAGCCGGTCGCTCTCGCGTCCGAGCCCGAGCCGGTCGCTGTTGCGTCCGAGCCCGAGCCGGTGGCTCTCGCGTCCGAGCCCGAGCCGGTTGCTCTCGCGTCCGAGCCGGTTGCCGAGGCCGAGCCGGAGCCCGAGCCCGCGGCGGTCGCGGTCGCCGAGACCGAGCCTGAGGCAGAGCCTGAGCCCGAGGCGGTTGCCGAGCCCGACGCTGTGGACGCCGAGCTCGTCGCGGACGTCGAGTCCGCGTTCGAGGCCGAAGCGCCCGCCGAGGAGCCGGTCGCCGAGCGCCACGACGAGCTCGAGCGGATCGAGGGCATCGGGCCGAAGATCGCCGCGGCGCTGCGTGCCGCGGGCATCCGCACGTTCCAGCAGCTGGCCGACGCCGACCGCGCCGCCGTCGAGACCGCCCTCGAGAACGCCAACCTCCGCTTCGCGCCGAGCATCGCGACCTGGTCCCGCCAGGCCCGGCTGCTCGCCGACGGCGACGAGGCCGGCTTCAAGGAGCTCACCGACCGCCTGATCGCCGGCCGCGAGGTCACCGAGAAGCCGGCGGCCGAACCCGAGCCGGTCGCGGAAGAGCAGGTCGCGGAAGAGCCGGCCGTGGAAGAGGTGGTCGCGGCCGAACCCGAGCCCGAGCCGGAGCCCGAGCCCGAGCCCGAGCCCGAGCCGGTCGCGGTCGAACCCGAGCCGGAGCCCGAGCCCGAGCCGGTCGCGGAAGAGCCCGAACCCGGGCCGGTTGCGGAAGAGGCCGAGCCGGAGACGGTGGCCGAAGAGCCGGTCAAGGTGCCGGCGCAGGCGGGTGCGGCGGAGGACGGGCCGGTCGACGATCTCAAGCGGATCGAGGGCATCGGGCCGAAGATGTCGGCCGCGCTGGTGGCCGCGGGCATCCGCACGTACGTGCAGCTGGCCGACGCCGACGTCGACACCCTCCGCGGGGCCATCGAGGCCGCCGGGCTGCGGTTCGCGCCGAGCATCGTCACCTGGTCCCGGCAGGCGCGGCACCTCGCCGACGGGGACGAGGAGGGCTTCGCCGACCTGACCCGCCGCCTGGTGGCCGGCCGCGACACCGGGCGGGCCTGATGACGGGCACCACCCGGAACACGACGACGAGCGGCATTCGCTGGGAGGTGCGCAACCGCCACCCCCTGATCCCGATCGGCGCCGCCGTCGTCGGGCTGGCCGCGCTGCTGATCACGTTCGAAGTGCCGCACCGGCACGCGGTCGAGGACAACCTCACCGACCGCACCAAGGTGGCGCTGGCGGGCGCCGGCATCGACGCCGACGTCCGCTTCGTCGGGCGCGACGGCACCGTGCGGGTCGGCTCGGCCGAGGAGAAGGACAAGGCGCGCGAGGTCACGCTCGCCGTCGAGGGCGTGCGCGTGGTCGACGTCCAGGCGCCGCCGAAGGTCGAGAAGCCGCCGGCGCCACCCGCGCCGCTGTCGGTGAAGCTGCTGGTCGACGGCGGCAAGGTCACGCTGACCGGCACGGTGCCGGCCGAGGGCGACCGCGGCAAGATCGCCGACGCGGCCAAGCAGGCGCTGGGCGCGGAGAACGTCCAGGACGACATCACCGTCGACGCCGCGCGGGCGAGCGACGACACCGACCTGACCGCGCTCGGCGCGGTCGTCGGCGCGCTGGGCAAGGACACGAAGGCCGGCGTCGTCGACCTGACCGACCACGTGATCACGCTGACCGGCACCGTGCCCACGCAGGAGGTCAAGGACAAGGCCGAGGCGGCGGCGAAGGCCGCGACCAAGAGCGGCTCCGTGCGCAACGAGCTCGTCGTCGGGCAGGCGGCCGCACCGGCTCAGGTGCAGACCCAGCTGGTCGCGCTGCCGACGGTCGAGTTCGAGAACGACAGCGCGACGCTGACCGCGAAGGGCCGCGCCGTGGTGGAGAACGCGGCGTCGATCCTCAAGTCCAACCCGAACGTCAAGGTCAGCATCGAGGGGCACACCGACCTGACCGGCACCGCGGCGCACAACCAGACGCTCAGCGAGGCCCGTGCCAAGACGGTCCTCGACACGCTGGTGTCGCTGGGCATCGCGCCCGACCGGCTGACCTCGAAGGGCTTCGGCGAGAGCCGGCCCAAGGTCCCCGGCACCGACGACGCGGCCAACGCCGTGAACCGCCGGGTCGAGTTCATCGTCCAGCAGTAGCCGCAACCAAAGACGGCTCAGTAGTAGCCGCAACCCAAGAAGGCTCAGTAGTAGCTGCAACCCAAGAAGGCCCAGCGGCAACCACCAGCCCGAGCACAGCGAAGGGGCGCGGCCACCAGGCCGCGCCCCTCCTTGTTGCCGTAAACCAGCCGGTGGAGCCTAGTGGCGCACCGGGTACAGCGGCTCGCGCGCCGTGCTGTCGGCCCGCAGGGACTGCGTCGACTGCGCGGAGAACGCGGTCGCCGCGGTCGGGTCGGGCCAGGGCAGCGTGTCGCAGGTCTTGTCGGGGCGGTCGCCCGACTTGCGCTGCGGCAGCTTGCCGGTCGCGAGGTAGTCCGCGATCGTGTCGTCGATGCACGCGTTGCCGTTGAGCGAGTTGGCGTGCGTGGTCTGGTCCTTCTCGGCGAGAAGGGCGCTGTGCGGGAACAGGCGGCGGGCCTCCAGGCTGCCCTCGAACGGCGTCGCCGCGTCGAGGGTGGTGCCGACGAACAGCACGCTCTTGACCTTCGAGCCGTCGACCTTGACCGGCTTCTGCGCCTTGGCCGGCCAGTAGAGGCACGGCGCGTTGAACCAGGCGTTGCTCCAGGTCATGTACGGCGCCTGCAGGAACGTCCGCCAGTTGTCGATCTTCCACTGGTTCCAGCTCTGCGGCCACTGCACGTCGGTGCACTGCACCGCGTTGTACACCGCGAAGCCGTTGTCGTCGCCGGGTGCGATGTAGTTCTCGTACGCGGCCACGATCACGTCGGTGTCGCGGTTGTTGGCCCAGCCCGCGAACGCGTCGGCCAGCTCCAGCCACGTCGACTGGTAGTAGCCGGCGTAGAGGAAGATGTCCGTCCACTCGCTCGCGCCGACGACGCCGCCGGCGGGCGCGCTACGCAGCTTGTTCTGCTCCGCGTAGAAGCGCAGCTCGACCTGCTTCGCGGTGGTGCCGAGGTGATAGACGCTGTCGTACTTGGCGAGCCAGCCCCACCAGATTTCCTCGTTGCGCTGGAAGTTCAGGTCCTGGTTGAGGTTGGCCTTGTACCACACGTCGCGCACGTCGACGTTGCCGTCGAGCACCATGCGGCGGACCTTGTCCGGGTGCAGGGTGCCGTAGACCTGGCCGAGGTACGTGCCGTAGGAGAAGCCGTAGTAGTTGATCTGCTTCGCGCCGAGCGACTTGCGGATCGACTCCATGTCGTTCACCGAGTCGACCGTGGTCATGTGGCTGAGCAGGTCGCCGCCGGCCGCGCCGCACGCCTTCGCGTAGTCCTTGGACTTGCTCAGCCAGGTCTTCTCGATGGCGGAGCTGACCGGGACGTACTCGGGGCGGGGGCCGGCGAAGTAGTCGTCGTCGCAGTGCAGGGCGGGGACGCTGGAGCCCACGCCGCGCGGGTCGAAGCCGATCCAGTCGTAGGCCTCGCCGGCGCCGTTGGGCACGAACTCGCCCAGGACCGACAGCGTCAGCCCGGACCCGCCGGGGCCGCCCGGGTTGACCAGCATGACGCCCTGGTAGTCCTTGTCGGCCACCTTGTGCTTGATGCGCGAGACGGCGATCTGGATCTTCTTGCCGTTGGGCTTGCTGTAGTCCAGCGGCACGGTGAGCAGGCCGCACTCGGCGCCGCGGCGCTGCAGGCCGGGGCTTGCGCACTGGCCCCACGGGATCGACGCCGCACCGGCGAAGTCGCCGCCCGGCGAGGCGGGCGCGGCCAGGGCGCTCGAGGCCGGTGCAACGGCCGCGAGCGTGGCCGCAGCGGTGAAGAGGACCAGCCCCTTCACGGTTCTTTTCTCCAAGACAACCCTCCCAAATTTGCCCAAACGGGATTCTTTGAGCAAGTGATTCGGGTCAAACAATGTCACGCCGATGCTTTCGGTCTCGGGTGCCGCGCGGAAGCTCCAACACCCTTTCCCTCACCCGAGAAAAAACGGGTGTCGAGCGGGGCTCTGAGTGAAACCCGTGCCGTGCGCGGTTCGCGAGGAGGCGCTGGCCGAAAACCCGTGCCGCGCGCGCGGTTCGCGAGGGGGCGCTGGCCGAAAACCCGTGCCGCGCTCGGTTCGTGAAGGGGCCCTGGACGAAAACCCGTGCCGCGCTCGGTTCGTGAGGGGGCCCTGGACGAAAACCCGTGTCGCGCGCGGATCGCCCTCCGGTACAACGGTGTGATGCTGCGCAAGTACCCCCGGACCCCGCACCTGCAGGGATCCCGCCTCCAGCCGGGGGACCACGACCTCGCGCAGGTCCCGTTCGCCGAGCTGGCCGGCCGCCCGCTCGTGGTGGAGGAGAAGCTCGACGGCGCCAACGCCGCAATCAGCTTCGATGCCGATGGCGAGCTGCGGCTGCAGTCGCGCGGGCACTACCTGACCGGCGGGCCGCGCGAGAAGCAGTTCGCACCCTTCAAAGCGTGGGCCGCCGGCGTGCGCTATCAGCTGTGGCCGGTCCTGCGCGATCGATTCATCCTGTACGGCGAGTGGCTTTACGCCAAGCACACCGTCTTCTACGACGCGCTGCCGCACCACTTCTGCGAGTTCGACGTCTACGACCGCCAATCCGATGCGTTCATGTCCACGCCACGGCGCCGCGATCTGCTCGACGGCCTCGGCATCGCGTCGGTGCCGGTGCTGCACGAGGGCGCGTTCGCCGACCTGCCGGCGCTGACGAAGCTGGTCGGCCCGTCGACGTGCCGCACCGGCGGCTGGCGGGCGGCGCTGCGCGAGGCGGCGGTGGCCGGCGGCGCCGACCCGGACCAGGTCGAGCGCGAGACCGATCTGTCCGAGGACATGGAGGGCCTGTACCTCAAGCTCGAGGACGCCGGCACCGTGCTCGGCCGCTACAAGTGGGTCCGGCCGAGCTTCCACACCGCGATCCTCGACTCGGGCAGCCACTGGCAGGACCGCCCGATCGTCGCCAACCGGGTCCGGCCGTGAACCCGTTCGAGCGGCTGTGCCCGGCCCCGCCGTCGTGGTCGTTGCCCTGGGACGCGATCCCCGCGGCCGTGCCACGGCTGCGCGAGCTGCCGGACGGCGGCGCGCACACCCGGTCCGCGGCCGAGGCGCTGGCCGGCCTCGCGCAATGGCGCGCCCGCCCCGAGCCCGAGCGGGTCCGCGTCTTCGCCGCGGTCGTCCTGCACGACACCGGAAGGACCGCGGAGGAGTCCGCGGTCGTCCTGCGCAACACCGGAAGGACCGCGGAGGAGTCCGCGGTCGTCGTGCACGACAGCGGAAGGACCGCGGAGGAGTCCGGGCGCGCCCGCCGGGGCGAGCACTACGCGCGCCGGCTGCTGTGGGAGACGGGCGCGCCGATCGCCTGGCGCGAGCACGTCGCCGCCCTGGTGCGCCACCAGCGGCTGCCGTTCGGCGCGCTGGAGCGCACCGACCTGGACCGGGTCGCGTTCCGGGTCAGCCTGCTGGCCCGCAACGACGACCTCGCGCTGGTGGCGACCGCGGACGCGCTGGGGCGCGACGGCGGCGAGCGCGATGCGGGCGAGGTCGCGCTCTTCGTGGAGTACACCCGGGAAATAGGCTGCCTGGACGGACCGCGCGCCTTCGCCTCGGACCATGCGCGGTTCGAGTATTTCCGGCACCCCGGCCGGGATCCGGGCTATGCGGCCTTCGACGACACCCGCACCACGGTGACCGTGATGTCCGGGCTGCCGGGCGCGGGCAAGGACCACTGGATCGCGGCCAACCGCCCCGGCGTGGCGGTCGTCAGCCTCGACGACCTGCGTGACGAGCTCGGCGTGCGCCCGACCGGCGACCAGGGCCCGGTGGTCGCCGCCGCCTACGAGCGGGCCCGCGCGCACCTGCGGTCCGGCACCCCGTACGTCTGGAATGCGACGAACGTGACCCGCGCCCTGCGCTCGCGGTGCATCGGGCTGGCCGCGGGGTATCGGGCTCGGATCGAGGTGGTGAGCGTCGAGGCGCCGCCGGACGTGGTGCACCGGCGCAACCGGGCGCGCGCGGCGCCGGTGCCGGCCGGGGTGATCGACCGGATGGCCGCGCGCTGGGAGCCGCCGGACCCGACCGAGGCGCACGAGGTGCGCTGGGTCCGCAACGACTAGCGGCTGGTGGTTATGCGGCGATCACGGCGCCGGGGCGGCGCAGGGAACGGATCGCGCGCACGGTTCTGGTCTCGGCGGCCGGGTAGGTCGCGCGGACCTGGGCCAGCGCCCACGCCATGCGGGCGACGGCGGTCTCCGGGTGGTCGCCGAACTCGCTCGCGACGCGCGCCGCGCAGCCCTGGATGCCCATGCTGCGCAGGGTCGCCGCGACCGCGCTGCGGATCTCCCCGCCCGCCGGGAACTGGGAGGACTGCAGATCGGACGCGAAAAGCGCCTCGGCCCGAACGGCCTCGAATGTGGTAGCCATCTCGCACCTCCTGTGCGCTTCTGCGGAACGCCTTCAGTGAAATCGATGTGTTCCTGATGACATTCACGCTACGCGGGCCCGTCCAGTTCAGGTTCACGGTTTCATGCCAGCGTCGTGTGTTGGTCACTCGCCGTTGATCGCTTAGCAGGGTGCGGTCGTTGGTTCGCTGTGGAAGGGTGGGGCGGTGTCGCTGATCCCCAACGCGCCGACCAGCGCGCCGTTGCCGCTGCACCGAGCCGCGCGTGTCGAGGACGCGATCCACAACGTCCTCGAGCGGCGGCTGCGCCGGCGCGGGTGGAAGGTCGCCGTCACCGCCTACACCGGCTACGGCGCCTGCGCGACGGCCGACCGGCCCGGCTGGGTCCGGGTGCTCGGCCGGGTGCTGCTGGCCCGGATCGACCCCAAGCCGGGCAAGCGCCTGAAGAAGCTGCGCGGCTGGCGCTCGTTCACCGCGGTGTCGGTCATGGACGCGGTGGTGCGCATCGAGGCGGGCGGGCGGACCTGCGAGGTGCGCTGCGACCGGGGCGGGTTCATCGACGTGGTCGTCGAGGCCGACCTGGCGCCGGGCTGGGCGAGCGTCACCCTGCAGAGCGAGAACAGCACGCCGGTCGAGGCGCCGATCCGGATCATCGACCCGGCCACCACCCGCTTCGGCATCGTCTCCGACGTCGACGACACGGTCATGGTGACCACGCTGCCACGGCCGCTGCTCGCCGCGTGGAACACGTTCGTGCTCGACGAGCACGCGCGGGCCTCGGTGCCGGGGATGGCGGTGTTGTACGAGCGGCTGGTCAACGCCAACCCGGGCGCACCCGTCTTCTACCTGTCCACCGGCGCCTGGAACGTGGCCGCGACGCTGACCCGGTTCCTGTCCCGGCACCTGTACCCGGCCGGCCCGCTGCTGCTGACCGACTGGGGTCCGCAGCCGGACCGGTTCTTCCGCAGCGGCCAGGCGCACAAGCGGGCCTCGCTGGCCCGCCTCGCGGAGGAGTTCCCGGACATCCGCTGGCTGCTCGTCGGCGACGACGGCCAGCACGACCCGGAGATCTACGCCGAGTTCGCGGCCGAGCACCCCGACAGCGTGGCCGCAGTCGCCATCCGGCACCTCTCGCCGACCCAGGCGGTGCTGGCCGGCGCCTTCCCGGGCGTCGCCGGCAGCTCGAAGCGCTTCCCGCCCAACGAAGCGCGCTGGCTGTCCGCGCCCGACGGCGCCGGCCTGTGGCGCCTGCTGCGCGACACGGAGATCCTCTGAATTAGTAGCCATGGCTACTATAGCCATGTACTGTTTCTGGCATGACGACGCCCGGTTCCCTGGTCTGGCGGCTGTCCATGCGCTGGCGGGTGCTGGTCGACCGTGCGCTCGCGCCGCTCGAGCTCACCCACGCGCAATACACGCTGCTGGCCAACCTCTACGGACGGCCGGAGCGGCCGAGCCAGCGCGGGCTGGCCGACCGGACGGGCCTGGAGCCGTTGTACGTGTCCAAGCTGGCCCGCGCGCTGGAGGCGGCCGGCCTGATCGAGCGCGAGCCGGACCCGGCCGACACGCGCGCGGTCCGGCTGGCACTGACCGAACGGGGGCGCGCGGTCACCGGGGAGGCGGTCGGGATCGTCCGCGGGCTGCAGGAGCGCCTGCTGGCCCCGATCGGGGGTCCCGGCTCGCCGCAGACCGAGGCGTTCGTCGCCACGCTGGAGAAGCTTCTCGAAGGAGACCCGTCATGACCACACCAGTGCTCAACGGCCAGCTCATCGGGCAGGCCCAGATCGCCACCGGCGCGCTGCTCGAGCGCATCCTGGCGCGCACCGGCACCACGTTCCACCAGTGGGTCGCGATCAACGTGGCCACGCTGTCCGGCGGCGCGGTCGAGCGCGCCGGGCTCATTGCCCGCATGACCGACGGGCTGCGCATCGAGGCCGGCGCCGCCGAGGCGGCCGCCTCCGGGGTAGTCGAGCTGGGGCTGGCCGAGCTCGACGGCGAGCGGCTGGTGCTGACCGAGGCGGGCCGGGCGCGGCACGCCGAGATCAGCGCCGACACGGCCGAGCTGACCGGGCGCCTCTACGGCGGCATAGAGGCCGACGACCTCGCCGTCGCCGGGCGCGTCCTGGCCGAGGTCACCGCCCGCGCGCAAGCGGAACTGCGGCGCTGACCTCCCGACCGGCGTACGAGAACGGCCGGTCGACAGGAGTCCTGTCGACCGGCCGCTCGCAGACGCAAGGGTCAGAGCACGGAGAGATGCACGTGGTTGGTGTGATCGCTGGATGGGTCACCTGCGACGCCGCTGTAATGGTGCCAGCCGGCCGCCGGTGTCCAGATCTGTTTGAACCAGATCACGTACATCACGCCTAGGTTGTAGGCGTTCTTGACGAAGTACGCGGCCAGCGTCGAGCCGTAGACGAAGTCGTCGCCGGTGGCCACCCCGCCGAATCCGCTCGTCTTCTGCACCGAGAAGTCGCAGGCGCGCCCCTTGGGATGCTCATACGGCCCGCTCGGGCGGTAGCAGGACACGAACCGCTTGAAGCCGTCCTTCTGTGCCGTCTGCATGTCGTGCAGCGTGCGCGGCGTGAGGCAGCCGGTGGTGGTGGGGTCGTCCTGGTTGCACGACTCCTTGGGCAGCGACCCGTCGGAGTTGCGCTTCACCGGGTCGGCGACCGGCAGGTTGGCGGAGACGAAGCCCTTGCTCGGCCCGCCGGCCAGCGCGAGCGCCTTCTCCGCCTCCTTCTTCTGCTGCTCCATCGTCGCGACCTGCTGTTGCTGGGTCGCGACCTCCTCGTCGAGCGCCTTCTTCTGCGAGGCCTGCGCCTCGCGCAGCACCCTGAACTGGTGCAGCAGGTTGTCGTTGTGGTGTGCGAGCTCGTTGATGGAGCCGGCCCGTTCGGCGAAGCTGTCGGGGCTGTCGGCGTCCATCAGGGCCGCGAACGTGGTGAGGGGGCCGGTGCGATACGCCGCGACGGCGATCGAGGACACCTGGTCCTGCAGCGAGGCGAGCTGCGCCTCGGTGGACTGCAGCTGCGTCGTGAGCTCGGCCTGGTGCTTGACGGAGGCGTCGAAGCGCGCCTTGGCGTCGGTCCAGGCCCGGGTGGTGTCCTCCAGCACGGAGCCGAGGGTCGGATTGGCGGCGGCGCCTTCGTCGCCCGGGTCGCCACTGGGCTCGGCCGAAGCGGGCGTGGCGGCGAGCCCACCCAGCACGAGTGCCGCCAGCAGCGTGATCAGAACGCGCCGGTGGGGATGTCGCGATGACATCTGGTTCGTTGTTCCTTCCGTCGGCCGCCGACCGAGTTAGCTGACGGGTTCGGGACGGAACGACCCCTACCACCCTTCCGAAGAAGGGTGGATTCACCCCAACGTAACGGTGGGTCCCCGGTTCGCCACGGTGCGGCGATTGGGCGGCAGCCACGCCCGGCACCGTGGGGCGGTGCCCGCATGGACGTGACCGTGGGTCACTGTACCCAGGGCGCGGAAAACGCGCACCGCACCGTTTGTGCGAAGATCCTCGCTAGCTCCCGCACTGCGGCCGAGTGTGTCTCAGATCACATTGATTACTCACGGTGAGTGACTCTGTCGCTCCCGATCGTGGGGCCGTCGCGCAGGCTCAACGGTACCGTAAATATTATTCATAAAACGATGATGTTCACTGCTTCGGTGATTCCCGGGCCGGAACTCGTTCTATACGTACTCGGGCCTGGTGGCCGCCCTGTCCGCCTACCCCGCGTTCGCCAGGACCGGCTCCGACGCGGTGCGCAAGCAGGAGGCCGCGGCGTTCCTGGCCAACGTCAACCACGAGACCGGCGGGCTGGTGTACATCGTCGAGCAGAACACCGCCAACTACCCCCACTACTGCGACGCGAGCCAGTCCTACGGCTGCCCGGCCGGCCAGGCGGCGTACTACGGCCGCGGGCCGATCCAGCTGAGCTGGAACTTCAACTACAAGGCGGCCGGCGACGCGCTCGGCATCGACCTGCTGCACAACCCCAACCTGGTGCAGACCGACGCGGCCGTGGCCTGGAAGACGGCGCTGTGGTACTGGAACACGCAGAGCGGCCCGGGCACCATGACCCCGCACAACGCCATGGTCAACGGGGCCGGATTCGGCGAGACCATCCGCAGCATCAACGGCAGCCTGGAGTGCAACGGCCGCAACCCGGCCCAGGTGCAGAGCCGGGTCTCGGCGTACCAGCGCTTCGTGGGGATTCTCGGCGTGGGCGTGGGTAGCGGCGCCCTGTCCTGCTAGGCCTTCCTGGCAACCCCGCCGTAGAGGGCGGCCTGGGCGTCGGTGAGCGACTCACCGGCGTCCGGCCGCCACCGCAGGATCGGCACCACGCCGGGCTCCACGAGCTCGAGGCCGTCGAAGAAGCCGGCGACCTCCTCGCGGTTGCGCAGCCGGGTGGTGATGCCCTGCTTGCGCATGATCGCGGTGAAGCGGGCCCACTCCTCGGGCTCGAAGTCCGCGGTGATGTGCGACAGGACCAGGTAGCTGCCGCTGGGCAGGGCCGCCATGAGCCGCTCGACCAGGCCGTAAGGGTCGTCGTCCTCGTCGAGGAAGTGCAGGATGGCGAAGAGCAGCAGCGCGACGGGGCGGTCGAGGTCGAGGTTCTCGAGCAGCTCCGCCGCCTGCAGGATGCGGTTGCCGTCCTGGAGGTTGGCGTCGACGTAGGCCGTGCGGCCCTCGGGCGCGCTGGTGAGCAGCGCGCGGGCGTGCGCCAGCACGATGGGGTCGTTGTCGACGTACACGATGCGGCAGGACGGATCGATTGCCTGTGCGAGCTCGTGGACGTTCGGCGAGGTCGGCAGGCCCGTGCCGATGTCGAGGAACTGCCGGACGCCCGCCTCCTCGGCGAGGAAGCGCACCGTGCGGCGCAGGAACGCCCGGTTCTGCAGCGGGGCGGTCGCCGCGTTCGGGTTGACCTTCAGCCCCGCCTCGGCCGCCGCGCGGTCCGGGGCGAAGTTGTCCTTCCCACCGAGCAGATAGTCGTAGACGCGCGCGGGATGCGGCCGATCGGTGTCGAAGGGTGCGGCCATGCGGTCCTCCATGTCCTGCCATTGACCGACGTTGCCGACAGCATAGGCGCGACCGCTCAGCCGCAGGCCTTGTTCAACGCGGTGGTGAGGGCGGCGCCGGCCTTCAGCACGTCGCCGACGGTCACGCCCAGCGTCTCCGCGTAGCGCTTCAGCGCCGCCAGCACGGCGTCCGCCGCCGAACGCAGCTCGGGATCGGTGACCTTCGGCGCGAGCGGCTCCAGCTTGGCGTTCCAGTCCTTGGCCGCGGCAGCCTCCTGCGTCTGCAGCGACTCGGCGGCCGCGTGGTCGTTGTGCTGGATCGCATCGAGCGCCTTGGCTGAGACGTCGCTGAACTTCGCGAAGTACTCCAGGTGCACCGCCTTGACGTCGCGGCAGGCCTGCGTGCCCGGATCGGCCGACGCCGGTGCCGCCGCGCTCGTCGCACCGGCGGCGGCCTGCGCGGTGCTGTTCGCGGTGTCGCCGCCGCACCCGGTCGCCAGCACCAGCACTGCCGCCGCGACGGCGGCCGCCGTGAGGAATCGCATTTCGAGCGGTCTCCTTAGATCGTTTGACGCCGCCCGATCTTACGGAGGTTCACCGCCCGGCGGGTGCCCGGAACAGCCTGGCCACGGCGCGGAAGGCGACCCACGGCAGCCAGCCGCCGAACAGCAGCAGCCCGCCGGCGATGGAGATGAACGCCGGCACGCCGATGAAGTCCGGCAGGGGCATCAGCGAGGGCGGCAGGACGCCGCAGGCCACGATGACGGCCAGCTGCGCCGCCGCGCCCAGGACCAGCGGCACGCGCATCAGGCCGAGGAGCGCGTTCGGCGGGCCCGGGCGGCGGATGAGCCGGCGGCGCGACCACTGGGCGTTGGCCAGGAACAGGACCAGCACTACGGCCGCGACGATCGCCCGGGCCGGCCACGGGCTCGGTGGGTCGATGCACAGCAGCCACGGCACCGCGGCCACGAGCGCGCCGTTGCGGACCATCCACAGCGCCCAGCGAGCCACCAGGGAGGACTCGCGGTGCTCGGTCAGCAGGTCGGTGGTCAGCGGCGCCTCGACCGGTGCGGCACCATCGGCCCGCTGCCGGGGCACGGCGGCGGTCGGGTACAGGGCCGGGTGCGGCGGGCCGGCGACCTTGCGGTCCACGGCCAGCGCGGCGCCGCCGGAGGCGAGCAGGGCGACCAGGTGCGCGCCGATCGCGATCCGCAGCGCGTACGACGTCGGGCCGTCCGGGTCCTGCATGATCCCGGTGACGGTCATGGCGGTGGCGGTGGCGGCGGTGAACGCGATGCCGAACAGCCGCGCGCGGGCGCGGATGTCGGTGCGCAGCAACTGGCGCGCATACGACCGGGTGCCCGGCGACAACGAGCGCCAGGTGCGGATCACCCACACCACCCACAGCGCGGGCAGCGCCAGCGCCACGATCGCATACTGCGGTTGCCTCGAGAACGGCCCGATCAGACCGGCGACCCAGAGGCTCATGATCCCCCAGCCGCCCAGGGCGCCGATGAGCAGGCGGTCCAGGACGGTACGAGCGGCGTGGTCGGTCGGCGCGGCGGCGAGGACGGCGCTGATGTGCCCGGCCGCGTCGGGCAGGCGGCCGCCGGTGAGCGCGATGCGGCCGAGGCCGGTCAACGCCGCAGTGTTCTCCGGGTCGATGGCGAGCGCGCGCCGATACGACCGCTTTGCCGCGGCGCTCCAGCCGATCGCGTCGAAGAGCAGCGCGCGGATGTGGTGCGGTCCGGCGGTCTCCGGCGCGAGGCGCACCGCGCGCTCGCTGGCCCGGAACGCCCGCAGCCGGTGTCCGCGGTTGAACTCGGCCAGGGCCAGCGCCGCCTGGGCCCGCCAGTCCTCCGGCGCCAGGCGGACCGCCTCCAGCGCGCTCACCTGTGCCGGCTCCGGCTCGTGCAGGCCGACCAGCGCAAACGCGAGGAGCAGGTGGGCGTCTGCGTGCTCGGGATCGGCGGCGACCGCCTGAGCGGCGGCGTCGCGCATCGGGCCGTAGCCGTTCTCGGCCTGGTGGGTGCGGGCCAGCAGGCACAGCGCCTCGACGTCGTGCGGGTCATCGGCCAGTAGGGCCAGGACCTCCTGCCGCGCCGCGTCGGCGCGACCGATCTCCAGTAAGGCCGTGGCGCGCGCCAGCCCAGTCACGGAACAATCGTAAGCTGGTCGCAAACTTTACGGGGGCCGCCGAATGACTGACTCGCCGTTGATCGCGTCCCTGCTCGCCGCGCTCGAGGGGCGCCCCGACGACCTGGTGCTGCGCCTGCACGTCGCCGAGCTGCTGGTGGACGCCGGCCGGGCGCAGGAGGCGATCGTCCACATAGGATTCGTCCTCAGCCGCGAGCCTTCCAACGCCACCGCGCTCGCCCTCATGCGGCGCTCGCTCGGCAACGCCGCGCCGCCGCCACCTCCTGCTGCCGATGATCCCCTGGCCGCCTACGAGCGCGAGCTGTCCGACGTGCTCCCGCCCCGTTACGCCGCCGGAGACAATGTCGCGCCGGTCGAGGGCGAGACGGACCGGATCTACGACGTCGAGGTGCCCGCCGTGCGCCTCGCCGACGTCGGCGGCATGGTCGAGGTCAAGAAGCGGCTGGAGCTGGCGTTCCTCGGCCCACTGCGCAATCCGGAGCTGCGGAAGTTGTACGGCAAGAGCCTCCGCGGCGGCCTGCTGCTCTACGGCCCGCCGGGCTGCGGCAAGACCTTCCTCGCCCGCGCGGTCGCCGGCGAGCTGCGGGCCAAGTTCCTGTCGCTGTCCATCGTGGACGTGCTGGACATGTGGATCGGCAACTCCGAGCGCAACCTGCACGAGCTGTTCGAGTCGGCCCGCCGCAACGCGCCCTGCGTGCTGTTCCTCGACGAGGTCGACGCCCTGGGCCACAAGCGGGCGCAGCTGACCTCCTCGGCGATGCGGACCCTGAGCAACCAGCTCCTCGCCGAGCTCGACGGCATCGAGGGCAACAACGAGGGCGTCTTCGTGCTGGCCGCGACCAACACGCCCTGGGACGTCGACGCGGCGCTGCGCCGGCCGGGCCGCCTCGACCGCATCGCGCTGGTGCTGCCGCCCGACGAGCCGGCTCGGGAGGCGATCCTGCGGTACCACATGCGCGACCGCCCGATCGCGAGCATCGATCTGGCGAAGCTCACGGCCGAGACCCCGGACTTCTCCGGCGCGGACCTCGCGCACCTGTGCGAGACGGCGGCCGAGTATGCGATGGCCGACTCGATCGAGCGGGGCGAGGTGCGCATGATCGAGCAGCGGGACTTCGAGCGGGCGCTGAAGGAGGTCCGCCCGTCGACCGGGCCGTGGTTCGCCACCGCGCGCAACGTCGCCCTGTTCGCCAACGAGGGCGGCGCCTACGACGAGCTCGTCAACTACCTGAAGCGCCGTAAGCTGCTGAAGTAGCCAGCACCAGGGTGGCGTCGTCGTGCTGCTTGAAACGGCGCCCGGCGCGCTGCAGCCGCTCCGGCCAGCCTGTTTCGAACGTGCGCACCGCCCGGATCGCGGCTCGGGGCCCGCCCCGCTCGGCGAGCTCGAAGACCTCCGGCCAGCCCAGGCCGAAGAACTCCACGAGGCGCGATACGCCGTCGGTGCAGGCCATCATGCGGTACACCGTGTCGCTCGGCACCGCGCCGACCAGCGCCTCGCCCGCGGCCTCCGGCGCCGTCGACGCGACCCAGAAGCCACCGGGCCGGTTGCGGACGAGCGCGACGCTGTGCCGGTCGTAGGCGGCCAGGTGCGCGGTGCGGTCGTCGGTGATCGCGGTGACGCCGTCGCCGTCCGTGAACACGACGGTCGAATCGCAGAGCACGAGGTAATCCAGGAAACCCGGACGTTCCCGGACGATCGCGACCGTCGTCGACGGGCTGTTCGGGTTGGTCAGGTCGCAGGTCGCCGCGTGGCGGTCGCGGACCGCCTCGATCGCGCCGGCCAGCGCCCGGTCGAGCGCGACTTCGCCGTCGTCCGACAGCACCGCGGCCAGCTCGGCGCCGAGCGCCCGGACCAGCCAGTTCGGCCCGTGCACGCAGCCGCTGTCGATGCCCGGCAGCTGCGTGACGCCGTCGAGGACGATCGCGAAGCCGGGCGCGAGCACGACATGGTCGTCGTTGCGCAGGCCCGGTGCCGCCTCGGTGGCGAAGGCCAGGTCCATGACTGCCTTTGGTGAAGCGGTCTCAGTACGAGCAGTTGATCAGGTCGCACTCCGGGTTGAGCCTGATCTGGTACTTCGCCGCCACCCCGTCGCTGATGTGCGCGGCGAACTTCATGACGTCCGCCGTCGTGGCCCCACCGCGGTTGGTCACCGCGAGCGTGTGCTGGCTGGACAGCGCCACCGTGCCGTTGCCGAAGTCCAGCCCGTAGCCGGGATTGAACCCGGTGTGCTGGATCAGCCATGCGGCGTGCAGCTTGGTGCCCTTGACGTCCGGCTGCGACGGGCAGTCGGCGGCCTCGGCCGGCACCTCGGCCAGCACCGGGTTGATGAAGAACGACCCGACGCTCCAGGTGTCGTGGTCGTCGGCGTCGAGCACCATCTTCTTGCTGCGCCGCTGCGCGATGATCGCCGCCCGCACGTCGGCCAGCGCGGCGGTGCCGCCGACCTCGATGCCGAGCCGCTCGGCGATCGGCGCCGCCTTCACCGGCCCGGACTGCTCGGCGCGGCGCAGGCGGTAGGTGACGTCGAGCACGACCCAGCGGTCGCTGCGCTTGAAGACCGACATCCGGTGGCTGCCGAACCCGCACTGCTCGGGGAGCCAGCGCTCGACCGCGCCGGTCTCCCGGTCGTACACCGTGATCGCCTCCAGCACGTCGGAGGTCACGGTGCCGTAGGCCCCGACGTTCTGCACCGGCGTGCCGCCGACCGACCCCGGAATGCCCGACAGCGACTCGATGCCGGCCAGCCCTTGCGCGACCGCGAGCGCGACGAGCCGGTCCCACTCGACGCCGGCGTCGGCCCGGATGGCGGTACCGTCGACGTCGATCTTGTCCGACTCCATGCGCACGACGGCGCCGTCCCAGCCGACGTCCCCGACGACGAGGTTGGACCCGCCGCCCATCACCAGCAGCTGCTCGCCGGCCAGGTCGGCGGCGCGCACCAGCTCGACCGCGTGCTCCGTGGCGGTGGCGACATGCAGCTGCCCGATGGGTCCGCCGACCCGCATCGTGGTCAGGTCGGCAAAGGTGATGCTCACGGCTGCGAAGCTTACCCAGTCGAGCCCAACGCCCCCGGCGCGAGCACCTTGGCCGCGGCCACCAGCAGCCGCCGCGCCGACCGGATCGCCGAGAGCGTCTCCTGCAGCAGATACTCGGCGTTCTGGGGCCGATCCCCCCATTCGGGCCCAAAGCCGACGGTCTCCACCTCCGCGCCATACGGGAGATAAATGCGGCGCAACGCGTCGAACTGCTGGAACGGCACGAACACCTGCGTCGTGACCAGCAACACCCGCTGTCCTGCTCTTGGTTCGGCACACCGCGCCCACAACCCGAGCGTGTCGGAGGTGTCCGGCCGGTACGGCGGCCGGCTCGTGCACGCCGACAGCACCGAGCCAACCATCTCGCCGGTTTCGTTCGTGAGCGGCGCCCGCCGCTCATGCGTGAATTCGGCCGGCGTCCGGTCCGCGTTCTCGGCCTCGCGGTAGGGCCATTTCGGGCAGGGCTCGGAGTCGGACGTGCAGCCGCACAGGAACTCGATCCCGCTGGCCCGCAGTCCGAGCTCGGCCCGCGCGGCCCCCAGCATCAGCCCGAACTCGTCGGTCGCCCCCGGCGCGTACCGCTCGGCAACGGGCCGCTCGGGCCGCGCCGCGTCCTCGATCAGGAACCGCGGGCTCCCGAGGAAGCTGACCTCCCCGAGCTGTGTTCCACGCTCGCGCAACAGCGCCGCGTACTTCGTCCGAAGCAACGGCGACCGGTACCCACCCCCGAGCACGAGCGTCTTGTCGTACGCCCGGAAGCGCGGCTCACGCGCCTCGACCAGCCCGAGCTCGTCGGCCAGCCGCGCAATGCGCTCGCGGGTGGCGTCGTCGAAGTCGGCACTGACGGCCTGGGAGCGTTCGCGATAGCTGGATCCGTCAGGGGTACGAAAGTTGAAGGCCCCTGCGGCGGCGCGCTCCACCACGAGGACGTGCCGCAGCAGCTCACCCTGCGCTGTTATGCCTTCGGCGCCCTGGAACGGCCCGTCTATACCTTCGGCGTCCTGGAACAGCCCGTCGAGCCAGCCCGGCAGCTCCTCGTTGAGGTGCAGCCACCCGACCATCTCGCCACCGTCACCGTCGGCGAACATCCCGAGCAGCTCCACCATCGGCTCGCTGCGCAGCCATCGCTCGACCTGAGTGAACGCGTACTCCGCCCGCTCCACCTCACTCACGCCGATCACAGTACCGAGGTCCCGTTCGATTCCCGGCACCCGCCAACGGGGCGTAATCCGTCCATCGCGCACGGCGAGGACGACCCGGGCCTGCCGGTTGGGTCGATTGACCCCGGGTGAGGGTGAGAGAAGGATTCTTCGGCATGCGCAACCGCCGGGTGAGTCTGCTCGACATAGGATTAGATCAGTCGTTCGACGCGTCGATGGCCTTCGTGCAGTCAACCTTGCAGAGCATCAACGCCGGCTGGTCCGAGCCGATCGTCGACATCGACTTCGTGCGGTCCCGCGATCCCGACACCGTCCTCGCCGCCTTCACCGCACCTTGCGATGTCTTGCACGTGATGGCACACGGCGACCAGGATAGCGAGACGCCGACGTTCAGCAGCACCGACGCCAAAACCACCATCACCCTGTCCGAGCTGGGCGACTACGCCGCGGAGCGCGGCCACGGCCTGAACGCCAGCGCCGTCGTGGCCGACGGTTGCCGGACCGGCATCGGCTCGTGGCAGAAGGCCCTGCGCGACTGCCTGCACGGCGACATCGTCTACATCGGCACGTCGGCCTTGATCGGCTGGCACGAGAGCACGGTGTTCTGCTCCGCGTTCTACGGCGCTCTGTTCCGCAACAAGGGCAAGGGCTTCACCCCCTTTGAACAGGCCTTGGACGCCGCAGGCCGCGCAATCGACGCCTACGCGGCGATCACCGACCGGATCTGCCCGTACAAGGTCATGGTCCTGCAGCCCAGCCGCCAGGCCCGCCTGGCTTTCCGCTAGCTGTTTCAATAGCTCGCTCGCCGGGTGCGCCAACGGGCGCTGCTTTAGCAGGCGGTCGGCGGTCGGCCGGTCCGTCAGTGGCACGGGCGGTCGGCGGTTGCCTGCTGCGGGTAGCGGCACAGGGCGCCGCTGGTGTTCGGATGCGCGCCGGTGGTGGCGGCCGGCAAGGTGTCGGGCGCGCGGCCGTGTTCGACCCAGTCCACGAGCGCCGCGAGCGGGTCGGTGGGGACGGGGCCGGCCCCGCCGGAGCAGTGCCGCACGCCCGGGGCGAGGAAGACGCGGTAGAACCGGTCGGTGGCCTCGGCGCCGCCCATGGCGGATTCGACGCGGCGGCGGTAGTCGACCGTGCCTTGCGGGAAGATCGCCTGGTCGGCCAGGCCGTGCCAGGTGATCATTTTGCCGCCCGCGGAGCGGAATGCGGACAGGTCGGGATCGTCGGAGCCGATGACGGCGCTGTAGCGGGCCCGGGACTCGTCGAACAGGCGCTCGAACTCGGCGTAGCCGATGGTGGAAACGTCGCGGTGCGGTTGCCGCAGCAGGAAGTAGCGGATCCAGTCCGCGGCGACGGGGAACGGCGCGCCGTGCCGTGAGCCGAACAGAGGCTTGGATGTGCCGGCCAGCCAGCTGAAGGACGCGCCGCGCGGCAGGCCGTACCACTGCCGTTCGCCGGCGCGGGTTGTCGGGCCGTCCCAGATCCTGCGGACGATGTCGGCGTCCGCCTGGCTGATCCGGATCGTCCGGCCGTGACAGCGCAGGCTCGTGCCGACGAGCCGGCCGGGGTCGAACCGACAGGTGTCGGGCCGCCCGATGATCCCGTCGAGGCGCCCGTCGTCGCCGTCGCACGCGGCGATCGCGGCGCGGTTGAAGGCGGCGAACTCGCATGCGGTCGGGTGGACACCCGCCTCGTTCATGACGACCTGCGGCCAGAACTGGGCCGGGGTGAGGCGGTTCCAAGCGATGGCAGGCGCGTCGGCGAGGATGCCGTCGAAGTCGCGGGGGTAGCGCTGCGCCTCGATCAGGCCCTGTCGGCCGCCGGTCGAGCAGCCGGTGAAGTATGAGTAGGCGGCCGGCCGGCCGTAGAACCCGGCGATCACCTGTTTCGCGATCTGGCTCATCTCGTGCACCGAACGGTAGGCGAAGTTGGCCAACAGCCCCTCGTTGATCGTCCTGTCACGGCGCAGCGCCCAGACGGGCGGGCTCTTGGCATTGCCCGGCTCACCGGCATCGGTGGACGCCGCCGCGTATCCTCGCCGGACCGCCGGGACGAGGGCGCGCTGAAACTCGCCCGCGGCGAACGCTCCGCCGCCGGTGGCCTGGAAGCGGCCGTTCCACGTCGATCGCGGCAGCCACACCTCGATGCGGACCCGGTCGCGAAGCGGCGGGTGCGTCAGGACGACCGTGACGTCGCAGAACGCCGGAACCCCGCTGGCAACGGGCCGGCCGAGACGGGGGGCGCGTGCGTTCATTTCGCCCGGGCGGCCGACCGTGGACATCGCGAGAATCCGCGCGCCGGGCAGGTACGGCCGGGACGGGCGCGGGCAGCCGCCGTGACCGGTGAGCAACACGGTGCTGACGACGGCGGACACCGTCAGCGCCACCGGCAGCAGGAGTGCGCCGATGATAACGACAGCTGTTCGCATCGCAGCTCCCGCAGGGATGGCCCGCGCGGGCGGACGTGCACGTGCACCGACGCCCCACCGGCTACCCGCCGCGACCCGCGTCACACTCCGGCGGAGCGAACGGCGCCGGGCCGGGCGTGCCAGCTGTAGGGGCTACGCGGCGGCCGCCGACCTTGCGGCAAAGAATTTTCTCAAGGCAACAGCGCCGATTACGTCAGGTGATCAGGCCGCTGCGATGGGCGAGGATTACCAGGTGGATTCGATCCCGGACATCCAGCTTGGTGAGCAGGTGGGCGACGTGGGTCTTGGCGGTACCGGGAGTGATGTGTAGTCGGACCGCGATCTCTGGATTCGACAGCCCTTCGGCGACAAGTAGCAGCACCTCGCGCTCGCGGTCGGTGATCCGTTCCAGCCGGTCCGGGTCAGGCCGCGCGCGGTGGGCCGGCACGCGGCCGGTGTCGGCCGGCGTCGGGTCCGACACGATCGCCGTCTGGCTGGGCAGGAGCGCGGGCGACGCGACGAACCGGGCGATCAGGCGTCGGGTCACGGTGGGCGCGAGCAACGCGTCGCCGGCGGCGATGATGCGGATCGCTGCCAGCAGGTCGGCCGGTGGAGTGTCTTTGAGCAGGAAACCGCTGGCCCCGGCGCGCAGTGCGGCGTAGACGTACTCGTCGAGGTCGAACGTGGTGAGCACAAGCACCCGTGCGATGGCCGATTTCGTGACGAGCTGGGTGGCACGGATGCCGTCGATGTCGGGCATCCGGATGTCCATGAGCACGACGTCCGGCCGGTGCCGCAGGGCCAGGTCGACGGCTTCCCGGCCGGAGCCGGCCTGGGCCACGACAGTCAGATCCGGTGCGGTACCGATGATGCCGGAAAGGCCCGCGCGGACCAGCGGTTGGTCGTCGGCGACCAGGACGCGTACGGTCACGTCACCGGTTCCTCGCGGGCGTCGACGGCCGGCGTCGGCAGTTGGGCGGCGACCAGGAACCCGCCGCCAGGCAGCGGCGCGGCCTCGAGATGGCCCCCGCAGAGCTGGACCCGCTCCCGCATGCCGGCCAGGCCGAGACCGGTCGAGGCGACCGGGCCGCCGCGGCCGTGGTCGGCGACCTCGATGGTGAGCCCGTCCGGGCGGTAGCCGAGGGTGACCCGCGCGGACGTCGTGGCCGCGTGCCTGGCGACGTTGGTCAGCGCCTCCTGGACGATCCGGTACGCGGACAGCTCCACCCCGGCGGGTAGGCGCCGGGACCGTCCGGTGATCGTCAGCTCGACCTTGACGCCGGCCTGGCCGGCCTGCGCGACGAGCCGTTCCAGGTCGGCCAGCGTGGGGGTGGGCGTCATGTCGGCGTCCGGGTCCGGGGTGCCGTCCGCCCGCAGCACGCCGAGCAGCCGGCGCATCTCGTCGAGCGTCTGGCGGCCGGTGGTCTCGATGGCGGCGAGCGCGGCACCGGCTTCGTCCGGCCGTTCCCGCACCACCAGGCGTCCGAACGCGGCCTGCACCGTGATCACGCTCATGCTGTGCGCCACCACGTCGTGCAGCTCGCGCGCGATCCGCAGGCGCTCCTCCGCGGCCCCTCGCCGGGCCCGTTCCCGCTCGCCCTCCGCTCGTCCGGCGTGGTGGCGTACGAGCTCCTCGCCGTACCGGCGGTGCTCGCCCCGGGCGTACCCGACCGTCCAGGCCACGACGAGCGCGACCGCGAACGGCAGCACTCCGCCGGCATGGCCCGTCAAGGCGGTGGCCGCCGGGCCGGTCAGCGCGACGGCCAGCACCGGCAGCCCGATCCGCACCGGGTGCCGCCCGGCGACCTGGTACAGCACGTACGCCAGCGGAGCCACCGCCAGGAAGCCCAGCAGCGGCGCCACCGGAGCCAGCCAGAAACCGCCCAGTGCGGCGGCGAAGGCAAGCATCGGCCGGCGCCGGCCGACGGCCACGGGCAGCGCGACAAGGGCGGTACCGCCGAGGGCCAGGGGCCATGGACTGATCTTGTGGGCGAACAGCGCCCACGCCGCCAGCGCATAGCCGAGACCGGCCGCGGACTCCAGGGCCAGCCGCTGGCCGGGTCGCAGCCGCTCCAGCAGCGGCGGACGGGGTTGCACAGGCCCAGCGTACGGAGCCGGCGGGGGTATTTCGTCTGCCGCGCGGCATAGCCCGGCCGGCGCATGCCCGCGGGCCGATGACGGGACGTGCCCCGGCCCGGCACGGTGATGCCCATGATCGAGGCACAGGAACTGACCAAGCGGTACAGAACGACGGTCGCGGTCGACCGGTTGTCCTTCCAGGTCCGGCCCGGGCGAGTGACCGGGTTCCTCGGACCCAACGGGGCGGGCAAGTCCACCACGATGCGGATGATCCTCGGGTTGGACACCCCCACGGGCGGGCACGCGCTGGTGGGCGGCCGGCCCTATCGCAGCCTGCCGTACCCGCTGCGGGAGGTCGGCGCGTTGCTGGACGCCGGGGCGGTGCACGGTGGCCTGTCGGCCCGGCAGCACCTGGCCTGGCTGGCCGCCAGCAACCGGCTGCCCCGCGCCCGGGTGGCCGACGTGCTCGGCCGTACCGGCCTGGAGGTCGTGGCCGGCAAGCGGATCCGCGGCTTCTCCCTCGGCATGCGCCAGCGCCTCGGCATCGCCGCGGCACTGCTCGGCGACCCACCAATCCTGATCTTCGACGAGCCGGTCAACGGCCTCGACCCGGAGGGCATCGCCTGGATCCGCGGGCTCCTGCGGGCCTTGGCCGCCGAGGGCCGAACGATCCTCGTCTCGAGCCACCTGATGAGCGAGACGGCGCTGACCGCCGACCACCTGCTGATCATCGGCCAGGGCCGGCTGCTCGCGGACACCGGCATCGACGAGCTCCTCCGGTCGGCCGGCGCTGCCACGTTGGAGGACGCGTACCTGCGGCTCACCCAGAACGCCGTGGAGTACCGCAGCATGGACGTGCACCGGTGACCGCCGCCCTGCACGCCGAGTGGATCAAGCTGCGGTCGCTGCGATCGACGTATCTCACCATGCTGTGCGCGATCGTCCTCGGCGCCGGGCTCGGCTGGCTGGACACCACCTCCGTCGCCCGTCACTGGGCCACCATGAGCGCCGAGGACCGGGCCGGGTTCGATGCGGTGGGCAACTCGTTCACCGGTCTGGTGTTCGCGCAGCTCGCGTTCGGGGTGCTGGGGGTGCTCGCGATCAGCACCGAGTACGGCACCGGCATGATCCGGACCACGCTGGCCGCGACACCCCGCCGGGGCACCGTCTTCATCGCCAAGGCGCTGGTCGTCGGTGCCGTAACCCTTGTCCTCGGCGAGGCGTTCGCCTTCGGCACGTTCCTGCTCGGCCAGGCGATGCTGGCCACGAGCCGTCTCGACGTGAGCCTGACCGATCCTGGCGTCCTGCGCGCGGTGTCCAGCGCCGGGCTCTACCTCTGGGTGGTGGCCCTGGTCGGATACGGCGTCGGTGCACTCCTGCGACACACGGCCGGGGCCATCGCCGTGATGTTCGGCGTCATCTTCCTGGCGTGGCCGGCGGCCCGGGCCCTGGAGAGCTGGTCGTACCTGCCGGACAAGCTGCTCCTGAGCAACGCCGCCGACGTCCTGGGGCAGGTGCACGCGCTTGCCGTCAAACCGCGTCTCCCCTCGTTGGGGCTGGCGTACCTCGATCTGCTGCTGTACCTCGTGGTCGCCCTCGGCCTCGGCGCCTGGCGCACCAGCCGCGACGCGTGACGTCCCGGGCGGAAATGTTGTCAGGCGGGGTTGTCGCGCCGGCGGATGGTACCGATGCGGGAGCATCGAGCCGCCGCTGGCGCTTCGGCCGTTGAGCCGCCACGCGGGCGAACAAGAGCGGCTAGGCTGGCCGAACCGACGGTCAGCACCGGGTGTCGGCTGGCGTCGCGGTTGCTCGATGGTTACTCGAGCGTTGGGCGGCTAAGGTGCGGATCACCTGCCCACGTCGCCGCATTCGGCCCTGGGCTTCGTCACGTGCACGTGATCAACGGTCACCGCGCCTGACCCCCGCCGGCCGATGCCCGGCGTGAACCCTGACTCCCTCGATGCGAACAAGGGCAACTCGGTTACGCCACCTGCAGCGTGGCACAAGCGTGCTCGTTGCGCTGCTGGTCTGTGTTGGTTGCGGGGCGTCGAGGGTTCTAGTGCAAGATCGTCTCCCAGATTTCTCCCAGCAGAGTGCACCGCTGCGGGCTTGGCTGTGCGGATGGCTGTACAGCTAAGGCCCGTCGCTGTTGGTCGCCAGTGCCCACCATCGGGGGTGGCTTCGCTGACGTTCCGGTGGCTCGGGTCCGGTGATGTTCTCGGGCGGGTACCAAACGCCCCGCCACACTGGAACTCCAAGCGTCGTCCAGCCGCCTGGCAGCGCTCCGGGTTGGAAGTCCGTCAGATCTGGATCCTCGACCACCTTCGTCACGGGTGGCACGTGCATGCCGTACCGGTGCCTGAGGATCTCCACGCAGTCGTCAACGTCGTGGCCAGTCACGCCCGCCACAGGGGGCCAGGCGCGTGGGTAACTCGCGGAGATGTCGAAGTAGAGCCAGTACCTGTGCATCTCTCCCCGGCCTAGTCAGACCCGGGACGCGCTCAACCGCCTGGGTGAGAACCTCGGATCAGCTCCACTGCTGTATCCGGCCCAAACGACAGAGCCGGTGCTCGTCGCACCGGCTCTGACCTGCGGATATGTGGGCCGCCAGGGACTCGAACCCTGAACCAATGGATTAAAAGTCCACTGCTCTGCCATTGAGCTAGCAGCCCGAGGGTTACAGGGTACCGGGCCAGTCGCAGATGCCGGCACCGACTTTCCACTCACCGACGTTTGCCCAGCTCAAACGCCATGCCATGCCGCCTGGTCTCGGTCCGGCGATCTTGCTGGTCAGGCCGCCGGGTGGTCCATGGAGGGCAGTTGCTCAACTCTCGAGCAACCAACGAGCAACCACGAGGCGAGCGACCCGCAGCCCCGTGACCCTTGCCTGTCGCGCACAGAAACCATCGGTCAGCGCGCGATCTGGCCGCTCGGGACAGACGTCGACGGCGGTGCATGGCTTGCGTTCGGGTCCGTACGATCTGGCGTGGGCGTCGCTTCGCAGCGTCGGATGCGCGTTCAGGACGAGGGCCGAGAGGCGGCGGAGGAAGCCACTCGAGGCACGGCGGGACGGCACCCCCTGGGTACCCTCCGCGGATGACCGCGAACTTCCACCCTGTGCGGACCGTACACGTCGGCACCCGACACGCCGAGATCGACGAGCTGCTCGCACCCGTCATCGAGGCCGTCTGGCGCAACGACCTCGTAACGCTGACCAGCTGCCAGGACGCCGGCGAGAGCAACGCCAGCTGGGTCGACCTCCTGCCCCACATGGCAGGCTACGTCGAGTCACGCCGAGGCTGGGCGTTCATCGACTTCCCACAGGACGACGGCCTGGAGTTCCTCACCGTCCTCGCCAACGCCGGTCCCCGGGACGCCTTCTACGCCCGCATGACCCACTGGGCCGCCCCGTCGGCGTGGGACATCAAGATCAGGCCGCGGGACGTCGCGATGCGCGACTGGCCTCAGCCCTCCCGCTTCGTGACCCGCATGCTGCAGGTCTGCTTCCCAGTCACCGACCTGCCCGAGATGCTGCGCCGGCTGCAGGCCGGCGAGACCGTCCCGCCGGCTCCCGCGGACTGGACCAACGTCGGCGGCTCCCGCCCGTCACCGGTCACGTTCCCTGCCTCCCCGCCGTCACCGTCACCGCCGGTGATCCGCGCGATCGAGAGCTCCGGCGCCACCTGGGACGCCCCCGACCGCACCACTCTGGCCCGTCTGCTCGGGGACCTGAACCTGACCTGGCGCCACCTCGTCCTCGAACGCTGCGATCTGCCCGGCAGCGAGCACTACCTGCAGATCTACCTCAACAACGACTTCAGCTATCAGGTCGAGTTCCGCGAGGGCGGCGCGGAGCGCCACTACCGGGCCCACTTCCCGGCCCAGCCGGAGGCCGGCGGCACCGAACCCCTCCTCGACCTGATCCTCGCCTGGTCCGCCGCCCACCCCGGCTGGCGCGACACCCTGCAGTGGTTCCTCCTGGACACCTAAGGCGTGGTTGGTACGTGGATGCCGGGCTGCGGTGGACCCAGGCGTCGCCTCGCTCCGACCCGACTTACCAAACACGCCTTAGGCCTGTTCGGCGTGGGTCAGCGGGTTGGGCAGGCTGCGCAGCAGGCCGCCGTCGAGACGCACGGTCAGGCGGCGGCCGGCGAGTTGTAGCCGATGGGGTGTTGCCGACCGGCCAGGCTGACCAGGCCGGTGGCGTTGGCGGATCGACGAGTTCCTCAGCGGCACGTCGGGCTGACAGAAAGTCGGTCAGGATTCCGCAGCTGACCTCCAAGCCTGCAGGGTCAGTCGGAGTCCTCCCACTCAGCCTCGGTGAACCCGCGCCACGCGCCTGTGTTGGGGTCACGGACAAGCCAAGGTTGATGCAGCCGGTCCTGCGTCCACCGCAGCAGCCACGAAGCCAGGGTCATATCCTGGCGGAACAGGGCCGCCGCGAACTCGTCCTCGGGCGGAGGATTGGGATCTACTGCCCACATCGACCCGAGAGGGTCACGCAGGTCGACGAACGAGGTGATGCCGCAACCCCAACGGCAGATCGTCAACAGGTTGCGCGCCTCTGGCGGGAACCCCTCCGGCCATGGATGATCGAGATAGCTAGGCGCGAGCTCAGCGACCGGGAGCAATCCGTAACCGGGGCCGAAGCCCCCGTCGCCCAACTCCAGGTAGCAGCGACGCAGCAGCCGGGGCAGAGACCCCCCGATGGCTGCTTCACACCCATTGACCGCATCGACCGCTGCCGGTTCTAACGGCGGCAGCGCCGGAATCCGCCCGGCCGCTCGCGCCGCCCCAAATCCTGGCTCCCACCGGTGGTGCATGCGCGCGAGCTGACCGTCCGGCGCGTACCTGACCGAGCCGCCGCCCTCGAGGTCTTCACCCGGAACTCCGAGCATCGAGTCCAGGTACTCGCCAGCCTCAATGCGTCCCCGGACGGCCTCGAACGCCCTCTCCTCTTCCTCGTCTTCCGTCACGCCACGATCATGCCCGAGGGGTACGACATCGATGGGCGCTATGTATGTGCTGGCATACGCGTCAAACATCTTTGCGCCGAGGTGGTCGACGCCCGAGTCCCATCGGCAACTTGCTATGACTCCGTACCGTTGGGTGACGGAGGTGGCGATGGCGGTGCGTCGAACCCGCGGGGAACGGTACCGGTTTCGTCGGCTGCTGTTGCAGGTCTGGCTCAGCGCCGGTCTGGTTGCTGCGGTGGTCGCCTCGCCCCTGCTGCTGGCCTGGGTGTCGTCGTGGCCGGTGCGGTGGCCTGAGCTCAGTGATGTCGGACAGGCGTACGGCACCGTCTCGGCGGTGCCGTCGGCGCTCGGCTTCTGCGGTATCGCGATCTCTGTCTACATGCAGCGGGAGTAGTACCGGGTTGCCGAGCAGCAGGCCGTCCGCCAGCGGCACTTCGACCTGCTGACGTTCACGATCCACAACCCCGAGTACCTCGACGTGTGGGGTGCCCCGGCGCCGGGCGGCCGGCCCGCGCAGTACGGCAGGGGCTGCACACCTTCAGCAACCTGGTTGTCTCGCACTGGTACATGCTGTGGCGGATCGACAGCATCAGCGAAGCGGATCTTCGCAGCGAGGCAGCCAACCACCTTCTTCCGCGGCGCCATCGGCCGTGAGTTCTGGTCCTGCAACGGTGCGACGTGGATCCTCCAACCGGATCCGATCGCCCGCCGGTTTCTCGCCGTGCTCGACGACGAGTACGCCCGCGCCTAGCGCGCGGGTCCGCCAGCCCCTGCGATGCCGGCGCCGCCGGCCGTTCCGTTCGACCGCCCGGCACGACCAGGCAGGTCAGGACGGGGCGCTCCGAAGGCCACAGCACTTGGCGCAGGCCTTTTCGCCGCAGCAGTGCTCGGGTACCTCGCCGGGCGGCGCTTGCGATCCCGACCGGCGTATTATCGAACACATGTACGATGATCGCGTTGGCGACGAAACCCGCCGCCTGGCGAGCGTCAGTGATGCCGCGCTCGTTGCGGAGATCCGGGAGGCGCTCATTGCGGTCCTGTGGTGCGGAGATGCCTGGCGTGCGGTGCTGCCGAGCACGGCGGAACGTCAGGACCGCGCTCGTGTCGAGCTCCTCGCCGCGCTTCGTGAGGGGCTAATACTTGCCGGGCCGGCAGCGTCCATGCACGAGCTTGCCGTCATGGCCGCCCCGGTCTTGAACCCGTTCTGGCCGGGGTCAGCCGGCGCGGCTGCAGCGCTGGCCGAGTCGGTCGAGATGTTACGCGTCGTGGTGATGCATCGGCTCCCGCACATCCGCGCAGCCCGTGCTGAGGCCGCCGGTCGGGGCGCGACGCGGCCGTAGCCCAGCAGCAGTGCACGCGCTCAACGGTCGCCGTGTACACCTGGTGCAACCACGTCCGCCCACGCCTTCCGTTGCCCTACATCACGAAGCTGACAGCGCGCCGGCACATCGCAACGGTCGGCTGACCGCGGACGTTGCCGACGAGGACGCCCGGCGGCCCAGTGCTGTTCGGCCGCACCCTTCGCACCGGTCATCGGTGATCGGATGTCCACTCACTTCGAACCGATCTCTAGTCCTTCACGAGATGCAGCAGCCAGTCCGAGCCTGTCCTTATCAGCGCGTACGTTCGCGGGGCGCCCCGGCCATGCAGTGTGAACACGATGCGCTCGTCGTTGCGATCCACCTCTTTCCACCAGCCGATGTCGGCGATCTCTTTGTCGGCGTCGGTGTACGTGAGGTGCTCGAGGCCGTGATCCGGCACCGCGACCGCCAGCCGGTTGTGCTTCGGGTCCTCCGGCAGGCCGCGAGGCACCGCCCACGAACGCAGGATGCCGTCCTCTTCAAGACGCAGGTCGAAGTGGTGCCGCGGTTTGTGATGCTCGTGCAGCACAAACGTCGCCCGCCCCTGATCATCCACGCCTGCCAGTTTGCCTCATAGGGGCGTTCGGACCAGGGCTACGCCGATCTCCACCGCCGATGACGAGGTGAAACAGCGCCTCCACCATGCGGTCGACTACGTCGTTGCGCCTAAGCCCTCAGCGTGTCCCAAGTGCGCACATCTGCCGCAATCCACGCGCTACAGACCGCGATGGCCCAACTGGTGGCTCGGCGCGCGGATCTGCCGAGAAGAGCGCGTCACTGCGAGACGCAGCTGTTAGACCTTCCGGCCATGCGGGCGTCGTGACGGCCAGGGCGCCGGATGACGGCGGGTCTGCCGGTCAGCGCAGTGCGTCGGTGATCGCCTCGGCGGGGGTTGTGGTCGGCCGTCCGATCAGACGCCGCAGGTCGCCGGAGTCGGTGAACATCTCGTCACGGCTCATGGCCAGGTCGGCGCTGACGAGAACGTTCGCCAGTTCCGGGGGTACGCCGGCGTCGAGCAGCGCCCGGGTGAACGTGTCGGCCGGGAGGTCGGTGTACTGGATGCGCCGGCCGGTGACGACCGAGATGGCCGTGGCCAGCTCGGCCAGTGTGAAGGCGTGGTCCCCGCCCAGTTCGTAAACCTCGCCGGTGTGGCCGTCGGTGGACAGCACGACCGCGGCGGCGTCGGCGTAGTCGGCGCGCGTCGCGGCGCTGATCCTTCCCCGGCCGGCGGCCCCGATCAGGGCTCCGCCCTGCATCACCCGGGGAAGCTGGGAAGTGTAGTTCTCCAGGTACCAGCCGTTGCGCAGCAATACGCTGGGCAGGCGCTCGCGTAGGTACTTCTCTGTGGCACTGTGGGTCGGGGCGAGTCTTGCCGTGGACGTGTCCGCGTGAAGCATGCTCGTGTACGCGACCAGGGAGATGCTCGCCGCGACGGCGGCGTCGATGGCGCGCCGGTGGTTGGCGACACGCTCGCTCGGAGTCGTGGTGGAGATCAGCAGAAGTTTCTCCGCGCCCTCGAAGGCCGCCGCGAGGCTGGCAGGCTCGGCGAAGTCGGCCCGGCGGACCGTGACACCGCGGTCAGCGAGGTCCTTGATCTTCGTGACGTCACGGCTGGTCGCGACGATCCGGGAAGCTGGGACACCGCGGTTCAGAAGCGCTTCGACGGTGTGCCGGCCCAGCTGTCCAGAGGCGGCGGTAACAACGATCGACATGGTGATGGCCCCTTCCGCCGCGGAACATCCGCAGCGCTGCCCCCACGATGACCTGCTCGCTCTCTTTTGGTAAGGACGCACTTGCGGGTAAGGTGACCACCTCGACGTAAGGATCGAGGTGGGGTTGGTGACGACATACCGGGACGTGAACGAGCACACATTCTCGTGGGACCCCTACGTCCGTGGCTGTCCGTCGCGTGACGTGCTCGACCAGATCGGCAGCAAGTGGGCGGTTCTCGTGCTGGGGGAGCTCGGCCGGCATGGGGCGTGCCGTTTTACGCAGCTGCGGCAGCGGCTTTCAGGGATCAGCGAGAAGATGCTCGCCCAGACGCTGCGTACGCTTGAACGCGACGGCCTGCTGCTCCGGACGGTGTACCCGGAGACGCCGATCCGCGTGGAGTACGAGCTGACATCGCTCGGCGAGACCCTGCGAGGCCCCCTGAAGGCGCTCACGGACTGGTCGGTGCAGCACATCAGGGAAGTTCTCGAAGCTCGTGAGGAGTACGACGAGCGCGCCGGGAAGCGATAGGGGGTGCGCTTCTCTCTGAGTGACTTTCTCGGGATCTGCAACGACAGGGGCGAAGACGCCTAGATCGGTCGGTGCTGGAAAGGGGCGCGGAGCCCTCTGTAGGTAATTCTCCCCCGATCGGCGCCGCGGGCAGGGGGCCGGAGGATTTGCCAATCAGGAGCCGCGGTCTGTTCAGCAGCGTCCCGGTGCCGTTCGTCGGCGCCGCGCGATGCGTTGCCCTACAGCGCCGCCGGCCATGGCGACCCAGCCCTGCCAGAGCCCGTCGAACCACTGCGGCCCAAGCCCGAAAAGCCAATGCGTAGTGGCATACAAGCAGACGAGCGAGACGCTCGCTGCCAACCCGCCCCAGGCGAACGGCACCCAGCCCGACTTGGTGGAAGGCCAGTCCGGGTAAGTCGTCGGCACGGCAAGATCTTGTCAGAGCTACGCGGTTGCCGCCATCGGCCGCAGGGACACGGCCGGTATCCGGATTTGCCGCTGGGCGCTCGTGGTGCGCAGTCGCGATTGGTCGGCACCCAGCGGTCGACTACTTGCTGTTAACCTCGCGAGGCCGCGAGCTGCGAACTTGCGCACCTGCTCGTCCGGATCGGCGAGCAACGCACGAAGCGTGGGTTCGGCTGCCCGATCGCGCAGCCCGCCCAGATACCAGCCGAGGACCATCCGCACGTGCGGAACCGGATCATCAGCGAGCGGCAGCAACACCTCCAGTGCCCCAGGCCTCGCCCGGAAGGACACCATACCGGCAGCCTGTGAACGGACCATCGGGTCAGCATCGTCAAGCAGCGACCGGGCCACAGCGTCGGCCCGCTCGACGTCCGGTTGGTTCGCGAGGCCCTCCAATGCCGTGGGCCGTATCCGCTTCTGCCGCCGATCGGGCGTTGGCCCTCGCCCACGATGGTCACGCTCCGTACATCGCTTCGGCAGCTCGATCTGCAGAGCGGCTCACGGACATGCCGATGTCCGTGCGTGTTCAGGTCAACCTGTGGAGTCGTACGACCAATGTAGGAAGACGTCCGGCTTCATCCGCAGCCACAGCGTGGCGGCCGGTGCATCGTAGGGAAAGTCGACCCGTAGTAGTTCGTGCCCGTGCGTGCGGTCGGTCCCGACGGTACGGACACCGGTCAAATCGAGTTGCACTAGCTCAGGGCCTCCAGCTGCGGCTCGCAGCCGCAATCGGACCTGTTCGTAAGCCGGTTGGATATCCAATTCGATGCCGTACCCGGCCCGGACGGCCCGAAACGTCACCGATGTGTACGGCCACGGAGAGCGCCAACCGTGTCGGCTGTCCGCCGGACGTTCTTAGGCTGCGTCCAGGTAGCTCGGCTCAGCCTCGAACAACCATACGAGATCGTCGTAGCTCGGGATCGGTTCCATGACCACCGTGGAATGCTCACACATGCCGGGTCACAACATCGCACCCAGGCGCCCGCCCATAGCCGCGTTCCGCGCGCTACGCGGCGTGACGACCGCAACGGACCTTGGCGAACTGATCTGCCGAAAGTAGTGCGCTCGCATCCGACCGTGTCAAACGGTCGACAATCCGTGGTGTCGGCTGTCCGTTCTCGGTGAAGTTGAGCCAGTCGCGCAGGGTGGGAGCCATTCCGCTTCGCTTCTCACCGAGATGAGCCACATGAAGGGCGCCGGGCGCTCGGTGGTTCGGTGGAGGCGTCAGCGTGACACTAACTTCACGCCTCGATGCGCACCCAGGTGTCTCCGGCACGAAGCCATAGGACCCCATCGCGACCTTGACCGCATCGCATGACAACGGGACCTGGTGTCTCAACGATCTGGCGTTCCGTCGTGGCCCATGAACCGTCGACCAACTCGGCCCGGGTAACCGCGGTCGAGTTCTTGTTGTGGACTCGCCGAGTCAAAATGGCGTGATGGCCACGTACGGCCAAACCGTCCGGGGCCTCGACCGGACAGGGCCAACTGGTCACCTCGCCGGTCGCGGGGGTGATCCGGGTCAAGAAGGTGCCCCCGGCACCGGGTCGCGAGTACCAGGCCAGCCACACCTGATCACCGTCTGTGGCGGCGCTGAACCCTGCCAATGGCCACTCTGGGAGGCGTCCGTTCGGCGCCCAGAGGGTCTGACCCCGGCTATCCCAACCGGCGAGTCCTGCCGCGGATTGCGGATGGCTGCCGTAGATACCTTCGTCGCCGTAGGCCGTCCAGATTGATCCGTCCTGACCCGACACCAGAACATCGATGTCATCACCGATGCAGAAGGAGTCCTCCACCGCACCCTCCGGGGAATATAAAAGGGCGTTCGGCTTCCAAAATCCTTTCTCATCCTTATGGGCTCGACCACTCACGATGAGGAGCCGGCCGCCTGGCGGGAGGGCGATGTGACTGGGCCGTACAGGGATCGATCTGATGATGCGGTGATCTACCGACCCGTCGGCTTGCCGGATCACCAGCACGCCGTCGAAGGGCACCTCGGGCATCCAGCCCAGCCATCCGGCGATGGACGAGGCATGGCTCAACTGCCCTTGATTGACGAACAGCACTGCAAGCTGCTGTGACGGGCTCACGGTCCACCACAGCGGCCGCCCCCGCATCCGAAGGTCAGCTGCAGCCGGCTCCCACACCTGTTGCACCGCGACCGCCACTCAGTCCTCCAACACGACGTTCCGTAGGCCCACGGAGAGCGTACGGATTAGGGGAGAGCTGATGCCACGGCCTCAGCCTCAGCCCGCGACTACCTGTTGCACGGGCATAGCGGCGTGGCGGACGAGGCCCTCTGATGGCGCGACCAAACCTGCCGTGGCGTGCTGATCTGCCGCGGGTCTCGCGCAAAGGCTGGCCGAAGATCGTCACCCTCCGCTGCGACGGCTTAAAATGCCGCCGACGGGCACTCGTGCCGTGGAGGGGACGCCGAGACGCTTGGTCTCAACCCTGCAGGATGACCCAGACCCGGTCGAAGCGGCCGGCAGCAAGGTCCTCGCTGCGGATCCAGAAGTACAGCACGCCCGTGTCGCCCCACATCCAACCGAGCCCGTCCTCATCGGTGTCCACCTGCCACAGCAGCCGCCAGTCCGCGGCGCCGGCCTGCAGGCCTGGGACGCGAGGGTCGTCGCCGTAGCCGCGCATCGCCATGAGATCGACGCCGTTGGAGACCAGTTGACAGTCCAGGTGCATCGAGCCCTGCTGCAGGTCCGGCCATCCGAAGATGCGGTGCACGGGCCCGGGTCCATCGTCGAGCTGAAGGCGCTGGTAGGCCCAGGCCGCCGGGGTGTCCTTGGCCCAGACCGCCCTTATCACCGGCTCCCACTCGTCTGGCATGCTCAGCACCCGGCGCCCCGCCATACACCTGGCCGGGAACGTGACCGCGCCGTCGGGGACTCGCGCCGGGGCGGCGGTGACCGCGTCGGCGGCAACGACCCGCCAGAGCCGGGCGTCCTGCGGAGCGAGGCCCCAGCCCGCTTGCTCGTCAACATCGAAGAAGAAGGCGAGCAACGTCCCGGCGGGCAGGACCGCCGCGCCGACCCACGTGTTCACCTCGTCGCAGTGCCACTGCCCGACCAGGCACAGCGGCCGCCCGTCCTCTGTACGCGGCCAGGCGAAGTCCGCGCCGACGAGGGGCACACCCCCGAACCGGGTCACCGCAGCGTCCGACGCGCACGCTTCGGGCGCCCGGAGCCGTACCGACGGCAGCTGCAGGCCGGCCAGGGCCGTCGCGACGCCTGCATCGAGCGTGGCGTACAGCGCCGCCAACCCGGCCATATCGAGCTCCACAGGTGCGCCCCTTTCAGCCCGCTGGGCACCGATCGCCAGCGGCCGCTCCGTACGCCCGGTGTGGCCGCGGCAGAAGCGCGTCCATGCCCGCGAGCATAGATCCACTGTGGGTGCGCGGATCTGCCGTTGCGACACGATGTCACACCTTGCGAGTGAACTCGCTGATTGGAGGCCGACTGATGTCGGTGGTGTAGTTCCGGGCTCGTGCTCATGGCCTGGCCCCGCTCTTGGCGTGCGTCGCTGGTAACGGTGGGGTGCGAAGCCCGAGAGGAAGCCGAAGGGCCCCTGTTCCATCCGGGGGCCACGGGCAAGGGGCAGACCGGGCGGGTGAATGGCGTGAACCTTCGTTGATGCCTCGTGAAACGTAGCTCCGTGGTGGTTAGTAACAGCGGAGTGGAGGGACTAGCCGCTGCGTAGCGGCAGGCGCCGGTCGGGCACGGCATCCGACCGGGAGAGCACCGCTGTCCCCGGGGTCGAGAAGGCACCCAATCCGGTCGTAGCTCGTCGGTGTGGAACGTGGGAACCCCGTCGAGGTCCAGCTGCTGGCGCGGCTGGTAGGCCGACCGTGAGGGAGGCGGAAGTCCTCGGCGGGATTGGGATGACCCGAGAAGCGAATGCCGGTGGCCGAAAGGCAGCAGGAAACCGCGGCGATGCACCTGCCCCTCCAGGCGGGTGCCGTGGATAACTGGCCGGATACCAGGCCGTGGTGCCCGGCCGCGCGAGCGGGCTGACGCGGGTCAGGTGAGCCTGTGCCGAGACGATGACAATGAGGCCGGTACCGATGGACAAGTTGGACGCCGCAGCGACTTCGGTCGGGGTGGTGAACGGACCTGAGGACGATGTTCTCAACTGGAGCGCTGTGCGTTGGCGCAAGGTTGAGGACGACGTACGGCGTCTGCGGCAGCGGATCTTCACGGCGACGCAGGCGGGGGACCTCAAACGGGTCCGCAGTCTGCAGAAGTTGATGTTGCGATCCCGGTCGAACACGTTGGTGAGCGTGCGCCGGGTGACCGAGATCAACGCTGGACGCTTGACCGCCGGCGTCGACGGTCAGCTGGTGCTGACCGCCGACGACAAGGCGAGCCTGACGGGCTGGATCGATGCGCATCGGCCCTGGCAGGCTCATCCGGTCAAGCGGGTGTATATCCCGAAAGCAGGCGGGAAACGACGCCCACTCGGTATTCCGGTGATCGTCGACCGGGTGTTGCAGGCCCGGATCGTCAACGCGCTGGAACCTGAGTGGGAGGCACGGTTCGAGCCGAAGTCATACGGCTTCCGGCCGGGCCGGGGCTGTCAGGACGCGATCCAGGCCATCTTCAACACGGTCAGCGGCAAGACCGCGCACCGGGTGTGGGTGCTGGACGCGGATCTGACCGCCGCGTTCGACCGGATCGACCACGAGCACCTGCTCCGGCAGCTCGGCGGGTTCCCGGCCAGGGAACACGTCGCCGGGTGGTTGCGCGCCGGTGTGGTCGAACGCGGCCGGTTCTCCGTCACCGAGCAGGGCACGCCGCAGGGCGGTGTGGTCAGTCCGCTGCTGCTCAACGTGGCCCTGCACGGGATGGAACACGCCGCTGGAGTTCGCTACCGCCGTCTCGACGCGCACGGCGCCGACACCGGCAGGAACTCTCCGGTCCTGATCAGATACGCCGACGACCTCGTCGCCCTCTGCCACACCAGGCAGCAGGCCGAACAGGTCCAAGCACGGCTCGCCGACTGGCTGGCACCCCGCGGGCTGGCCTTCAACGAGGACAAGACGTGCATCGTCACCCTCGATGACGGGTTCGACTTCCTCGGGTTCAACGTCCGCCGATACCACGGCAAGCTGCTGATCAAACCGAGCACAGCGGCGATCAGACGGATCCGGGGACGGCTGCGCACCGAGATCCGGTCCCTGCGAGGGGCACCGACGGTCGAGGTGCTCGCCCGCCTCAACCCGATCGTTCGGGGCTGGGCGGCCTATTACCGGCATGTGGTGTCCAGCGAGATCTTCACCTCGCTGGATCACTACCTGTGGAGGCTCACCTACAAGTGGGCCAGGCACAGGCATCGGAACAAGCCGACGAGGTGGATCGTCAGCCGCTACTTCGGCAGGTTCAACACGTCCCGGCGAAACGTGTGGGTGTTCGGCGACCGTGACAGTGGCGCCTACCTGCACAAGTTCGCCTGGACGAAGATCGTCCGGCACCAGATGGTCACCGGGGCCGCATCACCAGATGACCCGGCCCTGACCGGCTACTGGACCGCACGGCGGCGCAGAACCACCCGGCTACCCGTCGACTACACCAGCCAACGCTTGCTCGACGAGCAACACGGCCGGTGCGCCATCTGCGGCGAGCTGCTGCTGCACGCCGATCACCCGCCACAAACCCCACGCGACTGGGAACAGTGGCTGGGCGGTACCCGCAAAGCCTTGGCGCGCAACGCCATCACTTTACGGGACAACGGAACACCGGACGAACCACAACTCCGTCTCCTCCACACACACTGCCACCGGCGCAACCCCAACCGGCGGCAGGCCAGCACCGCAGCCCGCCAGCCCGCTACAGGGCTTGCTTGAGCCGGATGCGCGGAAACGCGCACGTCCGGTTCTGAGGGGGGCCACGCGCAGTAATGCGCGTGGCCTACCCGGCCGATGAGGGCGCGCTCAGCCGTCATGCTGTTACGCCGGGCTCCAAGGCAACCTCCGGTTGGCCGCGCCGCCCAGCCCGGGAGGAGGACCGGATCGTCGAGAATGGACAACAGATGACCTTCATGAAACTCTCCGCAGAGAATTCTAGGGAATTCGTCGAAAGGTTTGGGGAGTTCGAGGATGGTGTAATCACTGGGATTCGACTGCATTTGCCGAGGGGGCCAGTTGCCGGTCGAGTCGCCACGTTTGACATCCAGGCCGTGGATACGACCGACGGGAACGAATGGCGTCTTGTTCAGCTTGCAGTCGGAGGCGTCTTCGAATATCAATTCACCTGCAGCACGCGGCAGACCTATTTCGTCCTCTCGGACGGCCTGAGGTTGGACTGTACATCCGAGCGATGCGTGCTGGATCTTGATCCGGGGCCGGATGAGTGGATGCCGGAGCAGGTAGCGGAAAGGGGGGAGTACTCCAAGCAGTACGCGATCGGGGCCTGGTGTGAATACACGGTACTGGATGGCCCATTCATCTGAGCATGTCGTTTAACCTTCGCGCTGCTTGTGGTCCTTGACCGACGTGCGCCAGATTCAGCGTGGACTGATCTACTACCGGAATCATGTGATGTGCATATTCGATCTGGGAGTGCTGTGTGAACGAGCCAGAAAGCTCGGTGCCTGATTCTGTATCCGCGAGGCAGCGGAGAGTAGGGGAACTCCTAAGGGCTGGCGCCGGCGTCGACCCTCCACGAGCACAGATGCTCGAATCCATCGTGCGGGCCCGGCAAAAGGTGGCAGAAACCCGGGGAGTCGGCTACGACCTAGAGAAGTGGCCAGCGTGGCAGATCCGTCTCGGCGGAGTCCAAGAAAAATGCGGCCGTGATCGCAATAATCGAAGGCTCCGAACTCAAGGACGAAGTAGTGGCCCAGTATCTCGCCCGTCATCCCGAGCGGCGCCAACTCGTGGGCGATCTGCTGGAAACACTTTAGGAGCCTCAGGACGATGGCTTGCGAATCGCACGGCGTGTCCGCTCATGGCACCCCTCTGTGTCAAGAGGCCGTGAGGAGGGGTGTTCTAGAGTGGGTTGTGGCGGGTCCGGGAAGTGGCTTCTCCGAAGTGCTGGCTGTCGGGATCGAGCCGGCCGCGCTGGATTGCAGAGTCGCTCCCGTTTGCCCTCCCGGGCTCGTCCGCATGTGTCGCGCGTCCTTGACCATGTGCTGGTAGACCACATTGGACAGTCGGCGTTTGAGGCTGCGCATGGCTTCCATGGAGCTTTTGCCCGCGGCGAGTTTGCGGCGGTAGTAGGCGCGGCCTTCGGTGTCGTTGCGCAGCTGGACGATGGCCATGATGTGCAGGACCCGGTTGATGCGCCTGTTGCCGATGCGAGACAGCCGGTGGCGGTGCTGGTCGCCGGAGGATGCGTCGATCGGTGCCGTGCCGTTCCAGGACGCGAAGTGGTCGCGGTTGGCGAACCGGTTGATGTCACCGATGTCGCCCAGGAGCCGGGCAGCTCCAGACGGTCCGATCCCGTTGAGCTGCTGCAGCGTGCTGCCGGTCGATGCGATCAGCTCGCTCAGCTGGGTGTTCGCAGCTTTGATCTTCTTGTCGATGACGGCAATCTCGGTGATGAGTTCCGAGGCCAACTGCCGGCGGGTGCGCCCGACGATGTCACGCGGCCGGACGGTGTTGAGCAACGCGCGGGCCTGTGGTGCAGACAGGAACGTCTTGGCTCCACCGGGGACGAGCTCGAGCAGCAGGTGATGCAGCCGGCTCACCGCGTCAGTCCGGGCCCGCCCCAACGTGTCGCGGCGGTCGACCAGCAGCTTGAGGGCGACCGTGGTGTCCTCAACGGTCACCTGACGCAGACCACTGGCGCGTAACGCGGCGACCGCCACGCAGTGCGCGTCGGCCGGGTCGGTCTTGCGGCCCTGGGCGGTGTCGAACAGCCGGGCTCGGGCCGACAGCTTCGCCGGCATGTCGAGCACGGTCTCCCGGTCGGCAACGAGCCGCTGGGCGACGTGCCGGCCGATGCCGTTACAGCCCTCGACTGCCCAGACCCGATCTTTGTGCTGCCGGCCAGCCTTGAGCATCGCGGCAAAGCCGTCACGGTCGGTACCGAAGCGGCCCTGCGCGAGGACCTTCTCCCGGCTGTTGATGATCTCGATTGTCGCCGACCGCTTGTGCGGGTCCATGCCGATGATGACGCGTGCCATCCATCTCTCCTCGCTACGACAATGCTGATGTCAGCGAGGAGGGCAACGCTACTTTGAGCTGGGCATACCCCTCTTGAGCCTCTCCGCGCCACGGTGACCGGAAGGACGCACGCCATGAGTGAGCCACACCAAACTGCGGTGGGCAGCCGCAATAGGAGCGATCCTCCCGATCACCTCGACCAAGCCTGGCCGGGGCTGCGGTCGTACCGCCAGTTAACAAGTAGCCGCGATCCGCGCGCTACGCAGCGTGATGGCCAAGCAGCTGCTCGGCGTGCGGATCTGCCGATGAGCGCGCACTCGGATCATGCTGCGCGAACGCCGGCCAGGCCGTCGGGTTCGATCGTAAAGTCCACAGCGACGGCCACATCCTCATCGCCGGCGGCAAGACCGAGGCCAGGAGGACACGCACACCGGTTCTACACCACTGGCGTTGCACCAGCTTCGTTCGTCTGAGGAACCGCCGGAACGGGTTCGTGAGGGCATCCCATCGGGCGGTAGGGCGGTAGGGCCAGGTTCCGAAGGTCATGCACGATACGGACTGTGCGTATTGAGCGTTTCGAGTTCTCCGTTGATTCCGTCGAGGCCGTCCCGGACGGGTGGCGGCTGGAGGGCGAGCCGGGTTATCACCCGCGGCACTGGGCACGGCCGGGTGAACGCTTCCGCCTGGCCTGCGAGGAGCATGGCCGGCGGCAGCGCGACGTGGAACTGGTCGTCGTCGATCTCACCGAGTCGTACGCCATCGTGAGCGGCACCGGCGGTGACCTGCTCCGGCCGGACGACATCGTGTCCGGTGAGCGCTCCGTCGCGGACCTCGCCGAAACGCGGCGGACGCCGGCCGAGGCTGCCGCGCATCTGGCTGAAATCCTGGATCTGCCGCCCCTGGCCGATTCCGCCGGGAACGGCAAGGACTGGTCGGCGGTGGAGACCGAGCTCGGCGTCACACTGCCTGGCGACTACAAGGCATTCATCGACGCCTACGGCCCGGGCTCGGTCGATGACCATGTCCACGTGTGCGCCCCCGACGCAGCCGAGGAATGGGCGGACCTGGTCAGGCAGAACTCCTACGCGCACGAGTGCGTCGGCGCGGAGTTCTTCGGGCGGGGCAACTGGCGGCGGGACTGGCATCTGGGTGACGCGTCGCATTGGAACCCGGACCGGGAAGACATTCCCTCATGGTTCGAGCCCGGCGACGACCTGATCTCCTGGGGACACACCGGGAACGGCGACTTCCTCTTCTGGCACGTCAAACCTGGCACGGACCCCGACAACTGGCCCGTCATGCTCAAAGAGGAAGGACCGCTCTGGGAGCAGTACGGAGCCGGATTCGCCACCGCACTGGCCGACCTGCTGACCGGCGATATCCAGTCGGAGTATCTAAGCCGCTGGCTGGGCGGTCCGCACTCCTACGGCCGCTGATCGGCCGCGGCCATGACCTTCAGAGCGGGGACGGTGACGCGGCGGGCCCCCGGGTGATAGCAGGTCCAGTGCGACGCGCACATCTGCCGCTGATCGGGCGCGGACCCGACCGCTCGTCGGGACGGGAAACCGGTGCTGTCCGCGACCGGCATAGCGCTACCGTGACGCGGTGACCGAGTCGGTTCCGACGCTCGTCGGGCTGCCACGACCGAGGGCGCTCACCGAGGCCGAGCATGCGTTGATGGTCCGGCTGGTGACGTTCGTCGATGTCCCAAGCCTCAGCGAACAGGTCGCGACGGTGCGCGTCGTGTCCACCTGCGACTGTGGCTGCGCGTCGGTCGGACTGCGCACCGAGGGACCGCAGGTGCCCGCAACGACTGTTGCGCGGCTCAGCGACACCGGGCGTGACGACTACTTCGCTGTGTCCGCGTCTGGCGGCGACGTCAGCGTCGTGCTGCACGTCCTCAGCGGATTCGTCGGAGAGCTGGAGATCTTCGCGGGCGAGGGCGTACCGGTAGCCGCGCCACACGCTGACACTGTGATCAACATCTGGATCGGATGACGTCCGCATTACCGCCAGGGCCGCCAGGCATCGACGACGCGGACAGCGACACCCCCTGCATGCAAGGTCACAGCGCGGCCAATAGCACCAGCATGACATCCGGATCTGCCGCGAGTGTTGCGCGGCGGCGGGGCCGTCGTCGTCACAGTGAGTTACAGGCCGAAGCGGCGCCGAGGCTTCCTGTCCTGCCGAGAAGAGTGCATGTCGCTTCCACAGACCGAGGCGTCGCCTGAGACGACGGCACGGATCTCCGGCCCTGTACTCTCCAGGCGTGGCCGCGAGCCGTAAAGCCGCTACCCCTACCCCGACAGCACCATTGCCGGATCGGCACGTCCTGCTCTGGCACCCTGATTGGGCGGCCCTAGGCCACGCCATGGGGCGTGCTGATGACATCCCCGTCGCGCTGTCGCAATTAACCGACGAGAACTCTGAAGTCAGAGCGAAGGCTCTGGAGTATCTCGAACGAGTAAATCACCAGAACACCATCTACTCCGCGACCGCACCCGCAGCTCTCTATATCGCCGGGATCTTGAACGATCCGTGGACCGCCCGAGCCATCAACGCCCGCTACCCCACCTGGCGAACGGAGTACCGCTGCTTACGTGCCGTGCTGCTGGATTGGCTCGGCGACATGGCGGACGACGTCGGTGACGAGACCGGACGGCTCGCCAGTAAGCACGGCTTCCCGCTGGACGGCGTACCAGAAGTCATCGCATTCAGGAGGGCTCGGCCGGCGATATTCGGCGCGGTTGCCCCGTTTCTGAGCGACGATGATCCCGATGTGCGCCGATCCGCCGTCATCGCGGCAGGCCAACTCCTCGACGCTCCCGAACTCGTCGGTCACCGCGCCGGACTCGTTGCACCGCTGAGGGACGTCCTAGCCAACTGCCCCAACAAATATCATCACGTCCGCGCCGAGCGCACACTTCTCGCGTGGGGCGAAGACCCCGCAACGCTCGCGGAGCTCGCCAGCTCCGCACCCGGCACGGAGGTTGAATTCATGCCTGAACGCTGGGCTTCCGACCCGCCGTTCTGATCACCTGTCCAGTACCGGAAAGTAGTCTCCTGGTCTCTGGTCGTGCGAAAGATCAGTCGGCGAGTTGTGCACTACTTTGCCGCTGTCCGAGCGCGCCGGTTGGACGGATCGCTGGCGGTCGGTGCGGCGTACAGGCCCGGGGGGCCGGCTGCTCCCGACGAGAGATGATCGGTGCATGGATCCGATCGTGCTTGACCGGCGATTCCGGGTGTGGCGCTACGGCGTAGGCCATTCACAATTGTTGCTGCACTCCCACGCCGGTGCCGCCGACGCCGAGCATCTCAACGTCCTGTTCGAGGACGTCCGCGCCGTC